>JBJTCD010000027.1:0-2936 GCA_046091665.1 Hyphomicrobiales bacterium
TGCATGCCGACGACGCCCTTCCCCGCGCCACCGAAAGGGCAGCGTCTTTCGCTACTTGACCCGTTACGCGATCGTATAACCTGCTTATGTGCTCAGGGGGGCTTAGCGGGGCATCCACAGGTTAACCTGCCTGGCTCGTGGTCCGATGATCGACAATCCTATGGGCAGTCCATTAACGGTCGAGCCAGGCAGGTTAACCTGGGGATGCCCCGCTAAGCCCCCCTGAGCACATAAGCAGGTTATACGATCGCGTAACGGGTCAAGTAGCGAAAGACGCTGCCCTTTCGGTGGCGCGGGGAAGGGAGTCGTCGGCATGCAAAGCACAGTGTTCGATGGAAGCAACCAGGCCATCCGGCTCCTCACTTCTTCGCGCATCAATCTGGCCCAGCTTCTAAAACCGGTAAATTTCCAATACACGGTAACCAATCGCTGAGTGGGACGAGCAGCGGCGATTGGTCTAGGGCCCAACCTCGGGTTTTCCTAAAAAACTGCCTACGCTGGAGACCGCGCCCCATGTGGGTAGAAACACACGGCTATTTCTATACTGAGGCAGCGCGCAGACAGTGACCGACCGCTTTTTGGAGGCATAGACCCCGTCAAAAAACCTGGTCCAGGGGAAGCTGCGGACCCAGTTGTGGTGGCACTTGATGTGACCCCGTTTAGGAAAGTGATTTGATCCGAGTCCCCGTCTGGTGCGCATTAACCAGAAGGAGCAAAGAGATGACAAGAAGTACAACAAAGCAACCAGGATTGCCCGTTGTCCACGAGCGAGCGGCAGGCATTGACATCGGTTCGCGGTTTCATGTGGTTGCCGTGCCCCCAGATTGCGCAGAAGAGCCAGTGCAAACGTACCAGGCCTTTACCGGGGATCTGCAGCGGATGGCTGACTGGCTCGTGCGCACGGGTGTGAAGACCGTTGCGATGGAGTCCACCGGTGTGTATTGGGTGCCAGTGTTCGAGATTCTAGAAGAGCGTGGCCTTGAGGTGATTCTGGCCAACGCTCGCGAGGCCCGTGCTGTGCCCGGGCGAAAAAGTGATGTCAATGACGCCCAGTGGCTACAACGCCTTCACGCCTGTGGGCTGCTGCGCGCCAGTTTCCGGCCAGCTCGAGATATCGCAGCACTGCGGGTTTATTTAAGGCAACGTGAGAGACTCCTTGACTTCACTGCTGCGCACATCCAGCACATGCAAAAGGCGCTGACCTTAATGAACCTGCAGCTGCACCATGTCGTCAGCGACGTGACAGGGGTCACCGGCATGAAGATCGTTCGAGCCATTGTTGGGGGGCAGCGTGATCCGCAGGTGCTGGCCAACATGCGCGATGTTCGCTGCAAGGCCAGTTTGGAGACCATCTGTGCAGCCTTGGTTGGCAACTATCAGCCAGAACACGTCTTTACATTGGCGCAGGCGCTGGCTCTGTACGATTTCTATCAAGAGCGCATCGAAGCATGTGATCGCCAAATTGAACATGCCCTGGCGATTCTGAATGTTGACAAGGTCTGCCCTGAGGCACCTATGCCCAAAGCGAAGCACCGTACCAAGCAGCCCAACGATGTCAGCTTTGACGTCAGATCGGTGCTTTATCAACTGACCGGCCGAGACTTGACGCAGATTCATGGGCTCGGACCCTACCTGGCACTGAGGCTCATTGCTGAGTGCGGGACAGACCTGAGCAAATGGCGTAGCGCTAAGCACTTCACATCGTGGCTGACTCTGTCGCCCGGTTGCAAGATCAGCGGTGGCAAGGTCTTGTCGGCACACACAAAAAAGACAACGAACCGCCTGACGGCGCACCTTCGCCTGGCAGCCGTTACGGTGGGGCGGACTCATACAGCCCTGGGTGCCTTTTATCGACGGCTGGCCGCACGTATAGGTAAGGCCAAAGCCGTCACGGCCACCGCAAGAAAGATTGCCGTGCTGTTCTATAACGCGATGCGCTTTGGCATGGCGTACCAGGACCCAGGTGCTGACCACTACGAGAAGCAGTACCGTGACCGTGTGGTCAAGAACTTGCACCGGCGCGCTGCCGAATTTGGGTACACGCTGGCGCAAGCGGAGGGTGTTTCTTAGGAAGGCAGACGCAATCTATGAGCGTCGCCAAAGCATTCTTGAAAACCATAAGAAAATCGCTGCAAATCAAGAGCGAATCACCAAGCTGATCGCTGGGTAATTCATCTTGACTCGCTAATTGCATGAGGACCTAACAGGCTTCAGCTCAGGGTCTAGGGGGCCCAGCGGGCCCCTGCTCAATCGAGGCGCTTGCCTTTAAAGTCAGCCTCGCTGTGCCGCTCGGGTACTTGCGTGTCCGAGTCGCCGGTCAGCTTGTTGACAAGCCTACCTCGTTGAACCGCGGGTCGAGCTCCAATGTCTCGTGCCCAGCGCAGCAAATGCGTATAGCTTTCAACGTCAAGAAACTCCGCAGCACCGTAAAGCCTGCCGAGGACTAGTTGCCCGTACCATGGCCAAATTGCCATATCTGCAATGGTGTAGGACTCGCCAACGATGAATGGTCGATCACTGAGTAGACGATCCAACACATCCATCTGACGCTTCACCTCCATGGTGAATCGGTCAATTGGATATTCCATTTTGCTTGGCGCATAAGCGTAGAAGTGGCCAAAACCACCTCCGAGGTACGGAGCACTTCCCATTTGCCAAAAAACCCATGACATACACTGGCTGCGCTCGGGGTGGTCTGAGGGCAGAAATGCTGAAAATTTTTCTGCAAGGTAAAACAATATGGCAGCTGATTCAAAGACAGCAACAGGCTTTTCTCCACTTCGATCGACGAGTGCAGGTATCTTGGAATTAGGGTTAATCTCGACAAAGCCCGTGCCGAATTGCTCACCTTCCCCAATCCGAATCGGCCAGGCGTCGTAATCGGCGCCGCTATAGCCAAGCGCAAGTAGCTCTTCGAGCATCACAGTGACCTTAAC
>JBJTCD010000028.1:0-27452 GCA_046091665.1 Hyphomicrobiales bacterium
CTTCGAATTCAATTCGTTGAGCATGCGATCGGCGAAATTCGGCCACGGCACGAATTCGAATTTCATGTCCACGCCCGACTTGGCCGTGTAATCCTTGGACAATTCCACGAGCGCGTTGGCAGGGTCCCAGGCGGCCCAGCATAGCGTAATGGTCTTGGCATTGGCCGACACCGGCGCCATGGCCATCATGGCCGATGCCGCGAGCGCGGTTGCGCCTGCAATCAATTTCTTCATGAGGAGTGTCTCCCGGTTTAGTTCCACACGGCTCCGTCCCGATTCTCGCCCGCCCAGAGCCCTAAACAAGCCCCGAAATCGTCAGATTGGGCAAAATCCATGCAGAAATTCGTTTCCTACCCCCTTTTCAATGCGTTTTTATTGAGTCTGGCATTGACGGGTATGTTTAGTGAAACCCAATTTACTAAACAAAACAAGCGGAAATTTTAGACACCCGTTTTGGCGGATGGGTTCCCCTATTCGCGCGCCTTTGGGCACCAAGCGGGTCGTCGTGTCTCATAGACGGGGCGCCTGCTACCTATCGTTCTTCAGCTGCATCGTCTCGGCCATTTTGCAAAACATATTGCGGACTGTTTCAATCGGACTTTTGGTAAATTTTCAAATTTTCACAGTCACAGTTTTGCTATGCGAATAATGGTGAATGGCTTCAATGCCTTTTTCACGTCCATACCCGCTATGTTTATATCCTCCGAAAGGCGTTTGGACTGACATTGTGTTCCAGATATTGATGAAGATCTGGCCGGCTTCGATCTCTTCGGCGACACGCATTGCCCTTGAAATATCACGTGTCCAGACCGAACCGATCAGACCATAGGGCGAGTCATTCGTAATCTCGATCGCCTCAGCCTCCGTGTCAAAAGGAATGGCCACAAGCACAGGGCCGAAGATTTCCTCTTGCGCGATGCGCATGGAGTTATTCACGTCCTTGTAAATTGTCGGATTGATGTAAAACCCGTTTTCCTGATCTTTGACTTTCGCGATCTTGCCACCCGTCAGAACGCGTGCGCCGTCAGCTTCAGCAATTTTGAAATAGGATTGTACACGTTCGAATTGCGCGGCTGTGATGATGGGGCCAAGATTTTGTCCCGGTATAATGGCCTCCGCGGCCTTAGCAACTTTTTCAAGAAATGTCTGATAGACAGAACGTTGCACCAACAAGCGTGTTCCTGCGGAACAGACTTGGCCGGCATTGAGTGTGAAGCCCTTCACAGCTTCCGTCGCAGCAAAATCAAGATCAGCATCGTCGAACACAATATTGGCGGATTTACCTCCGAGTTCTAAAGTGAGTGGAATAATTCGGTCAGCAGCAATATGGCCGATGGCACGACCGACACCGACAGATCCTGTGAAGGCAACTTTGCGAATGTCGTTGTGACGCACGATCGCTTCACCAACAACCGGGCCGGTGCCGAGAACAACATTGATCACGCCATTCGGAAACCCAACGTCACGCGCGAGTCGAGCAAGTTCAACCGTTGTTTGCGATGTGATCTCGGATGGTTTTGCGACGACAACATTACCTGCAACAAGAGCCGGTGCGATGGCGCGCGCGGCCTGATTCATTGGTAGGTTCCAAGGCGTGATGACACCGACAACACCGAAGGGCTCACGCTTTGTATAAACATGCTGCGCCGGTGCAACGTCGAGAACCTCACCTGTGGGGAGATAGACCAGCGAACCGTAAAATTCAAAATAATTTGCGGTGCCGTCGATTTCAGCGAGCGCGAGGGTAAGAGGCTTCCCTGTATCAACGCGCTCAAGTTCCGCCAAACGATCCTTATTCGCGCGAATGGCAGACGCCAATGCCAACATTAGGCGTCCACGTTCAACATTGGAGAAATGGCGCCAATCACGTTTTGCCCGTTTGGCTGCCGCAACCGCGAGATTCACATCGTCCACAGTGCCAGCCGCAACCCGGACAGAAACTTGCCCCGTCATGGGATTGATATTGTCGATATAGGCGCCGCTTGATGAGGGAACTTTTTTACCATCAATGAAGTGATCGACCTGCTGGAGATCTGTTTGATGGGATTTCGATGTTGATTGCGTCATGTCAGTT
The DNA here is from genome assembly GCA_046091665.1 of Hyphomicrobiales bacterium. Classification (GTDB taxonomy): domain Bacteria; phylum Pseudomonadota; class Alphaproteobacteria; order Rhizobiales; family Beijerinckiaceae; genus CAIUPE01. Next base: position 2,075 of record JBJTCD010000028.1, read on the forward strand.
CATCTCGCGATTAATTATCGTTGTTTCATTCGTGTCGATCAGACAATTCTTATTGTCGCGACAGATTATAGCACTTCGCGGTAAAGCCGCATCGCGTCCTCATGCGTGAGTTCACGCGGATTGTTCGCCAAGAGTCTTGTGACTTTCATGACGCCACTTGCCAATCCGGGAATATGTTCGTCGCGCACACCGAAATCAGCCAGATGCTTCGGAATGTGAATATCATCCGCGAGCCGCTTCATGAGAGCGATCGTGTCTTCTGCAGAAGCATTGGCCGCTAACCCCATCGCGATACCGGCTTCGGCAAATTTCTTTGGGTTACCCGGCGTGTTGAAGGTCAGGACAGGGCCCATCATGATGCTGTTCGCCACACCATGCGGAATATGAAATTCGGCGCCGATGGGATAGGCAAATGCATGAACCGCAGTGACACCGGCATTGGCAAAGGCCATTCCGGCGAGCATCGCACCTTCAAGCATGGCGCTGCGCGCTTCGATATTCTTGCCATCTTCAAAAGCGGTTCGAAGATTATTGGCAATCAAAAACATGGCGCGCTTCGCAAGCGTATCCGTGACGCTGTTGGCATTCTTCGAGGTAAAGGCTTCGACTGCATGAAGCAGCGCGTCCATGCCGCTCGCAGCTGTGACAGATTTTGGCACACCCAGTGTGAGCTCAGGATCAACAATCGCAACGGCGGGGAAAAGCTTCGAGCTCACAATGCCTTTCTTCAAATGTTCTTGTTCATCCGAGAGAATGGCGATGTGCGTCACTTCACTACCTGTGCCCGCTGTAGTGGGAATCAAGATCAGCGGCAGACCTGCGTCTTTCACCAATTCAATGCCAAACATTTCGGCAATCGGTTGCTCGGCATGCGCAAGGATCGACGCCACTTTCGCAGTATCCATCGCCGAGCCGCCGCCGACACCGATGATCACAGAGGCTTTCGCATCCCGCGCCGCTTTCGCGCAGGCCAATGCGGTGTCGATGCTGGGATCGGGTTCAATATTCGAAAAAAGAATACAGTCTCGCCCCGAGTTTTTTACTGCTTGTTCCGCAATACCCGCTTTCAAAACGCCAGGATCAGTGACAACCAAAACCGGGCCTTTGGAAAAGCGTTTCAGCTCCTCACCCAATTTCTGCAAAGCACCGAGGCCAAAATGAATGCGCGGTGTGGTTTGATGAATGAATGACATTAGTCGTAATACGAGTTGGGCGCGTGTTTGAACGTGCGCCAATGGTCAGGATCATGCCCGGTTACCACCAAGGCTCCGGTTTGATTGGCGATGGCCCGTAGTTTTTGCACCGACTTCGCCGCATCAGCAGACGATGTGACAAGTCCCGGCAGAGCGCGGTTTTCCCAATGGTCCATCGTGTATGCCGCATCAATGCAAAGCAAGATCGGTCCCGTGCTTTGAAGATTGATGAGGAAGGATTGATGTCCCGGAGCGTGACCCGGCGTAAAAATCATCCTTATTGTTCCGTCGCCGAAGAGATCGAAATCGTCCGTTTTTTCGCCTTCGAGAAATTGCCATTTCAATTTCGGTCGATCAAAATCAGAGCGGATATAGGCGCCTGCCGAAAACCAATCAGGATTGAACGCGTAATCATACTCGATGCGCTGCACATAGTGGGTAGCATTCGGAAAACGGCCGATGGCCCCCGTGTGATCCAAATGCAAATGCGATTGCAGCACATGCGTGATTTCATCAGCGCGCACACCGATCGACTTCAACTGGTCAACGCAATTTTCATCACGACGCATTTTGGGTGAATAGGCATCAATCACTTGACCCCAATGTCGACGGGCATCAAGTGCAACTTCTGCTGCATTGCCGCCATCAATCACCACATTGCCTTTCGGGTGCCTAATGAAAAACCACGGCACCGGAATCTCATAATCGGCACCATCACCCTGATTCATCTTGATGTATTTGAGCTTGGTGCGCAGCGTGCCCGTCTGAAACATATAAAGTTGAACGGCATTGACCGGGCTTCGCGTCGTGCGCGGCGATGCCGAGAGTGCTGAGGCCGGCCGGACTTCAATTCCAAATACACCCGACTTCAACGGCTCCTTTGGTTTGAAACCCGTGACAGGCTTAAACCCCGGTTCGTTTTTGCCAAACTCAACGATCTTGATATCCGACACCGACACATTGTCCGGTGACGCATTGCGCCTTGTCTTGACGTGCGGTTTGAATCCCGGTGCATCATCACCAAATTCGACAATCTTCACCTCACCGGCTTTGGGAAGATTCACTGACGGCTTGTTGTGCCGCAGTGCCGGTTGTGGCTTGACGATTGTCTCGTCTTTACCAAACTCGACAATCTTCACTTCACTCACGAGCGGGCTCGCGGCATAAGCCGCGCGCTTCGTCTCTTGATGAGGTTGATAGGCCGTCGGAGTCTTCGATGCTGAGCGCATCTTTGACGCTGACGGGTTCTCAAACCCCGGTTCATCTTTGTCGAACTCAATGATTTTCACGGGTTAACCTCCGGTCCTTTCGCGGATGATGCGAAGGGCTTCCTTCAGATAGACGCGGAACAAGGGATAGTTCTCGCTCATGGGGAAGTGTCCGATATCAGTCATCTCGATATAGACGCCATATTTGATCTGCCGCGCGGTGTCTTCAGTGGCATCGGGTGGCGTCAAATAATCATAAGTGCCCGTCATCATGACAACCGGGCATTTCTTCCCGTCGATGTTACGCAACTCTTCGCGCAAATCATGATCAACCGAGTAGAAATACAAGTCGCCTTTGAAGGCTTCCGAACCTTGCGTGTAATAGTGCCACGTCAACCAGCGATCCATTTCCGGTGATTGCGGTGCCATCAAATCCCAAACGCCTGATGCGCACACTTGCGCAGCATTGGCGTGGGGATGACGCCACCAATCAAGGAAGAAGCCCGGTGCGTAATGGGCTGCTTCAACCGGGATGACCGCTTTGAATCGGTCTGGTCGACGCAAGGCCAATTGCAACGCAACATTGCCGCCGAAACTTGAACCCATGAAGATCGGATCGTCGAGTTCCAACGCATCGCACAAAGCCACGATGAAATTGACATAATGTTCTTTGGTGAGCTTGTACTCTTCTGTCCACCATTCGTAGTTATGCGGGGGATCGGACTTGCCGTGACGCGGCAAATCATAAGCAATCACATTATAGTGCTTGGTGATCTCTTCATCTTCCAAGAGTCCGCGCCATTGATGATTGTGACAGCCTGCCGTGTGCTGACAGATCAAGGGCTGGCCCTTGCCATTGTGAAGATAGAAGACTTTGTATTCCATGCCATCGACTTCGATGGTCACATAGCGTCCGGTAACAGGTGAGTGACGTGCCATTTTTATAATCCCTCTCAATTAAACCGGAACGCCGCATTTACGCAGCAGCTCGAATTGCAATGTGAAATTTCTTAGGTTCTGCATCATGATCAAATGATTGCCTTCGATCTTCAGATCCTCGCGGAAGCTTGCTGCCCAAATGCCATGAAACATGGGCCGCGGCACAGGCTGGCCAAATTCGCGCCATGATGCAGCACTCGCGCGCAAGGCAAAGTCATACGGATCCAAAGGCTGCGGGTCCGTATTGATGTGCTTCACCTTGCCATCATGCATCTCGATGATGACTTTCCTGTCAGTCATATCCCACATATAGGTGCAGGTGTAATATTTGCCCATGGAGGCAATTGCGGGATCGCTGTCTGACAGGCTTTTGAATTTACTCGCCCAGCTTTTGATGTCTTGCGCCATTGCGTCACTCCACTTTTGATTTGGACTTTAACTTTGATTTTGATTGCGATGCATGAAGAAGTTTAGAAAGGTTCGCCGCAGTGAGTTTTTCGATCGCGGCAATGCCGGTCCAAAGTTTTTCAGCCTGAGTTTTTCCAAGCAGCCCTTTGGCTTTGTTGCGCAAGCCCGCTTCGAGCTCGAGCATCGGCACACGGTCTGAAAGATCATGCCGGATCGACTCCGACCGACCTGATTTCAACGTGATCACGACGCTTTGTGTCGTGTCATTATAACGCTCATCGGTCGCAACCTTCACGCGCTTTGCGAGATTGATGAGCTTTTTGTCCTTGGCCAGAGCATCGGTGAAAATCTTCTCCGATGATGTATCAATGCCATAAGCGACCATCGCGGCGAGGTGAACATAAGAGAACTTCACTTCAAGCCCGGTGCGCGGTTCTTTAATATCGCACACATTCAACCACCGCGGATGGGTTGTGACCGTAATGCTCTCGACATCACCGCCCGAAATATTCGCCTTCTTGAGCGCTTCAATCATCGCATGCGTACCGTGGCAGCAGGCGTGAAGCTTATACTGAACCTCTTCGAAAATGAATTTATGCGGCGGTGGATCTTGCCAAGGCGTGACGTGATCAAATGTATCGGCATGTGTTTCCACAAATCCTTGTGGGCCGCCTACGCAATCATCTGCTGATGTGAAGCCCCGCTTTGCAAGCGCTGCGGCCTCAACGCCATTCGAAGCTGAGATGCCCGCGTTATATGGTTTGCCCATCGTGCCGAATTGCGACTTCAAGCCCGAGGCGCGGGTGGCGACAAGGCTGAGTGCGGCACGCATCTGCTTTTCATTGAGGCGATAAAGTCTTCCGGCAGCAATTGTTGCCCCGAAAGCCCCGGCTGTTGCTGTTTGATGAAAACCTTTTTGATAGTGTCCGCGACCCAACACCATACCAATACGGCACGCCGCTTCCGCGCCAAGCAGATAAGCATCACGAATGGCAGAGGCTTTCGCTTTCACTTCCTCGCCCACAGCAAGAGCGGCGGGATAGATGCCGACAGACGTGTGACCAATATGAGCGAAATGCGTGTCGTCATAATCGAGCGCATGACTGATTGTGCCATTGACGAGTGCCGCGGCACGAGAGGGAACCTTGCTCTTGCTGCCAAAGACGGAGGCGCTCTTACGGCCCGCATCTTCCAAAACATATTTGCGAATGATCTTGCTCAAATCCTGCTCAGCACCGGCGCGGCCGCACATGATCCAGTCAAACAAAGACAGCGTCGCATAGCGTCGTGCCGTTGCCGGAATGGATTTCGCCGGCATCACCGCAAGAGCAATGAGATGGTCAATGCTTGACATCAGTACGACTTCGGTAAGCCAAGCACGCGCTCGGCGATGAAACACAGGATCAAATTTGTCGAGATCGGTGCGACTTGATAAAGCCGTGCTTCCCGGAATTTACGCTCAACATCATATTCTTCCGCAAAGCCAAACCCGCCATGGGTTTGCAGGCACGCTTCCGCCGCCTCCCAGGAAGCATCAGCCGCGAGCATCTTCGCACTATTGGCTTCAACACCCGGATCAATTCCGTCATCGTAAAGCGCTGCGGCACGATAAACGATCGCTTCCGCCGCAATCATATGCGCATAGGCTTTCGCAAGCGGGAATTGCACACCCTGATTTTTGCCAATCGGATTTCCGAAAATCACGCGCTCTTTCGCATAGGCAGCCCCCTTTTCCAAGAACCACTTGGCATCACCAATACATTCGGCAGCAATCAGGATGCGCTCGGCATTCATTCCCGAGAGAATATATTTGAAACCCTTGCCTTCTTCGCCAACAAGCGTGCTCGCGGGAATACGAACATTATCGAAAAACACTTCCGTGCTGTTATGGTTGATCATAGCGCGAATGGGTCGGATCGTTACGCCTTGGCCAACAAGTGATTTGAGGTCAATCAGGAAGACGGAGAGACCGTCGGTTTTCTTTTCGACCTTGTCACGCGGTGTCGTGCGCGCGAGCAACAACATCAAATCCGATTGCGCAGCGCGTGATGTCCAAATTTTTTGTCCCTTGACGATGTAGTGATCACCGTCACGCGTTGCCGTGGTTTTGAGCGCAAGCGTGTCGGTGCCACTTGTTGGTTCAGTCACGCCAAAGGCCTGCAGGCGCAGCGAACCATCAGCGATCTTCGGCAGATATTTTTTCTTTTGTTCATCGCTACCATGGCGAAGCACCGTGCCCATCGTATACATTTGCGCATGACAGGCGGCCGCATTGCAGCCATGGCGATGAATTTCCTCAAGAATAACAGACGCGGCTGTAAGATTGAGGCCGGAGCCACCATAGCTCTCGGGAATCATTGCGGCGAGATAACCTTCTTTCATTAACGCACTAACAAACTCTTCGGGATAGAGCTTGCCGGCATCGCATTTACGCCAATACTCACCTGGAAACGCGGCACACACCTTGGCCACGCCATCGCGAATTTCTGCGAAATCAGGGTTGATGTCAGTAAAGTTCATATCGACTCTTTTCTTGAAGGAGACTTCTGATGGGCGTCCTCGCGAATCTCCGTGAGTGCCTGTTCAATCGCTGCCATATGCGGTTTGATGCGTTCCATCAGGTGCCAGGCTGCATCAGTGGGTTCAGCGCTGCGACCAGAACGACGGAACAACTGGATATCCAATTCCTGTTCAAGCAGTTTGATTTGTCGCGTAAGCGCCGGTTGAGCCACGCCAATCGCCAAAGCCGCTTTGGAAATGCCCGAATGCTCGCACACAGCTAAGAAATAGCCGAGACGTCGCGCATGGTAGGGTAAAGGTCCGTGGCTCATCGCACCCTCGATGTTTGCGCTGGACGCGTTGAGAGCCGATCAACCAACTGCTTGAGCCACTGCGGCTGACGCTGGCTTGTAACAAGACGCGGATCTTCCGCAAGTTCTCCAACGCGCAAACGTTCGGTATCAATGACGGAAAGCTGGGTGCGATAGGCAAGCCACCACACCAGAAACACGCCGATCACCCAGAACAGGATTTCCCAAACCCACAAAGAGGGAATGCCAAGTTTCACATCGATTTCGCTGAAGATGGGCTTGGAGAAAAAATTATTACCAAGAACGGCACCGGGACCAATAGCGAGGAAGGCCCATATAAGCGTCAATGACCATTTGGCACCTTGCGCCGCGCGTCCGCCGAAATCGATCTTGTGATCGCGCGCAAAAATATCGTGAAGTCGATCGCGATGCGTGCGTTCAGTGCCCTTGCGATTAAAGATGGCAACAAGCAAGCAGAAGAAAATATTGACCATCAGTCCCCACGCGGCGGAGTGAACCGTGAGCGGCCAACGTCCCCATGGTAAGGATACAAAGAGCTTATCGAAGAGAATAAGGCCTGGCGCTTCGGTGAAGAAAACAACCAAGGCACCAAAACACATCCCCACAAGCACGGCGCTGCGGCTCAGCCATGGCATCCAGCAAAGACCGAGATAGGCCATGAAAAGCTGCACCGATATTCCGGCAGCGAGCGGCGCGAAGCTTGATCCGAGTGCCGGAACAAAACCACTGATGAAAATAATCATGGCGAATGTGATGGCGAGAACGATTCGCGATGACAAACGCTGTCCGCCGCTGCTCAATTTTGGCAGCAGATAACGATTGACCACTTCCATCGTGAAAATATTTGCGCCTGAAATCGCGAAATAGGCCAAGCCCAGCAAGAGGCCCGATAGCAACATGAGAATGAGGGATGCACCCGCCATCCCATCAAGGGCAGAAAGTTTTGCGAAGAGTGCCTGGAAGGCATCTGGTTTGCCCCCCTCCACTTCGGCAGCGATAAAAGGGGCCAAGCCAATAAGAAGGCCCGCGCCAAGGCCGGCCACGACCCAAACTTGTGAGAACGCAAGCCCGCGACTGGGTTTGGTTGTCAGACCCAAGAATGAAAAATTCGGGCTGATGGCGATGCCCACGGCCGATACAGCAAAAGACAAAATCGCCAGCGCCGTGAACAAGCCACCCTCTGCCGGTGAGCGCCCCAATCCCGGAGAGAATTGTATCACGCCGGGAATGGCATCAACCAAAACACCCTGCGCCACTTTCAATCCATCATGGAACAGCGCGACATCCCCCAACGCCGTGGTGATAAGGCCGCCCATGAAAATCAAAAGCAGACCCATAAGCACCGAGAGCGCTGCTGTGACATAGACAACCGCGCGCCAACCACCGAGGCTCGCGAAAATGAAAGTGAATATGCCGATATAAAAAACGGCAGACAATCGGCTAATGGCGCCAGAGCTCGCTGAGGCCAAAAGATCCGACGCTTCACTCAGAAGATAAGACGCCAAAGGCACGGCGAAGAGAAACGTGACACCTAGCATGTAAATTCGGATGGAGGGACTATCATAATGACGCGCAAAAACTTCGCCCGGAGATTTTGCATCGAGGATCCGCGAGGCAAGCCAAAGTCTTTTTTGAAAAAGAGCGCCGGCAAGGCCCATGCAAACGAGCGACAAGAAGAGCATATTGGCCTGAAAGCCATAATTTGCGACGAGGCGCAGATGATCAAAAGGACCCAGTCCTGCGACAAGCACGCCTGCTGCTGCAAAAATATAAGTCCAGTTTGAGAGCGTCGAACCCGCGTCGAGATGATCGGATCCGTTTGTCACATGCCGCGACACCTGCGCGGCCATGTAAAGCGCATAGGCCGCAGGCAAAACCAGAATGATGGTCAAAAGCCCTTGCATCAGTATTTCTTCTCCGGGCCAAAGCGTCGGATGATGTCAAAGCTTTCAAAGGCGCCGCGAACGCCGAGCCACGTAATCATGGTGAAGATCACCGCCGCAGTGAGCACCACGAAACCAATGGCGATTGGCAAAAACAGGCTGAAGCGATGTTGCGGATAAAAAAAGACGGCAAGCCCAAACCACAAGAGACAGATGGCGAAGACAAAGAGACCTAACGCAACTTCTCTCGGCGTGAAGAGCGTTTTGAAAACGATATTGACGAGAACATGGGCGATGAAACCACTGAGCACTGACGCAAAGCCCAAGCTCAAAGCCCACCAATTCGCGTGATCAATACCAATCTTCAGCAAAGTAACCGCCACGAACGCAAAGCCCAGCCATAACGCCATAACAAGAGCGTGTCGGTCGAAGGACTTCAATGCGTGGTCGGTCATTTCGCGATCGGTCATGATCTAGCCTCAGCTTCAAAAGCGCTCAGTCATCATCTTTCGACTTTTTGCGCGGTGCAGGTGCCGAACCATCAGTAGGCTTTTCGGGTTCCGCAAAATTACGGAACTGCATACCGCCGGCAGCGCCGAGTTGATTGATCGGCAGGCCAAGATCCTTCATCAACCCGTCGACGAAGGCCACTTGCGTTCGGTATTTCATGGCCGAATTGACGACACGGTCAGTCATATTGCCATCGTTACCGCCGCCTTCGATCACGCCGCCCGCTCCGCCAGAACGCTCTGACGGACTATTGATGCCGGGCACGCCATCGACCTGCAGAATCTTGATCGACTCGATGTTTTCCATCGGCTTGACCGTCTCACGGATAATCTCCGGTAGATTCTTGACGAGGTTTTCGTAAATGGCGCTACGACGTGACGCATCGTTACGCGTGTTCTCGGCAGCGTTAATAGCAAGTGCGCCTTCCGCTTCCTTCTCGTAACGCACGGCTGCGGCATTGGCTTCCGCAATCTCCGCAAGCGCACGTTGTTCAGCCGCATCCTTGGCCGCCGCGGCCGCAACCGTGACACGAATGCGTTCACGCTCCGCCTTGGTCTCAGCGTCAAGCACTTCGACGATTTTCGTACGATTGGCCGTTTCGACTTCGCGCGCTGTGTTCACTTGCTCTTCGATGGACGCGAGCTTGCGTTGCGCTTCTGCGGCTTCGGTCTTCGCGTAAGCTTCTTCGATCGACTTGTTGATCACCGCAATCAGGCGCTCTTTGTCGATGATCTCGACTTCCTTATTGCGCTCGATCTCGAATTTTTCGACAAATTTACGCGCAGCAATACGAAGCTCGTCCACTTCGCGATGAGTCGCGATATTGGCATCTTCGATCTTGCGGAACGCCGTTGTCTCTGCGAGCTTGATGTTCTGGTTCTTGGTGATCTCGAAGTGAACGATTTCCTCGTCCTTCTTCAAGCGCTCAATATCCACATCATAGCGCTTGAGAATGGCTGCCTTCTCCTTCTCGGCATTGGCCTTCTCAGCAGTCACGCGGACATGCTTGTCCTTCTCAACCGCAAGCGTTTCAATCGTCTTTTCGACTTCGATGCGGCTCGCTTCGACGATCTTTTCGCTTTCAAGCTTGGTCTTGTCGATCGTCGCCATCGCATTCGCTTCGGTGACGGAGATCGCCTCACGTGACTTAATCTCAAATTCTCTGATTTCGCGCTCCTTCTCGATACGCTCCGCATCGATGTCGCGCTTGGAATTGATGCGCGAAGTCTCGATCAGTTTCGTCGCGGTGATTGAACGCTCCTCATTGTCCTTGTTGCGGTCAATCGAAAGGAGACGGATTTCCGTTTCGCTGTTGATGCGCTCCGCGCTCACCAGTTTTTCTTTGGCGATGCGGATGCGTTCGGCTTCCTGTTCGGCCTTAATTCTGGCTTGGCTGATTGAAATCGCTGAAGAGGATTTTTCTTCTTCGATCAAGGCAAGCTGTGCCGCCCGACGCGATTCAATATCACGCTGCTGATCAATCCGTGCAAATTCAAGGTCACGGTCGATTTCGATCGCGCGTTGTTCGGTTTCATAATCTTTCAGTTTGATGTCGATCCGCGATTCATTTTCGATACGGTTGCGCAGTTTGCGGCGCTCTTCGATTTCCTGTGTGAGCTGAGTGAGACCTTCCGCATCAAAAGCATTCGCCGGATTGAAGACTGAAATATCCGATTGATTGAGGCTGACCAAGGAAGCGTTTTCAAGCTCGAGTCCATTTGAAGCCAGAGACGTCGTTACTTGTTGAGCAACACTTTGAATATAGCCTTTGCGGTTCTGATGGATCTCATCCATCGTCATCATGGCGGCTGTTGCGGCCATAGCATCCACAAAACGGCTCTGCACCACCTCTTTCACGCGCTCGGGCGATCCGGTCTGACCGCCAAAGGTGCGCGCGGCGAGAGACACATTGTCTTCCGTTGGGATGACGCGCACCGAGAACTCGGCAACAGCATCAATGCGCATTTTGTTCTTGGTAATAAGTGACGTTTCCCCAGCCCGTCTAATCTGAATCGGGATGGCATTCATATTGACCAAGGTAATATCATGAATGATCGGAATGACGAGGGCGCCACCGCCCATCACCACTTTCTCGCCACCGGAGCCCGTGCGGACAAAGGCCTGATCCTTTGATGAATGGCGATAGAGCCAATGCAGTAGGTAAACACCCACCGCAATCAGAATCGTTAGCAGAATAATAATGGCAATTGCGTCTGCTGCGGTAATGTTCATGAGCCTATTCCTTCCCGAACTAGTAACGTTCCTTGCCGGCGACCGCGATATAGATCAGCGACAAAGTGATGAGGTTGACGGCATCCGCTGCCGTATAAAGAATGACGATGGGCGCAACATGACCTGTGCCAATCACGACATCGACGAAATGCAGAATTGGAATGATGGCCCAACCGATCGTCATGATCAGTCTGATCCAGAAATAACCAAGCCGAATGGGGCGCGTGGCTTTACGCACGACGTCGCTCATCTTACCGAAATACATCTCGCCGAGAATGTAGAGCCAGAAGGCGATGGAGAGGAGAACGCCGAGCGTTGGATTGAAGATCTGCGCATCACCGAGATAACGTGAGAGCGTCATCAGAAAAGCGGCGACCGTAGCACGCCAAAAGACGCCTGGCGGCACGCGCTCTGTTACATTGGCGAAGAAGTAAGCCGCAGCAACTAGCAAAGGATGAACAGCCGCCCATGTCGCGAAACGCGGACCTGCAGAGGCTTGTCCCGTGGCGATCCACACCTCAGTGGCGCCCAAGTAATAAAGGCCGGACAGTCCCATAGCCACGGCGCATAAGGCAATGGAGATGCGCCAGCGTTCAGCCGCCCATGAGAGACCGAGGGCCAGCAACCCCGCCGCTGCAAACGAGCCCATGGTTGCTGTCGCTAATGCGCTTGATGTGATGTCGCTGGTATTGAAGAGCGTTGTGAACATATCAGTTTCCTACACCTGAGCACGGATCGAAGGCTGACGGCTGTAAAGCGCCACCATCGGTAAAATGAGAATGCCGAAAATGAATTGTTGCCACTCATATTTGAGGCCAATGCCGATCAAGAATGAGCTAAGAACCTGCAGCACGAGAACGCCAATGACGGTGAATCCATAACCACCATAGCCACCGGCGAGCGATGTGCCGCCAATCACGACGGCGGCGAGCGTTGTGAAAAGATAGGGATCACCAACGCCGATGAATCCGCCGCCGCTCCAGCCAAGAAGCAATGCGCCGGTGAGCGCGGCACACCCACCGCTGATGATATAGGCCAAGAGCCAATATTTGAGTTCGGAGATGCCGACGAGTTTGGCCGAGCGTCGATTGCCCCCTAACGCATAAACATAGCGCCCATAGGCTGAATAACGCAGCGCAAGAACAACAATAATCGAAAGCAGGATCCAGAGCAGAATGGTTGGCGGTACAGCCAAGCCAAAAAATTTGCCATTCATAGCCGCAAGATTGGCGAGCCACTCTGGCACCTTACCAAAAACGTTACCTGCGAACGCCGATCCAATCGACGTGATGATCTGCACCAAACCCGTGACTGTGAAGCCTGTACCCAAAGTGATGATCAGCGCTTGGCCCTGCAGTTTGTAACTCATAATGCCGTTGAGGAAGCCGATGCCGCAGCCCAGAACAATCACAGCCACAAAAGCAAACCACGGCGGAACACCGAGACCCACAAGATAGAGCAGGAGAATATTGGCCGCACCAATCAAAAATGGGATCGACAGATCAAGGCCGCCCATCAAAGCCACCATCGTCTGGCCGATACAAGCAATCCCCAAGAAGGAGGCAAAGAGCAAAACCGCGCGGATATTGGCGGGCGATAAGAAGCCATTGATTGTAAAGGCGCTGATCACAACAAGCGCTAACAATACGATCAGGCCGATAAAGGCGCTGCGTCCATGAACAAAGACATTCGAGACCTTGAACGCAAAGACGAGAATGACTTCCAGAACCAAAAAGCCGATCAGATTGTAAATCGAACGGAAGGGTGGATAGGCGCCTGTTACAATCAAATAGACGACGAGAAGCAGAACCATCGCGATGATCAACACGCGATTGTTCCGCCATACCGAACTGACGCCGACGGCACTCTCCGCACTGTCCGTGGGCTTATCGGACTGGAAGCGACTTTCATAAATCGCCGCGATATAATTCAAGATCCAGAACAAAACCGCTGCGGAGATGATGGTGTAGAGGATCACCTCTTGCGCGAGCATGCCTTGGCCAAAGCCCACGCCGAATCCAATCGCCGCGATCACAAATGTGATGATGAGATTAAGCGTGACTAAGGCTGTTGAGCGGGGCACAAAATTCATTTGAGTAAGCCCCCGCTGCTCGGAAGGCTATAAAGAGCGACAACGGCAAGGCCCAAGACCAACATGCCGGCAACCAATGCATGGCCGAAGACGCCAAAGCGACGCGCAGAAGCTTCAACCACGACGACGCGCATCATGATTGTGCCCAAGGTAAAGATGGCAAGCGCCACCAAAATCACTTTTTGGAGAGGCGTGAGAACAAAATCCACGACATCAGTTGTCCACGCGGCTGGCAGCAAATCATAATTTGTTGTTGCAACTGGCAGCGCGCCCTCCGGCATGGTGATGCCGACCGTCAACATGATTGCAACGACAACCACGCCCAGAATCACGAAAGCGGAAAATGGCGTGATAAAACTGATGTGCCGCCCGACGACAGGCACAAGCAATGTGAGCAGCAATGAAGCGATGAGGATGAGACCATAGCTCATCTGGGTGACAAAGGCCTGCACAGAACCGAAATTGAATGTGGCGAGCACATAGCCGATCAAAAAGAGATTAATAGCCCCGAGCAAAGCACCGAGAACATTACCGCGCCCACCAGCGAGCGAAATACCGCCCAACACAACGGCCGTGACGGCAGTGAGTGAAATTGTTGTGCCTTGCGTCGGATCGCCTGAGGCGATGAGCGCGGTATAACAAATGGCTGCAAGTGCTACGAAGATACCCGAGATAACATGCGCGCCAACGCGCACAAGATTGCCGCGCACGCCGGAGGTGAATGCTGCGCGCTCATCATAGCCCATCATTCTGAGATGCTTGTAGAAAGGTGAGAGCGTAAACAACAGCCAACCACCCGTCGCGAGAACAAGCAAAAGCAAGATAGGCGAGAAAATCGTACTACCACTGCCCCAAGTGCTCATCCATTCCGGTGCAGTTCCACCAGGACGCTGCATGATCACGCGGTTGATGCCCGACAGCGCAAGGAACCCGGAGAGCGCCACAATAATCGGCTGCACGCGTACAATGATGATGACAAGAGCAAAAAGAACTTGATAGGCAATGCCAATCGCTAATGCGAGAACGAAGACGCCGAGAGGCGATGTCACGAGATCAAGTTCGTTCAGCGAAACAATGATGACATTGATGAAAGCGAGAAGCGGTCCAACAGCGAGATCAACGGTACCGCGACCCGCAATCGCAACAGACATCAGCGCATAAGTCGCAAGGCACAAAGGAGCGGCCACAGTGATCGCGCTACCCAATCCTTCAAGCGTGACAATCGCCGGCCCGCGGATAACCGCAATGCCAAGCAATATGCTCAAGAGAAGAATGGGAATGAGCAAATAAGTGCTCTGCGCGCTCCGGACCTCAGCCATGGCGCAGCCCCTTGAATCCCCCGCCAAAAGTCGTTCCCGCTATCGCGGGGACGACGAATTTTGTGGCGGGGATCGCGTTCATATCGATCACAGATCAATCACGCGGCGACCGCTCGTTGGCGCGGTGCGCGAGCTGCCATGTGAACCGATTTGCGCCTGCGGACGATTGCTCGTCGCACCCGACAATGGAGAGCCCGAACGCCAATCGGGTAGATCAAGCGCCAAGATTTTCTTTAGAACCGGTGTGACAACCTGCTTGAACTTGGCAGGATCTTCCGAGGTCGGGAAATGACCGCCGTCAAAGATGATGCATTCCGAATTCTTTACCTTTTCCGCCGTGCGCTCAGTCATTTCGGGCGTGCAGGCGAAGTCATAAGTGCCGGTGATAAAATAAATCGGCAACCGGCCTGAAAGCTTCGCTGTGTGTTCGCGGAAATCAGAGTCGACCGAATAGAAATAGAGATCGCCCTTAAAAATGCCGGGACCCCCGTTAGCGTAGAGCCACCACGTTTCCCAACGATGTTCATCCGGGCTTTCCGGCGACATCAGGCCAAAGGTGGATGTGGCCACAACTTCGTTACCGTGAATATGCGGATGATGAAGCGCATCGATCCACCAGCCCGGTGAATAGTCGCACGCTTCAAGCGCGATCAAAGCGCTAAATTCGTTCTCATAGCGCAACGCCAATTCGAGACAAATATTGCCGCCCATGGATTGACCCATGATCACAGGCTTCTTCAGATCGAGTGCATGGCAGAAAGCAACAATGAATTCTGCGTAGAACTTCGTCGTGAGTTTGTATTCATCTTCCATCAAATAGAAGTCTTTTGGCGGAAGCGACTTGCCATGCCAGGGCATGTCGAACGCGATCATGCGGAAATTGTTATAATAATCGGGGTCGCAAACCTGATGACGATATTGGCGACCATCGGTACCGGCCGTGTGGAGACAAACCATCGGCACGCCTTCGCCGCACTCCTCATAATAGGTGCGATATGTTTTGCCTTGGCACTGAACGTAAACGTAACGGCCAACGATTGGATCATGTTGATTCATCGTACTCTCCTTAAGCCTTGCGCATGAGCGAGAGCATATGCGTAAGAGCTCTCAAATTTTGCCAGAACGTCATTGCATTGCCGTCGATGCGCAAGTGACGGTGAAGCGGATGAGCCATGGCCCAAATGTCATTGAACATGGGTGGTGGAACTTGTTGCGCGAATTTGCCCCACGTGACGCTTGACGCCCGCAAAGCGAATTCAAAACCAAAATCATTCGGTGCAAGTCCTTCGGCGATCTTCTGCACCTTACCTTTGTTGACTTCGATCAAATAGTCGGTGTCATCGATGCCCAGCACAAAGCGGCCCGAGAAAAAACGACCGATCACAGGCAAACGGCGATCTTCGTTCACTTGACGCGCCCAACGCTCAACCCATTCAAGGTCAAAGGCCTTGCGGCCACCCATGCGGCTCATGATTTCCTCCTGAAAGTCATTTCAAAACTCCAATTCAATGTGGCAATGGTTTTTCTTCGGCGCCGTCCCTGTCCCAATGTTTCGGCGGCGTTGATAAGGGATCGAAGCCAGGTTCGATTTCTTCATGATGGACATCGCCAACAAGATCATCACTGTCTTTGCGTCCAAACATGGCGTTGAGTAATCCGTGACCGCTATAAGGCGGCGTGAATTCCGATGAAATCACACCATTGCGGAAGACAATTACGCGTGTGCAGAGATTAAGAAATTCCTCGACTTCTGAGGAGAGAAACACGACCGACTTACCCTTCGAAGCGAAATCGCGAAGATTCAGGTAGAGATCAAGTTTGGCACCAATATCAATACCGCGCGCCGGATCATTGAGGATCAGCACTTCCGGCTTTTCAGCAAATGCGCGCGCGATCAAAACCTTTTGTTGATTGCCACCCGATAGTGACGTGATGAGATTGTCTTGCGATCCCATCTTCACCGCAAGCTTGTCTGCCTCCCATTTGAAAATCGGCTGCAATTTGCTGCGGTTTATAATGTTGAGCCATCCCCCAAGACGCGAAGCTTGATAGATCGGCATCAAGAGATTTTCAAAGATGCTCAGATTGGGAAAGATACCTTCTTTCTTGCGATCGCCGGAGACGTAAGAAACAAGATGCTCTTTCGCCGTGGCGAGATCATTCACCTCTTCGGTGCCAATGCCGTCAAACATGTTGATCTTGCCAGAGATCAAGGACTGTACGCCCGCGAGACAGCGCGCGAAATCCGCTTGCCCCTGCCCATCGAGGCCCGTAACGCCGACAATCTCGCCCGGATATAGCGAAAAATTAATTCGGCCTCCATCATGCCAGACACGTGCATTGTCGACACGCATCACGGCACGATCGCCTTTCCTTTCAGCAACCTGCTGCGTGCTCGCCGTCTTGCCGCGCTCGGTTCCAGCAATCAATTCAAGAATGCGCGCTTCGGTAATTTCTTCCTTGGCAAGCGCGCCAACATCAACGCCGTCGCGTAAAACCGTTGCGCGATCAGCGATGCGCACAAGCTCCGCAATACGATGCGTCACGATGAAAATGCTGCAGCCCTTGGCTTTCATCTCGCGGACTTTTTTAAACAGCCGCTCTGTTGAATCGAAATCAAGCGCTGCGGACGACTCATCGAGAATAAGAACTTTGGGATCTGTGAGAAGCGCGCGCGCAATGGTGATCCATTGCTTAAGTGACAAAGGCAATTCGCCAACCGGCGTTGACACATCAAGATCAAAACCCAGAAGCTCATAGAGAAGCTTCTCTGCTTTTTCGATTTTGTCAGCATTACCGATATTGGCACTGAACAAATTATCAGAGCCGAGATAGAGATTATCTAGCACAGAGCATTCATCCGCGACCAAGACTTCTTGGTAAACATTGGCGATGCCGAGCGCTTTTGCTTCGACCGGAGTGGAAGCGGATTTCCCGAGAATTGAAACTTGCCCGCTATCAGGAATCAAAACGCCGGACATGACTTTCGCGAGCGTTGATTTGCCTGATCCGTTACCGCCAACAATCGCATGCACTTCCCCCTCATAGGCACGAAGATTTGCACCTCCGAGCGCCACGGTGGGTCCGAATGTTTTTCGGACAGCAGAAATTTCGACGGTTGCTACGGCCATGAAAACAAACTGGCCCGCGCACTTTGAAGTACGCGGGCCCCTTTTCAAATATTACGGCTTGTAGGCTTCAGGATCTGCAGGACGCAGGAAGAAGTTATCGAGATAGGCTTTCGAAGCCCAGGTCTCAACGCCCGGCATATGCCAGCCATCCGAATCTTCGTTGCAATCTTCCTTCATGATCTTCTTCAGGTCTTCGATGTTTATCGAATAGGGTGAAGTCAGGATCGACGCCACTTTCGGGCCTTGACCCTGAAGTGTGCGCATCATGATGTTCCACGTCATTTCGAAATCATCGCCTGGAGGCCAGGTTTGGATAGCTGCCGAAATGAAATTTGGATTTTTGCGCCAGTAGCAGAGCGCGCCCAATTCACCACCGATGGTGATCTTCGGCATCTTGCGGCCCGACTGTTTCAAAGCGCGGATCGCACCCAATTCCGAAGCCGACTGGATGAGAATGCCATCAAGCTCGCCGGGGTTGGTTGCAAGCCATTTCTGAATTTCAGCCTGCGCAACTTGGTCCGTCCACATGCCGGCGATTGAGCCAACAATCTTGATGTCTGGGTATTTCGCGAGGGCTTTCTTCGCGCCACGATCCTGCGCATCCGAAGCTGATGTGCCAGGAATGCCTTCAACAATCAGGACATTGCCCTTGCCGCCTATTTCTTTGGCAAGCCATTCACCCAACATGCTGCCCGCGACCGAGTAGTTCGACGATGAGTTCATCGTGTTTTTCGACGTGAGATAGCCGGTTGCCGAGAGCACAGGAATCCCTTTGCTCTTCGCGTAATCGACCGTCTGGTTCAGTGCGGTTGGGTTCGAGCAGCACACGATAATGGCGTCGACACCTTGATCAACAAGCTGACGCATTTGCTGGATCTGCGTCTTGTCGTCGAGGTTTGATTGCGTGACGATCACGTCCGAAATCAGACCGAGCTGCTTCCACTTCGGAATGATAACGTTCTGAAGGCGGTCCATAACGCCCGCCCGCCAGGTATTACCCGCGTAAGACGAAGCATAACCGATCTTCCATGGTGGGCCTTTTTTGGCCTTAAAATCACGGTAAGCGCTTGGTCCGAGCGGCTGGGCCGGATCCATGAATTCTTTGTTATAGAGTTTTTCTTGGATGTCCTTCGGCAACTCGTCCACACCTGCCGCTTTGACGGCCGGCGAGAATGAGATGAAGGCAGCCGCTGCAAGTGCGGCTAAGCTGACTTTGAATAATTTCACGATTGATTCCTCCTCAACTATGCAGCGGCTTCGGTAGGCCACTTCTGCAAAGAACCGTTTTGGTTCAGGTCAGGAGAGTGTTTCTGATTGGGAGAGGCAACGTAATAGAAATTTGTTATGTCAGGCATATCATAACGGTATACTGATCTAATACATTGATATTAAATAATAAATATCATGACCTTCCGCGAACAACCGCTGCCGAGCGGCACGCTCTTTCGGTCCAATATGAAAATTTTTTTCAGCTCTCTTCTGGCGACCTTAACACGCTAAAAATCTAGGGTCTTGACTAGTTAAGCGGACGTTTTCGTAGGTAGGTTAGCAGGGTTTTGTATTTGTCGGAATGGCGATGATTGAAGCGCCATTCGGTTTCTTTCAGATGAAGATGGAAGGTTGCTTCGGGGATTCCTTTGAATTTGGTGAGCCTGACTTTGGCAAAGCCCCAGAAGCCTTCGATACCGTTGATATGCACGCCACCTTTCGAAAATTCATTCTTCGAATGATCAATTCGAAAGTGACCATATCCAAGATCGACGAGTCCGTTGTACCCGCGCCAGCCGTCAGAGTTGATAACGGTTGAGACATCAACCTTTCCTCGAATAATGGCTTGCAGCGTAGCTTTTGAGCTATTCCGCACGATCTCTGTATAAACCTGTCCATCGCGCTCAAAGATCCCGAAGACGGTCGTTTTGCCATATGCACCACGCCCACGTTTTCCTTTGACACGCTTTGCGCCAAAAAGGCTTTCGTCGACTTCAACGACACCAAACATTGGACGTTGAACTTCACATGCATCCGCAATGCGTTCTCGCAAACCGCGATAAATGCGATTGATTGTATTGCGATTGAGGCCACTCAACTCGGCAGCTTGTAGAGCCGTCAGATCGACCGAAAAGTAGCGGACAATCTCGCGAAATTTGGCTGCCGAAATGCGTGAACGAACGGAATAGCAATTTCTCATGTCTTTCCATAGCCTTAGACGGATTTTTCGTCACTCAGCTAGGCAAGACCCAAAATCTATTCACGAAATTGGCTTCGAAGGCGTCGCCAAATCCTTACGGCGAAATGGTCGGCCTGGGATTTTAAAGGGCGGGCCGATCGAGGCTGTAACACCCTCGATCAGTTCGATTTTGCTCTGGCCACAATGCGCTGTGCGCATTCAATGACGGGCTTGTCGATCATCTGTCCCTCACGCGAACCAGCGCCGTGCTTTCCTTGGCTGGCGGCGATGACCTTTTCGGCCCATGCCACTTCACTTGCCTTTGGCATAAAGGCGGCTGCCACCGGCGCAATCTGATTGGGATGGATCAAAAATTTGCCGCCAAAACCAAGGCGACGGGCTGCCGCAGCATCCGCGGCCGCAGCTTCGGCATTCTTATAATCGGTCGTCACGCTATCAATCGGCGGCAGGACGCCTGCCAAGCGTGATTGAAACGCCATTTGTGACCGGGCAAAAAGTAGTGCCTCCCAGTCGGTGGCGCAGCCAAGATCAAGAGCGAAATCTAAATGGCCGAAAGCGGCGCGCTGCACGCCGGGTGCAGACAGAAGGGAGGCCATATTGGCGAGCCCTCTGACCGTCTCAATCATGACGATGATCTCGACATCGCGCGCGCATGCAGCGCGTATCTGGGCCACAGTATGAGGGCTTTCTGCTTTGGGCAGAATAATCATGGGCGCAGCGCACGCGCGCAAAAACTGCCGATCATCCTCAAAATGGAGCGATGTGGCGTCATTGATACGCACAGCCACCCGCGCCCAATCAATATCAGCAGCGAGCGTGGCTTGCCGCGCCTCACCCTTCGCATGGGGCTGCACGGCGTCTTCCAGATCGATAATGACGCAATCGGCCCCCGAGCTGAGCGCCTTCGCAAATCGATCCGGTCGGTCGCCGGGCACGAAGAGAAAGGTCGCCGCATGCATCATGGCTCAGACGGCCTGTTTTTGGTGGCTTTTTGGAGCAAATTCGAGGCGCAATTTCTCGTCTTGCTCGCCGAGCGAAGGCACGGGTCCAAGTGAAGAGGCTTGCCCACGCACGATCATCCCCGGCGCCAGCATTTCAATTTCACCCGCATCCGTTTGCACCGTGACATACCGGTTCTGCGGATGCGCCATCAGATCATCCATATCTGACAAGCGACCAAAAGCGATGCGTGCGTGATCGAGTTTTTCGATAATCGCTTCACGGGGCAAAGCGGCAAAGATCGGAACGATGAGCGCTTCGAGTGCGGGTCGATTCGCAACGCGCTTTGAGTTGTTGGCAAAGCGCGCATCGGTTGCAATGGCTGCATCGCCCAAGACATCCGCACAAAACTGAATCCATTCACGTTCATTCTGAATCGAAATCAAAACCGCTTTGCCATCAGCGCATGTATAGGCGCCATAAGGAGCGATGGTGGGATGTTTGAGGCCCATGCGCGCAGGTTTTTTTCCGCCATAGCGCGATTGCAGATAAGGCACGTTCATCCAATCGGCCATCACATGGAAGAGCGACACTTCGATCACGCGGCCTTTGCCGGTGCGTTCACGCGCAAAGAGCCCCTGCAAGATCGCCTGATAAGACGTCATGCCCGCGGCAATATCACAGACAGAAATACCGACGCGTGCCGCACCTTCTTCTGTGCCACTGATCATGCACAAGCCGCTCTCGGCTTGAATCAAAAGATCATAGGCTTTTTGATCTCGATACGGTCCGTCTTCGCCATAACCAGAAATCGAGACATAGATCAGACGCGGGTCACGTCGTGTCAGCTCATCAGCGCCAAAGCCAAGACGGGCGGCCGCACCAGGCGCCAGATTTTGGATAAATACATCGGCTTCAGCGATCATATTCGTAAGGATCGCATGATCTTCCGGATTCTTGACGTCTAGCCTTATCGATTCCTTGCCCCGATTGAGCCAGACGAAATAGGCGCTTTCGCCTTTGACAAGCGAATCATACCCGCGCGCGAAGTCTCCCTCGGGGCGCTCGACCTTGATCACCCGTGCGCCAGCCTCAGCCAGCCGACTCGATGCATAGGGTGCAGCGACCGCCTGTTCCAACGCCACAACGGTAATGCCTTCAAGGTCTCTCATAACTCGCGTCCTGTTCGCGGCCACGAATCTTCCACACCGAAGCGGGGCTTCGGAAATACACAGTTCTTAATCTGGGTAGAAGATTTTGCTATGGCCTGAAGATCGGGGTGCTATGCCGTTGCCTGTCCCGTCATCTTGACCATGCCTGAAGATGATATCGTCTGAAGGGCAATCGAACCACCTGTTTGAACAGCATCAACGAGAAACGGCTCCCCCAGAATGAGCGGTGAAACACCTCGATAGGAGAATGTTGTCGGTGCGCGACCCAAAAGAGTGGCCGCCAGGTTCACCATCAGCGTTGCTTGCAGGGGACCGTGAACGACAAGGCCGTCATAACCTTCAACGTGGCGCGCATAAGGATCATCATAGTGAATGCGATGGCCATTGAACGTCATTGCAGAATATCGAAAGAGCATGGTTGATGTCGGTACAACGCTCCAGACTTTTCCCTGTGGCTTCACCGGAGGGGGTGCAGCGCTTGCGCTCGCCGTCGCGGCTTCCCGATAAACCACATCTTGTCGCTCAGCGACGATCAGCTTATCGCCGACAAAATAACGATGAGTGATGTTGAAGAAGCAAAGCTTACCACTTTTGCCCGACTTAAAGGACGCATCAGTAATTTCGCTATGCTTTTTGACAATGTCACCAACATTGAAATGTCCGTGATAGGTGACTTCGCCTCCTGCCCACATGCGGCGTGGTAATCCGACGTCGGGAAGAAATGTGCCAAGCCTGGGGTGACCATCGCCACCTATTTGTTCGGGCACAACCATGTCTGGCGAGAGGCACCATTGTATACCCAAAGGCACAGTACCATTTGCAAATAAATGAGGTGACAATGTCGCCTCATATTCCGCAATCATCCGTTCGCTGATGATATCACGACATTCGGTTGAACGTCCGATGCAAGCCTTCAACTCTTCCATGACTTCTTAACTTTCCTGAACTTATGTCGCATTCCAAATCTTACGCTTCACAAGATCATTAACAACGTCAAGAGTGATGCGTTCGACGGCCTTGCAAGCCTCTGTTATCGGCTTTGCCTGATTGCGTACAAGGTAGATCGGCCGTGACATATGCGCGTCTTCGATCCGGGATGAAACCAATTCTCCGCGCTGAACACTATCATAAGCCGCCGCGCGTGCGAGAATGGTAAAGCCACTGCCGCGCGTCACAAGTTCTTTAATCTGCGCCAGCGAATCCATTTCGATAATCACATTGAGAGGCGATTGAAGTTCACGCACGCATCGTTCAATCCGCTGACGCAGGCCATGATGTTGCGAAGGAAGGATCATATCGAGCGTAAGAAGATCGGCAAGCTTCACCGGCGTGCCGGGCTTTGTCTTGAGCGGCCAGTTGTCCGACGCGGCAAAAAAATGCAGGTCCTCCGTCATCAGCTTTTGAACATGACAATTTTTCAAATTATCAACATCGTAAAGAAATGCGAGATCAATGGTCTGATCTTCTAGCCAGGTTTTGATAAAACCACTCATCGCTTCAATGGCACGAAGTCGTACCTTTGGTAAATCAACAAGAACAGTTTCGGCCAGGGGTACGGAGAGAACCATTGACACCGAACTCGGCAATCCGATCGACACAGAACCATGAGGCACGCCACCGGATTCACGAACAGCCGCGCGACAAATTTCCATGCTTTTGTAGATGTCACGCGCGTGTTTCAAAAGAATTTGTCCCGCCTCCGTCAGCACAATGCCGCGCGGTGAACGGTCAAGAAGTTGGACGCCTAATTCTTCTTCGATCTTGATCACATGCTGTGACAGCGAAGGTTGAGCAACATGCAAACGTGCTGACGCGGCTGAGAGCGAACCCTCTTCCGCAATGGCCACAAAATATTTGAGCTGTTTAATATCCATCTGCGCACGCTATAGTTTACTCTGATCTCAGTATGGGGCTGAGATATACTAAGGGACTGTTATCACTCAAGTAAATTTCGGAACAACGTTCTTTTTGAGCTTCACATTCAAACCGCGATTTACCGCAACCCCTTGAGGCGACTGGGATAATAGGGCCCGACTTTCCTTAGTTGGCGATGGCGTATAGTGATGGACCATCACCTGAACCATTCAACGATATCAGCTTTCTCTGTTTTTAATAGAGGTACGGGCAACATCTGATGAGCGGCACCAATCGGCATACAACAGACCACCCACAGCTCGGGAACTCGCAGGCAATTCAGACGCGTGGGGTAACTGCCCTCGGCCATAGGCTTTCGTGAATAAAAATTTTACGTCGTAAGCGGTTTGGTCGATAGGCGATCAATTTTCGCAAATCTTCACATAGTGACGGAGTTCTATCAAATGGCTGAGTTGAAGCCGAATATGAAATATAGCAAAGAGCTACCTGTGCACTAAAGTTGAATTGATAGTGATCTTGATGTTTACTCAAATCACTCGTTCATAAACTGGCTCATTGTTAGGATCATGATGGTCAATTGTGAAATACGCTTCTCATCGCGCCATTTTATTTGCATATCGAAAGCACTGTTATTCTAAACATTCAGGATATGAAATGACACGGTCAACTCCTCGTATGCGCGATCAGTATCTATATTTTCGTTCCATTGATCTTCGGTGGAACGATGTTGATCGTTTTGGACACATTAACAATGCTGTTTTTTTCGAACTTTTTGATACGACGGTCAATCTTTGGCTCGCTGACAAGAATCTCTTCCAAGAAGATCATGATCCAATGTGTGTCGTTGCACGACACTCATGCGATTATTTTTTTGAAATCAAACAATCAGACAAAGTTGAAGTTGCTTTGGCAATCGAGACGATCGGAACTTCAAGTCTTACCTATCTCCCCGCGTTGTTTCGTGTGGGCGAAAATCATCCCGCAGCGCAAGGTTCTTATGTTCATGTTGCAGTTGATCGAACCACGCGGCGCCCAACCCCGATTGGACCAAACGCCTTAAGGATTTGCGAGACCCTGCTCCTCGTGAAGACTTAGCTGGTCAACGCGACGAAGAAGCGATGCCTATCTGATCAACTTCGTGAACTTGCTACCAAGGATCTGTCCGCCGTTTTTTACAATGGATCGTTACGGTGCAAGATGACGAAAGAGCCAACCTGACATTGGTTGCGGGGGCCCGAAACCCCCGAGAGTTTCAACTAAATTGCCGGATTTAATGGCTCATATCACGTAAATCGGCAAGGGCCAATAAAATTTGAGATTTGACCACCGATGCGTGAACACGCCAACTCTTTAGTCAGCACGGACATTTCAAGCCGATGCGCTTCTCGAAAAAGGCGCGAAGGAAGTCTATGTCTATATCACGCATGACGTGCTTTCAGGCGGTGCGGTGGCGTGTAT
>JBJTCD010000029.1:0-3984 GCA_046091665.1 Hyphomicrobiales bacterium
CGCTCAACTGGATAGTCCGGATCAAGCGGCAAATAGGCAGCGCCGCTCTTGAGAACGCCGAGCAGCGAGACAACCATCTCAATCGACCGATCGAGCGCAATCGCTACGATATCTTCAGGACCTATCTTTTCTGCGATCAGATAGCGCGCAAGTTGATTAGCGCGCGCGTCAAGCTCGCGGTAGCTAATCTCCTCATGCTCAAAAACCACCGCGATCGCGTCGGGCGTCTTTTCAACTTGAGCCGCAAACAACTCCGGTAGGGTCAATGATGGCAAGACATGCGCCGTCTCATTAAATGCTTCAATGACTTTATGGCGATCGGAGGCTGATATAACGGTTAAATCGCCTAGACGGTCATGAGCTTGCGTGTGCGTAAACTTCTCAAGCAATAAGGATAACTGGTCGCCGAATGAAACAACAGCAGCTTCATCAACAACCATGCGATCAAACATATAACGAATACGAGCCTGTCTACCGGGCAATACAATAATTGAAAACGGATAATGTGTGCCAGCTTGACCACGGATTAATCCAATCCTGAGTTCTGGCGAGAATTTATGAACATTAACATCAACTGGATAGTTCTCATAATCAAATAGCGCTTCAAATAAATTTACGCTACGATCCCTATGCCCGCCATGAATATTAGCGCAACGCTGGATATCAATCAGCGAGATATGACTATGCTCTTCCTGCTCTGCTTGCTCCTGCTGAAGGTTCTTGAGCCATTCAACCAAGCCCGCGCCTAGAGAAACCTCTGCGCGTAATGGCAATGTTCCAATATAAAGCCCAATCGCTCGATCAATATCTTCTCTCTCAGCAGATCTACCATTACGTGTCACCCCTATCGTTACCTCAGACCGACCACTCAAACGCGCCAGAAGAAGCATGAAGGCTCCTTCAAACACCGTCGACAAAGTTAAACCATTGTGTCGGACAAAAGCTTCAATATTACGAGTCAAATCGGCTGGAAGGGTAACTATATACTCACCCATCCCGACTACTGGAGTGTTAGGTGCAGCTAATGGGAGAGCGTTTGAACCTTCCGCGCCTGAAAAATGATCCCGCCAATAAGAAAGAGACTTGTTCCTTTCGCGCTTAAATAGCCACGCAAGATGCTCTCGCCACTCAATAACTGGCGGTAGCGTCTCTCCGCGATATCCCGCCGTAAGATCACTCATTAGAACAGGCATCGACCATCCATCCAAAACCACATGATGGTTTGAGATGATCAGCGTATGATGCACATCGTCATGTTTAATGACCCGCGCGCGGATCAATGGGCCCTGGCCCAGATCAAACGCCTCGGCATGATCTTCCTTCAAGATCGCCTCAAGTCCACGCCCCTGCGACGTCTCAACACGCCAATCAATCGGAAGAGAACGGTAAAGACCAACACCGCACTCAATCGTAGAAAACGGCAGCGTTAAACGAAGAATCTGGTGACGTGAAACGACCCTCTCAAAGGCTGCGCGAAGACGCTCAATATCAAGAACGCCATCAAGCTCTAGAGCAATCTGAACATGATAAGGATCCGCCGCACGATCTTCCCCCTGTGACCAGCTCTCATAAGCAAGACCTTGTTGTAGCGGCGTTAATGGTAAAATATCCTCAAAGTCAGGCTCAACCGCCAATTGATCAAGAAGACCCTGATCAAGCCCAGCTTTCTTCGCCAGCGGAAAATCAGACGGGGTCAGTTTTTGCCGCAGCGGCGCTTCATGACAATGACGCGCAAGCGTCTCTAACGCCCCGTTAAAACGTGAGGCAAGATCTACAATCGCCGATTGCGCATGCGCCTGAGGATGATAGCCCCAATTAATCGCAAGAGACCCAGAACCATCTATCGCTGCATTCACCTCAATCAAATGATGGCGGCGACGCCCTTGGTCATCCTCCCCGCCAACAAGTCCTGTTTCAAATAAACGCCAGCCGTCTAACTTTTTATTGCCTTCCCCAGATCCCTCAAAACGACCTAAATAGTTAAACACAATCTGCGCTTGTGGCAGCCCAGAGAGCTCTCTCCCTGTCTCCTCATTCAACCAACGCAAAATCCCATAACCCAGACCCCGATCAGATGTCCGGCGCAACTCTTCCTTCATCGCACGTAGCGCTAAACCCGCTGATGCGCCGCCTTGCAGCGCCTCATCAAGATCAATCTCGTCAAAATCAATCCGGACAGGATAAATACTCGTAAACCACCCAACTGTCCGTGTCAGATCAAGATGGCTCGCATCGCTCTCTCGACCGTGACCCTCTAAATCAACTAAAAGTGGCGCTGAAGATATCGTCCCCCTTAACCCGTAATAATCACGACGCCAGCCATAAAGCGCTAGCCCCAAAGCCGTTAGCAAAAAATCATCAATGCCCGCTTTATAAACAGGCGTCGCTGATAAAAGTTGTTCCAAAACATGCGATGATAGACGGCTCTCATAATAACGCGCCGACCCAATAAGGTTCTCTTCCTCAGAAATCTGATCGTCGCAGGGAAGCGCGACACTGTCTTTAACAACATCACGCCAAATCATCAGTTCAGTCTGACGTTGCTGTGAGTGCGACTCTCTTACAAGATAGTCCGACCAGTCCCGTATAGAATGCGTGCGCGCAGGGAGAACGCGACCCGACGTCCTGTGTTCGAGATCTTCAAGAAGAATACGCCACGATACGCCATCAACAGACAAATGGTGAATCGCTAGCAACAAAAGAGGTCGATCGCTAGACGCGCCCGCCTTACTACGCTCAACCCAGACGCCAGCAACCATACGGCCCTGTACTGGAGCCAACTGCCCAGGCAAATCTCTCACAGCCGCCTTGATCTGTATCGCGCCGACTTCTTGCGATAAATGAGAAATATCTAAAACATCAAGACTAAGCCGATACGCATGCTGGGGGGCTAACCAGAGCCGCACGTCATCAGATACGCTCAGATCAACACGTATTGCCGTCATGTCGTTACTGGCATCAATTGCGTAAGCATAATCTGGGGTGGACTTGCCCAAGACAACGCGTAAACGTAACGCGTCATGATGGGTAATAAGATCATTCAGCGCAGACTCAACATGCTCCCGTGTAATCCCTACCGGAACCTCAACTGCAATTGCCTGATGAAAACGCGCGAGCCGATCGCCTTCTCCCAAAAACTGTCGCTCTATCGGCGTCAACGCAACATAACCAGGAGAAGGCGCAGCTATCTCTTTAGCCACACCCAAGCTTGCCTGCGCAACACGCGCAAGACCGCCAACTGTGGGATGCGCAAAAACATCTCGCACACTAAACACAATACCCGCCTGGCGCGCACGGCTAACCAACCGGATAGACGTAATACTGTCCCCGCCTAACGCAAAAAAACTATCATCCAACCCTACACGACGAGCTCCCGTCAGATCCGCATAAAGATCACACAAGAAGACTTCCGTTGCCGTTATAGGCGCACGATACTCATCCTCCCCAACAACCTCAGGATCAGGAAGCGCTCTCACGTCCAGCTTCCCATTCGCCGTTAAGGGTAATCTCTCCAAGACAACAAAGCTGCTCGGAACCATATAATCCGGCAACGTTCGCAATAACGCAGCCCGTAACTCCGAGGCTGCAGGAAGCGAAGAAGACGAGGATAAAGAATGAGAAGATGAGGAATCGGAAAAAGAAGACGCAGAGACTAATGCTAACTCAGATGTCGGCGAAGACGCCGCATTGCTCCCAACCAAATATGCAACAAGCCGCTTCTCGCCCGCTACTTCCCGCGCCTGAACGCTAACCTGGCCAACGCCTTCAATCTGCGACAGCGCGCTCTCAATCTCGCCTAACTCTATTCTAAACCCGCGAATCTTTACCTGATGATCCGCTCGGCCAACATATTCAAGGTTCCCGTCCGCACGCCACCGAGCTAAATCCCCAGTCCGATACATCCGCGACCCAGCACCCCCAAACGGGCATGCTATAAATCGCTCGCTCGTTAATCCCGCTCTTCCTAAATACCCGCGAGCCAAA
>JBJTCD010000030.1:0-174298 GCA_046091665.1 Hyphomicrobiales bacterium
CGCGCATGATGCGCAACGCTATGATGCCTATTCCGATGAAATCGAGATGATTGCGAATATTTTGCGCGATCTCGTGTTGGAGACGCCGCCAAATCGGGTCGAGTCACTCATCGGTGGCATTCCCGAACTTTTAAAACTTGGAAAGATTTCAAACCGCGTCCGCAAATTGGGCCGCGATGGTGAGTTGGCCTTTATAAAACTCTTCACGCAATCTGCCGCGCAATATTTGGAACAATGGTTTGAGTCCGATGCTGTGCGTGCGCTGTTTGGCTTTGATGCGGTGGTGGGCACATTCGCCTCTCCGATGACGCCCGGCACAGCCTATGTGTTGCTGCATCATTGTTTTGGTGAGGTAAATGGGAAGAAGGGTGCGTGGGGCCATGCCATCGGTGGTATGGGCGCGATCACGGAGGCGATGCGTAAGGCCTGCGTGAAAGCAGGTGTAGCGATCGAAACCCAAGCGCCGGTCAACAAGCTTTTGGTCGATGGCACAAATGCTGTTGGTGTGGAGCTTGAAGATGGGCGTGAAGTATTTGCATCAAAAATAATCTCCAACCTCAATCCGAAGCTTTTATTTGGCAAACTTGTTCCAAAAGATGCGCAACCCGAAACCTTCAGAAATCATATGGCTCATTGGTCATGCGGTTCGGGAACATTTCGTATGAATGTCGCACTCTCGCGCTTGCCAAGTTTCTTGGCTCTGCCCGGCCGTGCAATTGCCGATCATCATACCGCCGGAATCGTGATCGCGCCGACGCTTACCTATATGGATCGCGCCTTCATCGATGCGAAACAACAAGGCTGGAGTCGCAAGCCCATTGTCGAAATGCTGATCCCCTCAACACTTGATGACTCGCTTGCGCCGCGCGGTTCACATGTCGCAAGCCTTTTCTGTCAGCATGTTGCGCCGGAATTGCCTGATGGATCCTCATGGGACGCGCATCGCGATCTTGTTGCCGATCTGATGATTGATACGGTTGATGCCTATGCGCCGAGTTTCCGCTCGAGCGTGATTGCGCGCCAAGCCTTAACACCATTGGACCTCGAAAGAACTTTCGGACTTGTCGGCGGAGATATTTTTCACGGCGCGCTGAGCCTTGATCAACTTTATTCGCTAAGGCCGATGCTTGGTTATGCCGATTACAGGACGCCAATTTCAGGTCTTTATCAATGCGGGTCGGGCACACATCCCGGCGGGGGCGTTACCGGCGCGCCAGGCTTTAATGCGGCGCATGAGATTTTAAAAGATATCGGATAAGGCCCATTCAAATCTTGTGATATGGGCAAACTTCATTGCGTTGAAGACGCGATAAACTCTTTGAGATCGTAAATCTCGGCAAGAGAGCGAATTGTGTCCGGCACATTCTTAAGCGTAAATGATGCACCTTGCTTAGCAGCACGTCGCTTCATCGTGGCAACTAGGGCCAATACGCTTGAGTCAAACGGTCCTGCGCGCGAAAGATCAAGAATGACAGAGTGCTTGCGCGATGAAATTGAAAAAGAATCAAGACTGCGTTTGACAGTCGCCAAAGTGAGCGGGCCCTCTGGCATCCATGTGACGGCAGACTCTGTCATTCACCATTCTTCTTTTTGAGCGCATTAATCAGGCCCGAAACACCCGATGAAGATACAAGCGTGTTGAACTCGTCGCGATAGGCGGTGATGAGGCTGATGCCTTCGACCGTGACATCATAGACCTTCCAACCCGCCGAGCTGTTGATCAAACTATAATCAATAGCTACGGGCTGTGCGCGACCGATCATTTGCGTTTTCACGGTCACATCATTTGCCCCGGAATTGGTCTTTGTACCCTTCACTTCAATGTCGAGTTCTTTTAACGATGCGATGGCGTTTGAGTAAGTCCGCGTCAAAAGACGACCGAATTGCTCGACAACATCTTTCTGTTCTTGTGGTGTGGCCTTGGCCCAGTTGCGACCCATCGCGAATTGCGTGATCCGTTGAAAATCAAAACGCGGCACAATCAATCGACCAACAATGTCTGCGATCTTCGGTGATTGAGGGTTTTGTAATTCAGGATCATTACGAACTGCCGTTGTGACTTCAGTTGCCAACCGACGCACAAGCTCATCAGGAGCAATGGTCTCAGCGCGCAAAGACGGAGCAAAGGCAACCAGTGCCAAACCGAAAATCATCACGAAGAGTGAGCGAAAAAACTGCGACATAAACAAAACCAATTAGGGTTGTGGCGAAGCGTTGGTCGCTTGGCGGCCTTCTTGCACGAGATTGGAGCGACGCTGCCAATAGAGATTTCTTACGAAGACATAGCGATCAAGACTTGATGCGGCGATCAGCCCTTCATTTGCTTTCGCGTCGGCACGCGTGGCGAGATACTCCGTTCCTGTCAAAGCATAATAGGTATTGGTTGGTAACAGATTACGCGCATCCGTCGTCACGCGCACGGCACGTCCGGCGGTTTCTCTTAACGTCGAAGGACCAAGCAGAGGCAACACGACATAAGGGCCCGTTGAGAAACCCCAGACACCTAAAGTTTGACCAAAATCACCATAGGATTTTTTCAATCCTATTTTTGTGCCCACATCGAATAGCCCGCCGACGCCCACAGTCGTGTTCACAAGTACACGAGAGAAATCTGTTCCGGCTTGCGTGCCGCGACCCTGCAAAGCGTGGTTCACACCTGCATATACATCGTCAAGATTGTCGAAAACATTATTGACGCCTTGACGCACGGGCTGAGGTAAAACCGCATTCCAGATCGAGACGAGCGGATTGACAATCACCATATCGACAACGTCATTCAATGCGAATGTCGCGCGGTTCACGTTCTCGAGCGGATCATAGGGTTGGTTTGCCGTCTCATCAGCACGCGCAAATGTGCTAAGCGATAGCCCCAGCATGCAACCCAAAACAATTTGCCGGACGCGCATCATCACTTCGCCTGCCCCGGCGTTTCCGCCGCCTTGTTGAACAGAAACTGACTGATCAGCTTCTCCAAAACCATCGCTGACTGGGTTTTCATCACCCGGTCGCCCTGAACCAGATACTCCGGAACCCCGCCCGGTTCCAAGCCAATATATTGCTCGCCCAAGAGACCTGACGTCAAAATTGTGGCGATTGTGTCTTTCGAGAAACGAAAAGCGGAGGAAATTCGAAGCCGCGCCACCGCCTCATAGGTTTCCCCGTCAAGGCTGATGGATTCAACCCGCCCGACAACCACACCGGCGCTCTTGACCGGCGCGCGGACTTTCAACCCACCGATATTGTCGAAACGCGCTTCGATCACATAGGCCGTGCCCGTGTCAAAGCCGGTCAGATTTCCGACTTTCATCGCCAAGAACAACAGGGCCAGAATACCGAGGGCCACGAAAGCGCCGACCGCAAGGTCGAATTGAGAGCGGTTCATCAGTTTAATCCCCGGAACATCATAACGGTCAAAACAAGATCCAAGAGCAAGACGGTCAGAGACGATGTGACAACGGTACGCGTTGTCGCAGTTGAAACGCCCTCCGCAGTCGGCACCGCAAAATAGCCTTCGAAAACAGAAATCAGCCCGACGGCGATGCCGAACACCACGCTTTTCAAAATGCCATTCACGATGTCGATGCGCACATCGACGCTGGCCTGCATTTGTGACCAGAACGCGCCATCGTCAATGCCAATCAATTTGACACCGATGATCCACGCGCCACCAACACCGGCAGCCGAAAACAATGCCGCCAAAAGAGGAACTGAAAAAACGGCCGCCATAAAACGTGGTGCAATGACACGCGCTAATGGATCAACAGCCATCATATCCATCGCGGCCAATTGATCAGTCGCGCGCATCAAACCGATCTCGGCGGTCACTGCAGAGCTCGCACGACCGGCGAAGAGAAGCGCTGTCACGACAGGACCTAATTCCCGCACAAGTGAAAGCGCAACAATCACACCGAGCGCTTCCGTTGAACCATAACGTTGCAACACTTCATAACCTTGAACCGCCAAGACCATGCCGACAAAGAGGCCCGAGACAATCACAATCGAAAGCGAACGAACGCCTGAAAAATAAAGTTCGCGAATGATGAGGCCGAAGCGCAAAAACACAACGCCTAAAACGCAAAGAACCGAAAGTGCAAAACGCGCTGCCAATCCAAGTCTTTCAAGTCGACTTGTGAGCGCGTGACCTAAAGCGGTGAGAAGTGACAAAGGATTTGCATTCATGGTGTGAGCAAATCCTTGATATATTCTGGCGCGGGATAATGGAAAGGCACAGGTCCATCTGGCAATCCATCGGCAAATTGACGAATGAAGGGATCGCTCGAAGCACGAATCTGATCGGGCGCAAGATCGCAATGGACTTTGCCGCCCGACAAAACGACAACACGGTCAGCGATACGCAATGTCTCATTCAAATCATGTGTAACAATGACAGAAGTCATGCCGAGTGCAGCGTTTAATCTCTTGATCAAACGTCCGATGATCCCAACGGAAATCGGGTCGAGTCCTGTAAATGGTTCATCATAAAGCATGATCGAAGGATCAAGCGTAACAGCGCGTGCAAGCGCGACTCGACGAGCCATACCGCCCGATAATTCAGATGGCATGAGATGCGCAGCACCGCGCAATCCCACCGCTTCGAGTTTCATCAACACAAGCGCGCGGATCATCTCTTCAGAGAGATCGGTTTGCTCGCGATAGGGAAAGGCGACATTGTCAAAGACTGACAAATCCGTGAACAACGCGCCGAATTGAAACAACATCCCGATGCGGCGACGCAATGCGTACAGCGATGATTTTGAAAGTGTCGGCACATTTTGATTTTCGACAATCACTTGACCTGAGCGGGGTATGAGGCGCCCGCCGATCAAACCGAGCAATGTCGTTTTTCCGCCGCCAGACGCGCCCATGATGGCGATGATTTCACCACGTCGAATGGTCAAGCTTAAATCATCAAGAATCAGCCGTTCGCCATAGCCGAACTTGACCTTCTCGATCTTGATGATGTCTTGCTCGTTACTCATATCGACTCGCCGTCATTCTGGCACGGTTTTGTCCCATGCCGCATCCAATTGCAAACAAGTTACGGCGAAATGAAGGTTATGGTTTCAAATAAACTCAATAAACGCCTTTGAGCAAAAAGCGCCGATTGATCGGCTGCAACGGACGCGCATTCATCGGGAAGATCAGTTTGAACACGTCGATATCGCTTTGTGCGGCCTCGATGGGTTGTTCGAAAATCACCCAGTCCACATTCTCGGTGCAAGGCGGCATGGTCAAAGAGCCGCGATACCGAAACACCCCGCGCGTCTTTGGCAAAAGTGTCATGGGATCAACTGCGCCCGGCAAAGGCTGTGTGCCAAGCTTGCCTGGCGCATGACCCATCAATTGCGAGAATATTTCACTTCGATCACCCGCACGAACGAAAACCGAGACCATTGCGAGTTTTTTCTGGCCTTGCGTATGGACAAACTGAATTTCCATCGCGTGACGAACGCCGTCGACCGCATGTTCTGCCGGAACGTGAAAAAGAATTTGCTTGAGCGCGAATTCTTCGCTGCCAAGCTTCATCGTGCTGCCTTTGGCGACCTGCGCATAGACAGAGCGGCCATTATTCACCATCGGAAAAGGCTGGGCCTTCCAATCAAAAGACAAAGGCTCGACCGAGGAAATATAATAAGGGCGCAGATCAATCGGTGATTGCTCAAGGCCCGCGCCGCAGGCGGCATTGGCGGCTTCGAGTTCGGCCCATTTCTCTGGACCTTCGGGACCATTATAGGTCCAGGCTTTACCTTCTTGAGCGCTGGCAGCTCCAAATTGAAGCAGAACAGCAAGCACCCCAAAAGTCACGAAACGCACAAACTGAACCACACGACACTCCCACCAATAAGCCTGAAAACGGCCAAGCACCTCGAATTTCAAGCGAATTCCGTGCCAAACAATCGGCTTTCTGCCGTGCTCGGGGGTTAGAAATCGCTCGCAATCCCTTTATTTTCCCAGTCGCCATAACGGACGGGCTCCGGCCCCGCACGGCCGTTCACTTCCACCGGTCGATCCTGATGAGCCCCCGTTTCTCGTCGCACCTGCGCTTCCTCAAGTGCCCTTTGAGCGGCAGGCGTGAGTGTTTTCGCTGGCACTTCGGGTTCTGTTGGAGACTGAGGGTCAGCCATAATCATCACCTCTCACGGGTTAACCCGCTCTTGCGGTTTAGGCTTTTCTGGTCGCATAGAGGGACCGGGTCAAGGCGACGTCTTGACTGATCTCATCCGACAAAGGGCTTTTTGTGCCGCCAAATTCACACTCCGCCACGGCTCCATCGCATCCCGGCCTCGCCGCGCGTGCTTTAGCGGTCACGGCCATTGATGATTTCCTCACAAAAAACCAACCGCTTGATGAGACGCTTGAACGTCTTTTGGACACGCCCGCCGCGCGCGAACTTCCCGATCGCGATCGGGGTCTTGTACGCGCCATCGCTATGGCCGCGATCCGTCGGTTGGGCACCATCGCCAAAGCGTTGGAAGAGCGCATAGAACGCGGATTGCCCAACCATTCGGGGCAGCTGGAAGCGATTTTGATCTCAGGCGCCGCACAAATTCTCTTTCTCGATGTTCCGGATCATGCTGCGGTTGATCTCTCGGTGCGGCTTGTTCAGGTCAATTCGGACGCCAAGCGGTTCACTGCACTTTCCAATGCCGTTCTGCGGCGGATCGCGCGCGAAAAAGATGAAATCCTCAAAAAATCCGACCCGCTGACCACCGACACGCCGGAGTGGCTCGCCAAACGTTGGATCAAAACCTATGGCGCCGAGACTGCAGCGAAGATCGCAACAGCTTTTCGCGCCGAGCCCGCCATCGATCTGACTTTGCGTGCCGACCCCGAAATATGGGCGGAAAAACTCAATGCAAAAATCCTCCCGACCGGCTCGCTGCGCTTGCGTGACCGGACGCCTGTTCGCGCGCTAGCGGGTTATGAGGAGGGGGCGTTTTGGGTTCAAGACACCGCTGCGGCGTTGCCGGTTCGCCTGCTTAATCCGAAACAAGGAGAAACCATTGCCGATCTTTGTGCGGCACCCGGAGGCAAAACGGCACAACTTGCGCTTTCGGGCGCGCATGTGACCGCGGTTGACCGATCAGAAAAACGCGTCTCACGGCTTTCTCAAAACATGCAGCGTTTGGGATTTTCGGTTGATGTTGTTGGCGCGGATGCAAGCCTCTGGCGCGGCGGACCTTTCGACGCAATCCTGCTTGATGCCCCCTGCACGGCGACCGGTACCATTCGCCGTCATCCCGATGTCGCCTGGCTCAAATCGGAAGAGGACCTCGCAAAACTGACGCGCCTCCAGCAACGGCTTCTCGATCATAGCGCGGAACTTTTAAAACCCGGCGGTCGCTTGATTTACTGCACCTGTTCTCTCGAACCCGAGGAAGGTGAAGAGCAGATCAAGACATGCCTCGCCCGAAATCCGTCCCTGCGCCTTGCGCCCTTTGAAGCGAAAAAGCTTCCATGGCTTGGTGAAGCGCTTGCCAGTGCCATCACGCCCGAAGGCTTTTTAAGAACGCTTCCCTTCATGATGCCGGATGATGATCCGCGCCTTGCGGGGCTCGACGGATTTTTTGCGGCGGAACTCAAGAAAATCTGAGTCTGAATAACGTCCGATTTTTCTTCACTTTTGCCATGCCCCGGCCCCAATTTGGACCTTTGACAGGGTTTGCGCTAAGTATAGTCGCGTGTGAATCGGTTAAGCGGGGTAGTGCCATATGACAGGCGAAAGACGCGGCAGCGTCGGACGCATGGCAAAATTTGCCCTGCGGCGGGCAGCCATCAAAGCCGTTTCCGGCCTGATCGCTCCCTTTCGATTGTTCAGCCTTTCACCCTTTCGCGGGCGGATCGAACGCATTCTGATCGCCCCGCAAGATTTAAGAACAAGTGATCCGACAGCGGCGGGTGATATCTATTCCGGCTATTTTGCTTTTGCCGGAAAAATTCTCGCGACCGAAGGACAATCTCCTTTCACAGCCATTCCCCCGTCACGCGCTTGGGCAGAAACGCTGAATGGTTTTGGGTGGCTTCGCGATATCCGTGCCGCTGACACGGCCTTGTCACGCGCCAATGCCCGAACGCTCGTTGATGATTGGATCAAAACTCACGGACGCCCCAACACATCGGAAGCCTGGACGAGAGCCGTGATCGCACGACGATTGATGTCGTGGATCAGTCATTCACCTGTGATTCTTGATGGCGCGGATCGCGCTTTTTATCGCCGCTTCATGATGTCAATTCGTCGGCAAGCCGCTTATCTTTGGAAAAAATCACGAAGCATCGTTCAAGAAGCCGGACGTCTTGAATCCGCGATTGCACTCACAGCTGTTGCGCTTTGTACCAATCTTGGACTTGGGCGAAAGCGTCGCGTTGTAAAACATTTGATCAAGCAATTGCAGAAAGAAATCCTGTCGGATGGCGGTCACATCAGCCGTAATCCGCAAGCCTTGATTGATCTTCTCGCCGATCTTCTGCCGTTGAAACATTGTTTCCCGTCGAATGAATTTCCGCCCCCGCCAGAACTATTAAATGCGATTGATCGCATGATGCCGATGTTGCGTTTGTTCAGACATGATGACGGCACTGTGGCTTTATTTAACGGCATGAGTACGACGCCACCTGATACGATTGCGACGTTGCTCGCCTATCAAGATGCGCGAGCGGGCACCGCTGAAACCGCTGGGCCATCAGGCTATCGACGCATACATGGCGAAGACACAATTTTGATGATGGATGTTGGTCGCCCACCGCCTGAAGCTTTTTCGCTTACGGCTCATGCGGGTTGCCTCTCTTTTGAATTATCCGATCGCGGTGAAAAAATAATTTCGAATTGTGGTGCACCTCCGGAAGGACGCGACACCTATCGTGCTTTGGCACGCGCCACCGCCGCACATTCGACACTTGTGATCGATGACACATCAAGCTGTCACTTTGCTCCTCTTGATGAGGATCGCTGGCCGACGGGCGGTCCTGTGCTTGAAGGGGCACGTAAGGTTACGGCTTTACGGGAAAGTGACGAAGCGAGCGAAAAGATCATCGCCACGCATGATGCCTATGAACGAGAATTCGGTGTCATCCATCGTCGCACTCTGACCTTGGGCCGCGATGGCGGGTGGTTGATCGGCGAGGACGGGCTTGAACCGGCCGTAAAACGAAAATCGATCAAGAAAAAGCCGATCGCACTGCGCTTTCATCTTCATCCTGCCATCCGGGTTGATGTCCAAGAGCCGGAGATCGTGAAGCTCCACCTGCCCTCCGGAACGATTTGGACCTTCTCTTGTGAAAAGCCGGTCTCGGTCGAGGAAAGCATCCTCTTTGCTTCGCAAGATGGCTCGCGCCGGATGACCCAGCTCGTGATCGCCGAGACGACGGATGTAGGCCGGATTAAATGGTCTCTCGTCCGCGAGGGAGGCTCAACGAATACGCGGTAATGCTCACCCCTCTTCGCCTAAGGACGCGGGTTACGATGGCCGCAAATTATGCTAACCCGCCTGTCTCATCGTCTGACTTTGTCGATGAACTCCACCCTTCTCTTGCTTTGATGTTTGCTCGACATGCCAAAAAATCTGCGCCCCGTCGCCCGCGCTTTGCTCTCCGTTTCCGATAAAACGGGCCTCATTGATTTTGCGAAAGCGCTCAATACGCAGGGGATCGAACTGCTCTCGACCGGAGGAACGGCGAAAGCCATCGCCGCCGCAGACATACCGGTTCGTGACGTCTCCGAAGTCACGGGCTTTCCTGAAATGATGGATGGCCGTGTCAAAACTTTGCATCCCAAAATTCATGGCGGCTTGCTTGGTATTCGCGGCAATCCCGAACATGAAGCGGCGATGCTTGCGCATGGTATCGGCGCCATCGATCTTTTGGTCGTGAATCTCTATCCCTTCGAAGAGACGCTCGCCCGCTCAAAAGACTATGATACGTTAATCGAGAATATCGATATCGGCGGTCCGGCGATGATTAGGGGTGCTGCCAAAAATCATACCGATGTTGCGGTTGTGGTTGATGTTGAAGATTACACACTTATCATTCACGAACTTAAAAGTAACAAAGGCGCGACAACATTAGCCACACGCAAAGCGCTAGCTGCGAAAGCCTATGCGCGTACATCCGCTTATGATGCCGCGATTTCAAATTGGTTTGCCTCTGAACTTCATCAAGCAACACCTGAGTGGCGTGGCTTTGGTGGCAAAAAGATCGAAGTGATGCGTTATGGTGAAAACCCGCATCAAAGCGCTGCGTTCTACAAAACAACAGAAGCCCGTTTTGGCATTGCCACTGCAAAACAATTGCAGGGCAAGCAACTTTCCTACAACAACATCAATGATACCGACGCCGCTTTCGAATGTATCGCTGAATTCGACCCGTCAACCACTGCGGCGGCCGTAATAGTGAAACATGCCAATCCTTGCGGTGTCGCGATTGGTTCGTCACTGCTTGAAGCCTATCGTGGTGCGCTCAGATGCGATCCGGTTTCGGCTTTTGGTGGAATTGTTGCGCTCAATCGCAAACTCGATGTTGATACAGCACAAGCCATTGTCGACATTTTCACTGAAGTAATCATTGCGCCGGAAGCAGATGATGATGCGATTGCGCTCATCGCTTCAAAGAAAAATCTTCGCTTGCTTGTAACAGGCGGTGTGCCGGATCCGCGCTCGGCGGGACTTCAATTGAAAACCGTTGCCGGCGGTTTTCTTGCTCAAAGCCGCGACAATGCCGTTGTTGATGACATGACGCTCAATATTGTGACAAAGCGCGCGCCGACGGAGAAAGAATTTTCCGATATGCGCTTTGCGTTTCGTGTCGCAAAACATGTGAAATCCAATGCGATTGTCTACGCCAAAAATGGTGCAACTGTCGGGATCGGTGCCGGACAAATGAGCCGGATTGATTCGGCCCGCATCGCCGCGTGGAAAGCCGAAGACGCCGCCAAGCTCGCGCATGAGCCTGAAAGCCTCGCGAATGGGTCCGTTGTTGCGTCTGACGCCTTCTTCCCTTTTGCTGACGGCTTGATTGCGGCAGCGAAAGCGGGCGCGACCGCCATAATTCAGCCGGGTGGTTCATTGAGAGATGACGAGGTCATTGCGGCCGCTGATGCGCATGGGTTAGCAATGGTCTTTACGGGGACCCGTCATTTCAGGCATTGATAACGGTATGTCGATTTTCACTTACGCTAATCCGCAGCGCTTTCTCCGTTTTGTGCATTATGTGCTTCTGCCGGTCCTTCTGATCGGCGGTGTATTGAGCGCTGTGGGTCTTTACGCAGCCTTTGCTCTTGCCCCCGCCGATTACCAACAAGGCGAGACGGTACGCATCATGTATATTCATGTGCCTGCCGCCTGGCTCTCGATGGCGTGCTATGGATTGATGGCGCTTTCATCAATCGGCACTTTGGTTTGGCGTCATCCCCTTGCGGATGTATCAGCGCGCGCGATGGCTCCGATTGGCGCCGCTTTCACGATCATTTGTCTTGTCACGGGATCGCTCTGGGGCCGCCCGATGTGGGGCACCTGGTGGGTATGGGATGCACGGCTCACTTCGGTTCTTGTGTTGTTTCTGATTTATTGCGGCATTCTCGCTCTCTGGAATGCGTTTGAAGATCCTGCACGCGCGGGACGCGCGGCAGCGGTGATGACTCTTGTCGGCGCGATCAATCTGCCGATCATCAAATTTTCAGTTGATTGGTGGAATACGCTTCATCAACCCGCAAGCGTGTTTCGCATGGGCGGACCAACAATCGATAAATCCATGTTGTGGCCGCTGCTTCTTGTCGCGATCGGCATGACGATTGTGATGATCGGGCTCCATCTGGCTGCGATGCGTAATGAAATTCTGGCACGGCGGTTGCGCACGATGCGTGTGATGGCCGCAAGTGGAGAGGGTCATGCTCGCTGATCCTCATTTTGGGTTTATCTTCGCTGCCTATTTTATAGCGGCACTTATTTTCTTGGGCATTAGCCTTTGGATTTGGCTCGATCATCGACAGGTGACACGCGCGCTTGATGAGCTTGAACAAGCCGGATTACGCCGTCGCTCGGAAAGCGAAAAAGAATGAGCGGCGAAACAACGTCATTGCCATCGAGGTGGCGCTTTATACCTATATTTGTGTTCTTAATTTTTGCTTTTATTTTGGGAATAAGACTTCTTACCAATGCTCACCCTAATTCGTGTGTTAATTCATCTGCTCTTCCTTCGACAATGGTTGGCCAAGCCGCGCCAGACTTCTCGCTACCACCTCTTGCCGGCATTCAACGTGATGACGCAGCGCTTCCGGGCTTGAGCAAAGCCGATCTCATCGGGCCTGTCACATTGGTGAATATTTTTGCGTCTTGGTGCGCACCTTGTCGCGAAGAACATCCTAGACTTATTGAACTTGCTAAAGATCAACGTATCCGTCTTGTTGGCATCAATTACAAAGATGAGCCTGATAATGCACGTCGCTTTCTTGGTGCGTTGGGTAATCCCTATGCGGCGATTGGCACCGATCAAGCTGGACGCGCCGCGATTGATTGGGGCGTTTATGGCGTGCCCGAAACTTTTGTGATCAATCGCAAAGGGCAAATTGCTTATAAACATGTCGGACCGATTACCGACGAAGCGCTCAAATGCGCTCTCGGTGAAGTGATCACAAAAGCCGTTAACGAAAAAGAATAAATTTAGAGCGCTGTCGTTTTTGATGGAATCAAAAACGCGCGCTCTATCTTTGATTTTTTCGCATTTTGTTTCGATTAACCGGCGTCCACTTAATCGCAAAATGCTCTAAGACGGCGCCTGATTATTATCCGCAGCTTCGGCCTCGTCGCTTTTAACTTCATAACGCAACATCAAAGGTGTTTGCGCCATCGCAAAAGCGATTGTGAGGAGCGTTGCACCGAAGACTTTAAATTTGATCCAATATTCAGGAAAAAATATTCGAACGATCTCGTTCAAGGCAGCAAGGACGAAGAAAAACAAACTCCAGCGCAAGCTTAGTTTTTTCCAACCCTCTTCGGTCAAGCTCATCGCCGTACCGAGCACTGCGGAAAGCAAGGGCTTACCAAAAAGAAGGCCGCCCAAAAGCACAACACCAAACAAAGTGTAGATAATGGTAGGCTTGATCCGGAAAAATGTTTCGTCATGAAGATAGAGCGTGAGGCCGCCGAAAACGGCGACAATCACAGCGGAAACAATCGACATCATCGGCAAATGACGCGTCAGCGTAAAAGACACGGCCATTGAGAGAAAGAGCGCTGCCATAAAGGCAGCCGTCGCAACAAAAAAATCAAAGAAACTTGTGCCCAAAAAGAAGACCGCGAGCGGACCGAGTTCAAGCGCAAGCTTGAGGCCTGGATGAAGCGTTTTGGGACCCTGCGATGCTTCACTCATTTCGAGAATTCCTTTATCCCGTCCGCACAGATCTTGTCAGGCGGGCGTTACTCAGCCACTGTCTTGATTGATCACTCAGACAGTGTTTGTGCCCGAAAGATCAAAAAAAGAGAAGGGACTTTAAGGATCGATGATGACCCAGACCTATGCGTTTCCTGCGCCTGCTCAGCCCTTTCTGCCCATCATCGGCTCAGAGTCTGTTTTCCCCGTCAGGCGGATCTTTTGTATCGGTCGAAACTACGCGGCGCATTCGCGTGAGATGGGCGGCGACCCGACGCGCGAGCCTCCGTTCTTTTTCCAAAAAGCGGCTGATACGATTCAGATTTGTCCCCTCGGTCAAATTGTCGACCATCCCTATCCGCCCATGACTTCGAATTATCATTTCGAAGCGGAGATGGTCGTTGCGCTTCACAAAGGCGGTCGTGACATCAAAGAAGCCACCGCGCTTGATCATGTATTCGGCTATGCGGTCGGAGTTGATATGACACGCCGCGATCTTCAGGATGAAGCGAAATCTTTGAAACGCCCGTGGGAAATCGCAAAGAGTGCGGATTTTTCGGCGCCTATCGGACCACTCCATCCGGCGTCACAGGTCGGACATGTTCAAAGCGGCGCGATCACACTGAGTGTGAATGGCCATGTAAAACAGAATGCCAATCTTTTCGATATGATTTGGTCAGTGCCCGAGCAGATTGCCATTCTTTCAACCTATTTTGAATTGAAAGCGGGCGATCTGATTTTTTCAGGAACACCGGAAGGCGTGGGTGCGGTAATACGCGGTGATG
The DNA here is from genome assembly GCA_046091665.1 of Hyphomicrobiales bacterium. Lineage (GTDB taxonomy): Bacteria > Pseudomonadota > Alphaproteobacteria > Rhizobiales > Beijerinckiaceae > CAIUPE01. The sequence goes on from JBJTCD010000030.1 coordinate 14,145, forward strand.
TGATGAATGTTTCCATAGCCACGCTCGGGAACATCGAACTGCGCGTGGGTTAAAAACTATCGCCCTTGCGTGAGAACGAGTTTCAACGCGAAAGCCGACATGATTCCGGCCATGCCATAATCGAAATAGCGCGTAGCCCGCGGTGATGATTGCATGAACCCTGTTACACGCTCGGCAATCAAAACGATGAAGGCGTTGGTGGGAATCCCGATCATCAAAAACAAAATTCCGAGAAACATGAGTTTGCCGGACGCATGAGGATCGCCTGCGTCGATGAATTGCGGAAGAAAGGTTACGAAAAACACGATGACTTTCGGGTTGGTCAAATTGATGCCCACACCTGTAAGAACCGTCGCGCGTAATGATTGTTGAGGAATGCCTTCACGATCAACAGAGAAGGCCGAGCCATGACGGAGCGCGCCATAAGCGAGCCATAAAAGATATAGCCCACCAACCACTTTCAATATGAAAAAGGCAGTCGCACTTGCGGCCAGAAGCGCTGAAAGACCAAAAGCCGCGAGCGTCATATGTACAACCATACCAGCGGATGCGCCCAACATGGCGGCAAAACCCATCGCACGCCCACCGGTAACGGTGCGCGATAAAAACAACATCATATCGGGGCCGGGCGTGATGGCGAGCACAAAGCTTGCGAGAGAAAAACCTAATGTTGTTCCGATTGACGGAATAAAATCAAAAGTCAGGGAATCGAAAATCATGACAGGACCGAATGAAAAAGGCGCGTGGTCTTTCTTAAAACCACGCGCGCCATTCTGCAAACCCGATTCCGATGATGACTTTAAATCTTAGGAAAGAAATGAACGGGCTGTCTCCGCCGCGCCGATTTCAAATGGTGTCGCATCACTCCAAAATCGCTTGGCAAATTTTGACGAATCGACGTCGTAAGGGCGATCCCATTGAAAACGCATTTCAACCATTTCTTTGATAAACGGCATGAAGAGACCGAATAAGGGTAAAAGCCACATTGGTATGTTTGTGATTTTTGTTTTTCTACCAAGCGACTGCGCGCCGATGGATAAAATCTGGCGCGGTGTTGTCATCGGTGCGCAGGGAATATGCCACGCTTGGCCAAAATCTTCATCTGGCGCATCAAGCAGTGAAATAACGCCGCTTGCGATGTCCGGCACATAAGCAAAAGCATGAGGCTGATCAGGATCAACAATCAGCATGGCACTCTTACCTTTTGCGAGATTGCCGAAAGCGGCATCGCCGAGATGCGATTGCGTGACACCGGGTCCATAAAAATCAGGCGCACGCAAAGCGGCAACTTTCACCCGGCCCGCTTTATGCGCCTCCATCCATTGCTGCGTGATTGCAGCGCGCACCGCGGGCTTCGCACCATAATCTTGCAAGGCCATATCTTCACGCAAAGGCTCATTTTGCGGGCCATACATGTAGAGATTATCGACAAAGACCACGCGCGCTTTTTCCTGCTCCGCCGCATCAAGAATATGCGCCATCGCTTTCGGCCATTGCTTACGCCATGTCTTGCGATCATAGGCAAAACCAATCGCAATCACGATTTGCGTCACGCCCCGCACGGCGTGACGCACGGAAGCGGCATCAAGCACATCGCAAACAACAAACGGAATATGAGCCGCCAAATCTTGGGGCCGGTTGCGTTGAGCGACCCGAATTGATCTTCCCGTCAGCGCCTGCACCGTGGCTTTCCCGACCGCTCCATAACCAAGAACCAGAATCTCTTCCGACATGATTTTTCTCCATCAAGAGGTGATTGGGAAAGAATAACGCCGCGCATTGCATATCAAAAATGCATAGTTTATATCTCTAACCATGCATCAAGTGAATTTATCGGGAATTGATCTCAATCTTCTGCCGCCGCTTCATGCGTTGCTGACGCGAAAAAATGTCACGCATGCGGCGTCCGATGTGGGGATGAGCCAACCCGCGATGAGCAGGGCTTTGGCGCGGCTACGGCATCTTCTGGATGACCCGCTACTTATTCGTGGCGCTAAAGGTCTCATGCGCACACCGCGCGGAGAGGCACTTCTGCCGGTTGTTACCCGTACGATGGAAAATCTGACGGGCGTCTTCGAGCCACAAAATTTCGATCCCAAAAAAATGAAGCGCACCATTCGCTTTGCTTCATCGGATGTGCAGACGATTCTCTTCGCGCCGCGTTTACATGAATTGATGCGTCGTGAAGCGCCGGGGATTGATCTGCGCTTTGAACCCTATGGGCGCGATGTCACAAAAAGAATTGAAGAGGGACGGTTGGATTTTGCCTTCGCTCTCTCATCAACGCCTTTGCCCAGCGGCTCGGCCAGTTTCGAAATCATGAATGATAGACTGGCCTTGGTCATGCGGCGGCATCATCCGCTCGCAAAAGAAAGATGGACGCTGAAAGACTATGCGCGAGTCGATCATGTCGCGGTCAATCTCACCGATGATGGCATATCCGATCTCGATGCGCTTTTATCGCGCGCGAATATCACACGGCGTGTCGCCTTGACGACACCACATTTCATGGCAGCGCTTGCGGCGGTCTCATCATCTGATGCGGTGACAACAATATCGCGTCGCTTTGCCGAACAGTTTCAAAACACATTCAAAATTGATGTGCGTGATCCGCCCTTCAAACAGATAGACATGACAACAACACTGGTGACGTCATCGATACAAGCGCGTGATCCTGCGCTTCTGTGGATGGTTGAGTGCATGCGGAAGGTGGCTGGAGCGTAATCATAGTCGTCATTGCGAACGGAAAAGCTAAGCCCATCGTCATGGCAGGCCTTGTGCCTGCCATCCACGACTTACCATATAAAACGACAAGCTCCAATTCAGTCGTGGATGGCCGGGCTAAACCCGGCCATGACGGACGAGGTCTTCGCGTTCGCTCGCGATCGCAATCCTCAATTCAACTTCACACCTTTTGGTGCGCGTTCGGTTGAAAGCGCGTGTGAGCCGATCACAAGGCCCAAAGGCCCGGCTGAAATTGGCACATGATCACCATCTTTCACCACGCCTGATAAAATCAATTCGGCGAGTGAATCTTGCACATTTTTTTGAATGACGCGTTTTAACGGACGCGCGCCATAGGCGGAATCATAGCCCTTCTCGGCAAGCCATGTACGCGCATCGTCTTTGAGATCAAGAACGATTTTACGATCCGCAAGAAGCGCATCAAGACGTTTCATTTGAATGTCAACGATCGCGCCCATCTGTTCACGCTTCAAGCGATGGAAGAGTATGATCTCATCAACACGGTTCAAGAATTCAGGACGGAAATGCGAACGCACAACACCCATCACCTCTTCGCGCACTTCGTCTGAATCATGGCCTTCTGTTTGATTAACGAGATATTCCGCACCCAGATTCGATGTCATGATGATGAGCGTGTTGCGGAAATCAACCGCGCGACCTTGGCCATCGGTCAACCGTCCGTCATCAAGCACTTGCAAAAGCACATTGAACACATCCGGATGCGCCTTTTCGATCTCGTCAAAGAGAATGACTTGATAGGGTCTGCGCCGCACGGCTTCGGTGAGTGCGCCGCCTTCTTCATAGCCGACATAGCCCGGAGGTGCGCCGATCAAACGCGCGACCGAATGTTTCTCCATATATTCGGACATATCAATGCGAACCATCGCCGTCTCGTCATCAAACAAGTAAGACGCGAGCGCTTTGGTGAGTTCGGTTTTACCAACACCTGTTGGGCCTAAAAACATAAACGACCCGATGGGGCGATGCGGATCTTGCAGGCCCGCACGCGCGCGACGAATGGCGGTTGAAACGGCAATCACCGCTTCTTCTTGGCCCACAACGCGTTTGCCTATTTCTTCTTCCATGCGCAGAAGCTTGTCTTTCTCGCCTTCGAGCATTTTATCAACCGGAACGCCAGTCCAACGCGAAACAACTTGCGCAACATCATTGGCTGTCACAGCTTCGGCAACCATCGCGCCTTGACTTTCGGCACCTTCATTTGCTGCGAGTTTTTTCTCTAAATCCGGAATCAAACCATAGGCAAGTTCACCGGCTTTTTGATATTCGCCTTTGCGTTGCGCATTGGCGAGATCGGTGCGGGCCTGCTCCAATTGCTCTTTGATTTTTTGCGCGGCCCCGAGTTTGTCTTTCTCGGACTTCCAGCGTTGCGTGAGCGAAGCCGATTTCTCTTCAAGGCCTGAAAGTTCAATCTCGATTTTACCGAGGCGATCTTTGGAACCGTCATCAGTCTCTTTTTTCAACGCCTCTTGTTCAATGCGCAATTGCACGATGCGGCGATCAAGCTCGTCGAGTTCTTCGGGCTTTGAATCAACCTGCATGCGCAAACGCGCCGAGGCTTCATCAACGAGATCAATCGCTTTATCAGGCAAGAACCGATCCGTGATGTAACGGTTCGACAAGGTTGCAGCGGCCACAATCGCAGCATCTGTAATCCGCACGCCATGATGAAGTTCGTATTTTTCCTTCAACCCACGCAAAATCGAAACCGTATCTTCCACGGTCGGCTCCGACACAAAAATCGGTTGGAAGCGTCGCGCGAGCGCTGCGTCTTTTTCGACATGTTTGCGATATTCGTCGAGCGTGGTGGCACCGACGCAATGCAATTCACCGCGCGCCAGTGCAGGTTTTAGGAGATTCGATGCATCCATCGCACCATCGGACTTGCCCGCACCGACAAGCGTATGCATCTCATCGATGAAAAGAATAACGCCACCCTCAGCCGCTGTGACTTCAGAGAGAACAGATTTCAAACGTTCTTCAAATTCGCCGCGATATTTCGCGCCCGCAATCAACGCGCCCATATCAAGCGAGAGAAGTTTTTTATCCGCAAGACTTTCAGGCACATCGCCATTAATGATGCGCAAGGCCAAGCCTTCGGCGATTGCGGTTTTGCCGACGCCCGGTTCGCCAATGAGAACGGGATTGTTTTTGGTACGCCGCGAGAGCACTTGAATGGCGCGGCGGATTTCTTCATCGCGCCCAATAACGGGATCAAGCTTTCCGGTGCGCGCGGCATCCGTTAAATCGCGCGTATATTTTTTGAGCGCTTCATAAGCATTTTCAGCCGACGCATTGTCAGCTGTACGACCTTTGCGCAAATCATTGATCGCCGTGTTGAGCGCTTGCGGTGTTACACCCGCTTTCGCGAGGAGCTTCCCCGCATCCATATCTTTCTCGGTTGCAATCGCGAGCAGCAACCGTTCAACGGTCACATAAGAATCACCCGCCTTAGATGCAATTTTCTGCGCGGTATCAAAAAGGCGCACGAGATCGCGACTCGCACCGGGTTGTGATGCAGCACCTGACACTTTCGCTTGGCGGGCAAGCGCGTCCTCAACCAAGGCCAAAGCCTGTTTGGCATTGCCGCCCGCGCGTTGAATCAGACCGGCAGCCAAGCCTTCCGCATCGTCAAGTAACACTTTCAAGAGATGTTCGGGCAGAAATTGCGGGTGCCCTTCGCGCATGGCGAGCATTTGCGCGGATTGGACAAAGCCCTTCGCACGATCCGTATATTTTTCGAAATCCATAAGTCACTCCTTTGGCCGCCGATCCGCCACCTCTCGGAAGAGCGCGGTGAATGGCTCCTTTCAAACGCGGGACCCCTCTGGGGCGATCCCTTTCATCCCGAGAGATAGGAATGCTTAAGCGTGGACAAAAGAGGGGGATGCCCTTCGCCCAATAAAAAAGGGAGGCCGGAGCCTCCCTTTAAGGACACTGATGATGTTCGAGCGATGACTTACTCGCCCTGAACACCATCTTCATCTGATCTCACCCGTGGCGGGCGACCGCGACGGCGGATGCCAATCGGCGCGCCAAAATCACCGGCATCCGCTGAAGGCGCGGCGTCGGAAACGCTTGATGCGTGATCAGCTTCAACCGGCGCGGAGCGAACCGGTGCCGTGATGAAAGACGGCAGGCCAGGCTGCTCGGTTTCAAGCGGCATCGGCGAAGGCTGGCGTTGAAACCGGTCTTCGCGCGGTTGGAAATTGCGATTGTCGCGCGGCTCGCGATGTTCACGTGGCTCACGATTGTCGCGATGTTCGCGATTGTCACGATGCTCTCGCGGCTGAAAGCCTCCGCGCTGTTGATCACGATCGCGGAAGGGCGGACGGGGGCCGCGCCCGTCGCGCGGTACAAATTCACGCGGCTGTTCGTCGCTGCGTTGCTCATCATCGCCGACGGCAGGCTGCGAGGCAAAGCCGCGCGGCTCGACTTGGGGACCGGAGGATGAGGGCAGTTCATCATCACCCTCATCGCCCTCGCCCTCCGTCTGATCAAAACCGCGATAACCTGGATTTTGGAGACGGAACTGCTCCTGGGCGGCGGCAATCAGCCGGAAATAATGTTCGGCGTGTTGGAAATAGCTCTCGGCCTGCACATGATCACCAGTGGCCTGCGCGTCGCGGCCGAGCTGGAGATATTTCTCCGCAATATTCTGGGCGGTGCCGCGAACTTTGACGTCGGGACCATTCGATTCATAGGATCTCGTCAGCGGATTTGGCCCTTTACCGCCGCCTCCACCCCCCCGGTTTCGGCCCCGCATGCGATTTTTTTGATGGTTCGGTCTCATCGAGAGTCCCTTGTTTGCCGATCCATTCCGGACCGGACTTGGCGAGATAATGTGGTCAATTGGGCTGAAAATTCGAATTATGGACCCTATCGGTCTTCCTATGGCGCATCTGGCGCCACCGTCTCAGGAGCAAGCCTTATGGCTCTTGTCGGTCTTGCACCCAAAATGGGCCGGACCATGCTCAATTGTTTCAGGACAGGGAAGTTGTCCAAGCGAAGCTCCAAACGCTTCGAAACCATAATGGTCGACAACAACAAGAGTGTGTCTACACGGAAGCCCCCAAAACCGCAATTGTAAAATCCCGCAATCCAAAAGCTTTACGAGGGGCAGGCCTAAAAAATCAGGGCCGCCGGAGCACAATCGCCCGCGGACGCGCGCCGAAATCTGCAAAGGGACCTTCAATCTCATAGCCCCGCTCGCGATAAATCGCGGGCACCGATTCGGCCTGATTCGACCCAATCTCAAGCGCGACGATGCCATCGGGAGCCAATAGATCCGGTAACGCACCGGCAATCGCGCGATAGGCGTCTAACCCATCTGCCCCACCCGAAAGCGCGAGGCGCGGATCATGAACACGCACTTCAGGTTCAAGCGTATCAATAATCGAATCCACAATGTAAGGCGGATTGGATACGATGAGATCAAAAGGCCCTGTCACACCTTGCCCCCAATGCGCGGCTTCAAAAGACGCGCGATCGGCAACACCATTTCTTTCCGCATTATGCTGAGCAATCGCAATCGCTTCCGGCACAATATCGACACCAACACCACGCGCGCCTTTCATTTCGTGGAGAAGCGAAATCAAAAGACATCCGGAGCCTGTACCAAGATCAAGAATACGAAGTCCGCCATTCGCATGACGTCGCCCTTTCAATGCAATTAATGCCGCTGCCACAACCGTTTCACTATCAGGGCGCGGAACAAGACTTTCAGCCACAAGCGTGAAAGGTAAAGACCAAAACTCCCATTCACCCAAGATACGCGCGACAGGAATTCGTGTCACACGCTGCGAAACATAATTCTGCAAACGTTGGGCCACATCGGCCCCTAAAGTTTCACGTGGACCACGCAAGAGATCCATATGCTCGATACCGGCGGCATGAAGAAGGAGCAAGCGTGCATCACGTTGCGCAGTTTCAATACCAACACCACGAAACACTTCACCAAGATGTTTCAACGCTTCCACACGTGTCATCGAGTCATTGATCGACATCTTATAACTCCTCCGCACCGAGCAAGGCGGCTTGATGTTCGGCAATTAGGGGCTCGATGACTTCATCAAGTGCAGTACCTGCAACAATTTCCGGTAATTTATAAAGCGTGAGATTGATCCGATGATCAGTCAAACGGCCTTGCGGGAAGTTATAAGTGCGAATGCGCTCAGAGCGATCACCTGATCCGACTTGACCGCGCCGCTCTGCGGCCTCGGCATCAGCGCGCTTCTGTCGTTCGCGATCATAAAGACGCGTACGCAACACCTCCATCGCTTTGGCACGATTGCGATGTTGCGAACGTTCATCCTGCATCATCACGACAATGCCCGACGGCACATGGGTGATCCGGATCGCACTTTCAGTTTTATTGACGTGCTGTCCACCAGCGCCGCCCGCGCGCATGGTTTCAATCACAAGATCCTTGTCGTCAATGCTCACATCAACCGGCTCGGCAATTGGCAAAACGGCGACCGTTGCTGCTGATGTATGAATACGACCTTGTGTTTCGGTATCTGGTACACGCTGAACGCGATGAACGCCGCTTTCAAATTTCAGACGACCGAAAACACCATGACCACGAATCTCGGCGATGATTTCCTTAAACCCGCCGACAGTGCCTTCAGATGTTGAAAGCACTTCAATGCTCCAACGTCGGCTTGCTGCGTAACGTTCATACATACGGAAGAGATCACCAGCAAACAGCGAGGCTTCATCACCACCCGTTCCAGCGCGCACTTCGAGGATCGCACCGCGCTCATCCGCTAAATCTTTCGGCAACAAGAGCAAACGCAACGCATGTTCTGCATGGTGAACGCGCTCTTCGGCGCCATGACGTTCCTCTTCCGCCAACGCGCGCATCTCTGAATCTGTCGAGGGATCACTTAAAAGAGACTGAAGATCATCGCGTTCTTTTTCAGCATCACGCAAAGCGCGGATGCCTTCGACAACCGGATCAAGCTCAGACAATTCACGCGATAGCGCAACGAAACTCTCCGCATCCGGCCCGCTGTTCAAGCGATCGGTGACAGCAGCGTGACGCGCGAGAATGGCATCGAGTTTTTGTGTGTTGAGAGCCATGATTTGTAAGAAGAATGAAAAAAGACGGAGAAGGGCAGCGCAAAAGCGTCGCTAGACCGGAATGCCGTGAGACTGCGCAAAGTTTTCAATCTGCGGGCGCAAAGTGGCAACGCCATTCGACTGATCGAGCAGCGTCTGAAGATGGTCGGCAATCGTCGCGGCGTGAAGTTCAATCAGCATCGCTTTGACAGGGCCGATTGAAGCGGGCGACATGGACAGCGAGCGATAACCAAGACCAATCAAAGTCATCGCTTCAATCGGTCGACCACCCAATTCACCGCACAAAGTTACAGGAATTTGCGCACGCGTTCCGGCATCAGCAATTTTTTTCAACGCGCGCAAACAGGCCGGACTTAAGGGATCAAAGCGTGCCGCCATCATGGGGTTTTCACGATCGGCTGCAAATAAAAACTGCATCAAATCGTTTGACCCGACGGAAAGAAAATCCGCGCGTTTTGAAATTTCATCGATTTCGAAAAGCAATGACGGCACTTCGACCATCACGCCGAGTTTGATGCTGCTCGGCAAACCATGGCCATAACGTTCGAGATGATGAATCTCGCGTTCAACAATTGCTTTGGCACGATCAAATTCGTCAACCGTCGCGACCATCGGGAACATAATGCGAAGGTCATGATCTTTTGCGGCCTTCAACATCGAGCGCAACTGCGCGCGCAACAGGCCGGGACGATCAAGGCCAATACGAATGGCGCGCCAACCCAAGGCCGGATTTTCTTCTTCACCCGTGCGCATATAGGGAAGGATTTTATCGCCCCCAATATCGAGCGTACGAAATGTTACCGGCTTCTTTTGTGCAGCTTCCAACACAGTGCGATAGAAACCAATTTGTTCATTCGTATTCGGCATGCGTGCCGACACCATGAATTGCAATTCAGTTCTAAAGAGGCCGATGCCATCAGCGCCTGTATCTTCAATATGCGGCAAATCGATTAAGAGCCCCGCATTGAGATTTAGTGTGATAGGTACACCATCTTTTGTGACTGAAGGTACATCACGCAAACTACGATATTGTTCCTGACGCCGCGCTCTGAGTCGTGCTTTCTCTTTGTAAGCGTCTTCAATATCAGGTTGCGGGCGAACTTGAACTTGTGCCGCGCCGCCATCGACAATGATCGCGTCACCAGCAACAACGAGACCTGTGATATTCTCCACTGTACCAACAGCAGGAATACCAAGCGCTCGCGCAACGATGGCGATGTGACTTGTTGGTCCGCCCTCTTCTAACACAAGCCCGCGTAATTTTGAGCGATCATAATCAAGCAGCGCCGCAGGTCCCATCGAGCGGGCGATCAGAATCGCATTATCCGGCAAAAGTACACGACCATCAATCATGTCACGGCCGAGCAAGCGATGAAGAAGCCGATTGGCCAATTCATCAAGATCATGCAGACGTTCACGCAAATAGGGATCGGTCTGACGCAACATGCGCGCGCGATTATCGGATTGAACACGTTCGACAGCCGCTTCAGCCGTGAGACCCGTTTGCACCGCTTCACGCAGACGACGCGTCCAGCCTGGATCATTTGCAAACATGCGATAGGTTTCAAGAACCTCGCGATGTTCACCACCATGTATCACATCGCCACGATCAACAAGTTGATCGATAGACGCGCGCAAATCGGCGACAGCTTCATCGATACGTTGTTGTTCTTTTGCTGTGTCATCCGCAATGAGATTGGAAATCACAATGCGTGGCTCATGCAACACTGCATAACCCAAACCAACCCCATCAGACAAAGGCTGACCCGAAAGCGTCAAAGAGCTTGTGAGAGCAATATCCGTTCCGGAATGAGCAAGCGATTTCAATTCGCCAGCGGCGATGATCTCCGCAAGCACCATGGCAGTGGTTTGCAGCGCTTCGACTTCCTCGTCCGTATAAAGACGATGGGCACGGTTCTGTACAACGAGAACGCCAAGCGTGTTACCCGAACGTAAGACGGGCACGCCGAGGAAGCTCTGATAGATTTCTTCGCCGGTTTCCGGACGATAGGAGAAGGCCGGGTGATGCTGTGCGTCCTGCACATTCATCGGCTCGGCCTGACGAGCAATCAAGCCGACAAGACCTTCGCCCGCTTTCATGGTTGTCATATGCACGGCTTCGCGCTTCAACCCTTCGGTGGCGAAGAGTTCGAGCGTATTGTCGGCGCGCATCACATAAAAGGAACAGACTTCGGCGACCATATTGGCCGCAATCAAGGTCACGATCTTATCAAGGCGTGCCTGAGCGCTGACCGGCTCCGCCATAACTTCGCGGAGACGGCGTAACAACACTCTCGGTCCACCGAGTGATGACCGCATGACTCCGTTTCCCTCGTCCGATCTTGATCGGAAAACACCCATAAACACGAATCCTTTAAAAAGGATGCGCGCTGAAGCTTGCTTTAGTCTTCTTTACACAAAACTGCAAAACAGTCTGGATCAATCCTAATCCATCAGCCCTGCATCGAAACGTCGCGCTTAGGCCTTATCAAGCCCATAGAGCGAATGCAGCGTGCGGACAGCCAATTCTGTATAGGCGCTATCAATCAATACGGAGAATTTGATCTCAGACGTTGTGATCGCGCGGATATTGACGCCTTTTTCCGCAAGCGCCTTGAAGGCCTTTGCCGCAACACCGGCATGGCTGCGCATCCCCACACCGATCGCCGATACTTTGACGACATCCGTGGCGCCTTGCAGTGACGCATAACCAATTGTACCGCGCAGCCCCTCGAGAATGGTCTTCGCGCGTTCAAAATCGGCAGTCGGTACAGTGAAGGTGATATCGGTCGTGGTCGTGTCGTCCGACACAACCTGAATGATCATATCGACATTGATATTCGCATCCGCGAGGGGAACAAAAATGGCTGCGGCAATGCCGGGCTTGTCAGCCACGCGGCGCAAGGTGATTTGGGCTTCGTCTTTGGAATAGGCAATGCCGGTGATGATTTGTTGTTCCACAATATCCTCCTCGCCGCAGATGAGGGTTCCGGGTTTTGGATCCGCCGGATCATCGAATGATGACCGCACATAAGTTGGCACCCGATGCGTCATTGCGAGTTCAACCGAGCGAACTTGCAAGACTTTGGCCCCCATCGAAGCCATTTCGAGCATTTCTTCAAAAGCAACTTTTTCGAGCCGTTGCGCCTTGGGCACGATCCGCGGATCGGTCGTATAAACCCCATCAACGTCGGTGTAGATGTCGCAGCGCTCGGCATTGAGTCCCGCAGCAATCGCCACCGCGCTGGTGTCTGATCCACCACGGCCCAAAGTCGTCACGCGCCCTGTTTCCGCGTGGATGCCCTGAAAACCCGCAATGACGGCCACTTCATTGCCCTTCCGGAACCCATCGATAATGCCCGCGCCGTCCATGCCCGAAATACGGGCCGAGCCATGAGCATCATCGGTATGAAGCGGAATTTGCCAGCCCTGCCAAGAGCGGGCAGGAATGCCGATATTCTGAAGCGCCATGGCCAAAAGGCCGGAGGTCACCTGCTCGCCCGAGGCCACGACCGCGTCATATTCACGCTGGTCATAAAGGGGGGCCGCGTCTTTGCACCACGCCACAAGCTCATTCGTCTTGCCCGACATGGCCGAAACCACGACCGCGACGTGATACCCCGCCTCGACTTCGCGCTTCACATGGAGGGCGACATTGCGGATCCGGTCGAGATTGGCGACCGAAGTTCCGCCAAATTTCATCACAAGGGTTTTCATCAGAACGGGAAACCGTCTTGAAACAAGGGGCGAGAGCGGACTTGCGTCCTGCGTCTTGCCGGTTGAAAAAGGCGCACATCCATGGCGGCGTGGGGGCCCTCTGTCAACCGCCCGTCCGGGACTGTGGACGCCGAAAGGCAAAGGAATTTCCTATGACATATACCCAAACCTCAACCATCGACGAGAGTGAAGTCGCCCGTTTTGAGCGGATCGCACGGACTTGGTGGGACGAGAAAGGCCCCATGGGAGTTCTTCACCGCTTCAACCCAGTCCGGCTTCAGGTCATTCGCGGACGGGCCCTTAAACGCTTCAGCCGCGATGGCGATGACGCGAGGCCGCTTGCAGGACTTTCAGTGGTCGATATCGGTTGCGGCGGTGGTCTTCTCTGCGAACCTTTGAGCCGTCTTGGTGCCAAGATGACGGGCATTGATCCCGCGCCGACCAATATTGAAGTTGCCAAGCTTCACGCGGCCAAAAGCGGGCTCTCAATCGATTATCGACAAACCACCATTGAAGCGCTCGTTGAAGAGGGTGCGCGGTTCGACATCGTGCTCGCGATGGAAGTTGTCGAACATGTTGCGGATGTTGACGCGTTTGTGGCCGCATGCACTGCCGCGGTAAAACCCGGTGGTCTTCTGGTTATGGCAACTTTAAATCGTACACTCAAAGCTTTTGCGCTTGCGATTGTCGGCGCCGAATATGTTTTGCGATGGTTGCCGCGCGGCACACATCAATGGGAAAAATTTGTCACGCCATCAGAACTCACGCGCGCGATTGAACGCGATGGATTGGTGATTGACTATCAAGCGGGTGTTGTTCTCAATCCGCTCACCAATCAATGGAAATTGTCGCGTGATATGGATGTGAATTATATGCTCACAGCGGTGCGCGATTGAGTGCTTTTTAATTCGCGTCCTCAAAGGAGGGGGGTAGCGGCAACACACCAATGCCTTCATCAAGAAGATCACGCGCATCAGCCAAAGTGGTGCGACCATAAATCTGTTTTGCGTCCTTTTCGCCGAAATGAATTTTGCGCGCTTCTTCTGCAAAATCCTCACCGACATCTTCGGCATCTTTGATCATCTCGGTACGCAATTCAGAAAGACGACGACGAAGTTCACGCTCTTCCTCTGAAATCAGAGGCGCTGGAACCTCATTGATAAATTCTGCTGGAACCACTTGCGTGCGGTTATCCGTCCGCGCCACAGACGGCGCCATGATCGCGCGATCAACTTTATTGATACCACAAATCGCGCAGCTCACAAAACCACGCTTCTTTTGTTTTTCAAACGCCTCGCTTGAAGGAAACCATCCTTCAAAATCATGGCCATCATCGCAATGTAATTGATATTTGATCATGAGGAACGAATATCTACCTTGACCGGTTAATAAACACTGACAGGGGTCGGCCGCGTGTGACGCAAAGCAGGAATGCGACTACGCGCTTCTGTAACAGCATCTGTATTGATTTCAGCGAAAATAAGCCCGGGCTTATCATCACCTTCAGCCAAAACACGACCCCACGGATCAACAATCATCGAATGGCCATAGGTTTCACGACCATCTTCATGCAGGCCCGCTTGTGCTGCTGAAATCATAAAGGCGCCATTTTCAATCGCGCGCGCCCGTTGCAAGACCGACCAATGCGCTTCACCTGTTTGTTTTGTGAAACATGCAGGAGCACTTAAAACAGTCGCACCATGATCGGCAAGCGCGCGAAAGAGATAGGGAAAACGGACATCATAACAAATCGTGACACCAAGCTTCGCATGAGGAATGTCAACAACAACGGCCTCTGATCCGCCGGTGAAGGTATTCGATTCGCGCCATGTTTCACCATTGGCAAGATCAACATCAAAGAGATGGATCTTGTCATAGCGCGCGGCGATATTGCCTGTTTGTGCAATCACAAAAGCGCGGTTTGCAACTTTATCACCATTCTTGATCGACAATGAGCCCGCATGAATCGTGATCTTCAATTCACGCGCGAGCGCTTGAAACGCTTGCAGCATCGGATCCTTGTCTTCGGTCAAGAGACTTTTCATCATCGTTTCGCGATCGCGATTAACGAGATTAGAAATTTCTGGCGTTTGCACAAAAGTGGCACCACGCGCAGCGGCTTCACGGATCATACGCACTGCATCATCGCAATTAGCCGACGGGTCTTTGCGACCACGCATTTGCACGCAAGCGGCTATGAATGAATGAGACATAGGAGTTCCGTTCTAAGCTTGGAGCAGCGGATCAAGTTTGCCCGCGCGATCAAGCGCATAGAGATCATCGCACCCGCCGACATGGGTGCCCCCTATGAAAATCTGCGGAACTGACGAGCGGCCATTCGCACGCTGGGCCATGACGGCTTGCTTCTCGCCGCCTTCGGACACATCGATCTCGTTAAAGGTCACGCCTTTTTTTGTCAGAAGATCTTTGGCCGAATGGCAATAGGGGCACCAGGATTTTGTATAGATCGTGACCGGTTGCATCAGAACGCGCCTCTGTCGAATAGTCCTTCTCTATATAGACCGAAATTAGGCCTTTGCCACAACGGCAAAAACGAGAAGATCGACCGCCGAGGCTCCCGCTTTGAGCAAAGTGCGCGCGCAGGCATTGCCGGTCGCCGCCGAAGTCATCACATCATCGATCACAAGAATGCGCCGGCCAGCGATTTGATGCCGCTCATGATCCCGCACAGCGAAGGCGCGGGCCAGATTGTCGGCGCGTTCGGCCCGGGTGAGCCCCACTTGCGGGCGGGTCGCTTTGACGCGGGCAAGCACTTCGAAGCCCACGGGCTTTTGAGCCACGCGGCCGATCTCTTTGGCGAGAAGGGCCGACTGATTGAACCGCCGCCCCAAGAACCGGAACCGATGTAAAGGCACAGGCACGATCAGCGAGGCGTCAGCGAGGAGCACTTTTCCAGCTTCCGCCATCAGCCGCCCCATCGGACGGGCCAATTCGGTCCGGTCGCCATATTTGAAAAGATGAACGAGCTCGCGCGCAACGCCGTCATAGCGAACCGCCGCCCGCGCCCGCTCGAAAACCGGCGGATCGGAAATCGCCAAAGGAGAAAGCGGTTCCGGTCCGAGATCAAAAGGCAGAGGCACGCCATAGCGCTGACAGACCGGCGGAGCGATGAGCGGCAACGCTTGCCAACAGGCGGCACAAAGGCGATCCGGCTCGATCACCGCCGCTCCGCATCCAATACAGGATGGTGGCCACAATAAATCGACGACCGCCCGGAAGCCCGCTCTCACGCTGTGGCGGAGATGATCCAACAGGCCGAAATTTTTAAGTGGGCGGAGCATAGAACGCGTTTCCGCTTTGACCCCAGAAAGCAGAGAGCCTAAAGCCTCCCTATGCCAGAGACACCCTGTCTTTTCGACCAGTTGCTTTTGCGCGCACGCTTGAAACGTGCTTTGAAAAAAGGCGCGGCCGATTTTCTATTGGAACGGGTGGCTGATGATTTCGAATTGCGCTTGCAAGCCCTCGCGCGGTCTTTCGACACTGTGGTTGATATCGGCACATTTGGGCCACATACCGCATTAAAGCTTGTCGCCTCGCAACGCTTCAAACAGATCATTCGACAAGCACCGCTTGCTGAAGTGCTCGGCACTGGCACATGGCAAAAAATTGTTGGAGAAACATCGCTTGTGCCTTTTGCGCCACAAAGTCTTGATGCTGTTGTATCACTTCTTGCCTTTCAATGGGTCGATGATCTTCCAGGTCTCCTCATCCAGATCAAAAGTGCCTTGAAAGCCGATGGTTTATTCATCGCTTGCCTCTTGGGTGGACAAACGCTGCATGAATTACGTGACTCGTTTGCGCGCGCAGAAATCGAATGCGAAGGCGGATTAAGTCCGCGCGTGTCACCTTTTGCAGATTTACGGGATATCGGCGCACTCATGCAACGGGCAGGCTTTGCCTTGCCTGTGGTCGATACCGAGACCATCACTGTGCGCTATCAAACACCTTTGGCACTTTTTGCAGATCTGCGCGCAATGGGCGGGACGAATGCCCTCATCGAAAGACGAAAGACACCTTTACGTCGAAAGACCTTGTTACGCGCGCTCGAGATTTATGCCGAGAATTATAGCGACGCGGATGGGCGTATTCGTGCAACATTCGAATGTTTGTGGGTCTCTGGTTGGACGCCGCATGAGTCACAACAAAAGCCCTTGCAGCCCGGCAGCGCCAAAACGCGTTTGGCCGATGCGTTGAACACCAAAGAAGGCAGTCTCGAATAGAATTTCAATCGCCTTTTTCAAGAGGCCGAAGATTTAATTCTTTTTAATCTTACGGCCACGCCTTGAAAAACTTCGAAGAGATAGAATGCCTCATCGCCTGAGTGAACAGGTTCTCTTCTATGAGGTTTATCCATGAAAACGAGTAAAAAATTACTTCTCGCCGGTGCTGTTTCTATTTTGGTAGCGGGGGGCGCGGCCTTTGCCTTTGCGAGCCCTGAAAATCATATGGGCAAAATGATGCGCGGTGGATCGCATGCCTGTGACATGAAAGGCCCGCTGAGCGGAAAGATGGTGGAGCGTATTGAACGCGCCATCAAACCAACAGATGTTCAAAAGCCTGAAGTGGACGCCTTAAAAGCGGCAATCACAAAAGCGCAAGACAGTTTGAAAGCGTCATGCGATCAAGATAAGGACAACACTGACCTTTCTCCTCCCGGTCGTCTCGCTGCAATGGAAAAACATCTCTCATCCATGCTTGATGCTGTGAAACTTGTCCGCCCTGCAGCGGACGCGCTTTATGCAAAGCTTGATGACAAACAACGCGATGCGTTGCGTTGGGCGATGCCGATGGGTATGGGTCATCACGGCCGCCATAGTGATGGCATGATGAGATCCCATGGCGACGAAATGATGAAGTCTTCAGGCGAAGGGCAGAATTAAAATTTAATTCTGAGCCGTAAAATCAGGAGCGGCCGCGTGCGATATCGATCTGCGCACGCGCGCCACTTCTCAATTGTGAAAAATCAGTACCAGTAGCCATGAGATCATATCCTTTTTTGGCAAGGTCTTTGGCCATCACCGGTGTTGGCGCAAAACAACATGCCGCTTTCTTATGGGCATGTGCGCGTTGTCTCACATGATCAAGTGCATCGATCACATCTTTACGCGACGGATTGACATTTGACCCGTTTGACAAAGCAATTGAAAGATCAGAAGGGCCTACGAAAACAGCATCAATGCCATCGAGCGACAAAATATCATCAAGGGCGGCGAGCGCTTCACGTGTTTCAATCATCGCAATCGCAACCGACATCGCATTGCCTTTGGCAAGATAATCATCAAGCGATTGTCCTGTGAGCGCCACCGCGATGGTCGGCCCCCAACTCCGCTGCCCCACAGGCGGAAATTTCATAAAGGACAAAAAGGCTTCCGCATCCGCTTTTGAATTGATCATGGGCGCAATCACACCTGCGGCACCAAAATCAAGCACGCGTGAGGCGGTAGCAAAATCATTGACAGGAATACGCACGAGGCTCGGTTTATCCGCAAGCGTCACATTCAAAATACCCTGCCGCACGGTCGAGATATCATTGGCACCATGCTGCATATCGAGTGTGACGACATCGAAATCTTCAAGCGCCAATTGTCCGGCGACGACCGGGTCAGGCATGCCGACCCATGCGGTGAGAAGACCCGACCCTCCGCCGATGCGGTTAGACAAAGCGCTGATCGTCGAAAGATGCGGCATCATAAAACTCCTCGCCTCACGGAAGCGGGAAGACTACGCATCCGCGTGAAGTGAGACAAGGGCGCGAAGTCTATTCGCTGAGCGCAAGCTGCCGCATGGCCTCGGCAAAAAATTCATTCATTTTCTGCGTCAGAGCACCTTCAGAAAGCGGAACCCCGGCCGCCGCAAAATCATCCACGATTTTCTTCCGCAAGGCCGCCTCGCCATCTCGACCAAGCTCCGAGAAAACCAGGCTCATCGCATAATCGTGCAGTGCGGAGCCGGATTTGCCCAATTTGTCGCCTGCCCAGAGGCCCAGCAATTTATCGCGCCGCGCGCGAACGCGAAACCGAACCGCTTCATCATGGGCAAATTTGGCCTCAAAAGCGCGTTCTCTCTCGTCAAATACGCTCATTTACGCCTCACGAAACAAGGTTTATCACTCTACCGAGGCAAAAAGGAGGTTCTGCCCCACTTCTCACATTAGACGAGTAGAACCAGCCGCGCTTTGGCCTAGATCATAGGCTGAGAAAGGCCTCCTCCCCACCGCCATTGCTTTATCGGGAGGTTTGCCCCTATAGAGAGGCATCATTTCCCTAAGTTTTCAAACCCCGGTTAGTCATGATGAACCGCCGCCGTCGCATTTACGAAGGCAAGGCGAAGATCCTTTATGAGGGTCCTGAGCCTGGCACCTTGGTCCAACATTTCAAGGATGACGCCACCGCGTTCAACGCCAAGAAACACGCCGTGCTCGATGGCAAAGGCGTTTTGAACAATCGCATTTCGGAATTCATATTCCAGCATTTGAATGCGATTGGTGTACCCACACATTTCATTCGCCGTTTGAATATGCGTGAGCAATTGATCCGCGAAGTCGAGATCATTCCGCTTGAAGTGGTCGTGCGCACCATCGCCGCCGGTTCGCTCGCAACGCGACTTGGCCTTGAAGAAGGCACGCCGCTACCGCGCTCGATCATTGAGTTCTACTATAAGAAAGACGAGCTCAATGATCCGATGGTCTCGGAAGAACACATCACCGCCTTCGGGTGGGCCACACCACAAGAGCTTGATGACATCATGGCGCTCGCTCTGCGCGTGAATGATTTTCTCTCGGGCCTCTTTTTGGGCGCCGGCATCCGCCTCGTCGATTTCAAAATCGAATGCGGGCGCCTTTGGGAAGGCGACATGATGCGCATTGTGTTGGCAGATGAAATCTCGCCCGACTCGGCGCGGCTTTGGGATGTCAAATCAAATGACAAGCTCGACAAAGACCGTTTCCGCCGCGATATGGGCGGCCTTGTCGAAGCCTATGCCGAAGTCGCCCGTCGTCTCGGTATCATGGCAGAAAGCGAACCTGTAACGAGCGGTGGACCGAAGCTGGTGCAATGAGCGAGTGCTCCTCGGAAACCGCGCATGTGAGGTCGTAAGACAAACGAAACCCGCCGGAAGGCGGGTTTTTTGTTGAATTTTTACGTCTATCCTCCTATACATGTCCGATATATTGAACATGTATAGGGGTGAGCCCATGCCTGACGTCGTCAATTTCACCGAAGCGCGGAACAATCTCAAAAGCGTTCTCGACAAGGTCGTCGATGACGCCAATGTGACCATCATTGCTCGGCGTGACGCGCCAGATGCCGTGGTCATGTCGCTTGATACCTATAACAGCATTATGGAGACGGCCTATCTTTTGAAGTCGCCTGCGAATGCTCTACATCTTGCCCGTTCCATCGAGCAACATCGTGCGGGGCAAACCGTCGAGCAGACCTTGATCGATGACTAGGCGTCTCACCTTCACGCTCGATGCGTGGGAGGATTATCTTTATTGGCAAGGCCAAGATAAAAAAACGCTGAAGAGAAGCAATCAACTCATTCGCGACGTTATACGCGATCCCTTTGAGGGGATTGGCAAACCTGAGCCGTTGCGAGAAAATCTCTCAGGTTATTGGTCACGCCGCATCGATGATACACATCGTCTTGTTTATACGGTTGAACAGGCAATGATCGTGATTATTGCCTGTCGGTATCACTATTGACGGATGTTCTTAAACCCGTCTCTCCACCATCATCTTCTTGATTTCCGCGATGGCCTTTGCGGGGTTCAAACCCTTAGGGCAAGTGTTCGCGCAATTCATGATGGTGTGACAACGATAGAGTCGGAACGGATCTTCAAGATGATCAAGACGTTCGCCAGTCGCTTCATCGCGTGAATCGATCAACCAGCGATAGGCCTGCAACAACGCGGCGGGGCCAAGATAGCGATCGCCATTCCACCAATAGCTTGGGCATGAGGTCGAACAGCTTGCGCAAAGAATGCACTCATAAAGACCATCGAGTTTTTCGCGGTCTTCGCGTGATTGCTTCCATTCTTTTTCAGGCGCAGGCGTTGACGTGTGCAGCCACGGCTCAATCGACGCGTGTTGCGCATAAAAATTGGTGAGATCCGGCACGAGATCTTTCACAACCGGCATATGCGGCAAAGGATAAATGCGGATCGGATGCGCGACTTCATCCATGCCCTTGGTGCAGGCGAGCGTGTTCAACCCGTCGATATTCATCGCGCATGAACCGCAAATCCCTTCACGGCATGAACGGCGGAATGTCAGCGTCGGATCGATTTTTGATTTGATCCAGATGATGCCGTCGAGCACCATCGGCCCGCAATCATCGCGGTCAACAAAATAAGTATCCACGCGTGGATTGTTCTCGCCATCCGGATCATAACGATAGATGCGGAATTCAGTCAGGCGCTTTGCACCCTGCGGCTTCGGCCAGATCTTGCCTTCCACCACACGTGAATTTTTCGGAAGCGTTAATTCAACCATGGTTCGCTCTCCCGATCGCTCTCAATACACACGCGCTTTCGGCGCGATATATTCGATATCATTCGACATCGTATAAGTATGCACCGGACGATAATCGATAATCGTTTCTTGCTTCGTCGAGTCGATGAAGCTCAGCGTGTGCTTCATCCATTCCTTGTCATCGCGGCTCGGATAATCTTCACGCGCATGCGCGCCGCGACTCTCTTGGCGATTGGCAGCCGAATCCATCGTCGACACTGCTTGTACAATCAGATTATCAAATTCAAGCGTTTCAAGAAGATCCGTATTCCAGATCAATGAACGATCTGTGACTTTGATATCAGCCGAAGAACGCCACACATCGTGAATGAGCTTCTGACCTTCAGACAACACTTCGCCCGTGCGATAAACCGCGCAATTGGTTTGCATCGTTTTTTGCATTTTGAGGCGCAGTGCGGCTGTCGGTGTAGAGCCCGAAGCGTGACGGAAATGATCAAGACGCGAGAGCGCTTGATCGGCTGAATCTTTTGCAAGCTCTGCTTGTTTCTCACCGGGTGTGACGAGTTCGGCGGCGCGCAACCCAGCGGCGCGGCCAAACACTACCAGATCGATGAGCGAATTCGAACCCAAGCGATTGGCGCCATGCACAGACACGCATGCCGCTTCACCAATAGCCATCAAACCGGGAACGATTGTATCGGCATTGCCGTTTTTCTTGGTGAGCACTTCGCCATGATAATTCGTGGGAATTCCGCCCATATTGTAATGCACGGTGGGGAGCACAGGAATCGGCTCCTTCGTTACATCAACGCCTGCGAAAATTTTGGCGCTTTCTGAAATACCAGGAAGGCGTTCATGCAAAATTTTTGGATCGAGATGATCAAGATGCAGATAGATGTGGTCATTATGTTTGCCCACACCACGACCTTCACGAATCTCCATCGTCATCGCGCGTGAGACAACGTCACGTGACGCGAGATCTTTTGCGCTTGGTGCATAACGTTCCATGAAACGTTCACCGGCGGAATTTGTGAGATAGCCGCCTTCACCGCGCGCACCTTCGGTAATCAAACAGCCTGCGCCATAAATGCCGGTCGGATGGAATTGAACGAATTCCATATCTTGCAGCGGCAGGCCTGCGCGCAATACCATCGCATTGCCGTCACCCGTGCAGGTATGCGCGGAGGTTGCCGAGAAATAAGCGCGACCATAGCCGCCTGTTGCGAGAATGGTTTCATTGGCGCGGAAACGATGGATCGTGCCATCATCCATTTTAAGCGCAATAACACCACGGCAACGACCTTCCTCATCCATGATGAGATCAAGCGCAAAATATTCGATGAAGAATTCCGTGTTCGCGCGAAGCGCCTGACCATAAAGCGTGTGAAGAATTGCGTGTCCTGTGCGGTCGGCGGCGGCGCATGTACGTTGCGCGATGCCTTTGCCGAATTCGGTGGTCATACCGCCGAAAGGACGCTGATAGATTTTACCTTCTTCCGTGCGCGAAAACGGCACACCCCAATGTTCAAGTTCATAAACCGCTTCGGGCGCGTTACGGCAGAGATATTCAATCGCGTCTTGGTCACCAAGCCAGTCAGAACCTTTGACGGTGTCATACATATGCCAGCGCCAATCATCAGGTCCCATATTACCGAGCGACGCCGAGATACCGCCTTGTGCCGCAACTGTATGCGAACGCGTGGGAAATACTTTTGTAATGCAAGCGGTGCGTAAACCTGCTTGCGCACATCCAACGGTTGCGCGCAATCCCGCGCCGCCCGCGCCAACTACGACAACATCAAAAGTATGATCCGTGATCGCATAGGCTTTGCCATTCACGGCAGGCGATGCAGTGGCCATCATGATACTCCGAAAGTCAATTTAAGAACCGCGAACACACAAGCCGCCGCGATGAGAAACGCAAATAATGTGTTCAAAGCGAGAAGCGCTAATTTCGAAGCTTCGCCATGAACATAATCTTCGATGATGGTTTGCATGCCGAGCTTCATATGCACCGCGCCTGAGATCACAAAGAGCGCAACGATAAACGCATCAAAGGGGCGCGCGAGTACCGCACGCGCGGCCGCCGCATCTTTGCCAAGTGCGGCATAGACCACGCAGAGAAATCCTATTGTCAGCGGAATATTGGCCAAAGCCGTCAGACGTTGCAGCCAGAAATGTTCTGTGCCCGAGCGCGCTGAGCCCAAACCGCGCACGCGCTTCATCGGTGTTTTCATTGACGATGGATGGCTCATGATCTCACCTCACCCAATAGCCCAGCGCCCAAAGCGCCAATGTGATGAGGATGGACCCCACAAGCGTTAATTGCGCGAAGGTCCGTCTTTCGGGGCCAAAGCCCGCACCCGAATCCCAGATGAAATGGCGGAGCCCGCCGAGCGCGTGATGAACCAGCGCCCATGTATAGCCCAAAAGCACGACGCGCCCGAGGATTGACCCCCAAAGCGCTTGCACAGTGGCAAAAGCTTCGGGGTTCGTAGCGGCGGCCAAAAGCCAGATCGCCAGAAGCACGGTGCCGACATAGAGCGCGGCTCCGGTAATCCGGTGAATAATCGACATCGCCATCGTGATGGTCATTTTATAGACCGACAAATGCGGTGAAAGCGGGCGGGATCGAGATACGGCCATCGCGAAGACCTTGGTTTTCTTGGTTTAGTGCCGAATGGCACGGCGTCGCATGAGGGTTTTAGCGCAAAATCGGGCTTTACCGCAATGCGGCATAACCGCGACGATGGTCTTAGGTGCGAATGGCCTTAATGAAAAATTGCCGCAAACAATTCACTCATCCGCCGAGGGCCGGCCGCGCAGGCCCTTAATGCCGCCGCGTTTGATCTTGGACGCCACCCGCCTTTTCTTGGAAGCCAGTGTCGGCTTGGTGGGCCGCCGGAGGATCGGCCGTTTGGCCGCCTGCCTGATCAGCTCGTAAAGACGCTCACGGGCGTCAGCGCGGTTCATCTCTTGCGTGCGATGTTTCTGCGCGAAGATCACGATCACGCCTTCAAGCGTAAGACGGCGTCCGGCAAGTTTGGCAAGGCGCTCTTTGATGTCTTGATCAAGACCCGGCGCATTAAACACATCGAAGCGCAATTCAACGGCGGTCGCGAGTTTATTGACATTTTGACCGCCGGGACCCGATGCGCGCACGAAAGTCTCAATGAGTTCACTCTCATCAAGATGCGCGCCCGGAGCAATGCGGATCATAAAGACAATCCCGATTTCAATTTTTCGCCAAGCGCCCGACCATCGCCTGAAATTTTCAACGTCTTGATCCGCGCTGTAGCGCCTGAAACGATTTCAATAGAAGACGCCGTACAATCAAGCGTGTCAGCAATCAGATTGATCAACGCATTATTCGCTTTACCATCCTCGGGCACAGCACGCACGCGGACTTTCAGAACTGACTGACCATTCGAAAGCGACTCAATGCCATCGATTGCATCACGACCGCCTTTGGGTGTGAGCCTGATGTGGAGACGAAGACCATCAAGCCCAACCGAGAAAGGCAGAGAGCAATCAGAAAACATTCGGATAGATATACATCCGAATGATGCGTTCAATCAGCATGATCAGCAACAGAAGTATGATCGGTGAAATATCCATCGTCCCGAGATTGGGAAGAATACGACGGATTGGTCGCAACGCTGGTTCTGTAATTTGATACAGACCCATCGCGATTGAACGCACCACTTCGTTACGCATATTGACGACATTAAACGCGACAAGCCAGCTCACAACGGCAGAAACAATAATCGCCCAGCTGTAGAGCTCTAATGCGATCAAAATAACGTCGAGAAGCGCGCGCATTGATATCAATCCTTGGCGCGTTCGACGTAAGAACCATCTTCCGTCATGATCACAACACGTGTGCCCGGCGCGACATGCGGTGGCACCATTGTGCGCGCGCCATTCGAGAGAATAGCAGGCTTGTAAGATGAAGACGCTGTCTGGCCTTTAACGGTTGGCTCCGTCTCGACAATTTCAAGCGTCACACGTGCGGGCAATTGAATGGCAACGCAGCGCCCTTCAAACATCGACAAGACGCAGGTCATATTTTCTTGCAAGTAAACGGCTTGATCGCCGATCACGTCTGATGAAACCGAAACTTGTTCGAAAGTTTCATTGTTCATGAAATTATAGCCGTCAGCGTCTTGGTAGAGAAAATTGAAATCGCGGTCTTCAACAAAAGCGCGCTCGACATTTTCGGTTGTGCGATAGCGCTCGGCGATTTTGACACCGTCGGAAATGCGGCGCATCGCAAGCTGTGTCACAGGCGTGCCTTTGCCCGGATGAATATTTTCGGCGGTCAGCACAACATAAAGCTGGCCGTCTTTTTCAATGATATTGCCCTTGCGGATCGAACTGGCGATGACTTGCACGGAAGAAACCTTGTAAGAAGCGGAGGCTGAGCGCCCGATGATAAGAATGGCCGCGCTTGTCTCACACTTGGCGGGAAACCGCTAGAGTAAGTTCTAAAAAAGTGACCCGGGATCCGTCAAAAAACCATGCGAAAACAAAAAGATGAGGCGATTTTGGGGGTAGAATCAGCTTGGTGGCATAAAAGCCGTCATAGGGATCGACGCCCCATTCTCTTGGCCCGGAACCGGATCAAGGCCGCTTTTCGGCAGTTTTTTGAGGCCGAGGGCTTTACCGAAGTCGAATGCGGGCAGGTGCAGCGCTCGCCCGGCAATGAGACCCATCTCCACGCCATGGAGGTCCATTTCAGGGGCGCGGATGGGGAGGCTTCCAGCCGCTATCTCCATACGTCTCCAGAATTCGCAATGAAAAAGCTGATTGCCGCGGGTGAAAGGCGGATTTTCGATTTCGCACGGGTCTTCCGGTCGCGCGAGCGCGGGGCACTCCACGCACCCGAATTCACAATGCTCGAATGGTATCGGACCGAGGAGCCCTATGAGGCGTTGATGAACGATTGTATGAGGCTTCTCGCTTTGGCGGCAGAAACATCTGGCGTAAAAATTTTCAAGCATCGCGATCATTCATGCGATCCCTTTGCAGATGCGGAACGACTCACGGTCGCTGAAGCTTTTGAACATTTCGCCGATATTGATCTCCTCGCCACAACACCTGAAGGTGTGCCCGATCGCGATCTTCTTTATCATGCTGTTGTCAAAGCGGGTATGCGTGTGGCTCAAGATGATACATGGGCCGATTTGTTTTCGCACGTGATGGTTGAGAAGATTGATCCGTATTTAGGCATCAATCGCCCAACTCTTCTTTGCGAATATCCGATTTGTGAAGCCGCTCTTGCACGACCTAAACCGTCAAATCCTCTTGTTGCTGAGCGGTTTGAATTATTTGTGTGTGGTGTTGAGCTTGCAAACGCTTTTTGTGAATTAACGGATGCGCAGGAACAAAGACAGCGCTTTGAAAAAGATATGACGCTTAAAGAAAAAATCTACGGTGAACGCTATCCGATTGATGAAGATCTTCTTGTAGCGCTTAGCTTTATGTCGCCAACATCAGGCATTGCATTGGGCTTTGATCGCCTCGTGATGCTTGCGACACATGCACCGCATATTGATGACGTGATGTGGACGCCTTTTATCTGAGAATATTTGCGGTTTTTTGTATTATCCGTAGCGCAACGCCGCAAGACCCACAGCGACAAAGGCGGCTGCAATATAACGTGAACGGCCAAATTTTTCACCCAGAAATAATGCGCCAAAAAGTGTTGCGAAAAACACCGATGATTCACGCACCGCTGCCACATGACCAATGGGCGCTTGGGTCATGGCCCAGATCGCAATCCCATAAGACGCAAAAGCGGCGCCGCCACCGAGTAATCCCGTTTTCCATTGTGTGACCAAAGGGCGGATCAACGAACGGCCGCGAATAAAAAGCGCAAGCGGCACAAAAAAGAGACCATCAAGAAATTCGAGCCAGATATTGTAACTCACGGAATGTTGCGAAAGTCGCCCACCCATACCATCGACAACCGTATAAAGTGCGATGATCCCAGCATTGATCAAAGCAACAAATAAAGTTGTTCGATCAAGTCCGCCTTTGCGAATTCCGTCAGTTGCAAGCCACATGATTCCGAGGCTTAAAGACAATGCGCCTGTTAAAGCCAAACCGGTTGGAAGCTCTTTGAGAGTTAGGCCTGCAATAATGGTTGCGAGAAGCGGCGCCGAGCCACGTGTCACCGGATAGGCCACTGACAAATCCGCATTGCGATAGAGGAGAACAATTGCGGTGAAGTAGCCAATATGAATGATTGCCGAGGCTAAGAGATAAGACCAGGATTCAGGCGCCGGTAAGGGCGCAATAAAAATCAACGGCAGCGCAATGAGCCCGCCGCCCGCAGCAACTAAAGTTGTCGAGACGAGCTTATCGGAGCCGGCTTTGACGAGCGTATTCCACCCTGCGTGAAGCATGGCGGCGAACAGAACGGCGGCAAAGATATGGATCTCCAAAGACCCGCCCTCCTTGAACCGGCCCGCAAACGAAATCGTTTTATGACACTTCTATGACAAAGCCAAAATCCGGCGGGCCTGCTCTCGCTACTGGCGCGAGGCATGGAAATTGCCTATTTACTGCAATGTATGGTTTGGGTTCGTTAGGCACACACTCATGAATAGCACTCGCTGGACCCTCGCAATCGCCGCGGCCGTCGCGTTGGCCTTTTTTACCGTGCTCGTCGGCATCCCCTTCATGACGACAACGCTCTCGGACGGGGTTGCTTCCTATAGCCAAGGCAATTTTTCCAAGGCCTATAAGGAATTAAAGCCCCTCGCCGATGATGGCGAGTCTACCGCGCAATATATGATGGGCGAAATGTTCCGTATGGGTCAGGGCGTCAAGAAAGACGAAGTGACGGCCTTTAAATGGTACAAAAAAGCGGCTGAGGGCGGTTCCCCCGAAGGGCAATATGCACTTGGCATGTGTTACGCCACGGGTGTCGGCACCGAAGTGGATATGATCAGCGCTTATCAATGGTTGAGCCTCGCGATCATCCGGCTTGCCTCTTGGCAGAATGAGAGGCGGACTTTAGCGGCTGAGACCCGTACCAAATTACTTGGTGTCATGGATCAATCGGATGTCGAGAAGGCAAAGGCCCTCGTGATCACATGGGATAAAAAATTCGGTGGAAGTTGAACGGCTTAGATAGACTACGCGGCGCCATCAGGGCCGCAATAGAGCCGATATAGAAGAGCGATCAGTTCAGAGACATTCGGCGTCGCCAGTGAATAGAAGATCGTCTGCGATTCGCGCCGCGTTTTAACGAGGCCATCTTCCCGCAAACGGGCAAGGTGCTGCGAAAGCGCCGATTGGCTGAGACCTACACCGCCCTGCAGGGTCGTCACTGATTTCTCGCCCTGATGCAATTGGCACAAAATCATCAACCGATAGCGATTGGCCATGGCCTTTAAGAAGGCCTCGGCTTCGGCCGCGCGGGGGGCGAGTTCTTCGAGCTGCATAGAGCGGGACCGGATCGTCTTGTTACGAGACTTGTTAAATTAGTAAACCCTAATATATAGGGGAGGGCAAGGCACTTGCCTCTCAGCTATTCAACTTAACCTAGAGAAAGATCCATGTCTTCTGATTCTCGTGATTGGCCACAATGGATTCGCGAACTTTCCGCAGGGTTACGCGAGCTCCGCTCAGGCGCCCCTGATGTGATGAAAGGGTTTTCATCCATTGCCCAAGCGGCCCTGCAGCCAAGCGCCCTTAATGCCAAAACCAAAGAATTGATCGCGCTGGCGATCGGCATTGCGGTGCGTTGCGATGATTGCATCGCCTTCCATGTCAAAGCCGCCATTGATCATGGCGCAACACGTGAAGAAGTGCTCGAGACGCTCGGTATGGCCATCTATATGGGGGCCGGACCCTCAGCGATGTATGCAAGTCATGCGCTTGAAGCCTTCACGCAATTCACCGCCACAAAAACCGCCGCTTAAGTTTTAATCGAGGAGTCACGAATAATGTCAATTGCAGCTTTGATCTCCCGCTTACTTGGTTCATCCAGTGTCCCCGCCGTTGAACATGATGATATGCAAAAGGCGGTTGAAAGTGGTGAATGTCATATCGTCGATGTGCGCGAGGTGAATGAATATCAAAGCGGCCATATTCCGGGGGCCGTTAATCATCCGCTTTCGTCATTCGATCCGCAAAAATTGCCATTGGGAAAACCCTTGATTCTTGTGTGTCAGGCAGGAGGGCGATCAGCGAAAGCACTCGCAGCAACTCATGCTTCGGGCCGCACCGATGCGGTTCATTATGCGCCGGGCACGGGCGGATGGAAAATGCGCGGTGAAAAAATCGCGTTTTGAACGCGCGGCTTTATCACTGATTCACTTCAACAATTACGAGATCGCGGACATCATCCGCCGCGATCACTTTTTTGATATTGCCAAGACGGCGCAAATCGTCTTGCGAATGCGTGAAACGATAGCCGGGCGTACCTGCGCGGATCGTATCCATGACAATATGTTTGATTGGAATATCACGCGAAACGGTTGAGAGTGTTTTAGCAATGACATCCATTTCAATCATGTGAATCCAATTGACGAGAATCATCACATCAACTGTTGAAACATCATTCTGATTGAGAGCGGCAATAAGCTGATCAGGGTCAGCAAAATCTGCAAGGGCAAAAGAGACGGGACCATATACACAAAACCGCGCTGCTTTTAGGACTTCAACCTCACGATCAATACCAACGCGTTTCTTCGCATCAACGCGGCCTAAAATATCGCCAAGGCCAACGCCGATTTCGACCACGCAGTCATGCGGTACGCTTTCGACGAGCCGCACAACATCACTTTTATATGGCCGCGCATAAAATGTGCCGGTGATGTGCCAGGGATCGAAACCATAAATCAGATGCAGAATTTTATTGCGGATAATTTCATAGGTGGTGCCAACCAGACGGCGCGGGCCAATTTGCATGAATTTGCGATTAAGTGTCTTAATATATAACCGTGGGCGCATGGACCTAATGCTTCAATCTATATGAGTGCGAGCCGCGCATAATGATTAAATCACAACTGACACTTAAATAAATTATACGCCACTTACTTCATCCGATGCAAATTTTTACTGTCTTTCTAAAGCAATTTGCCTCAAAATTTTTATCCCTTGACAAGCAACCATTTGGTTGCATATAAGATCGCATGAGTACTAAAGATGACAAAGTGTTTAAAGCGCTTGCGGACGCAAGCCGGCGGCAATTGCTTGATCGCTTGCGAAAGAAGGGCGGCTTAACGCTGTTAGATCTGTGTGAAAAACATGAAATGAGCCGTCAAGCGGTCACCAAACACCTCAAGCTGCTCGAGGCGGCGGGTCTTGTTGTCACGAAAAAGCAAGGTCGTGAAAAACTACATTATCTAAACCCGATGCCAATCAGTGAAATCTACACGCGGTGGATTGGAAAATTTGAACAGGAACGCGTGCAAGCGTTACAAAATCTGAAACAAGCTTTAGAGGGGAATGAAAATGAATGACAGTGAATTGGTTTATACGCTTCATATTAAATCCACGCCCGAGAAGGTCTGGGCAGCCATCACAACACCAGAATTTACGCGACAATACTGGGGTCATAACAACATTTCTGATTGGAATGTGGGCTCAAAATGGCAACATGTTTCAACAAAGGATCAAGCCGTCAATATCGAAGGTGAAGTGCTTGAAAGCGATCCGCCAAATCGTCTTGTTGTCAGTTGGTTTAGCCCTAATAATAAAGACGATGTATCACGCGTAACCTATGAAATTGAAGCAATTAAAGGGCGCGTGCGGTTGCATGTGGTCCATTCTCAACTTACCAAGAATTCCAAAATGGAAGCGGGTGTCAGCAAAGGATGGCCTCTTGTGCTGTCGAGTCTCAAATCCTTTCTCGAGACAGGTGAGGGCTTCGATATCTGGGCGTGAGTCTTACAAAATTATCACGCCAGACCTAGCAATAAATATCGAAATTTTAGTCAACCCTATGAGGTCTATTATGTCCACTTTTGGAAGTTGCCACTGTGGCGAAGTTCGATATGAAGTTACTGCGTCAATTGAAAGCGTTACAGAATGCAATTGCTCAATATGCAGCCGGAAGGGCATATTAATGGCTTTTATTCCAGAAACGCAATTTAAGCTCGCGCGGGGTGAAGCGGTTCTTAGCGACTATCAGTTCGGCAAGGGACACATTCACCATCGCTTCTGCAGAACTTGCGGTATTGGACCCTTTGGCCATGTAGACACACCAGACGGCTCGCGGGTCTATGCGATCAATGTGCGTTGCTTAGAAGAATTTGAGTTCAAGTCATTGCCCGTTGTTCACCATGACGGCAAGAGTTTATGACTAGAAAAATGCGTTATATAGGTACAAGACCTCTAAAGTCTTTGCTAAGCCGGTCTATGTTTTTTAAGCCACCCTTTCAATGCCGCATCCATACGCGTCTGCCACCCGGAGCAAATTTATCAGCACAATACACCTACCACTTCTTGAATAATATAATTTCGGTCACGATATCCGGGTTCCAAATTTTTTGACGCGTAGATATTTTCGAGTTTTCGGCCCAAATACACTTTCATTCAGGTGCCCATAAATGATATTCTCTCAACAAGGGACGGTGATCCCCGTGTGGAATTTAAACCGTGTTGATCCTGGCTACATTTATTTAATTAAACACCGCACGCTCTATAAAATAGGAAAAACCACCCGTACAAAAGATCGAATTAGATCAGCAAGGACTTGGTTACCTGATATTAAGGTAATCGGCATTAAGCCATTCTGGGACGTTTCACATCACGAGCGCCAACTTCATAATGGATTTTGCAGATATTGGTACTTTGGAGAATGGTACAAATTTGGTAATGATCATTACGCTCGCGATTTGTTAATCCGAGGTTTTAAAGCCTTCAGCGATGATCTACCCGACCAAAATTCTATCAATTTCATTTATTGGGTTAATGGCAGCGGAATTGGTGACTTTTTAATTGAGAGAACCAATCAAAATCTAAAGCTGCGACAATTTCAAAAGCAAGAATCTGGATATCAAAAGCCCTTAGCTTGAGCTTTCAGGCACAATACAATGATTTCGGCTAAACTATCCCATATTGCCATCAAATGTTCAGGAGATGGAGCAAAATTAGGTGAGTGAACATACTTATTTAGTGTATCAGCAGAAACAAGCTTATCTCCCTGCTTAAACTTTTTGATCACATCAATTTGTTTTTCGTCAATTTTTCCTGCGCCTCGCAGATGCTTCCCAACCTTTTCTAATCGCGCGGCTAATTTATCGTTTTCGTAGATTTCAACATTCTGCAATTTAATATAATTTTCGAGCGCTAGCTCGAGTAATACGCCTAACAGAACTGAGATTGCGTTACGATTATTTCGCAAATCGAGGTGAAATTGCAACTCTTCCCAAATATCACGATGACGCTGAAGACGCCCAGACCAAACAATGCCAAATTCCACCTGCGGAATAATAGATGAGCGAATGGAGGGCGTTGCTATTTTCTTTCTTAGCCTTACTTTAGGATTTGAATCTCGGTTCAACTCAATTTTATTGTCTACAGGTATAGTATCACTTTCTAGCGGCAGAATTCCTTCTGCGGAAAGCTTATCTAAATAGCGTTGCTTACCTTCGGAATCCCAAATGTCACCCAAAACAATTTTTCGGTTTGCAAGATCAGCCGCAATTATCGACATTGCATTCAATGACTTTAGCGGATCATGAGTAAACTTAAATTTACCACCTTTCATCGTGAAGCCGACTTGGAATCTAAAGGGTTCAGATGACAGCAGTCTATTAAGAGTAGATCTCGGTATTTTCTTGCGGGTAGACAATAGGCTCGCTTCGGCTAAGCGCTTTTCAATTTCATCAGCAACGCTTGGGCCACTAGATTTGCCAGTCCGGGCAACAAAAGTGGCCTTCATACGATCATCCCAATTGCTTTGACCAATTCCGCTTTGGGTTCCAGTATGACGCCGATATAGCATTTCATCTATACGATCGCGGTCTCTTTCTATTTGACATTCGATAGTTGTTGGAAATTCTCCAACCCATCGCTCCCGTTGTGTTTGAAAAAATGCCTGAAGCTCAATGGAGGGCGCTCGCTTTGGGTCTGCGAGCAACTTCATACACGTTACTCTCCGATTTCCGTCGAATACAATAAAGTGGTCTTGTTCAGGCGAAACTAGCGGAGTTTCATAAATCTCACCTTGATCAACAATATCCTTCGTTAGATTTAGCATATGTTGCTCTCGCTCATTAAAGAGCCAAGCAATTGCAGATGTTTCGTTCTCAAGCTCGCCATGTCTATCATTAGCACGATTGATCAATAGCAAATTCAGCGAAATCGCCTTAATTAGCATGATTAAAACCTAAAACTTTTTGATGAAACCACATATGGGAAATATTTATACTTACGATGCGTAAGAATTTCAGCACTTTTATTTTTATTCAAGATGTCGAACTAAAAACTTCTGGCGGAGAGGGGGAGATTCGAACTCCCGATACCCTTGCGAGTATGCCGCATTTCGAGTGCGGTGCATTCAACCACTCTGCCACCTCTCCGTGAGATGAGGGTCGAGCGCCCTTTGTGGTCGGCGGGTCGATAGCATGCGGATTTTTCTTTCACAAGCGGTGGCGGACCCGCATGGCCAGCGCCGCGGAAGCGTTACGCGCGGCTCGATTTTCGGAGCCGCCAGGCAAAAAGACCGCCGCTCCAGAGGCTTAAAGACATTGACTCTTCCCCCCTCGCCCTGTAGCACACGCGCTCTGGCGCGGAGTCTACGAATTCCGCGCTTCTTTCGTTGGACAAAAGCCAAATTCCTTGCGGAAAACGGTCAAAATCCAATGCAACTGTCAAAAAGGCGTCCGTTTGCGGATTTTCCGTGGGCAGAGACGTTAGAACACGGGATTATGAGAGATGTTCGCAGTCATCAAGACCGGTGGCAAGCAATATAAGGTCGCCGCCAATGACCGGATTACGGTCGAAAAACTCGAAGGGACAGCCGGTTCGGCCGTCACTTTCTCCGATGTGCTAATGATCGGTGCCGATGTTGGCGCGCCAACCCTTGCGGGTGCGGCCGTGACCGGTGAGATCATTGAGCAGACGCGTTCGGCGAAAACGATTTCGTTCTTCAAGCGCCGTCGCCAGAATTCAAAGCGCAAGCGCGGTCATCGCCAAGAGCTGACGGTCATCCGGATCGACGGCATCTATAAAGCGGGCGAAGCGCCGAAGGCTGTGGCCACAACCGTGAAGGCAGCCCCTGCCGCGGCGTTGCTGCCGAAGCCCCGGCCAAAAAGCCGGCGGCGAAAAAGGCTGCAGCGCCGAAAGCGGAAGGCGAAAAGAAGCCCGCCGCGAAAAAGCCCGCTGCCAAGGCCAAGAAGGCCGAAGCAGAGTAAGATCGGATCGTCAGCAATAACCCGGGTTGTAGGACCCGCGTCAGAGATTTAGGAGCAAAACAATGGCTCACAAAAAAGCAGGCGGTTCATCCCGCAACGGACGTGACTCAGACGGCCGCCGCCTTGGCGTAAAGAAATTCGGCGGCGAAGCGGTTCTTGCCGGCAATATCATTGTTCGCCAACGCGGCACGAAAGTGCATGCAGGCGCCAATGTCGGCATGGGCAAAGACCACACTTTGTTTGCAACCGCACCGGGCACGGTCGAGTTTCAAAAGAAGGCCAATGACCGGATGTTTGTAACGGTCGTCACACGAAAAGCAGCCGAGTAACGGCGGAACGGTTTTTAAAAGAACCCCCGCCGAGCCCTCGAGGTCCCCGGCGGATGCGGTTCTTGAAAAGAAACCATCCGGTCCCGTTCAAAAGACGGAAAAACGGGGATGTCGGGGAACCGGCGTCCCCTTTGTCGTTTTTCAGTCACCAAATCGTGCCATGCGGCCGATGCGGATTGATCGGGAGGATCAGACTATGTTCAGAGACATCACACGGGATGATGTGTATCGGATCGAAACGCAGCGGCTCTGGCTGCGTTGGCCGAAACTCACTGATGCGCCCGCGATTGCGAATGCTCTTGCTGATCGCCGTATCTCCGACATGACGAGCCGCATTCCGCATCCCTATCCCGATGGTCATGCGGAAGAGTTCATCTATTCAACGCGTGAATCCAATCATGACGGCACCGCGCTTGGCCTTGTGATCACGCCGAAGCAAAAACCGAATTCTGTGATCGGCGCGATCAGTCTTGCGCGTGTTGAAGACAATCCAAAACAGTTGGTGCTGGGTTATTGGATTGCGACAACACAGTGGGAAAAAGGTTTCGGCACCGAGGCCGCATTATCCATGGTGCAAACCGGCTTCTCGCTGAGCAAAGCCGAAATCATTGATGCAACGGTAAAGCCTGAAAATACAGCCTCAAAACGCATTCTTGCCAAAATTGGCTTTCAAGAAACAGGTCGCGAAAGTCGGTTCATGCCTGCGCGTCAACGCGAAGAAGTGATCGATTGTTTCCGCCTCACCCGCGTCGATTGGCGCAATGGCGGTGCGTGGTCTGGCTTCGGTGCCGCGGCGTAATTCAACTAAACCATTTCTGTTTTTAAAGGATCATATGATGAAACGATCACTTACGACACGTTTCGCTTTGTCTCTTCTCGCGCTCATCGCTTTTGCCGTTCCGAGTTTCGCAAAGGATAAGGACCTTGTACTAGAACAATTCTTGCGCGGGACATTGAAAGCCGAAGGCAGCTTCCGCAATTCTTGGACGGGACAGACACGCGGTCTCACGGTGGTCATGCGTGGCAAATGGGACAATGCACAACGCGTACTGACGCTTGATGAAGACATCACCTATTCCGATGGCGAGAAGGGCAAAGTGGTCTGGGTCTTCACAAAGACCGAGGATGGATCCTATCAGGCCACGCGTGATGGTGTGGCGGCAACGGTCTCAAAAGACCAAGGCGCGATCATCCTACGTTATGTCGCCTCGTTCGGCGGCTTAGGCCTCGATTTTGTCGATCGGCTGGAATTGACTGATGAAAAAACCGTTTTGAACACGGCAACGGTCAATTTTCTGGGCTTCATCCCGGTGGGCTCTGTCACGCTTACAATCCGCAAAAACGGCAATTAACCCAATCACGGCTTTTCACGCTCCCTTTTTCTACAAATTCCTGTAGGAAGGGCGCATGAAATTTCTTGATCAGGCCAAGGTCTATATCCGCTCCGGCGATGGCGGGGCGGGTTCAGTCTCCTTCCGGCGCGAAAAATTTATCGAATTTGGTGGGCCCGACGGCGGTGACGGCGGGCGCGGCGGTGATGTACGCGTCGAATGTGTTGAGGGTCTCAACACACTCATCGATTATCGCTATCAGCAACATTTCAAAGCGCGCCCCGGCGGCCATGGCATGGGAAAAAATCGCGCCGGCGGTAAAGGCGCGGATATTGTTTTAAAAGTGCCCAAAGGCACGCAGATTTTCGAAGAAGATGGCGAAACGCTCATCGCCGATCTGACTGAAATCGGCCAAACCATCACGCTCGCAAAAGGCGGCAATGGCGGTTTCGGTAATGCCTATTTCACGACATCGACCAACCGCGCACCTCGTCACGCCAATCCCGGCTTGCCGGGTGAAGAACGCTGGATCTGGTTACGGTTAAAACTCATCGCCGATGCAGGATTGGTTGGGTTGCCGAATGCGGGCAAATCAACTTTTCTTGCTACGGTGACAGCCGCAAAACCGAAGATCGCTGATTATCCTTTCACGACATTGCATCCTGGTCTTGGTGTTGTCCGCGTTGATGGTCGCGAATTTGTGCTGGCGGATATTCCCGGTTTGATTGAAGGTGCGCATGAAGGTCACGGTCTTGGTGATCGCTTCTTGGGTCATGTGGAACGCTGTCGCGTGTTGCTTCATCTTGTTGATGCAACGGGTGAGGATGCCGGTAAAGCCTATAAGATCATTCGTGCTGAACTTGATGCCTATGGGCAGGGTCTCGAAGATAAGATTGAGATCGTTGCCCTTTCGAAAATTGATGCAGTGACGCCCGAGATTTTGAAAGAACAAAAAACAAAGCTGAAACGCGCGGCGAAGAAAGAACCGTTTCTTGTCTCTGCCGCTTCAAACAAGGGCGTGACAGAAATACTTCGTGCATTGGCGGCCATCATCGATGACAATCGCAAACAAGATGCGGAGGTCGGCGCAGAAGAGAAGGCGTGGCATCCATGAGCAAACGCTCGGACTTTTCAAAATTCAAACGGATCGTTGTCAAAGTAGGCTCATCGCTTCTCGTTGATCCAACCAAGGGTTTGAAAGCCGAGTGGCTCAGCGCGCTTGGTGAAGATCTTGCTGCGCTTAACAAAAAAGGCGTCGATATTGTTGTTGTGTCGTCAGGCGCAATTGCACTTGGGCGCGGTGTTTTAAAATTGCCACGCGGTCCGTTGAAGCTTGAAGAAAGCCAAGCGGCGGCGGCTGTCGGTCAAATCGAGTTGTCTCGGGCATGGGCCGAAGTGTTCAGCCGCCACAAAATCACCACCGGACAAATTCTTGTGACACTCGGCGATACCGAAAAGCGGCAACGTTATCTGAATGCACGCGCAACGATTGGACGCCTCATTGATCTCAAAGCGATTCCGGTTGTGAATGAGAATGATACGGTCGCGACAACCGAAATTCGTTATGGCGATAATGATCGCTTAGCCGCGCGTGTTGCGACCATGGCTGGGGCCGATCTTCTCATTCTGCTTTCCGATATTGATGGTCTTTACAACGCGCCGCCCGCAAAAGATCCGAATGCGAAACTCATTCCGCTTGTGCCGCGCATCACGGCTGAGATTGAATCGATGGCTGGTGATGCCGCCTCCGATCTGTCGCGCGGAGGCATGAGAACAAAGGTTGAGGCCGCAAAAATTGCGACGACGGGTGGCACACATATGATCATTGCTGATGGTCGGGTGCTCCATCCGATCAAACGTATTGAAGATAAAGGCCCCTGCACTTGGTTTTTGACGGGCTCGACACCTGTATCGGCACGCAAGACATGGATTGCAGGCGTGCTTGAACCGAAAGGCATTTTGTTTCTCGATCATGGTGCAACGGATGCCATACGCTCGGGAAAAAGCCTTCTGCCGGCAGGTGTAAAAAGAATCGAAGGCGTCTTTGAACGCGGTGACGCCGTTGTGATGCGCGCACCTGATGGCGGCGAGTTGGGACGCGGTTTGATCGGTTATGATTCAACAGAGGCCGCATTACTTGCTGGTCGCTCCTCACGCGATATTGAAAAAATTCTTGGGTATGCGGGCCGCGCCGAACTTATCCATCGCGATGATATGGCTTTAGGAGTGAGCTGATCATGAATGATCACTCTGAACATCATTATGATCAGGCTCTCAAGGCAATGATGCTTGATATTGGTACGAAAGCACGTGCTGCGTCTAACCTCATTGCGACCGCGTCGAATGAATTGAAATCATCAGCCCTTCGCGCGGCAGCTGCAGAAATTCGCGATCATAAGCAGAAAATTTTAAATGCGAATCGTGAAGATGTGAGCGATGCGGAAGCCCGCGGCACCAAAGGTGCGTTTCTTGATCGTTTGACTCTCGATGAAATACGCCTCGAAGCGATTGCAAAAGCTATTGAAGATGTTGCCTCTTTGCATGATCCCGTTGGTCGTATTCTCGCGGAATGGAAACAACCAAATGGATTGCGCTTTGAGCGTGTATCAACCCCGCTCGGTGTGATCGGCGTTATCTTTGAAAGTCGTCCGAATGTGACGGCAGATGCGGCAGCTCTTTGTGTGAAAAGTGGCAATGCGGCCATTCTCCGCGCGGGTTCTGAAAGTTTTCGGACGTCAACGGAAATTGCAGATGCTATGCGCGCCGGATTTAAAAGCGTCGGATTTCCTGAAGATTCGATTCAACTCGTACCAACAAAGAATCGCGACGCTGTGGGTCTCATGCTCTCAGGCTTGAATGGGATGATTGATGTGATTGTTCCGCGTGGCGGTAAAGCGCTTGTCGTGCGCGTTCAAGATGAAGCGCGTGTGCCCGTCTTCGCGCATCTCGAAGGGATCTGCCATATTTATGTTCACGCAAAAGCTGATCTTGCTATGGCCGAACGCATTATTCTCAATGCCAAGCTTCGTCGCACGGGTGTATGCGGTGCGGCTGAAACGCTTCTAATCGACAAGGCCGTGATCGGTACCCATTTGCCTACACTTGTTCAAGCATTGCTTGCAAAGGGTTGTGCCGTTAGAGGTGACGAGATTGTTCAAAAAATTGATTCACGCGTGACTGCAGCAACAGAAGAAGATTGGCGCACGGAATATCTTGATGCCATCATCTCCGTGAAAGTGGTCTCTGGTCTTGATGAAGCGATTGCGCATATCAGCAAATATGGCTCGCAACACACGGAATCGATCATTACCAGCGATCAAAACGTTGCAGACGAATTTTTAAATCGCGTCGACTCGGCTATTGTTCTTCATAACGCATCGACACAATTTGCCGATGGTGGCGAATTCGGTTTTGGTGCGGAGATCGGAATTGCCACTGGCCGCATGCATGCGCGAGGACCCGTTGGTATCGATCAGCTTTGTTCGTTCAAATATCGCGTTTATGGATCGGGTCAGATCCGCCCGTGATCAATTAAGCTGGCGCCCAGAAGCCTGAGACAAACAAGCCAATGGCGCATAAATATGCGAGGCTCCACACAGCCGACCGTAATGTCGCTTGGTTGGTAATATAGGCCAATACATAGAGCACGCGGAACAACACAAAACCAACAGAAAAGCCATCGACCATAGTTTGTGGCCCTTCAGTCCAAACAGCGACGAAGAGTGCGGCGATGAAAACCGGCAGAGCCTCAAAGCAATTCAAATGGGCGTCATAGGCGCGGCGCTTTTGACCTTCCATGCGCTCAAGCCCTTCACGCGGCCTATAATTGTCATAGCCTCCGCCGCTCTTCGCATAGCCAACCACAAGAACGGGCATCAGCGTCACAAACATCAGGCACCAGGCGGCTATAGGCATTTTGAATACTCCACTCTGTTTTGAAAGTTACGCAATCGATGGGGCTCCAGTTCACCTATCGAGGTGGTGACATCTCTTTAGGGGGCATGACTTGCTCCGCGTGTCGGAGCATGCATGATCCGGCTCGATTGAGGATTTAACAAATGAGTCGGCGAGACTTTAAATTGCCGAGCGCCGCCTATGAGCAGCTTGTCGGCTTGGGTGAGATTGATCGTGATCCGGCGCAGATCACCGTGCTCGCTAATCTCGATCGGCTTTGCGAGGCGCTAGCAGCCCTGCCCTCAAGAAAAGCAGGGCTTGGCTGGCTTTTTGGTCGTAAGCCACAGATGCCCAAGGGACTTTATCTCTGGGGTTCGGTTGGTCGCGGCAAAACTATGCTCATGGATTTGATGCTCGAAAGCGCGCCGGTCTCGCAAAAGCGCCGGATGCATTTTCAAAGTTTCATGGCCGATATTCATAAGCGCATTCATGACTATCGTCTTCGCGTCAAAAATGGTGACGTGAAAGATAGTGATCCGATTCCTCCCGTTGCGCGCGCGATCGCAGACGATATCACGCTTCTTTGTCTTGATGAATTTTCAGTTACCGATATTGCGGATGCGATGATCTTGGCGCGGCTCTTTAGTGCATTGTTTGAAAATGGCTTGGTGCTTGTGACCACCTCGAACATCGAACCGGGGGATCTTTATGAGGGCGGACTGAATCGTGCTCTTTTTCTTCCCTTTATTGATCTTCTCAAATCTGCCGTGACAATTGTTGAGCTTGATGCGCCGCATGATTATCGCCTTGATAAGATCGGTGAGGACGAGACTTATTTTTGTCCTGATGATGAACATGCGTCGCGTAGAATGGATAATTTATTCGACGCTCTGACGCGCAGTCAAAAAGTTCATTCTGTATCGCTTGATGTGCTTGGCCATAGTCTTATCATCCCTCGTGCCACGTCAGTGATCGCACGATTTGATTATGCCGATTTATGCAAGAAAGCACTGGGCGCCAATGATTTTATTGCGATTGGCGAAGCGTTCCATACAGTCTTTATTGATCATGTTCCAATCATCTCTGCTGAAAATCATAATGAAGCAAAACGCTTTATCGCTCTGATTGATGCGCTTTATGATCGGAGCGTGAAGGTCTATATTTCTGCTGCAAGTGACCCCATGTCACTTTATCAAGCAACAGATGGGCGCGAAGCATTTGAAATTGAGAGAATCGTTTCGAGAATGATCGAGATGCAATCAAATTCATATCGCGCCTTGCCTCATGGTGCACGAGCGGTCGAAGCAGCACTAAGCGGTGATCATTCATGAGAGTGAGCGACCATGATTGAATCGCAAACAACCGAAGCGACGGCGCAACGGATTCTTTCAGCGGCAATTGATGAAGTACGTGCCTATGGTCTTTCCCGTGTGACAGTTGTTGCGGTTGCGCGTCGTGCTGCGATGACTCACGCGAATGTCTATCGTCATTACGAAACCAAAGAAGCACTCTTTGATGCCATAACCTCGCAATGGATTAAATCCATTGAAGCACGGTTGAGCGAAATTGCGGATGCGCCTGATCCGGCACGTGACAAACTAGAACGCATGATCTTCGCGCTGGTCCGTGCCTATCGCGATCGGCTTGATGACGAGCCTCGGCTCTTTGAGCTTTTTGTCGAAGCCTTTGAGGAAAGCCGGCCACCGGCGCGCCAGCATCGGGCAAAAATTCGGACGCTTATCGACCGGATTTTAGAGGAAGGGCAAAGCGGTGGCGCCTTTGCTGCGGGCAGCCGGGAGAAAGCGCTGACTTTCGTTCTTGACGCACTTTACCGCTTCCTGAACCCGTCCACTCTGTATCATGACGCGGAGACGCCCAAACGTTCGCTTGAATTGCGGCTCGGGGCCGTGACCACGGCTGTCCTTGACCATATCGGGCGTCGGGGCTGAAAATCGCCCAAAAATTGTGTTACAAATTTCAATTTTTGTAATTTGTAACTAAAAATTCCTCGGACTATTGAATTGTCATCAATTTGAATCAAATCCTTTAACATTCTGAAATATATCGATAATATCTCGTCTCAAACGCATGATGCCCTCTTCATCTCCAACGAGCTGCCTAAAATTCCGTCTTTTGGCCAACTTGCCGGAAATTGGGGGGATCGGTATCACGCGCCCATAAAAGAAGCGGTTTCGGGATCTTAGGACCCGATAAAGACAGAACGGATGGAAGGACACAGCGGACATGGCACGCAA
This sequence comes from Hyphomicrobiales bacterium, assembly GCA_046091665.1. Classification (GTDB taxonomy): domain Bacteria; phylum Pseudomonadota; class Alphaproteobacteria; order Rhizobiales; family Beijerinckiaceae; genus CAIUPE01. The sequence continues at coordinate 56,389 of JBJTCD010000030.1, forward strand.
GAAAATTGCATTGATCGGATCGGGACAAATCGGGGGCACGCTTGCCCATCTCGCTGGTCTTAAGGAATTGGGCGACATCGTTCTTTTTGACATCGCGGATGGCGTTCCGCAGGGCAAAGGCCTCGACATCGCCGAGTCCTCCCCGGTCGATGGTTTCGACGCTGGCTATTCAGGCGCATCTAATTACGAAGCCATTGCGGGCGCCGATGTGGTGATTGTCACCGCCGGCGTGCCACGCAAGCCCGGCATGAGCCGTGATGATCTCTTGGGCATCAATCTCAAAGTGATGGAAGCGGTCGGCACCGGCATCAAGCAATATGCGCCGAAAGCCTTCGTGATCTGCATCACCAATCCGCTCGATGCGATGGTGTGGGCGCTTCAGAAATTCTCCGGCATCAACCCGAAGAAGATCGTCGGCATGGCCGGCGTGCTCGACTCCGCGCGCTTCCGTTATTTCCTCGCAGAAGAATTCAAAGTCTCGGTGAAAGACGTTTCGGCAATGACGCTTGGCGGCCATGGTGATGATATGGTGCCGATGGTGCGTTATTCGACAGTTGGTGGCATCCCGCTGCCCGATCTCGTCAAAATGAAATGGACGACACAAGAGCGCCTCGATGCGATTGTGGAACGCACACGCAAAGGCGGTGGTGAAATCGTCAATCTTTTGAAGACAGGTTCGGCCTATTATGCACCTGCAGCCTCCGCGATTGCGATGGCAGAATCCTATCTCAAGGATCAAAAGCGCGTGTTGCCTTGCGCGGCGCATATCGCCAATGGTTATGGCGTGAAGGACATGTTCGTCGGCGTGCCGATTGTGATCGGTGCAAAAGGTGTCGAGCGCATCGTGAAGCTACGCATGAAGCCTGATGAAAAAGCCGCTTTCGCAAAATCAGCCGCTTCCGTTCAAAGCCTGATTGAAGCGTGCAAGACGATTAATCCGGCTCTCAAGTAATCACACCGTCATTGCGAGGAACGAAGTGACGAAGCAATCCAGATCTTTTCTGAATCATCAACTGGATTGCTTCGCTCTCGCTCGCAATGACGAACTCCTCGCAATGACGATCAAATTCTAACGACTTCTTCCGAGAGGGACCTCGAGAATGAACATCCACGAATATCAAGCCAAAGCCGTCTTGAAAGAGTTCGGTGTGCCCGTGTCGAATGGCAAGGCGATTATGAATGCGTCGGAAGCTGAAGCTGCCGCAAAAGCGCTCGGTGGTCCGCTCTGGGTTGTGAAGTCGCAAATCCATGCAGGCGGTCGCGGCAAGGGCAAATTCAAAGAAGCCGCTGCGGGTGACAAAGGCGGCGTGCGTCTTGCAAAATCGATTGATGAAGTAAAGCAGTTCTCGAGCCAGATGCTTGGGAATACGCTTGTGACTATTCAAACAGGTCCGGCAGGCAAGCAGGTCAATCGTCTTTATATCGAAGACGGGTCCGACATTGCGAAAGAATTCTATCTCTCGATGCTCGTCGATCGCGCGACATCGCGCATTGCGTTTGTCGTCTCAACCGAAGGCGGCATGGACATTGAAGAAGTGGCGCACAAGACGCCTGAAAAGATCGTATCCTTCTCGGTTGATCCTGCAACCGGCATCATGCCGCATCATGGCCGCGCTGTTGCGAAAGCTCTGAAGCTCTCGGGCGATCTCGCGAAGGAAGCCGAAAGCCTCACGAACAAGCTCTACGCCGCTTTCGTTGCCAAAGACATGGCGATGCTTGAAATCAATCCGCTGATTGTCACGGCTGATAATCATTTGAAATGTCTCGACGCGAAAGTGTCGTTCGATTCCAACGCGCTTTATCGTCATCCGGAGATCATGGAACTCCGCGACGAGACGGAAGAAGACGCGAAAGAAATCGAAGCGTCAAAATATGATCTCTCTTACATCGCGCTCGACGGTACAATCGGCTGCATGGTGAATGGCGCGGGCCTTGCCATGGCGACGATGGATATCATCAAGCTCTATGGCGAGTTTCCGGCGAACTTCCTCGATGTCGGCGGCGGCGCTTCGAAAGAAAAAGTTACAGCCGCGTTCAAGATCATCACGGCTGATCCGAATGTGAAGGGCATTCTCGTCAATATTTTCGGCGGCATCATGAAATGCGATGTCATCGCGGAAGGCGTGATTGCAGCTGTTAAGGAAGTGGGTCTCAAAGTGCCACTCGTTGTGCGTTTGGAAGGCACCAATGTTCAGCTCGGCAAAGAGATCATTTCGAAATCCGGTTTGAATGTGATTCCGGCTGACGATCTCGATGACGCTGCCCAGAAAATCGTGAAAGCCGTGCGGGGTTAATCATGTCCATTCTCATCGACAAAAACACAAAGCTCCTCACACAAGGCTTCACCGGTAAAACCGGCACATTCCATTCCGAGCAGGCCATCGCATACGGCACGAAGCTTGTTGGCGGCACGTCACCGGGCAAAGGCGGCTCGCAACATTTGGGGCTTCCTGTGTTCGACACAGTGCTTGAGGCGAAAGCGGCAACAGGTGCGGATGCGAGCGTGATCTATGTTCCGCCTCCGGGCGCAGCGGATGCAATCTGCGAAGCGATCCAAGCCGAGATCCCGCTCGTCGTTTGCATCACCGAAGGCATTCCGGTGCTCGACATGGTGCGCGTGAAGCGCGCGCTCGCGGGGTCGAAGTCGCGTCTCATCGGGCCGAATTGCCCGGGCGTGATGACAGCAGGCGAATGCAAGATTGGCATTATGCCGGGCAATATTTTCAAGCCCGGTAATGTCGGCATTGTCTCGCGCTCCGGAACGCTCACTTATGAAGCCGTGTTCCAGACAACGCAGGAAGGCCTCGGCCAGACAACGGCTGTCGGCATCGGCGGTGATCCGGTGAAAGGCACGGAATTTATCGACATGCTCGAAATGTTCCTCGCCGACCCCAAAACAGAATCGATCATCATGATCGGTGAAATAGGCGGCTCGGCAGAAGAAGAAGCAGCGCAGTTCTTGAAGGACGAAGCCAAGCGTGGCCGCAAGAAACCGGTTGTCGGATTCATTGCGGGCCGCACAGCTCCTCCGGGTCGTCGTATGGGTCATGCCGGTGCGATCATCTCCGGCGGCAAAGGCGGCGCGGAAGACAAGATTGCAGCGATGGAAGCGGCGGGCATTCGCGTGTCTCCCTCGCCTGCGCGTCTTGGCAAAACGCTTGTTGAAGTTCTCAAAGGTCATTGATCGCAAGGAGCGGCGCATGTCACGCCAAGATCAGAACAAAGCCTTTATCGAAACCTCGTTTCTTTATGGCGGCAATGCTGCCTATATCGAACAATTGGAAGCGCGTTACGCCAAAGACCCTTCATCGGTGAGCGCGGAATGGCGTGAATTTTTCGATGCGTTGAAAGATGATCCGTCAACGGTTGAAAAATCCGCAGCGGGCGCTTCGTGGAAAAAGCCGAATTGGCCTCTAACACCACGCAATGACATTGTCTCAGCGCTTGATGGCAATTGGGCCGAAGTTGAAAAAGTGATTGGCGATAAGCTCAAAGGCAAGGCCGATGCCGCAAAGTCTGGCGGCTCGGTTGCAGATGTTCAACAAGCCACACGCGACTCAGTGCGTGCGTTGATGATGATCCGCGCGTTCCGTATGCGCGGCCATCTTCATGCTGATTTGGATCCGCTCAATCTTGAGCCTGCGAAAGATCACGAAGAGCTTCATCCCTCGTCTTACGGGTTCACCGAAGCGGATTGGGATCGCAAAATTTTTATCGATAATGTTTTGGGCCTCGAATTCGCAACCCTTCGCGAAATGCTTGCGATTTTGAAACGGACTTATTGCTCAACAATCGGTTGGGAGTTTTTGCATATCTCGAATCCCGCCGAGAAAGGCTGGATTCAAGCACGCATCGAAGGACCCGATAAAGAAATCGCGTTTACGCGTGAAGGTAAACGCGCGATTCTCAATAAGCTTGTCGAAGCTGAAGGGTTCGAAAAATTTCTCGATGTGAAATTCACAGGCACAAAACGCTTCGGGCTTGATGGCGGCGAATCGCTTGTGCCTGCGCTTGAGCAAATCATCAAGCGTGGCGGCAATCTGGGCGTCAAAGAAATTGTTTTCGGCATGGCGCATCGTGGTCGTTTGAATGTGTTGACCCAAGTCATGGGTAAACCGCATCGCGCGCTCTTTCATGAATTCAAAGGCGGCTCTTTTGCGCCCGCGGAAGTGGAAGGTTCGGGCGACGTCAAATATCATTTGGGCGCCTCAAGCGACCGTAGCTTTGACGGCAATACGGTGCATTTGTCAATGACCGCCAATCCATCGCATCTCGAAATCGTTGATCCGGTTGTGCTTGGTAAAGTGCGCGCCAAGCAAGACCAATTGAATGACACGGCAGAGCGTGTGCAAGTGATGCCGCTCTTGATCCACGGTGACGCAGCCTTTGCCGGCCAAGGTGTTGTGGCCGAATGCTTGGGCCTTTCAGGCCTCAAAGGCCATCGCACCGGCGGTTCGATTCATTTCATCATCAATAACCAAATCGGATTTACGACCTATCCCCGCTTCTCGCGTTCTTCGCCTTATCCATCTGATGTTGCGAAGATGATCGAAGCGCCGATCTTCCATGTGAATGGCGATGATCCGGAAGCGGTTGTGTTTGCGGTCAAAGTTGCTGTCGAATTCCGTCAGACTTTCCATAAGCCTGTCGTTATCGACATGTTCTGCTATCGTCGCTTTGGACATAATGAAGGTGACGAGCCGAGCTTCACTCAACCGCTGATGTATAAGAAAATTCGTCAGCAACCGACGACGCTTGAAATCTATTCGAAGAAACTCATCGCTGAAGGTGTTGTCACCGAAGGTGAAGTTGAAAAGATGAAAGCCGATTGGCGCGCGCGCCTTGAGGCTGAACATGAGGCAGGCCAAGCCTACAAGCCAAACAAGGCAGATTGGCTCGATGGCCGTTGGGCTGGTTTAAAAACCGCGCAAGCCACGCAAGATGACGCTCGTCGTGGCGAGACGGGTGCGCCGATTTCTCTTCTGAAAGAAATCGGTCAAAAGCTCACCACGATTCCTGCCGATTTCAACGCACACAAAACCATTCAACGTTTTGTTGAAAATCGCCGGAAAGCGATTGAGACCGGTGAAGGCATTGATTGGGCAACCGGCGAAGCTTTGGCTTTTGGTTTGACTGTGAATGAAGGCGCACGTGTTCGTCTTTCAGGTCAAGATTGCGAACGCGGCACCTTCTCTCAGCGCCATTCAGTTTTGATCGATCAGGAAACGGAGCGTCGCTATAAGCCTTTGAGCAATATTGGCGAAGGCCAAGGCAAATACGAAGTCATCAATTCGATGCTGTCGGAAGAAGCCGTGCTCGGTTTCGAATATGGCTATTCGCTTTCGGAACCCAATGCGCTCACTTTATGGGAAGCGCAATTTGGTGACTTCGCGAACGGCGCACAGGTTGTGTTCGACCAATTCATCTCTTCAGGTGAGCGCAAATGGCTGCGTATGTCGGGCCTCGTTTGTCTTCTGCCGCATGGCTATGAAGGTCAGGGTCCGGAACATTCGTCTGCGCGTCTTGAACGTTTCCTGCAGATGTGTGCGGAAGATAATATGCAGGTTACGAATTGCACGACGCCTGCGAATTATTTCCATATTCTGCGCCGTCAGATCAAACGCGACTTCCGCAAGCCACTCATTCTGATGACGCCGAAGTCGCTTCTGCGTCATAAGCGAGCCGTTTCTCGTCTTGATGAAATGGCAGAAGGCACGAGCTTCCATCGTGTCCTGTGGGACGATGCGCAGTATCTTAAGAATGAGAAAATTAAACTCGCAAAAGACAACAAGATTCGTCGTGTCGTTCTTTGCTCCGGTAAGGTCTATTATGATCTTTACGAGGAGCGCGAGAAACGCGGTATCGATGATGTCTATCTGTTGCGCGTTGAACAGCTTTATCCCTTCCCGTTAAAGGCGCTTGTGACCGAGCTCTCGCGTTTCAAAAACGCCGATATTGTGTGGTGTCAGGAAGAGCCAAAAAATATGGGTTCGTGGACTTTTGTTGAGCCCTATCTCTCTTGGGTGCTCGAACAATCAGGCTCAAAGGTCAAGCGGCCTCGTTATGCGGGACGTCCTGCATCAGCCGCCACCGCAACAGGATTGATGTCAACGCATCTCGCGCAATTACAAGCCTTCCTTGATGAAGCTTTTGCATCATGATGCGTGAAAGAAAATTAAAATAGGGAATAAAACAATGGCCAGTGAAATTCGTGTTCCGACGCTTGGTGAATCGGTCTCTGAAGCCACGATTGGAAAATGGTTCAAGAAGCCCGGCGATCCTGTCAAGAAAGACGAGCCGGTGCTCGAACTTGAAACCGATAAAGTGTCACTCGAAGTGAACGCCCCTGTTGATGGTGTATTGGCTGAGCTCGCCGCCAAAGAAGGCGAGACTGTAGGTGTTGGCGCGCTTCTTGGCACGATCACGGCTGGCGCGGGCGCTGCTGCGGCGCCTCAATCGGCTCCGGCTCCCGCTGCTGCCGCGCCTGCCGCAAAACCTGCTGCAGCGCCTCAAATCGATAATGGTCCCGCTGTGTCACGGCTTGCCGCTGAAAGCGGTGTTAATCCTTCTGCTGTTGCTGCATCGGGAAAAGATGGTCGTGTGACCAAAGGCGATATGCTTGCTGCTATTGCCACAGGCGCAGCACCTGCTGCAGCACCCGTTGCGGTGCGCGCTCCGTCGGCGCCTGATGATGGCGCGCGTGAAGAGCGCGTGCGCATGACGAAATTGCGCCAAACAATTGCACGTCGTTTGAAAGATGCACAAAACACCGCCGCAATGCTGACGACATTTAACGAAGTCGACATGACGGAAGTGATGGCGCTCAGGAATCGCTACAAAGACACGTTTGAAAAGAAGCATGGCGTAAAGCTTGGCTTCATGAGCTTCTTTGTGAAGGCCTGCACGCAGGCGCTGAAAGAATTGCCGGCGGTTAATGCCGAGATTGATGGCACCGATCTCGTTTATAAAAATTATTATCATGTCGGCATTGCGGTCGGAACCGATAAGGGTCTTGTGGTGCCGGTTGTGCGCGATGCGGATCGCATGGGTCTTGCCACAATCGAAAAGTCGATTGCGGATTTTGGTAAACGTGCGCGTGATGGCTCGCTCAAGATTGAGGAAATGCAGGGCGGTACATTCACGATTACGAATGGCGGCATTTACGGTTCGCTGATGTCGACGCCGATTTTGAACGCGCCGCAGTCAGGCATTCTCGGCATGCACAAGATTCAAGAGCGCCCGATGGTTGTTGGCGGCAAGATTGAAGTGCGCCCGATGATGTATCTCGCGCTCTCCTATGATCATCGCATCGTCGACGGCAAAGAGGCTGTTACCTTCCTTGTGCGTGTGAGGGAAGCGCTTGAAGATCCGGCACGTCTCGTGCTCGATCTCTAATCTCGTTTGATTTGCGTTGCTGAAAAAAGCCGGAGGCTTTCATGTCTTATGATCTTGTTGTGATTGGCTCGGGCCCCGGCGGTTATGTCTGCGCCATTCGTGCAGCGCAGCTTGGCCTCAAAACAGCTATTATTGAGAAACGTTCGAGCTTTGGCGGCACTTGCCTGAACATCGGCTGCATTCCGTCGAAAGCTCTGTTGCACGCGTCCGAAGTGTTTGAGGAAGCGGGTCACGGCATGGCTTCGCTTGGCGTGAAGATTGGCAAGCCCACGCTCGATCTCAAAGCGATGATGAAACATAAAACAGAAACGGTTGATGCCAATGTGCAAGGCGTCGCGTTTTTGTTGAAGAAGAACAAGGTTGATACATTTATCGGCACAGGTGCAATTGAGGGTGCGGGTAAAGTGAATGTCACAAAAGCCGATGGCAAAGTTGAAACGATTGAAACAAAAAATATTGTCATTGCCACGGGCTCAGACTCAGCGCCGCTTCCCGGTGTAACGATTGATGAGAAAACGGTCGTTACGTCAACCGGCGCGTTGGAACTCACAGACGTGCCGCAAAAACTTCTTGTTGTCGGCGCGGGTGTCATCGGGCTTGAACTCGGTTCGGTCTGGCGACGTCTGGGGGCTGAAGTCACGGTTGTTGAATATCTTGATCGCATTCTTCCCGGCATGGATGATGAAGTTGCCAAACAAGCGCAGCGCATGTTTGCAAAGCAAGGCTTCAAATTCGAACTCGGTATGAAAGTGACAAGAGTCGATACCGATGATCTTGGTGCCGAAGTGACAATTGAACCTGCAAAAGGTGGTGACGCGAAAAAAATCGAAGCCGATATTGTGCTCGTCGCCATTGGTCGTCGCCCTTACACGGAAGGTTTGGGGCTAGAGGCGGTAGGTGTTCAGATGGAACGCGGCCGCGTGATCATTGATGATCATTTCCGCTCATCTGTTGCGGGCATCTACGCGATTGGTGACGTCGTGCGTGGACCGATGCTCGCGCATAAAGCCGAAGATGAAGGTGTGGCGGTTGCAGAAATCATCGCGGGCAAAGCGGGCCATGTGAATTATGATGTGATCCCCGGCGTTGTTTATACGGTTCCGGAAATCGCAAGCCTCGGTAAAACCGAGGAGGATTTGAAAGCCGCTGGCGTCGCTTATACGGTCGGCAAATTTCCGTTCACGGCGAATGGCCGCGCGCGGGCGATGCGTTCAACGGATGGCTTTGTGAAAATTCTCGCTGATGCGGCAACGGATCGTGTGCTCGGCTGTCACATTGTGGGCAGAGGCGCAGGCGACCTTATTCATGAAGTCGCGGTGCTGATGGAATTTGGCGGCTCGTCAGAGGATCTCGCCCGCACCTGCCACGCGCATCCTACGATGAGCGAAGCGGTGAAAGAAGCCGCGCTCGGCGTCGAGAAACGCGCGATCCATATTTGAGCATATGCGGCGATAGAGCTCTCTCGTCTGCCTTGATACGAACAAAAAAGCGGGCCATGTGAGGCAAATGACCCGCCGCCTCGTCAAATCACTCTGGTTCCTTTTGGCCTTGCTTTTCCTTTTGGAAGCGTGGCTCTGGGATCTCGTGCGCCCCGCGATCGCTGCGGTCATCCGGCTCATTCCCTATGAGGCGTTCAAAGCCGCACTCGCACGCGGGATCGCACGCCTGCCCGCCGCGCTCGTGATTTTCGTTTTCGTTCTGCCGGACGCGCTCTCATACCCGGTTCAATTCTTCGCGCTTTGGATGGTGGCCGAAGGCGCGGTGATCAGTGGGACGGTGCTCTTTGTCATCGCCAAAGCCTTTGGCCTCATTGGCACGCTCATTCTCTTCGAAGTGTGCCACGAAAAGCTCGAGGAGCTCGCCTGGTATCGCTGGGTCGCCGGGCAATTCACCAAAGCGCGGGCTTGGGCGCGCCATCAAGTCGAGCCAGCTTTGGTTCAGCTTCGGCATTTTCGCTCTCAAATTGAGAGTGAATTGACCCGCCGCTTCGGTCGGGGCGGGGTGCTAGCCCATATGCGCCGCCTGCGCGCGCGGCTGATCCGGAAGGCGCAGAAAAACTCGTAAGGAACAATGCCCGACGGCAACCTGTCTGATGTGATAGGTATTTTACGACCAGTCTCTTTCATAAACTCGAATTCGTCCTTGAAATTGTAACTCATAAGTTACATAATGATCGAAATTCGGGAAACTTCAACCTTCTCCTCGTGGCTTGCCAAACTGCGAGACGAAACAGCGATAGCTAAAATTTCATCCCGAATTTAAAGGCTTGCGTTTGGACAGTTTGGCGATGTCGCTCCAATAGGAAACGGATTGAGTGAAATGCGAACCCACTACGGTCCAGGCTATCGCGTTTATTTTCGTCAGCAAGGAAACCAAATGATCCTGCTCTTGGGAGGCGGCGATAAATCATCACAAAAACGGGACATCGCCACCATAAAACGACTTGCAAAGGAGCACGAGGAATGAAACCCGCAACGCGCGCCTTTGACCCGGCCGCCTATCTCAAAACGCCAGCTGCTCGAGCCGCCTATCTGAGTGAAGCATTTGAAACAGGTGACGTCGCCTTCATTGCGGATTCGCTCGGCGTCGTTGCCCGCGCCGAAGGCATGACGAGGATTGCCCGCGAAACAGACCTATCCCGCGAAGCGCTTTATCGCGCTCTGTCCTCGACTGGGAATCCAGAATTATCGACGGTGCTGAGAGTGACAGCGGCGCTGGGATTGAAATTGAAGATTGAGGAGACATCTGACATGACCTGACGTCGACATGGCCCCTTTTTCTTGACTCTTTCCCGTCCCTTCCCTACTAAGCCGCTCATTCATCGACGTTCTCGTCCTTGAGCCGCCGCCCGGTCCATGAGGCCGGAGGTCCACGCCCGACAGCGCGTTGCGCCCTCGGGCGCGTTTGGCTTTGGGGCGTCACGCATGCGGGCGAAAAAGTGGTTTCCGGTTTTTCGCGGAAAGCATGCGTAAACAAAGAAGTGGACTTGAAGGACCCTGATGTTTGAGAGCCTGAGCGATAGACTTTCCGGCATTCTGAACGCGCTCACGCGTCGCGGCGCGTTAAGCGAAGAGGATGTGAATGCCGCATTGCGCGAGGTGCGTCGCGCGCTGATTGAAGCCGATGTCGCGCTCGATGTTGTCCGCTCTTTCACCGACAAAGTACGGACGCGCGCCGTAGGCCAAGAAGTCGTTAAGTCTGTTACGCCCGGCCAGATGGTCATCAAGATCGTCAATGATGTTCTTGTTGACACATTAGGCTCTGATGCCGCGCCGATTGATCTTGATGCGGTGCCGCCTGTTGCGATTTTGATGGTGGGTTTGCAAGGCTCGGGCAAAACCACATCGACGGCAAAAATTGCGCGTCGTCTCACTGACAAATCCAAACGCAAAGTATTGATGGCCTCGCTTGATACGCGTCGCCCCGCTGCGATGGAGCAACTCGCAAGTCTTGGCGCGCAAGTCGGCATTGATGTCTTGCCGATTGTTGCCGAACAAAGCGCTGTTCAGATTGCACGCCGCGCGATTGAAGCGGCAAAGCTTGGCGGCTTCGATGTCGTGATGCTCGACACTGCCGGCCGCACGACGGTTGATGAAGCGCTGATGGCGGAAGTGGCAGAAGTGAAATCACTCGCCAAGCCGCATGAAGTGTTGCTCGTCGCTGATGCGCTAACAGGTCAAGATGCAGTCAATACCGCAAAAGCTTTTGAAGAGCGCGTGGGTATTACAGGCATTGTGCTCACCCGCGTTGATGGCGATGGGCGCGGTGGTGCCGCGCTCTCCATGCGCGCGGTTACGGGCAAGCCGATCAAGCTCGTTGGTACCGGCGAAAAAATGGATGCGCTCGAAGAGTTTCATCCCGCGCGTATCGCCAATCGTATTCTCGGCATGGGCGATATTGTTTCGCTCGTTGAAAAAGCCGTTGAGAATATCGATCAAGAAAAGGCCATGCGCACCGCCGAGCGGATGCGCAAAGGTCAATTCGATCTCACTGATATGCGCGATCAATTGCAGCAGATCGAAAAGATTGGTGGCGTTGGTGGCTTGATGGGGATGATCCCCGGCATTGCCAAAATGAAAAATCAAATCTCCGCCGCGCATCTCGATGGCAAAGTTGTGAAACAACAAGTCGCCATCATCAATTCAATGACCCCAAGTGAGCGCAAAAATCCGGACGTACTGAAAGCCTCGCGCAAGAAACGCATCGCATCAGGTGCGGGTGTTTCGGTTGAACTTGTGAATCGTCTTTTGAAACAACATCGGCAAATGGCCGATATGATGAAGATGATGGGGCAGAACAAACGTGGCGGCCCAATGGCTGGTCTCGCCAATATGTTTGGCCTCGGAGGCGGCATGCCGACATCGGGCGCCATTCCTTCGCCGGAAGAAATTGCCGAGATGCAAAAGAAAATGGGTGGTGGCGGTCTGCCGGAATTTCCGGGCACACAAAACATCGCACCAAAAGGACTTCCCCCCTTCCCCGGTGGCTTGCCGAAAGGTCGGGGCCTCCCCGGGCTTGGTGGATTCAATCCGTTCGGAAAGAAAAAATGACGATGCAACATTCAAATCCACTTCACTAAAACCAAACCAAAGGAACCTAAAACATGTCAGTAAAAATTCGTCTCGCGCGCGGTGGTGCAAAGAAGCGTCCACATTATTCAATTGTTGTCGCTGATAGCCGCTATCCGCGCGATGGCCGTTTCATCGAAAAGATTGGCACATTCGATCCGATGAAGCCGAAGGATTCAGCAGAGCGCGTAAAGCTCGACACCGATAAAGCGAAGGCTTGGCTCGGCAAGGGCGCGCAGCCAACCGATCGTGTTGAACGTTTCCTTGAGGCCGCTGGCTTGTGGAAGCGCACAGCGCGCGTGAGCGTTGCAAAGGCAAAGCCTAAGAAGAAGGCGCAAGAACGTCTTGATGCCGCCGCCGCTGCCGCTGCAGAAGCCGCTGAAAAAGCTGCAGCACCGGCTGAAGCCGCGTCTGAATAAATCAATGAAAAATAATTTCTCCGCGCGCGTGGCGGTGGGTGTCTTTGGGGCACCCCATGGCGTGCGCGGGGAAATCAAGATCAAATCCTATACAGGTGATCCGCTTGCGATTGCCGATTACGCGCCGTTGACCGATCAGTCCGGTCAGCGGCGTTTCATTTTGAAAAAAGCGCGCTCCCTCAAAGATGATTTACTGATTGTCACAGTTGAAGGCGTAACGGATCGCGATGCGGCGGCGAAGCTCACAAATTTAGAACTCTACGCGTCACGCGAATATATGCCAGAAGCGGAAGAGGACGAATTTTATTACGCCGACCTCATCGGGTTGAAAGCGATTGATGAACACGATGCTGAAATTGGCGTGGTGCTCGCGCTCCATAATTTTGGCGCGGGTGATATCATAGAGATCAAACCCAATGGGGGTGGTCCAAGCCTCATGCTTCCTTTCACGAAGAAGATTGTTCCCTCAATTGATGTTGGAAAAGCATCACTCACCCTCGTGATGCCTGAAGAGATTTCAGGAGAAGAGGAAGGCGGAGAGGAAGAGAAAGCATGAGCGTATTTCGTGCCGATGTGCTTACCCTCTTTCCGGACATGTTTCCCGGTACGCTCGGTTTGTCTCTTGCGGGCGAGGCCTTGAAGCAAGGCACATGGTCGCTTCATACGCATGATATTCGTGGTCATGGGTTAGGCAAACATCGCGCGGTGGATGATACGCCTGCTGGTGGTGGCGCGGGCATGGTGATCCGCGCTGATGTGCTCGCATCATCAATTGACTCTGTTGTTCAAGCAAACGACACGCGCCCGCGTTTGCTGATGTCACCACGCGGCAAGCCGCTCACACAAGAGATGGTTCGTAGGTTTGTAAGCGGCGAAGGTATCGTCATCATTTGCGGACGCTTTGAAGGCGTTGATGAGCGCGTGATTGAAGGCCGCAATCTGCAAGAAGTCTCAATCGGCGATTATATTTTATCAGGCGGTGAGCCAGCCGCACTTGTGCTGCTTGATTCGATTGTGCGTCTTCTTCCCGGCGTGATGGGCAAACAGGAATCGGGTGAAGACGAAAGTTTTGAAAACGGATTGCTTGAATATCCGCATTATACGCGTCCGCGCGAATGGGAAAGCCGCAGCATTCCTGACATTCTTATCTCAGGCGATCACAAAAAAATTGCTGAATGGCGACGGGCGGAGAGCGAGCGGCTGACGCAAGAGAGACGACCGGATCTTTTGAAAAAATAACCCGTCATTGCGAGCGAACGCGAAGCAGTCCAGTTGGAGTCAACGGAAGAGGTGCGGTGGTGATATTGTCATCTTTCGCCAATCATTATCTGGATTGCTTCGCGTTCGCTCGCAATGACGAATAAACTTACCTCGCCAATCCTTTGTCCTGTAACGCACTCTTGATCTCATCAAGAATTGCAGGATCATCAATCGTCGCGGGCATTGTCCATGCGTCGCTGTCGGCGATTTTCTTCATCGTGCCACGCAGAATTTTACCCGAACGTGTTTTCGGCAACCGCTTGATGACGATGGCAATCTTGAAAGCGGCAACAGGTCCGATTTTTTCACGTACAAGTGCCACAAGTTCTTTTTCGATCTGATCTGTGGACGTATTGATGCCTGATTTCAACACAACAAACCCGCAAGGTTGTTCGCCCTTCAATGCATCTTTCGCGCCGATCACCGCGCATTCAGCAACGGCGGGATGACTCGCAAGCACTTCTTCCATGCCACCAGTTGAAAGACGATGACCGGCAACATTGATAATGTCGTCAGTACGACCCATGATGTAAAGATAACCATCCTCATCAACATAACCAGCATCCGATGTTGAATAGAAACCCGGATAAGTTGAAAGATAACTTTCGCGGAAGCGGTCATCTGCGTTCCACAATGTCGGTAAGCATGAAGGTGGCATCGGCAATTTGACAACAATCGAGCCCATTTTGCCGGCTTCGACGGGATGGCCGCCTTCATCAACAATACGGACATCATAACCAGGCATCGACACTGTTGGTGAACCATGTTTCACTGGCAATTGACCAAGACCGAAGGGATTGCCTGCAATCGCCCAACCGGTTTCGGTCTGCCACCAATGATCGATGACGGGCACACCTAAAATATTTTCGGCCCATTTCACAGTATCCGGATCAGCACGTTCACCTGCGAGAAACAGTGCGCGGAAATCATTGAATTTATATTTCTTCAATTCGTTCGCATTTGGATCTTCTTTGCGGATCGCGCGGAAAGCGGTTGGCGCTGTGAAGAGTGCCTTCGCGCCATGTTCTGAAATCACGCGCCAGAACGCACCCGCATCCGGCGTTCCTACCGGTTTGCCTTCATAGACAATTGTCGTCGCACCCACGAGCAACGGGCCATAGACGATGTAAGAATGACCAACAACCCAACCAACATCGGAAGCCGACCAAAACACTTCACCCGGATTGATCGAATAAATCGCTTTCATTGTCCAATGGATAGCAACCGCATGACCACCATTGTCGCGCACGACACCTTTCGGTTTTCCGGTGGTGCCGGATGTGTAGAGAATATAAAGCGGATCAGTTGATTTCACCGGCACGCAGTCGCTTGTCTTACCTGCTGACTTTGCATCTTGCACAAGCTCAACCCAATCATGATCGCGACCGGCTTTCAGCGTCGCTTTTTCTTGCGGACGTTGAAACACGATCACACGTTCGGGCTTGTGCGCAGCGAGTTCAATCGCTTCATCAATCAACGGTTTGTAATGCACAACGCGACCGGGCTCGATGCCGCATGAAGCGGCAAGAATAAGCTTCGGATGTGAATCATCCAAACGCGTCGCCAATTCGCGTGCCGCAAAACCACCAAATACAACAGAATGAATCGCGCCGATACGCGCACAAGCGAGCATGGCAATCAGCGCTTCCGGTATCATCGGCATATAGATGACAACCCGGTCACCTTTATGGATACCGAAGTCTTGCAACACCGCACCGAGTGCTGAGACTTCATCACGCAATTCGCGATAAGTGAGTTTGCGTTTCGTGCCTGTGATGGGGCTATCGTGAATGATCGCCACCTGATCAGGCCGCGTCGCAGCATGGCGATCCACCGCATTGTAACACGTGTTCATCACGCCATCGGGGAACCAGCGGCCATAGACGCCTTGTGATTCATCAAACACGGTCTTTGGCGGCGTGAACCAATCGATTGCCTTGGCAGCATCGCCCCAAAAGCCCGAAGGATCTTTTAATGAGCGCTCATAGAGGGCGCGAAATTGTGCGGCGTTACTCGCGTCGTGGCTCATAGCGTTTCCCCTTTTTTACGCGTTCTGATTTAGCATCATGAAAGAGACGCGTCAGGCACGACTTTGGACGCACGCTTGACAGGAGCCGTCTTGTCCTTGAAACCGCGCCGATTATGTCCAGCATCATCACCGATCCGTTCTTCTACCTCGCTGCCATTCCTGCCGTCATCCTTGTCGGCCTTGCTAAAGGTGGCTTTGCGGGTTTGGGGCTCATCGCCATTCCGCTGATGGCGCTGGTCGTCTCGCCGGTCAAAGCGGCGGCGTTGATGCTCCCGATCCTCATCGTTCAGGACATGGTCTCGGTCTGGGCCTATCGCCGCGAGTTTGACTTACGCACTTTGAAAATCATGTTGCCGGGCGGATTGATCGGTATTGGCATCGGTTGGCTCATGGCCGCTCATGTTTCCGACGACCTCGTGAAACTTGGTGTTGGCATCATTTCCGTTGTGTTCGTCATGATCTATTGGCGTCGCCGGAATGTGCTGGGGGAGCCGATCCCCGGAAGACTTTTGCCGGGTGTTGTGTGGGGTGCGGCTTCGGGTTTTACGAGCTTTGTTGCCCATGCAGGCGGTCCGCCCTTTCAAGTCTATGCGATGCCGCAACGCCTGCCGCCACAAATCTATGTCGGTACATCGACATGGTTTTTCACCATTTTGAACCTGATCAAAGTGGGGCCCTATTTTTTGCTCGGCCAGTTTTCGACGGAAAATCTCGGCACATCGAGTGTGCTGTTCCCCATCGCGCTTGTTTCTACGCTTGCGGGCGTGTGGCTTGTGCGTCGCATTGAGCCTTCGCGTTTTTATACGATTATCTATTCGCTCACCTTTATTGTCGGCGCGAAACTGATTTACGACGCCATGCCGCATCTCTTTTAAATGAGGGCTTCGCACGACTGGCCAATCACGCCCGAAAAGACTAAATAGATCAAGCGGGGCTGCGGGGTGCGTGAGAACAACTGTATTCCCGGGGCCTTATCGACCCTTAGGGAGCTGTCCCTGTTTTGGTCCGTGGACCGGAGCACACGGCGCCCACCTACTTATGTAGGCACCTGGGATCGATCGTTCCACGGCTTTTGCGGCTCCGCACTGTTTGGTTTCTGCTTCGATGTCAAAATCTTTGAAATCCCGCCTCCGCTCGGAGGCTTTGGCGCGACGAGATGCGCTTTCTGAAACCATACGCGCTCACGCGGCTGAAACGCTCGCAGAACAACTCTATCGCTTGCGTGATCGGATTGGTGCGGGGCCCTTAAGTGGCTTTTGGCCCATTCGCAGTGAGATTGATCCGCGCCCCGCAATGATGCGGTTTTCCGCTTTGGGGGTTCCGCTCGCGCTTCCGGTCGTCACGGGATCAGAACTTGTCTTTAGACATTGGCAACCTGGCGAGCCTTTGAAGAGCGGGCCTTACGGTTTGAGCGAGCCTTTCGATACGGCTGAGGCGCTCGATCCGGTGGCGATGATTGTACCGCTTTCTGCTTTCGATCGACGCGGCCATCGCATCGGTTATGGCGCAGGGTTCTATGACAAGGCGATCTCGCGCCTCGCTTCACTCACGCGCCCTTTTACAGTTGGCGTCGGATTTTCCGTTCAGGAAATTGATGACGTGCCTGATGAGGCCCATGATATACCCCTCGATCTCATCATCACGGACCGTGAAATTGTGACGCCTTTAGCACCTTAAGAGTCTGAAGCGCGAAGAGCCAGAGAGGCCGATATTGTTCCGGTCACGAGCGCGAAAAGTCCCAAGCCGCACAAAATGGCAAAAGGCGTGTGAAACGGAACCGGACCTCCTAAGGCCGCCGATGTCGCGGATATCCCAAAAATCAGTACGGGGATCATCAAGGGCATCACCAAAACCGCGAGAATAAGCCCTCCACGACGAAGGCCCGCCGTCAGCGCGGCGCCCGTGGCACCAATAAAGGTCAAAGCGGGCGTGCCGACCAATAAAGTCAGCGTCACTGCGAGAAGTGCCTGCGGTTCCATGGCCAAAAGAAGACCCAGAAAAGGTGCGGCCAATGCCAAGGGCAAACCCGTCATCAACCAATGGGCAATGACTTTTGCGAGCACGACGAGCGGCAAAGGCAAATGCGCCATCCGCAAAAGATCGAGCGAACCATCTTCCTCATCGGCCTGAAACAAACGATCAAGTCCGATCATTGTCGCAAGCAAGGCCGCGACCCATAAAATGGCAGGCCCGATGCGCGCGAGCAAAACGAGATCAGGCCCGATGGCAAAGGGCATGATCGTGACAAGCATCAAAAAGAAGACAAGCCCGACACCGGCGCCGCCGCCAATGCGCATGGCAATCAAAAGATCGCGACGGATCAAAGCCCAAAAAGCACTCATGACGTGCCTTTCAACGACAAAGTCCGTGTCGGAATCGGAAGCGGCGCATGTGTGGCGATTAGCGCCAAACCGCCGTGCGTCAAGTGATCAGCAACCAACGCGCCAAACATCGTCTCCGAAGCCTGATCGAGTGCTGCGGTCGGTTCATCAAGCAACCATAAAGGGCGATGCGCCACCAAAAGACGCGCGAGGGAAAGGCGGCGGCGTTGACCTGCGGACAAATAGGCAGAGGGCAAATAGGCGGCATGACCTAAGCCCACGCGCTCTAAAGCGGTCAAAGGATCTGTTACCGAACGCCCCAAAAGCGATCGCCAGAACGTCAAAAGCTCAAGCGGCGTGAGCGACGGTTTCAACGCATCACGATGGCCGAGATAATGCGCATCTTCAGAAAGAGGCATATCCTCTTGACTGCCACTCCATTCAATCGTCCCGGCGCTTGTGGGAAGAAGGCCTGCCAGAACGCGCAGAAGTGTCGATTTGCCCGAACCATTCGGGCCCGTGAGCGCGAGGGCTTCACCGGCATTCACCGCGAAACCGAGATGGGAAATAACGGATCGACCTGAACGAAGAACGGCAAGGCCAGAAACTGAAAGCTTCATAAGCGTGCGACACCCATCAAAAAACGCGAAGATTTTAACCGCCTCGCCTTAAGTCCATGTAGCCCGTCGCCAGGAAATTTTCTATAAGGCTGTCACGCCGGTGCAACGTCTTGGAGCGATGCAGGGGGCCCGGGCACTCCCGGGGCGGCGTCAACCCGATCGGTTACGACCGATCGAGATCAATTCAAACCCCGATGGGAGATCCGCGATGTCATCGCTCGACAGTTTCAAATGCCGTAAATCCATGAAAGTTGGCGGCAAGACCTATCATTATTATTCGCTCGCTGCCGCTGAGAAGAATGGCCTCAAAGGCCTTTCAAAATTGCCCTTCTCGCTGAAAGTGCTGATCGAAAATTTGCTGCGCTTTGAAGATGGTCGCTCGGTCACAAAAGCCGACATCACCGCCGCTGTTGGCTGGTTGAAAACAAAGGGCAAGAAAGAACTCGAAATCGCCTTTCGTCCCGCGCGTGTGTTGATGCAGGATTTCACCGGCGTTCCGGCTGTTGTCGATTTGGCGGCGATGCGCGATGCGATGAAAACACTCGGCGGTGATCCGAAGAAAATCAATCCGCTCGTTCCCGTTGATCTCGTGATCGATCACTCGGTGATTGTCGATGAATTCGGTTCAGCAAAAGCCTTCAAGAAAAATGTCGATCTCGAATATCAACGCAATGGCGAGCGCTATCGCTTTTTGAAATGGGGTCAGCAGGCGTTCGAGAATTTTTCCGTGGTGCCACCGGACACGGGCATCTGCCATCAGGTCAATCTCGAATATCTCGCGCAGACGGTGTGGACCAAAAAAGAAAAAATCAAAAAACGTTCAGGCGCTGAAACTGTTGAGCTTGCATATCCCGATACGCTTGTCGGCACAGATTCACACACAACCATGGTGAATGGTTTGGGTGTGTTAGGTTGGGGCGTTGGCGGTATTGAGGCTGAAGCCGCAATGCTCGGCCAGCCACAATCCATGTTGTTGCCCGAAGTCATCGGTTTCAAACTCACAGGCAAACTCAAAGAAGGCATCACAGCGACCGATCTTGTGCTGACTGTAACGCAGATGCTGCGCAAAAAAGGCGTCGTCAATAAATTCGTTGAATTTTATGGCGACGGCTTAAATGCGATGACGCTCGCAGATCGCGCGACAATTGCGAATATGGCGCCTGAATATGGCGCGACCTGCGGCTTCTTCCCCGTCGATGGCGAGACATTGAATTATCTCACCATGACAAGCCGTAAATCGGCACGCATCGCGCTTGTTGAAAAATATGCGAAAGCGCAGGGTCTCTTCCGCACCAAGACGTCACCCGATCCGGTGTTCACCGATACGCTTGAACTCGATCTTGGTTCGGTCACTCCATCGCTCGCGGGTCCGAAGCGTCCGGAAGGTCGCGTGGCTTTGACCGATGCGAAGACCGGTTTCATCGCCGCGATGGAAACGGAATATAAAAAGGCCGAAACGCTGTCCGTGCGCTACAAAGTTGAAGGCAAGAATTTCGATATCGGCCATGGCGATGTTGTGATCGCGGCCATCACCTCTTGCACCAATACATCCAATCCATCGGTTCTGATTGGTGCGGGTCTTCTGGCGCGCAATGCGGTTGCCAAAGGCATCACAGTGAAGCCTTGGGTGAAAACATCACTCGCACCGGGATCACAAGTGGTTGCTGAATATCTTGCGAAAGCCGGATTGCAAAAGGATCTCGATAAGCTTGGCTTTAACCTTGTCGGCTTTGGATGCACGACCTGCATCGGTAATTCAGGACCGCTGCCGACAGAGATTTCGAAAGCGATCAATGACAATGGTGTTGTTGCCGCTGCAGTCATTTCCGGCAATCGCAATTTCGAAGGCCGCGTGTCACCCGACGTGCAGGCAAATTATCTCGCTTCACCGCCACTTGTTGTGGCTTACGCGCTTGCGGGTTCGGTGCAGATTGATCTCACGAAAGAACCAATCGGCACAGATAAAAAGGGAAAGCCTGTTTATCTGAAAGACATTTGGCCCACGAATAAAGAGATTGAAAATTTCATTGCGAAAAATGTGACGAAGAAAATCTTCAAAGAAAAATATGCCGATGTGTTCCGTGGTGATGTCAATTGGCGCAAAGTGAAGGCACCAACAAGCCAAACCTATGCATGGGAAGGCGCATCCACTTACGTGCAGAATCCACCCTATTTCACGGGCATCACCAAGACCGCAAAGCCAGTAACCGACATCACGAATGCACGCATTCTTGGTCTCTTTGGCGACAAGATCACAACCGATCACATTTCGCCTGCAGGCTCGATCAAAGCGGCATCACCTGCAGGTAAATATCTGCTCTCTAACAAAGTTGATCCGGCTGATTTCAATCAATACGGCACGCGGCGCGGTAATCACGAAGTGATGATGCGCGGCACATTCGCCAATATCCGCATCAAAAACTTCATGGTGAAAGAGGCCGATGGTTCAACGCCGGAAGGCGGATTGACGGTTCACTATCCGTCGGGCACGCGGCAATCGATCTATGACGCGGCGATGCAATATGAAAAAGAGGGCACGCCGCTTGTTGTGTTTGCCGGTGTTGAATATGGCAATGGCTCCTCGCGTGACTGGGCGGCGAAGGGTACAAATCTCTTAGGCGTGCGCGCCGTTGTCGCGCAAAGCTTTGAGCGTATCCATCGTTCAAACCTTGTCGGCATGGGTGTTGTACCTTTCGTGTTTGAAGAAGGAACAAGCTGGAAGACACTTGGTCTCAAAGGCGACGAAACGGTTTCGATCCCGGGTCTTACATCTGTGAAGCCACGTCAGAAAATGGAACTCTTAATCACCGATGCGCAAGGCAAAGTAACAAAGGTTCCGGTAATTTGCCGCATCGATACGCTCGATGAAATCGAGTATTTCAAAAATGGCGGCATCTTGCATTACGTGTTGCGCCAACTCGCAGCGTAAGCAAAACATTAGCTCACAAACACAAAAACCCGCTGGAGCGATCCGGTGGGTTTTTTCTTTCAAAGTGAATATTATATCCGCGCCGTGATCTCGATCTCGACTTTCATCTCGGGGCGCAACAATCCTGCAACAATATAGACAGCCCCAGCAGGGCGTATGTCTCCCAGCACTTCACCACAAACCGCGAGCACAGGCTCGCAATAGGATCGTTCTGTAACAAAATATTGCGCGCGTAGAATTTGGTGCATCGACGAGCCCGCTTCTTTCAGAACAGCTTCAACGGTTTTGAAAATATTGCGCGTTTGTTCCGCCGGATCGTCCGGCATGATCATAGTTTTATAATCATAGCCGGTGGTGCCTGAAATAAACACGAGATCGCCATCGACCACGGCGCGCGAATAGCCGAAGGCTTTTTCAAAAGGAGAACCGGTAGAAATCAGACGGCGTGTCATTGTCTGTCTATTTCAACAAAGGTGACCAAGCAGGATCTGAACTGAAATTCTGCGTGGGCACACTATTCTCCACACGGCCCGTTGTATCAACCATATAAATGCGCGCACCGGACGCCCCCGGCTGATCGCGGAAGAACATCAGATAGCGACCATTCGGTGCCCATGTGGGGCCTTCATTATGAAACCCTTCGGTGAGAATACGTTCACCCGATCCATCGGGCTTCATGATGCCAATGGCGAATTGTCCACTCTTTTGTCGCGTAAATGCAATGTAATCGCCCTTGGGTGACCATACGGGCGTTGAATAACGCGCGCCTTCACCAAAGGACAAACGCTTTGCCGCACCGCCTGATGAGGACATGACATAGATTTGTTGCGAACCACCACGATCAGACTCAAAAACAATTTGTGAGCCATCCGGTGAATATGAGGGCGATGTATCAATCGCGTTTGTGTCCGTAAGCCTCGTCGTCGAGCGCGAACGCAAATCCATCACATAGATATTTGACGCTGAACCTTTGGCGAGGCTCATCACAACTTTTTGGCCGTCTGGTGAAAAGCGTGGCGCGAACGTCATTCCTGGAAAGTCACCGACCACTTCACGCTGCCGCGTTTCAGTATTCATAATATAAACTTTAGGATCTCCATCACCAAAAGCCATATAGGCAACTTCTTGCGTTGTGGGTGAGAAACGCGGCGTAACAACAAGCTCCTTGCCGTCTGTCAAATAACGCGCATTGGCGCCGTCTTGATCCATAATCGCAAGGCGCTTTACACGCTTGTCTTTCGTTCCGGTCTCGTCAACGAAAACGACACGTGTATCAAAAAAACCTTTCTCGCCAGTGACGCGTGAATACACAAGATCGGAGATGATATGCGAAACACGGCGATTGAGAGTCGCATCTGTCACGAATTGTTGGCCGGTCAATTGTTGACCGGAAAGAATATCCCACAGGCGAAATTCGGTTTTCAGTTTACCCGACGCGTCTTTGGTCACGCGACCAGTCACCAATGCTTGCACGTTGATTGCTTTCCATGAAGCAAAATTGGGCGCGGCATCAAAATTGATATTTTTTTCAATAAAGGCGGCTTTATCAATCGGATTAAAAACACCTGATCGCTTGAGGTTGTTACGAATGATGTCACTCATTTGAACAGCAACATCTGGGTCTGCCCCAGTAAAATCAGCAATCGCAATCGGCATCGGTTGAAAATTACCTTTATCAACCGTGATCGATAATTCCGCATGCGCGTCACGCGCGATAAACGAAGCCAAGCCAATAAGGCCGAGAGCAAAGACAAATTTGGCTAAACGCATGAGAGACTCTTTCTTGAAACAAGTGATCTTTAAAATATTTTTCGTAACCATATTCGTTGCTACAACATGGCCTTCATATCGAATGTGACCGCGAGACTTTTCCAATCCGCATAATAGGATTTGAATTGCGGAGGAATCGTGAACGGCGCGCATTGGCGGATCGCACGGATCGCACTTTCCTCCATCGCCTTCATAGAGGGATCAGATGAGGAGTCAGCCGCCGCGGGCAAACCGTCAAGCGATCCATCCTCCCGCAAGCCAATCCGTATGGTGGGACGCAGATTATCCGCGCCCGTCACCCATGCGGGCGGACTCCAACATTTTGCAATCTGATCCTTCAACAGGCCTGCCAATTGGTCACGCTGACTCAAAGTGAGTTTGGATGCTGTGCCCGTGGCGCTGCCGGCGGTTGATGTTTTCGAAATCTCCGTGCCGGTTGAAGCCATTTTTTGTGGCGTTTCTTTCGACTGCAGTAATTTCTCAAGCGCATTGGGATCGAAATTCTGTTCAGGCTTTTTCGGCGCGTCCGAGGGTTTCGGTGGTTGCGTCTTTTTTTGCTGATCGAGAAGCTTTGCCAATTGATCGGGTTCAAATTTGGGCGGCTGCGGCTTGGGAGGTTCGGGCTTTGGCGGCGGCGCTTGCTTTAGCCCATCAGGCTTTGGCTCTTCCGGCACAGGTTGTGGCTTTACATCTGGCGGCGTTGGTTGCGGCGGCGGCGGTGTTTGCGGCTTTGCTTCGGCCTTCGGTTCTGCTTGAGGCTCAGGCGGTTTGGCCGCCGGTGTCGGAATATCTTTTTTCGCCTCACCCGCATCCGGCTTTGGAGCCGGTTGATCCGATTGCTTATCGACTTTGATCTTCGCGTCGGGCTTTACCGTTTTTGCGGTCTTGTCACCTTTGGTCAGCGCGGTGAGTTCATCCGTTGTGATCATATCGACGGCGATTGATTCAGGCTGCTCTTCGAAATTCGGTGCCGATGTGAAAGCGATCAATGTCGCAAGCAAAAGCGCCGCGTGGATGGCGGCGGAGAGCGGAATTCCAGGTTCGGACCATTTGATCTTCACCTTCAGCCTTCCGTCATTTCGATTGCACGGGTTCGTTGACGAGCGCGACTTTCTTATATCCCGCGGCGGTCAGCGCAGCCATCACTTCAGCGACCTTGCCATAGGGGATCGATTTATCGCCGCGAACGAAAATCCGCTCTTCCGGTCCGGTCTTGGCAATCGCTTGCAGTTTTGGAATGAGCTCGCTGATATTTGTCTCTGTATCCATCAAATAAAGTTTGCCATCAGCTTTGAGCGACACGATCAGCGGCTGCTTATCGACATTGAGTGCAGCTGCGCCGGTTTGTGGCAGATCAAGCGGCACCCCAGTGGTCAACATGGGTGCAGCGACCATGAAAATAATGAGAAGCACCAACATCACGTCGATGAAGGGTGTCATATTGATGTCGGCCATCGGCCGATGTCTACGACCGCCGCGCCGTCTGCGACCGCCTCCACCTCCTCCGCCTGCTGTTGCCATCGCCATAGTTCAAAATCCTTTCATCAGCCGCCGATCCGCTGATCGACATGGCGTGAAAGAATGGCCGAGAACTCGTCGGCGAAGGCTTCGAGGCGGGCTTGCTGCTTGCCTGCACGCGCTTGCAACCAATTGTAAGCGATGACGGCAGGGATTGCAGCGAAAAGGCCAATCGCGGTGGCAAAGAGCGCTTCCGCAATACCCGGCGCTACAACGGCGAGCGATGTATTTTTCGAAGCCGCAATGCCGCGGAATGCCGTCATAATCCCCCATACGGTTCCGAAGAGGCCAATAAAGGGCGAGGCCGCACCAATCGTTGCCAACACAAGAAGTTTTGACTCAAGCCGTCCGACTTCGCGTTGAATGGTCACATCCAAGACTTTGTCGATGCGTTGGGTAAGATTCATGAATGACGCCGCATTGGCCTGTAGAGACCGTTTCCATTCGCCCATCGCTGCCATGAAGACAGCGGCCATATCATTCGTATTTGTATCTTTGAGGGAGTCATAAAGCTCATCAAGCGAGCGACCTGACCAGAAGACATCCTCAAATCGGTCCATCGCCGATTGGGTGCGCGCATAAAGTATGGACTTATCTATAATGATACCCCAGCACCAAACCGAGGCGGCCACGAGTCCGAGCATCACAAGCTTAACAACAAAGGCCGCCTGCCAGAACATGCTCCAAAGCGTGATGTCGCTTGTTGCCGCCGCAACACCATTGGCAATGATTTCTGTCGATTCCATGCGTGATGTCCTGTCTTCATGGGCCGCCTCTGCTAGAGCCGTCGGCCATGCCGCTCAAATCCGGCAAAACAAGGGCCAAGCCCCCATCGCCAGACAGATCTGATTCAATCAAATCTGTTCAGACATCATCAATGTTAACGGAGTGTTACGATGAGGCTAAAAGCTCTCATTCGGCTGAAGCTTCGCGCGAAGAGACGGGGGCATACGAGCTGGCTTGCCGTCAGTGACCAAGGCCACCAAAACCTCGGCCGTCATCAAGATGTCCTCACCTCTGAGAATGCGTTGATGAAGCGTGAGCGAGGCGCCTTTGATCGCGCCGATCTGCGTTTCAACGATGACGACGTCGTCCATCCGCGCGGGTTTTAGCCAATCAATCACCATGTGACGCACAGCGAAAGACAAAGCGCCCTTTCCGCCATCGCCATAAAGTGTGGCCTGATCAATACCGCGATCACGCAACGTTTCTGTTCGACCACGCTCCAAAAAGCGGAGATAGGAAGCATGATAGACAACGCCCGAAAAATCCGTGTCTTCATAATAGATACGGATCGAGAGGCGATGGGGGGAAGTGTTACTCATTCACGAAACTCGGCTTCAATATCCATGCGCCCATCGATCACCCTAAGGATTACAATTTCATTGGGCATAATTCGATAGATGATGATATTCATACCGGAAATTACACGCCTTAGGCCATATCCAACCTCTGACCAATCCGTCCCTGAATAAGGATGTTGCGCCAATTGTTTGAACATAGCGTCGGCACGTCGGGCCATTTTTTCGGCCGCCGCCCGATCATATCGCGCAATCATTTTATAGAGGCGCTTCAAATCCCGATTGGCCCTCGCCGTCTTGCGGACCCTCATTTAGCGGCATGCAAATGATGCTCGGGCGCATCTTCCTGCATCTCCGCTTCCATTTCCTTGAGAAACTCCTCAAGGTCCCAATCGCTGACACGGCCTGCCTCGACATCGGCAAGCCCTTCTTCGACAAGTTTTTTCAGAACGCGGAACTTTTCACCCTGCTCCAACAAATGGGCAACCGCACGCTCCCGGAGTTCTTCCGGAAACTCTTCCAACACTTCAGCGGCCCAGAGCTTGGATTTGGTCATGAGAAACGCCTACCATAAATTTAGGCTTTTCGCGAGAGGAATCACTCCTCTTCCGTAAACAATCCAAATTGTGGCAATTCGCGTTTAGGCTCCACAAGACCAAGATGTTTGAACGCCGGTGCGGTCAAAACGCGTCCACGTGGTGTTCTCTGCAAAAAGCCCTGTTGAATGAGATAAGGCTCAATAATATCTTCAATCGCGTCACGCGGCTCAGAAAGCGCAGCGGCAATCGTCTCAATACCAACAGGACCGCCGCCAAAACTCGTGGCAACAAGATTGAGATAACGTTGATCCATAACATCAAGACCAATCGCATCGACATCAAGCATGCGCAGCGCTTTATCGGCAACGTCACGTGTGACCGCTGCAACACCATCAACGATGGCGAAGTCGCGCACGCGTCGTAACAAACGACCAGCAATGCGTGGTGTACCGCGGGCACGACGCGCAATTTCATTTGCGCCATCATCGGTCATCGGAACGCCCAACACACGCGCACCGCGTCTGACAATCAAATCAAGCTCGTCAACCGTATAAAAATTCAAACGGATCGGAATGCCGAAGCGATCACGCAAAGGTGTTGTTAAAAGACCCGCGCGCGTGGTGGCACCCACAAGCGTGAATTTTGCCAAATCGATTTTGACAGAACGCGCGGCAGGCCCCTCACCTATAATCAACTCCAATTGAAAATCTTCCATCGCGGGATAGAGAATTTCTTCTACCGATGGATTAAGGCGATGAATTTCATCAATGAAGAGAACATCACGCTCTTCGAGATTGGTGAGTTGTGCCGCAAGATCCCCCGCTTTCGCAATCACAGGACCGGATGTCGAGCGAAAATTAACGCCGAGTTCGCGCGCAACAATTTGAGCAAGTGTCGTTTTACCCAAACCGGGCGGACCGACAAAAAGCACATGATCTAAAGCGTCTTTGCGCGCCTTTGCCGCTTCAATAAACACTTTCAAATTCGCGCGCGCGGCTGCTTGGCCGGTGAAATCATCAAGCACTAAAGGACGCAAAGACGTATCAAGATCATCTTCACGCTTTTCAGATGTCATCAGGCCGGGACGCGTCACTTTGCTAACTCCTTCAAGCCTTGGCGAATAAGCGCCGATGTTTCAGCGCCGTCGCCTAAGGCTTTCACCGCCGCCGCAATCGCACTCATGGCGGAAGCTTGCGGATAACCAAGATTAGCAAGCGCTGAGATGGCATCGGCAACCGGCTTCGGTGCCGCGCGTTCAGCAACGGATGTTGCAAGCGTTGAAAGACCCAAATCAATTGCCGTCAAAGCAGGAGATTTGTCTTTGAGTTCGGTGACAATCCGTTGCGCGAGTTTCGGACCCACGCCCGGCGCGCGTCCGATCATCGCTTTATCTTGCGTGCCAATGGCTGTTGCAATCTCTCCACCCGAAAGAATAGAAAGGATCGCGAGCGCGACTTTTGAACCAACGCCTTGCACAGTTTGTAAAAGACGAAACCATTCACGCTCTTGCTCAGTCGAAAAACCGAACAATCTGATTGCGTCTTCGCGCACATGCGTCTCGATAAAAAGAGTTATAGCTTCACCATTGCGAAAACCTTGCAATGTACGTGATGAGGCTTGCACAAGATAGCCGACACCATGCACATCAATAAGCGCATGATCTTCGCCGATCCCGTCAACCACGCCTTTGAGTTTACCGATCATCGAGAGGCCTTCTGATCTTCAGTATGCAATCGATCAGCGACGAGCGCGGCCATGGCCTCTGCTTCATCATCATGCTGCGCTCGTAATCCTTCAACGACACCCTCGCGATCAGCTTCATTGCGATTTTGACTGACTTTCCATTTACCCATCATCGCTGTGACGGTGATTTCGATACCGACAATGCCACGGATTTGCGCGTCGATATAGGGCGCGGGGGCATCATCAACAGCCCAAGGCTTTGGATAAGCGCCTTCCATCATTTCGGTGAGATCACGAATTTGGTGCGCAAGCCATGAGGCATCATCCATGACACGCGCCCGGCCCTTCACCTGCACCATCGCGTAATTCCATGTCGGCACAACTTTGCCCGTCTCACGCTTTGTTTCATACCAGCCCGGATGAACATAATGTTGCGCGCCTTGAAATACGATCAGTACATCAAGCCCCTCGCCGATCTCTTTCCATTGATTGTTGGCGCGCGCCACATGACAGCGAAGTGCACCATGTTCACCCGCTTCTGGATCAAGAATAAAGGGAATAGGATTGGCGATAAGTCCACTCTCCCCATGCGTGATTAAGAGCCCAAGCGGAAAGGCGCGGATCAGTCCCTGCATCGCGAGCGGACTGTCTTCGTTGAAATGCGGCGGTTGATACATTTTAGTGTCTCCGGCCAAAAGCGGAGTTCAAACTATAACGGGATTCGGACGTCTCAAAAGCGGGTTTTTGACCTTGGACCAACAGAAATGATGAGCCTGTCACGCTTTGAGCCGCTGCGATAATCCGCGATGTTGGGCGTGAGTCAAAGCAATCGCAAGCGCGTCAGCGGCGTCAGGTGTCTTGGCGTCCGATTTCGGCAATAGCACTTTCACCATCATATGAATCTGATCCTTGTCGGCGTGGCCGGCACCGACAATGGTCTTCTTGATCAGATTGGGTGCATATTCGGCAACAGAAAGGCCAGCGAGTGCGGGCACCAGTAGGGCAATCCCTCGCGCATGACCAAGCTTCAACGTTGCGCGTGCATCTTTGTTAACGAAAGTTTCTTCAACCGCAACTTCATCGGGCGTGTAAGTGGCAACGACTTCACGCAAACCATCGTGAAGCTGTTTCAATCTTTCCGAGAGCGCCTGCTTCTCGTCCGATTTGATTGTGCCGCAGGCGAGAAATGAAAGTTTTGAACCTTCCTGCGCAATCAATCCCCAGCCCATATTGCGAAGACCAGGATCGATTCCGAGGATGCGTAAAACCATTTTATCCGCCAAGCTTGGCGATCAAGGCATCGGAAAATTCGGCATTTGAAAACACACGCTGCACATCGTCATTTTCTTCCAATGTGTCGAGCAGTTTCATGATTTTCTCGCCCGCCTCATCATCAACCGCAATCATATTTTGCGGCCGCCATACGAGGCCTGCTTTGCGCGGTTCACCAAATTTATCTTCCAAAGCCTTCGCGACATCGCGCAAAGATTCCATTGCGGTGACAATCTCGTGACCATCTTCAGATGAAGCAACATCATCGGCGCCTGCTTCAATCGCCGCTTCCATCATTTGATCTTCGACCGCGACTTTGACATCAAATTCAACGACACCAACACGATCAAACATGAATGATACCGCGCCTGTTTCTGCGAGCGAGCCTCCAGCCTTAGTGAAATAAGAACGCACTTCGGAGGCCGTGCGATTGCGGTTATCTGTCAAGGCTTCAATCACAACAGCAACGCCACCCGGTGCATAGCCTTCATAACGAATTTCTTCGTAATTCTCGGAATCACCGCCAAGCGCCTTTTTGATCGCGCGTTCAATATTATCCTTCGGCATATTTTCAGCACGCGCCGCTTGAATCGCTGCGCGAAGACGTGGATTCATATTAGGATCTGGAAGACCCATTTTCGCAGAAACCGTGATTTCACGCGCCAGCTTCGAAAACATTTTCGAACGCATCGCATCCTGCTTGCCCTTGCGATGCATGATATTTTTAAACTGGGAATGCCCGGCCATGAGTCACCACTTGCTCGTTAAGGATCGCTTTCGATCCATCACAGAAATCCGGCGCGCTTATAGAACTCTGCCTTTAGAAAGAAAAGACTTACGGGAAAAGATCACGCTTCCCAAAAGTCGGGTAAAGCGGGCGCGAGCCCTGGCCCGATCCGCACCGGTGCGATCTCAACCGCGAGACCGGTTTCATCATCGGTTTCGATCGCGATGCCCGAAAGCGTGCCTTCGCCATCGGCAGCTTCAAGCCGCGCGCCCGGTGTTTTTTCAACGAAACGACGCACGGCCTCCTCATGCGCCATCCCGAGAATGGAGTCATAGTCGCCGCACATTCCCGCGTCTGACATATAGCCTGTACCGCCCGGCAAAATCCGATGATCAGATGTCGGCACATGGGTATGGGTGCCGACAACGAGCGATACACGGCCATCTAGATAACGGCCCATAGCCTGTTTCTCGCTCGTGGCCTCGCCATGGAAATCGACCAAAATCGCGTCCGACATCTGGCCTAAAGGTGCTTCGGTCACCGCCCGATCAATAGCGGCGAATGGATCATCAAGCGCGTCCATATAAAGCCGCGCCATGGCATTGACGACGAGAACACGGGCGCCGGACTCGGTTTCAATCATCGTGACGCCCCGTCCGGGCGTTGTTGCGGGATAATTGATCGGACGCAGCAATTTTGGCTGGCGTTCGATAAAAACCAACGCCTCGCGCTGATCAAAAGAGTGGTTGCCGAGCGTGATCGCGTCGGCACCCGCATCAAGAAGATCGTTGCAGATCGCTTCGGTGATGCCAAAGCCACCCGCAGCGTTCTCGCCATTGATCACCACACAATCGAGATCCCAGCGGCGACGCAATCCGGGAAGCGCATCAAGAACGGCATTTCGTCCTGATCGGCCCACAATATCGCCGAGAAAGAGAAGGCGCATGAGTGAGAAGCTCCTTGGCTCACTTCTGTTTCCTCGCATGACACGCATGGTCTGTCATGCAGTTTCGACAAAAAGCTTTTACTCACGCTTACATTGATTGGGCGCACGTGATGGGATAGAGGATCAGGAAAGCGTTCAATCATAGAAAAATGAGGTTTTTCATGGCCAGCCACGATCACGCCGCGTCCGGAATGGATTATAATGAACATGAGCGCACCTATGGTCGCTTTGTTGGTTTCGTAAAATGGGGCACGATTGCCGTCACCGCTCTTTTGGTGGTCATGGCGCTCACCCTGATCTGATCCAATTGGCGTCTTGGGCCGTTTGCCTCAGACAGTCTTCATCCACCGGATCGATCGAGACAGACAGGGATTGCCATGAAAATCGCCGTCATTTCCGAAACCGCTGCCCTCGAAACCCGTGTCGCGGCGACACCGGAAACCATCAAGAAACTGATCGGACTCGGTGCCACGGTCTCGGTTGAGGCCGGCGCGGGCAGGAATTCGGGCATTCCCGATGCTGAATTTGCGGCAGCAGGAGCCACGATCGCCTCATCTGCGAGAGAGGCCTTAGCCGATGCTGCGGTTGTTCTCAAAGTTCGCCGTCCGAGTGAAGCGGAAATCGCGCTGATCCCCAAAGGGGCGCTCGTTCTTGCCGTTATGGACCCCTATGATTCGCCAGAAGCGCTTTCGTCCATGGCAAAAGCCGGGCTCTCCACCTTTTCGATGGAATTGATGCCCCGCATCACCCGCGCGCAGGTCATGGACGTGCTCTCAAGCCAGGCCAATTTGGCCGGTTACCGGGCTGTGATTGACGCGTCATCCGCCTATGGGCGCGGCATGCCCATGATGATGACGGCGGCCGGTACGGTTCCGGCGGCAAAGGTCTTCGTGATGGGCGCGGGCGTGGCGGGCCTTCAGGCGATTGCCACGGCGCGCCGTCTTGGCGCGATTGTGACGGCAACTGATGTGCGTCCGGCTGCGAAAGAACAAGTCGCCTCGCTCGGCGCAAAATTTATTGCGGTCGAGGATGACGAATTCAAACAGGCTGAGACGGCGGCAGGCTACGCAAAGCCGATGTCGGCTGAATATCAAGCGAAACAGGCGGCACTCGTCGCTTCGCATATCGCCAAGCAAGACATCGTGATCACCACGGCTTTGATCCCCGGTCGTCCTGCGCCGAAACTCGTCAGCGAAGAGATGGTCAGATCGATGCGCGCGGGTTCAGTGATCGTGGATCTCGCGGTTGAACGCGGCGGCAATGTCGCGCTCTCAAAAGCGGGCGAAACCATTGTGACTGAAAATGGTGTTTCGATTTTAGGGCCTCTCAATTTACCCGGTCGGATCGCCGCGAGCGCGTCGGCGCTTTACGCAAAAAATCTCTTCGCCTTTCTTGAGACGATGATCGACAAGAAAGAAAAGACACTTGCTCCCAATTGGGATGATGAACTTGTCAAAGCAACTTTGCTGACGCGCGACGGGTCTGTTGTCCATCCGAATTTCCAGCCAAAATCCTAATTTAACGGAGTCTCGCATGGCGACCGACACCGCTCAAATGCTGCATGACAAAGCGGCGGCTCTTGCCGATGCCGCAAAAGATCTTGCCGATATCGCGCAAGGTCTTGCGACCCAAGCCGGATCTCTTGCAGGCGCGGCAGCGCATGGTGCAAGCGGTGGCGCGATAGATCCCTTCGTTTTCGAATTCGCGCTTTTCATTCTCGCGGTGTTCGTTGGATATTTTGTTGTGTGGGCGGTGACGCCTGCATTGCACACCCCTTTGATGTCGGTGACGAACGCGATTTCATCCGTGATTGTTGTCGGTGCGCTTCTCGCGATTGGTGTTGATGCGACAACTGCCGGTGAAGAGGGCGCATTGCCCGCGCGTCTTTTTGGACTAGGTGCATTGATCCTTGCGAGCGTGAATATCTTCGGTGGGTTCCTCGTGACCCAACGCATGCTCGCTATGTATAAGAAGAAGGGATAAGCCCATGTCCGGCAATATCGCAGCCCTTCTTTATCTTGTTTCCGGCGTTCTATTCATTCTCGCTCTGCGCGGATTGTCATCACCGGCTACTTCGCGCCAAGGTAATTTTGCGGGCATGATCGGCATGGCGATTGCCATGATCACGACGCTCCTTGTTGCCCCTCCTGCAGGCCTGACCGGTTGGGCACTGTTGCTCATTGGTCTTGCTGTTGGCGGCGGCTTTGGTGCGATTCTCGCGCGTCGCATTGCGATGACAGCGATGCCGCAACTTGTTGCGTTCTTCCATTCTCTTGTCGGTCTTGCTGCCGTGTTTGTTGCCGCCGGTGCGCTTTATGCGCCTGACGCGTTTCACATCACAACACAAGCGGGCAGCATCAAAATCGCGAGCATTGTTGAAATGTCGCTCGGTGTCGCGATTGGTGCGATTACTTTTACCGGTTCAATCATCGCGTTTTTGAAATTGAACGGTAATATGAGCGGCAAACCGTTCATGCTGCCAAGTCGTCATCTCATCAATATCATATTGGCCGCTGGTCTTGTTGTGCTGATCATTTTGTTCATGATCTCGCAAAACACGATCTTCTTCTGGCTCATCACCCTTGTTGCTTTGTTACTTGGCATTCTGATCATCATTCCGATTGGGGGTGCGGATATGCCGGTCGTCGTGTCAATGCTCAATTCCTATTCGGGTTGGGCGGCCGCTGGCATCGGCTTCACGCTTTCAAATATGGCGTTGATCATCACAGGCGCTTTGGTGGGCTCTTCAGGCGCGATCCTTTCTTACATCATGTGTAAGGGCATGAACCGCTCCTTCTTCTCCGTGATCCTTGGTGGATTTGGCGGCGAAACATCGAGCGGTGCGGCGGGTCATGTTGAAACGCGGCCTGTAAAGCAAGGCTCGGCGGATGATGCGGCTTTCATGATGAAGAATGCCTCAAGCGTGATCATTGTTCCGGGTTACGGCATGGCGGTCGCGCAAGCGCAACATGCTTTGCGTGAAATGGCTGATCTTCTCAAAAAGGAAGGCGTCGAGATTAAATATGCCATTCATCCGGTTGCCGGTCGTATGCCTGGTCATATGAATGTGCTGCTTGCTGAAGCGAATGTGCCTTATGATGAAGTCTTTGAGCTTGAAGACATCAACTCAGAATTTGCGCAAGCTGATGTTGCTTTCGTCATCGGTGCGAATGACGTGACCAATCCGGCGGCAAAGACCGATCCGCAATCACCGATTTTTGGTATGCCCATTCTTGATGTTGAGAGAGCGAAAACCGTGCTCTTCATCAAGCGCGGCATGGGTTCAGGCTATGCGGGTGTCGAAAACGAATTGTTCTTCAAAGACAACACGCTCATGCTGTTCGCCGACGCCAAGAAAATGGTCGAAGACATCAACAAGGCTTTGGCGCACTGATACAATGGGGAGTCAGAAGACTGTTTGTTCTGACTCTTTATTGCTTCTGATCAGAAAAGCTTTTTGAATAAGCCACCTTCGCTTTTCCTTTCCCCGTTCAAGCGAGCGAGTGCTTCACGCGCTGCGGCGTTGTTAACGTCAACAGCGAGGGCGCGATTATAGGCTTCGATGGCCGTGTCTTTCGCGCCTTTTTTTTCATTGGCCTGACCAAGACCCATCCATCCATCAACAAGATCAGCGTTCACATTAAGACACGCATTGAAGTCTTCGATGGCGGAATCATATTTTCCAAGAACAATCAGGCTTTGTCCGCGCGCAAGATAGGGGGCGGCAACAAAAGGATCGCGATCAATCGCGGCATCGAAATCATTCGTTGCCTTTTTGTGCAGGCCTTGTTTTTGGAAAATCAACCCGCGTGCATGATAGGCTTGCGCTGATTCAGGATTGAGTTTGATTGCTTGCGACAGATCTGCAATCGCTTCTGGAAATTTATTCAGAGCGCGATAAAGATTTCCGCGACCAAGATAGGCTGCGCCATAAGATGCGTTCGATGAAATCGCGCGATTGAAATCATTGAGGGCCAAATCATCTTGGCCCGTTTGGCGATAAGCAAGCGCCCGATTTGTGTAGGCGGCTGCATAACCGGGCTTTAATTCAATCGCTTTCGAAAAATCACTTTCTGCTTCGATATATTTTCCGATCCGCGCATAAGCTGCGCCGCGCGTATTATACGCAGCTGCATCTTTCGGATTGCTTTCGATCACCGCTGTCAGCGACTCGATATTCACTTTCGCGGTATCGAGATCCTTATCCATTTCAGCAACAGAAACGATGGGGCCCGGTGAAGGCGTGCCCGTCGTTGAACAGGCGGCAAGTAACACACAAAGGGAGCCCACAACGAGCGAGCGAGAAAAGACATCTGTCTGTTTCATGTGTCTGTCCAAAATTTTGAGTGTGCGAAGATCAAAACAACACGCGCATATCGTAGAAATTTCTCAAGCCTGACGCAAGGATAGAGAATTTCAAAACATGCAAGCCCGGAATCAAAAAGGGCGCCCCAGAAGGAACGCCCAAAAAGATGATCATCCGATGATGGACAATCTTAGCGTGCCAAAGTCTTTGGCTTCGTTGCCGGCAAGAGGCCTTCCCGCTGCAACTTTTTGCGGGTCAATTTACGGGCGCGACGAACAGCTTCCGCTTCTTCGCGAACGCGCTTCTCGGAAGGCTTTTCATAATGGCCGCGGAGTTTCATTTCACGGAAGATGCCTTCACGTTGCATCTTCTTTTTGAGCGCCTTCAGCGCTTGATCGACATTGTTGTCACGGACGAGAACCTGCACGCGTCATTTCCCCGAGGGTTTAAACCTAAATAGGTTTTGGCTGAATTTCAGAGGCCAAAGCGGCCATGAGTGGGGGTCTCTAGCAGAAAGCCGCAGGCCTGTCCACGAGGGAATCGGCAAAAAATCGCGAAAACATGAGTCGCTTCCGAAGCTTATATCGTAACCCGGGTGACATGCCCCATTTTCCGCCCGGGGCGGCTTTCAGCCTTGCCATAGAGATGGACATGGAGCCCCGGCTCGGAGGCACGATCATGCCAGCTTTCACTGTCACCGCCGATCAAATTTCGCATTTCAATCCGTCCGAGCCGCTTCACGCTCCCCAAAGGCCAGCCTGAAATAGCCCTTATATGATGCTCAAATTGGGATGTTTCCGCGCCATCAATCGTCCAATGCCCCGAATTATGGACACGGGGGGCAATTTCATTGACCAAGAGAAACTCTTGAGCGCCTAAGACCCCGACAAAAAACTCGACCGCAAAAACGCCGACATAATTCAAGGCCGCGCCGATCCGGCTTGCTGCATCTTTCGCAGCCTGCTCGGTCTCAGCCGAAATGCGGGCCGGCAAAGTGGTCTCTGCTAAAATATGATGGGCGTGGCGGTTCTCGCAGACGTCATAAGTTACGACGTCGCCCGAAGCGTTCCGCGCCGCAATGACCGAGACCTCGCGCTCAAACGGAATGAATTGCTCCAAAATGGCAGGGGCTCTTCCGATTCCAGCCCAAGCCTCATCCAAATTCGTCTCAGATTTGATAATCACTTGGCCTTTGCCGTCGTAACCAAAGCGTCTGGTTTTCAGGACCGAGGGTCGGCCTAATTGCTGAACCGCGTTAGATAAACTTTCAGGTGAATCAACGGCAATGAAATCAGGCACGGCGAGCCCGAGATCACGAATGAAGCTCTTTTCAATCAAGCGGTCTTGTGTGGTCTCGAGCGCGCGAGGTTGCGGCAGAACCTCAACGAGAGACGAGAGGATCTCGGCCGTTTTCGCGGGAACATTTTCAAATTCATACGTAACAACATCAACCGTGCGGGCGAAGCGCTCGAGCGCGGCATGGTCCTCATAAGGAGCAATTGTTTTTGCCGCTGCCACATCAAAGGCCGGATTATCGCCTTCCGGTGCATAGATATGGCATTTCAAACCCAAGGGGGCTGCTGCCAGCGCCATCATCCGCGCGAGTTGGCCTCCGCCCAAAATGCCAATCATCTGTCCGGGTTTCAGCACTTGTCTTACATCTCAGCCGATGGAGTCTCTGCAACGGCAGCCGTCTGCCGTGCACGCCATTCGTCAAGACGCCCAGCCAAGCCTTTGTCTTGAAGAGCAAGAACCGCGGCGGCCAATAATGCCGCATTAACAGCACCGGCCTTGCCAATCGCCAAAGTCCCGACCGGTATCCCCGCCGGCATCTGAACGATGGAAAGAAGGCTGTCCTGACCGGACAAGGCTTTTGATTCCACCGGCACACCGAATACTGGCAAAGACGTCATCGCCGCTGTCATGCCGGGCAAATGGGCGGCACCACCGGCTCCCGCAATAATGACCTTATAGCCTTCATCACGCGCCGATTTTGCGAATTGATAAAGCCGATCAGGCGTCCGATGCGCCGATACAATCATGGACTTGTGACCGATGCCCAGTGCTTTCAAAGTATCAGCAGCATGGCTCATTGTGGTCCAATCAGATTGGCTGCCCATAATGATCGCCACAGGCGTCATAGAGTCTGTCATGTCATCGGCCTCGAGGCGCTAAAAATTGAAATCAGCCTATCG
Organism: Hyphomicrobiales bacterium; assembly: GCA_046091665.1. Classification (GTDB taxonomy): domain Bacteria; phylum Pseudomonadota; class Alphaproteobacteria; order Rhizobiales; family Beijerinckiaceae; genus CAIUPE01. The sequence goes on from JBJTCD010000030.1 coordinate 94,187, forward strand.
CCCGAAGCTTCAAGACTGGCAAGGGGCGAGGAGACTTTTCAGGCAATGATATCGGGCGTCAATTGATCCTCGATCTGCCGGATCCGATCTTTCAAAAGAAGTTTGCGGCGCTTGAATCGGCGGATCTGGAGTTGATCCGCCTGACCGATCGCTTCAAGCGCTTCGACAGCATCACTGATGTCTTTGTGTTCAATACGGAGTTGCTGCAGTTCGGCGCGAAGCTCATCTTCATTGAGCTCGGAGGGCGGCGGTGAGCCGGACGAATCAGTCATGAGTATTTTCGGTTCCGGATCCGCAAGCCTGTGGCCATATTTATGCCAGAGAGTGGTTTCACCTTGCAAGGCGAAGGGAAGATAAATGTCTTCAAACCTTTGCAAGCCATTATGCGCCGCATCGAATCTGGTGTTTGAAAGCGGCCCTCGACAGATGAGGATTTTGTGACACACTGATCGTGACCGGATTCGTAATCGGTCTATATAGGAGGAGCGGAATGTCGATAGAGTCGCATCTCGTTGAACTCACTCGCCGCCATCAGGCGCTTGAGCGTGAAATTGAAGGGGAACGCAACCACCCCGCGTCAAATGAAATCAAGCTCAAAGAACTCAAGCGCAAAAAGCTCCAGCTCAAAGAAGAAATCGAAAAAATAAAGCAAAAGACTGCTGCTTGAGTTAGATCAGGGGCGCTTTTGGTTGATCACGGTTCTGATCAAAAAGTGGCGATCCCGGGATGACTCGAACATCCGACCTACGGTTTAGGAAACCGCCGCTCTATCCTGCTGAGCTACGGGACCGTCGGTAGGCGTCTTATCATAGACCGCCCGGATTTACAGCAGGGGGGTCGCCTTGGATTTTTATTCATTTTTATCGATCATCAGCTAGAGCATGAAGGAAGCATCCTGACCGACCCTCCGGCGGGATGAGTGAAGACTGGTTTGATGACAACGCTCATGATGAGACTTTGGAAGCAAAGATTAGGCGACAAAGCGCATTTGGCGTTGATCGCCCGCTTGAGCCTCATCCTTCTTATTTCGCTACCGATCGCCGCTTGTGTCACGGGGCCCGGGCGTGACTCGCGGCCGTTGGCTTCGATCCCCACGGGAATTCCTGAAAAAGCTCTTACAGAAGAGCGCGCATCGCTCATCTATATGTTTGGTGGCGAATATCAGGCGCGCGATTCTTTGCGCAGCGAAATTAGAAGCATTGTTGATCGCATTGTCGCAGCGAGCGATGATCCTGGGCAAAAATACCGCATCACGATTTTGAATTCTTCTTCGCCGAATGCCTTCGCTCTTCCCAATGGTGAACTCTATGTGACACGGGGTCTTCTTGCACTGGCTAATGACACATCGGAAGTGGCCGCCGTCATCGCGCATGAGGTCGCGCATGTGACAGCCAATCACGCACTCAAGCGGGCAGAGCTCGAAAAACTCGCGCGATCTTTGCCTGAGGGATTGGCATTGAACGAGGCCAACAACACAGAATCTCTGCAATTTTTGCGCGCCAGTTTTTCACGCGCGCAAGAATTGGAAGCCGACGAAATTGGCATTAGAACCGTCGCAAAAGCCGGTTATGACCCTTATGGCGCTGCGCGCTTTTTGTCATCCATGTCGCGGCTTTCAAATTTCCAAACTCTCTCTCAAGCGGGGCGCAGAATGACGTTTCTGTCTTCGCATCCGGCAACACCTCAACGAATCTCCGCCGCTTTAGTCGCCGCGCGCGATGTTGCACGAAGTGACACGATTGAAGCGGATCGAAGCCATTATCTCGAAGCGCTTGAAGGTCTCACTTATGGCGAAGATCCTTCGGGTGGCGTCATTCGAGATCATCAATTTATCCATCCGCGGTTTGATTTTTCGTTCACAGCACCATCTCTTCTCAAACTTGAGAACACAACAGAAGCGCTTTTAGGCCTTGATGTGAATGGCACAACGGCCATGCGATTTGATATTATTCAATCCGATCAATCACCGACGGGCTCTCTCGAAAAAGGTTGGATTGACAGCGTGAAAATCGAACAGATTGAAGAGACATTGATCAATGGATTGAGCAGCGCTACGGGTCTTGGCATGAATTCGAAATGGTCTTTCCGATTTGCAGCGATAAAAAAAGGTTCGGATCTATATCGCTTCATCTTTGCGACAAGAATACTAACGCCCGAGCTTGATCGACAATTCTTGGAGTCGATTAAAAGCTTTCGTACTCTCAGAGCAGAAGAACGCGAAGCGCTGCAACCTCTTCATCTGACGATGGTCACAGCATCTGAAAGTGATACGGTTGATAAATTGATTGCACAAATGCGCGGTGTTGATCGTCCGCTTGATCGTTTCTTGATCGTCAACGGACTTGATCGCCCAAAAATCAAAAGCGGTATGAATTATAAATTGATCACGGCTGATTAATCCAAAGTTCAAAAAAACAAAAAGGGGCGTAAATACGCCCCTGATTATTTACTTATGAAAAAAGAATATGGCGATTAAGCCGCTTCTTCCTGATCAAGATCCGCATCGCCATCGGCCTCAGCTTCGGCTTCGGCTTCCACTTCAGCCGCTTTGCTACGCTTAGGTGATTTTGCCAATTGCTGCTCGATCAATTTGAGCGCTTCATTTTCAGTTGACGTATTCACGGCTGCGACTTCGCGCACAAGACGGTCAAGGGCTGCTTCATAAAGCTGGCGCTCTGAATATGATTGTTCAGGCTGCGCTTCAGAACGATAAAGATCGCGAACGACTTCAGCGATTTGAATGAGATCACCGGAATTGATCTTCGCTTCATATTCCTGCGCGCGACGCGACCACATCGTGCGTTTGATACGCGCGCGGCCGGTCACGGTCTCGAGTGCCTTTGTGATGATCGCGGTTTCGGACAATTTGCGCATACCGACGGACGGCGCTTTCGAAACAGGAACACGCAAAGTCATTTTGTCTTTTTCAAAGAAAATGACAAAGAGCTCCAATTTGAAGCCCGCGACTTCCTGCACTTCGATTGATTTGATGCGGCCGACACCATGGGTCGGATAAACGACGGCCTCGCCTGTCTTGAAACCATGGCCCTTGGTCGTCTTTTTTGAAGTTGTCGTCATGATGACGCGATCTTTCTCTTTCTTTGCGCCGAACGCGGCGAGATCGGGATGTTAAAGCCGATTTCTGCTCGTAACCCCCCTGGTGAAATCCACGCGAGGGTCACAGCAACAAAAATCTTCCCTACCTCTTGCTCCGAGGGGTTTTCCGAACCAGGGAGATGGGGAAGGGGCCGCTCTATCCGATCAAATGAACCGAAACTCCGCCCCACAAGCGGGACTTCTGGTCTATACCAGAAAATCTAACTATTTCCAAGCTTTATCGTGAAATTGCCGTCTAAAGGGCGGATCGGATCAGTCGCCCTGACCCGGTTTTGCGGAAAAAAGAGCCAGTTTATCGGCCTTGCCGTCAAACTCTTTGGCTTCCGGCAAAGCGTCACGCTTGATCGTTACATTCGGCCATTGCTTGGCGTAATCCGCATTGAGCTTCAGCCACGATTCCAATCCGGACTCGGTGTCGGGCTTGATTGCCTCGGCAGGGCATTCAGGCTCGCAAACACCACAATCGATGCATTCATCGGGATGAATGACGAGCATATTCTCGCCTTCATAGAAACAATCGACCGGACAGACCTCGACGCAGTCCATATATTTGCACTTGATGCAGTTTTCGACGACGACATAGGTCATTTTAAGGCTCCGTTACGCCCATTCTCAGCAGGTTGGGAGTTTGCTAACCGAGTTGATCGGGCCTTGCAAGGCAGAGAAAAATCAAAATTTCTTCTGGATCGGGAGCGGAGGGGGCTCTCTGATCAACAAGATATCAATACGCCGATTAGCCGCGAGGGTCGGATTGTCGGGGAAGAGCGGTTCCGTATCGGCTTTGCCCGAAATCGAAGCAAAGCGATCTTTAGGGAGACCCGCTTCGGAAAGAATTGATCGCACGGAGGCTGCTCGGCCAATTGATAAATCCCAGGGCGAGACCTCGCCATTTTGGCCCGAAGCGGGACGGGCCGTGTGCCCCGTGATCGCGATCCGGTTTGATAATTTGCGGATCGGACCTGCCAATTTGATCAGCGCGTCTTTCACAAAGGGCAGGGGCTCAAGCGATCCATCAGGAAACATTGAACGGCCCGATTGATCGACAAGAGCCACATCGAGGCCATCTTTCGTTTCCTGAATGATGAGATTTTTAGAAAGCTCGGTCAGTTCCGGCATATCGGCTATCGCCTGACGAAGCGTCGCGGCGGCGAGAGCAAAGGTCCGGTCATTGGTGGCAAGATCGAGCCCCTCCATGCGCTTCTCGCCGACAACGGGGCCGGCTTGGTCCGTGCCATTTTCAGGCGGAAGGAATTTCGCATTTTTCAAAAAGGGTTTGGTCGGCGTACCCTCCATCTCGATCATCGAAGCGAATTGGTTTTTAATCTGCATGCCGAAGGCATCTTTCATCGATCCGGCAACCAATTTCATTTTCGCTTGATCTTGGGTTGAGAACGCCACGAGCATGACGAAGAAACTCATCAAGAGGCCCATGAGATCAGCAAAAGTCACGAACCATCCGTGACCTCCACCACCATGCCCACCACCCTTTTTGCGTGCCATGATTACGCCGCCGCCATAGCTTCGCGATGTTTGATCGGCAGATAGGCGACAAGCATTTCGCGCACGACTCCAGGGCTCTTGGCTTCGCGAATTTGCATCACGCCATCAATGACCAGCGCGCGACAAACATCTTCTTCTTCCAGTTTGAGCTGAAGCTTATCAGCAACAGGAAGGCAGATGAGGTTGGCGATCAGCGCGCCATAGAGCGTTGCGAGCAAAGAGATGGCCATGAAGGGCCCGAGCTTTGACGGATCTTCCATATTGCTGAACATCTGTACCATGCCGATGAGCGTGCCGATCATACCCCAAGCGGGCGCGGCATCACCAATGGCGCGATAGACTTTTCCGCCTTCCTCAAGCCGTTGAAGAAAAGCGTCCGTATCGCGTTGCAAAGTTTCCCGAATGAATTCGCGATCATAGCCGTCGGCGATATAGCGAATACCTTGCGCACAGAAGCGATCTTTGACCGTCACTCTTTCAAGAGCGGCGGCGCCTGAACGACGTGCCGTATCCGCAATTTTTGTAATTTCTTCAATCAGTTCACGCGGCTCCGACGAATGCATGAGAAAGGCGTAACGCATCCCTGTCGGGAAACCATGCATGAGAGTCGACAAGGGAAAGCGGATCAAAGTTGCGCCCGCACAGCCACCGAAAATAACAATCAAGGCGTGTTCGGAAATGAAGGCGGCGGGAGATCCGTCGAGCGTCGTTAAGATTCCGATAACGGCCAAGCCACCGACAAGGCCAAGGGCAGTCGCAAGATCCATCGCAAGCCATCCTAAAAATTGCCCATCGACATGGGGGAATAGACTTACGTTAGGGAATATTGACTAATAATTGGTAACGAAAATTCTATGACTTCTCGACGGTTTCACCCGCCTTGGCTTTATTCAAAGCGGTAATTTTCAAAAGGGCGATCCGGTTTTTAGATTTCCGGAGAATTTCAAACCGATAAGAATAGAATGTGAAAATCTGTCCTACCTCGGGGATGGTCTGCGCTTCGTGGATGACCAAACCCGCAATGGTTGTGGCTTCCTCATCCGGCAAATCCCAATCCATCGCGCGATTCAAATCACGAATCGGCACGGAGCCATCGACACGAACCGAGCCATCGGGCATCGCACGCAAGCCCTGAACGCGGATGTCATGTTCATCACGAATATCACCGACGATTTCCTCAAGAATATCCTCGAGTGTGACAAGGCCCATCACCTCGCCATACTCGTCGACCACCAAAGCGACATGAAGCTTCTTTGAAAGAAAGGCTTTGAGTTGTTCTTTCAACGAGGTCGTATCGGGAACAAACCAAGGCTCAAGCGCAATCGAGCGAACATCAAGCTTCGCTGCATTCCCGCCCGCAGCATCATAGGCGCGAAGAAGATCTTTCGCGTGAAGAATACCAATGATGTTCTCAGATGACTCTGACCATAAAGGCAATCTTGTATGGGGGGAGGCAAGAACCTCTTTGACAATGTCTTCCGGTGGCAAATCGGCAGAAATGGTGCGCATTTTGGTTCGATGAACCATGATGTCGGAGACTTCAAGTTCCGCAAGATCAAGAAGGCCGCCAAACATTTTCTGTTCTTCGGTTTCAACGCCACCTTCACTGTGAAGAAGATTAACCGCGCCACGCAATTCTTCCGTGGCTGAAAGAATGGCTTCATTATCCCCGAGACGCACACCAAAAGGATAAAGAAGAACGCGCACAAGCGCTTCGACCGCCATCGTCATGGGGCCGAAAAGCGCGACAACAAAAGATAATGGGCGCGAGAGAATGAGCGCTGCGCGATCAGGGCTTGATATCGCAATCGTCTTGGGCATCACTTCGGCGAAGATGATCACCAACACTGACATAACAATTGTGGCGTAGATCGTCCCTTCAGCGCCAAAGAATTTGATAAGTACGCTGGTTGTGAAAGCAGATGCGCCAATATTGACGACATTATTTCCGATCAGCATCGCGCCGATGAAACGCTCTTTCATCATGAGAAGGCGATTAACAAGTCCAGCTCTTTGATCGCCCGATTTTTCAAGCGCGTGCATCCGCGCGCGCGAAGCGGCGGTGAGTGCCGTTTCGGCGCCGGAGAAAAACGCTGAAAGCGCAAGGCAAAATACAACAATACCCAAAGCGAACCAAGGATCCGCCGAAATATTCAGATTTTCCATGATCGGTTTTTCACCTAGCTGGCCAAATAGTCATCCAAAAAGGAACGTACATCACCGGAATCGACATCCGGTGCGATAAAGCTTTCGCCAATTCCGCGCGCGAGAATGAAGGTCAAACGACCTTTCTTCACTTTTTTATCCTGTGCCATCGCATCAAGTATGTTGTCAGAACCGGCGGTCCATCCCGGAATGGCCTTTATTTTTGTTGGCAATCCGACTTTTTCAAGATGACGTTCGATTCGTGAAGCATCTTGCCCAGACGCCAAACCGAGCTTTTGCGAAAACTGGAACGCACAACAAAGACCAATCGCAACCGCTTCACCATGGACAAGGCGTGCGCCATCATAGGCAACGATCCGTTCAAAGGCATGCGCAAATGTATGGCCCAAATTCAGCAGCGCTCTTTCGCCCTCTTCACGCTCATCACGCATCACAATCGCAGCTTTCGCACGACATGATTTGGAAATCGCATAGACGCGATCAGCGCCACCGGCGAAGACACCTTCATGATGCGCTTCAAGCCAATTAAAAAATTCGGCATCATTAATGAGGCCGTATTTGACAACTTCTGCATAGCCTGCAGCAAATTCACGTTTTGAGAGCGTATCAAGACAATCAACATCAGCGAGAACAAGGCTTGGCTGATGGAAAGCACCGATCAAATTCTTACCGTGATCAGAATTGACGCCCGTCTTGCCGCCGACAGAGGAATCAACTTGAGCAAGAAGCGTTGTTGGAATTTGAACGAAACGCATACCACGCCGTGTGATCGCTGCCGCAAAACCCGCGAGATCACCAATCACACCGCCGCCTAAAGCAATAACAAGATCACCGCGTTCCAATTTCGCAACTAAAATCTCGTCAACCACTTTTGTCACCATGGCCATGGATTTTGTTTTTTCACCCGGCGGAAGGACAACGGCGTGAGAACGAATATCAGAATTTTGCAAACTGTTTTGAAGCGTTGCGAGATGATGTTGAGCAACATTTTCATCAGTAATGATCGCAACAGAAAGCCCTTTGCCTAAAGCCGCGATGCGTTCGCCTACCGTTTCAAGTAGCCCGCTTCCAATGACAATATCATAAGCGCGGCCTGGTAAATCCACTTTCACAAGATCAGACAGGGGATCAGGCTTTATGATCGTCGGCGTGCGAAGTTCAAAATGAGAAGAGAGTTCGACAATGATTTCATCGACGATGACTTCGTGCGCAACATCGCGCGAATGGATCGTTAGTGTTGCGTCCGCATAGTTTGGATAGCGAAGCTCGATAAGATCACGCAGCGTTTTTTCAGGATCTTCTGTTTGAAGAAGAGGGCGGTTCGATCTCTTCTTCACGCGGCGCAACAGCACATCAAAATCAGCCTTCAACCAAATCGATACACCCGCCTCTGCGATGCGTTTGCGCGTATCAGCGTTCATGAAGGCGCCGCCGCCGGTGGCGAGAACACTTGCCCCTTCACCAAGAAGCCGCTGGATCACACGTTGCTCGCCCAAGCGAAATTCAGCTTCACCGCGCGTTGAAAAAATTTCCGGAATGGTCATACCGGCGGCACGTTCAATCTCAGCATCGGCATCATTGAAGGGAATGCCCAAACGCTGTGCCAATCTTTTGCCAATCGATGTCTTCCCCGCGCCCATCATGCCGACAAGCACGATCGTCCGCGTCCCCAAAGCCGCTTTGAGCGCGCGCGTGTCCTCGGTTTCGGTCAGATTCACAGGCGAATTCACTTCGTTCACATCAACCCCCGGTCATTGCGGATGCGTCATAGCATAGGAGCAGCGAATCTTGCATCATGGGACCATCATGACGCGCAAAGAGATCGGCAAATCCTCGGCCCTTGAGGATTTTCTCGCAATGCTGGCTGCCGAAAGAGGGGCGGCCAAAAACACGTTGGACGCCTATCGGCGCGACCTTGAAGACGCTGAGGCGCGGCTTTTAAAGCGCAAAAAGCCACTGGAAGAGGCTGAGACCAACGATCTTCGGGCCCTTTTCAGTCAGTTTTCGGCGGCAGGCCTCGCGCCCTCGACCGCCGCCCGCAAGCGTGCGGCACTTAGGCAATTCTATCTCTTTTTGCAGGCCGAAAAGCTCAGAAAGGACAATCCCGTCGATGGCCTCGATGCGCCAAAGCAGAAGAGGCCGCTTCCCAAGACGCTCTCGATTGCTGAAGTGACTTGTCTGATTGCGACAGCCTTCGAGCGCGTCGAGCGTGCGGACCAGACCCCGGCAAGCCGGATGCGGGCGGCGAGAATGGCGGCGCTTTTGGAGCTCATCTACGCGACGGGCTTACGTGTTTCGGAACTGATTGCCTTGCCGTCACGGGTCGCGCGGATGAAAGATCGGCTTCTTGCCATACGCGGAAAGGGCGGACGCGAGCGCTTGGTGCCGCTCACCGAACGGTCGAAAAATGCCATCGGGCGCTATCTTGAATTGGGGGGCGATGCGCTCAAAGCGTCTGCCTGGTTATTCCCGTCCGACAGCGAAAGCGGACACATGACCCGCCAGGCTTTTGCGCGCGATTTAAAAGAGCTTGCGTCTGAGGTGGGATTGTCGCCACGTCTCATCAGCCCGCATGTATTGCGTCACGCCTTCGCAAGCCATCTTCTTCAAGGCGGCGCTGATTTACGCATTGTACAACAATTGCTCGGCCATGCCGATATTGGCACAACACAAATCTATACACATCTTCCTGATGAACGTCTCAAGGGACTTGTGCGTGATCTTCATCCGCTTTCGGATAAAAAGTGAAATTACCGACGCGACAAAACAAAGACCGCCTGTTCACCAAAAAAATTCCAGAGTGTTCGCGGCAAATCGGTTCGCACCGGAATGCCAAATCGATCAAGTGCTACGGCGTGATCAATCTTGGCGTCAATATCTTTGCAAAGCGATCTGAAATCATCAATCGTGCAGAAGTGAATATTTGGCGTTTCGTACCATGAGTATGAAAGATTTTTTGTCACCGGCATGCGGCCTGAAAACAACAATTGAAACCGGATGCGCCAATGACCAAAATTCGGGAATGAGACGATCGCATAACGACCGATGCGAAGCATATGTTCGACAACTTCACGCGGCCTATTCATCGCCTGCAGCGTCTGTGAGAGAATCACATAGTCAAAAGATTGATCCGGATAAAAAATAAGATCAGAATCTGCGTCGCCTTGAATGACAGAAAGCCCTTTGGCCACGCATTCATTCACGCCTTTTTGCGAAAGCTCGATCCCGCGTGCATCAGCCCCGCGTTTCTCGGCCAATAATCGCAAAAGCGTGCCATCACCACAACCCACATCCAATACACGTGACCCTTCAGCCACCATCTCGGCGAGATGATGAAGATCAACGCGCGCATTGAATTGATCATCATGAGAAGAAAGCGAGCTCATGAGCGCGCCCCCGCTTTTACCGACAATCCCTTTGCGCGCGCGGCAGAATCAATAAAGCCACGCGTGGTGTTAAAGAGGTCAGGAAGCTCGAGAAGAAAGGCGTCATGGCCCTTGTCGGTTTCAATTTCGACAAAGGAAACCGACGCGCCCGCAGCATTCAAAGCGTGAACAATCGCGCGTGAATCTTTCGTTGGGAAAAGCCAATCCGATGTGAAAGAGACGAGACAAAAACGTGTTTTTGTCCCCGCAAAAGCATGCGCAAGACTGCCACCATGATCTTTCGCAAGATCAAAATAATCCATCGCGCGCGTCAAGAACAAATAGGAATTCGCATCAAAGCGCTCCACAAAAGCGCGGCCTTGATAGCGAAGATATGATTCCACTTCGAAATCAGCATCAAACGAAAATGTCGGTGCCATACGATCTTGGAAATTCCGCCCGAATTTTCGATGCAATGCTTGCTCCGAAAGATAAGTGATATGCGCGGCCATGCGCGCCACCGCTAAACCTTTTTCAGGACGCGTGCCTTCATCGAGATAACGCCCTTTGCGCCATTCGGGATCGGCCATTACGGCCTGGCGACCAACCTCATGAAAGGCAATGTTTTGCGCCGAATGTTTCGCAGCCGTTGCAATCGGCATGGCGGAGAAAACGCGATGCGGATAACTTGCGACCCATTCGAGAACCTGCATGCCGCCCATAGAGCCGCCCGCCACACAAAAGATCGTCTCGATCCCAAGATGGTCCATCAAACGCGCTTGAGCATTGACCATGTCACGAATGGTGACGACCGGAAAATCGAGCGCATAGGGGCGCCCATTTGCGGGGTTGATCGAAGCGGGGCCGGTTGTACCAAGACAGGAGCCCAAAACATTCGAGCAAATGACGAAAAATCGATTTGTATCAAAGGGTTTACCCGGCCCGACCATGGTGTCCCACCAGCCGCCTTTTCCGGTGACCGGATTGACATTCGCAACATGCTGGTCGCCGGTCAGAGCGTGGCAAATCAAAATCGCGTTAGAGCGATCCGCATTCAGCGCGCCATAGGTCTGGTAAGCAATCGACCAAGGCGCGAGCTGCCCACCCCCTTCAAGCTGAAGAGGGGCGTCTACACCAAAATGGACAACGGCACTCGAGGGATGTGTTGCCTCATTGCGCTGCCCGATCTCTGAAGCCGCATGATGGGTCATATTGGTCCTGACAGGAGCTTATCGTTCTTTATGGCGAACTTTGGGACTGTAATCAAGAACCTTGACGACCCAGAAAACGCTAAAACGCTTTTGTTTTGTCACATTTTGTTTCGATTAACCGGCACCCACAAACACGCAAAATGCTCTCTCTTTGTTTTGTCGCATTTTGTTTCGATTAACCGGCACCCACTTAATCGCAAAATGCTCTCTCTTTGTTTTGTCGCATTTTGTTTCGATTAACCGGCACCCACTTAATCGCAAAATGTTCTAAAGCGGGTTTGCCTTTGCCCATTTCCGCTTTATGACAGGGCCACTCCCGCTTAACCCCTTTCTCGGACCGCCCTGATGGCCGAACCTTCACTCGCAGATCTTCGCCGCGAAATTGATCGCCTTGATGCGGCTATGCATGATTTGCTAATCGAAAGAGGCGCGATCATTGATCGGCTCATCACGGTAAAAAAGACGCAAGATTCAGGCTCTGCCTTCCGCCCCGGTCGCGAGGCCGCGATGATGAAAGTGCTTGCAGAACGCCATCATGGGCTTTTGCCCTTCGACACAATCGAGAGCATTTGGCGCATCATCATCTCGACCTTTACTTATGTGCAGGCGCCCTATGCCGTTCACGCGAGTGTTGAGGCGGGCGATGATAAAATGCGCGACAGTGCGCGGTTTCATTTCGGCTTCACCGTTCCTTATGTGACGCATCAAGATGTGAGTTCAGTCATCGAAGCCGTACAAAATGCTGCGGGCGATTTAGGGATCTTCTCATTCTCTAAAAAGGCCGCGTCACCTTGGTGGTTGGGACTCGATGCGCCAGCTGCTCCAAAAATCATTGCACGCCTGCCTTTTGTTGAACGCCCCGATCATCCGGCGGGAACGCCCGTCTTTGTGATTTCAAAACCGCTTGCTGATGCGGCCGTGCGCGAAACCGTTATCTTTCATTGCGAAACAGAAGACTGGAATGATGCCGTGGGTCAGGCTTTGTCTCAACAAGGTCTTTTGATTGAGACAGAGTTTCATCATGCTGATCAGCGGCGGTCATTCCTTTTATCGGGACCGGGATCTCATAGTGTGAAATCTGTTTCTGACCTCTTCACGTCGCATCAGATTAAACTCTCATCAATTCGTGAAATTGGAAGCCATGCTGCACGCTTTCAACTTCTTTCACAAAACAAAGCTGGATGACTTGATATGATTTCTCCAAGCCCCATTCCTGTTCCACGCCCGGGCGTTATGTCGATTGAGGCCTATGTGCCCGGCAAAAGCGCTGCGGCAAGCACGGGTAAAATTTATAAATTATCATCGAACGAAACGCCGCTTGGCGCATCCCCTCATGCCGTTGACGCTTTCAAAGCGGTTGCTGAAAAATTGGAGCTTTATCCTGACGGGTCAGCCACACAATTGCGTGACACGATTGGCGCGCGTTACGGGCTTGATCCAAACCGCATTGTCTGCGGCGCCGGTTCTGATGAGCTGTTGTCACTCATCACCAATGCCTATATCGGCCCGGGCGATGAAGGCATTTACACCGAACATGGTTTTCTCGTTTATAAAATCGCCATTCAAGCGGCGGGTGGAACGCCCGTTGTTGCGAAAGAGAAGAATTTCCAGACCGATGTCGATGCGATTCTAAATTGCGTGACGCCGCGTACAAAGATTGTTTATCTCGCCAATCCAAATAATCCGACCGGAACCTATATTTCCTTTGATGAAGTCAAACGGCTTCATGCCGGTTTGCCGTCTCATGTCGTGCTTGTTCTTGACGCGGCTTATGCAGAATATGTTCGCAAAAATGATTACGCCTCCGGTATTGAGCTTGTCTCGACAAATGAAAATGTCGTGATGACACGGACATTCTCGAAGATTTACGGCCTGGCGCTATTACGTCTCGGTTGGTGCTATGGCCCGGCTGGAATCATTGATGCGCTCAATCGCATCAGGGGACCATTCAATATCAATGGTCCAGCATTGGAGGCGGGTATCGCAGCCTTGAAGGATGAAGATCATCTTTCAAAAGCGCTCGCTCACAATGACAAATGGCTGCCATGGCTTGAAAGCGAAATTTCCAAGCTCGGCATTCGCGTCACGCCGAGCGTCGGTAATTTTCTATTGCTCCATTTTCCGAAAGTTCCTGGCAAAACTGCTAAAGAAGCAGACGCTTTTTTATCCTCCCAAGGTCTCATTCTTCGTGGCGTCGGTGCCTATGGTTTGCCCGATTGTTTGCGTTTGACCATTGGATCAGAAGAAGCCAATAAAAAAGTCGTCGAGTGTCTAACTCAATTCATGACGAGATCATAAAGTGCCTGATCGTTTAGGACATCGGCTTGAAAAACCGCTCTTTGATCAATTGACGCTGATCGGCGTGGGATTGATTGGCTCGTCATTGGCACGCGTGGCACGTCGTCAGAATCTGGCAAAGACGATTGTTGCGATTGATTCTTCAGAAGGGGCGCGTAAAAAAATCACGGCGCTTCAATTGGCGGATCGCGTTACCGATGATTATGCGGATGGCGTAAAAAACGCCGATTGCATCATTCTCTGCGTGCCGGTTGGCGCGTGCGGATCGGTCATGGAAAAGATTGCGCCTTCCTTAAAGGCGGGTGCCATTCTTTCCGATGTTGGTTCAGTGAAAGGCGCGATCGTTTCTCAAATTGAACCGCATCTACCAAAACATGTTCATTTTGTGCCTGCCCATCCTGTGGCGGGCACTGAGCAATCGGGACCAGAAGCAGGCTTTGCAACGCTTTTCAACAATCGCTGGTGTATTCTCACGCCGCCTGAGGGCACTGACAAAAACGCTGTTGCAAAATTGCGTTTGTTCTGGGAAGGCGCGGGGTCGAATGTCGAGGAGATGTCCCCGTCGCATCATGATCTTGTGCTCGCGATCACAAGCCATCTGCCGCATCTGATCGCTTACAATATTGTTGGGACTGCCGCCGATCTTGAAGCAGTGACTGAATCCGAAGTGATCAAATTTTCGGCGGGTGGATTTAGAGATTTCACGCGTATCGCCGCATCTGATCCGACAATGTGGCGCGATGTGTTTTTAAATAACAAGGATGCCGTGCTTGAAATGCTTGGCCGTTTCACGGAAGATTTATCAGCGCTACAACGGGCGATCCGTTGGGGTGATGGTGAAATGCTGTTTGATCATTTCACTCGTACGCGCGCGATCCGTCGATCAATCATTGAAATTGGACAGGATTCGGCGACACCTGATTTTGGGCGTCAATCAAAAGATGATCCTGCTCAATAAAGCGGCTGCAACTCTGCCACTTTGAAAGGACCTAAAAGCAAGAGTCCTTTAGTGAATATAAGTGGCACTTTTACATTTGATGTTTGAAGGCCCGAGAGTTTCGACAGTCCCTGCGATCTAAAAAGATCTTCGAGCCCTTTGCCGGAAACTTCGATTTGTCCTGAAGGTTTACGCTGATCATCGAGACCCAGCATGCCTTTCACTTCAAGATTTTGTTCACCGCGTGTGAACTTAAAAGCATCGAGTTGAACCCGCCCTTTGGCTTGCCGCCAGGTCTCAAGCGATTCGATGCCTTTATAATTCAAGAATTGAATGCCTTGCTCGACGGTTCCGGCCAATTCGATATTCGCGAGATGCCCCGGCATCACATCCGAAGAGGCGCCGTCAGCTTTTGCCACAAACTCAAGATGATTGGAGGGTTTATCATTTTCGGGCTTGATCCGAAAATGAAGTTCACCATGCGCGAGCGCGAGGTTTGACGGCTGTCCATTTAATTGCGTTTTAACAGATACACCGTCACCCGAAATGGAAAGGCGATCAGTTTCGCCGCCCGAGATATGCACGCTCGAACGCAAGGAAGACCACTCAACACGTGCAATCGGTTGATCTTTTGAAAACACCAAAAGCGGTGCTTGCGCTTCAATAATAATCAACGTGGGATCGTAGACTTGTGCGACGGCGCCAAGGCGTGAAAGCCGCGCTTCACTTTGTGACGAGCCGCTGTCTTTGATGCGTGCATTTATACATTCGATCTCAATCCGGAATGGATAGCCGGCGATGCGGCGATCGTCACATGACCAAAGGCGTCCTCTTACTGCCTCCTCGGCAATCACCGCATCAAGCTTTGTCTCAACCTGACGAGAGAGGATTAGCCATCCGATTGAAAGGGCAAGGGCAAGAGCAAGGAGCAATGCCGGCGCCAGATAGAGCCTCAACCGCGAGGCGGGTCTCTCTTTTCCTGTCTGTCTGTCAACCACATCAAAATCCTGCGTTGCGCGTCATCGATATCTTGTAAACGATTTCGAGGAAGAAAAAAGTCAACACTTGCCACAGGATCGAGGCTTCTTTACGGAATTTTTTATGGCACATCAGGCAAATAATGACCTTTGGATATTCGGCTACGGCTCGCTTATGTGGTCACCCGGATTCGAATGGGTCGAACGTATCCCAGCCGTCCTTTCTGGCTATCATCGTGCGTTGTGCATCCTGTCAGTTCATCATCGTGGCACGCCAGAACGTCCGGGTTTGGTTCTTGGTTTAGACAGAGGCGGCTCATGCCGCGGTGTCGCCTTCCGGGTCGCACAGGAAAAGCGCGATGAGACGATGTCCTATTTACGTGAGCGCGAGCAGGTCACATCCGTCTATGTAGAGACGACGCATCGGTTGCGCTTGAATGACGGTCGTTTTGTTGATGCAATTGCCTACACGGCTGATCGAACACACAGTCAATTTGTACGCGGTCTCTCTCACGAGGCTTTACTCGAACGGGTAAGCCAAGGCGTGGGAGTCTCTGGTCGAAATCCGGATTATGTGCGCGCAACGCATACGGAGATGAAGAAACTCGGCATCAATGATCCGAAACTGACAAAGCTGATCGCTGCGCTCGACCGCGCTCGGCTTTGATTTCAAAGCCCCGGAAGTGTTTCGCCGCGCATCAACCGCGGCAATCGTGGATTGACCGCTGACGCCTCGCGGATCAGACGCGATTTTAAAGTTGGCAAGCGATCAACAAGACCAAGACCCAAGTCACGCATCAAACGCAAAGGCATCGCATCATTTGAAAAAAGGCGATTAAGCGCATCGGTAAGCGTGGCCATCTCAACTATATCAGCACGACGAGAACGCTCGTAAGCGTCAATGACGAGAGATGAACCAAGATCGAGACCCAAGCCGCTTTGATCGGAAATGATTTCAATCAATGCAGCAACATCGCGAAGGCCTAAATTTAATCCTTGTCCGGCAATCGGATGAATGAGATGCGCGGCATCTCCAACAAGCGCGAGCCGTTTGCTACCGAATTTCTGTGCCAAACCGAAACGCAGCGGATAGGCACGTGGTTCGCTCAACACAGTTATACGACCAAAGCGATGTCCGGCACGGCGTTCAATTTCTTCACGAAAATATTCATGCCCCTGCGCAAGAACCGAGGGAACACGATCATCTGACTCGGTCCAGACGATTGAAAACCGATTGTCTTTCAAAGGGAGAAGCGCAAAAGGACCTGAGGGGAGAAAGTGCTCTTCCGCAATGTCTTCATGATCACGTTCAATGCCAATCGTCGCAACGATACCCGATTGTTTATAAGACCATGAATGCCAAGCGATGCCGGCTTTCTCACGCAAGGGCGAACGTCCACCATCACAAGCCGCAACCAATGATGCACGATGAGTTTGGCCATTCGATAAGACGAGCGTTGTGCCCGCTTCATCGGGAACACCGTCTTCAACACGCGCGGCCATGCGATGAACAGGCGAAGCGTTCAATGCGACTTGAAGCGCACGAAGCACAGCGCTTTCCGGAATCATATAGGCGACCGGTTCGCCTTGCGAGACGTCATGCGCGAAAGTCAAAAACACAGGTCGGATGGGATCATTCAAACGACTATCGGTAATCACCATCTGCGTGAGAGGTTGCACCTCTGGCAGAATCTGATCCCAAACACCGAGCACATCCAAAAATCGGCGCGCACCCGCTGAAAAGGCAAAAGCGCGATCCTCGCTGACCGGGTGGCCTTGATCAATTAAAGCGACAGACAGAGCGCCTTTCCTCAATCGGGAAAGCGCGAGCGCGAGACTCATACCGACAATGCCGCCACCCGCAATCGCGACATCGAAATGCTGCATCTTGTCGATCTTCTCTGACATGGGTCGTTCCATACGCCGAGCTTTGTCCTGACGCAAATTAGGGACAGGACCTAGTTCGCAGGGTAGATATTTTGTGCCTAATAACGGTAAAGTCATTTTGACTTTTCAAAGGCGAGCCTCATGAAAGCGATTTCCGATCTTCTCTCCATTCTCGACCTTGAACGGCTCGAAAATAATTTGTTTCGCGGACATAATCCGGATGCGGGATGGCAGCGCGTCTTTGGTGGCCAGGTGATCGGGCAAGCGCTTGTGGCCGCCTGCCGCACAGTTGAGGGGCGCTCGCCCCATTCGCTTCACGGCTATTTTCTTCTTCCCGGTGATCCCAAAACGCCCATCATTTATGATGTCGAGCGCATTCGCGATGGTCGGAGTTTTACGACAAGGCGCGTCAAAGCCATTCAACATGGCCAACCGATTTTCACTCTTTCCGCGTCATTCCATATCGAGGAACCGGGCTTCAGCCACGAAGTCACAATGCCTGATGTTCCGGATCCGGACTCACTCCCGACAGAACAGGAAATTCGCGAACGTGTCATGCCGCTGATGCCTGATCCTGTTCGCAAATATTTCGAGCGGGAAAGACCGATCGAGCTCAGGCCCGTTGAATTCCAGCGCTACATGTCCCGCGAAGGTCTGCCGCCTCGCTTTCACGTCTGGATCAAAACCACGGGCAGTTTGCCTGATGATCCCGCGATCCACCAATGCGTCTTGGCTTATGCGTCCGATATGACGCTGCTTGATTCCACGCTTGTCACGCATGGCCGTACAGTGTTTGAACGGGAAATTCAGGCCGCGAGCCTTGACCACGCTTTGTGGTTTCATCGTCCTTTTCGGGCGGATGAATGGCTCCTCTACGCGCAGGACAGCCCCTTTACCGGTGGCGCACGTGGCTTCGCGCGGGGCGCCATTTTTAGGCGCGACGGGACCCTGATTGCCTCGGTCGCACAAGAGGGTTTGATACGCTATCGGCCCGATCTGGCCTCTCGCTAATCTGCCTAAATTTTAATCAATTGCCTTTGTTCTATGCCTCGATCGGCATCGAAACCGCCTGTTATGGCTGATTTTTCATTAAAAAACGCTGTGGCACGAGGCTTGTTTTCAGGATCCTAGGCTCAAGTCACGACCGGCCGGTCGATGACGGCAAATCGAGGGATCAAGACGCCATGAAAATTGTGATGGCCATCATCAAGCCCTTCAAGCTCGAGGAGGTTCGCGACGCGCTTACCTCTCTCGGTGTCCATGGACTGACGGTTACGGAGGTCAAAGGTTATGGGCGGCAGAAGGGGCATACAGAAATCTATCGCGGTGCTGAATATGCCGTGAGCTTTCTTCCGAAACTGAAAATTGAAGTCGCCGTTGCCAGTGAGCTTGTCGGCAAAGTGATCGAAGCGATCACGGGTGCTGCCAAAACCGGGCAAATCGGCGACGGAAAAATTTTCGTCGTTCCCATCGAACAAGCGGTCCGCATCCGGACCGGCGAGCGCGACAATGACGCGCTCTGACATGCGAGCCGCAGGAGCACATCTCATGACTTTCTCTCGTTCTTCAAAATCACTGCTGGGAGGCGTGGCGCTCGCTATGCTCACTGGCAGTTTGGCCTATGCGGGTGACGCGCCCACACCGAATAAAGGCGACACCGCCTGGATGCTGATTTCAACAGCCTTAGTGCTGATGATGTCGGTACCGGGCCTTGCGCTTTTCTATGGCGGCTTAGTCCGCACGAAAAATATGCTTTCGGTCATGGCGCAGGTTTTCACCATTGTTGCTTTGGTCGGCATCATCTGGATCGCTTACGGCTATTCACTCGCCTTCACCAATGGTGGTTCAGTGAACCCCTATATCGGCGGGCTTTCGAAAGCCTTCTTGGCAGGCGTTACGCCGGAATCAACCGTCGCAACATTCTCGAATGGCGTTGTCATTCCTGAGCTTGTTTATATGGCGTTTCAAATGACTTTCGCCATGATCACACCGGCCTTGATCATCGGTGCGATTGCAGAACGTGTGAGATTCTCAGCGCTCATCGTTTTTGTCGTGTTGTGGGTCACGGTAATTTATTTCCCGATCGCTCATATGGTTTGGTATTGGGCTGGTCCTGATGCGATTGCGGACGCTGCAAAAGCCTTGGCTGCGGCAACAGACGATGCGGCTAAGGCTGCGGCACAAGCCAATCTTGATGCGGTAACGGCTGACGCGGGTCTTCTCTTCCAATGGGGCGCGCTTGATTTTGCCGGTGGCACAGTCGTGCACATCAATGCCGGTATTGCCGGTTTGGTGGGCGCTTTGATCATTGGCAAGCGTACAGGCTTTGGCAAAGAACTCATGGCCCCGCATTCACTCACAATGACCATGATCGGCGCGGCACTTTTGTGGGTCGGTTGGTTCGGCTTCAATGCCGGCTCAAATCTCGAAGCCAATGGCATCACCGCGCTTGCTTTCGTCAACACGATGGTGGCAACCGCAGCGGCTGCGCTTTCATGGCTCTTTGTCGAGTGGATTGCTAAGGGCAAACCATCACTTCTTGGCCTTGTATCTGGCGCGGTTGCTGGTCTTGTCGCGGTTACACCGGCGTCCGGTTTTGCCGGTCCGATGGGTTCTGTTGTTCTTGGTCTTGTGGCAGGAGCAGTCTGCTTCTTCTTCTGCTCGACCGTGAAGAATGCCTTTGGCTATGATGACTCGCTCGATGTCTTCGGTGTCCACTGCATCGGCGGCATCATCGGTGCGATCGGCACGGGCATCCTTGTGAGCAAAGGTTTTGGCGGCGTCGGTCTTGTTGATTACATCTCCAATCCCGGTACAGCCGTTGAAGGTGCCTACACCCTCAGCACGCAACTTTGGACACAGATCAAAGCCGTGTTGCTCACGCTTGTATGGTCAGGCGTTGGCTCAGCGATTCTCTACAAAATCGTCGATGTGGTGATTGGTCTGCGTGTTCCGGTTGAACAGGAACGCGAGGGTCTCGACATCGCAAGCCACGGCGAGCGCGCCTATAATTACTGATCCTTGTCCCGAAGCGTTGTCGCTTCGGGAACATAAACCTCCCTCAAACTTAAGGGGCGGCCTTTTGGCCGCCCTTTTTTCGTCATAAGCACGAGGTTAATCACGCATTAACCCGCGCTCCGCTACTAAAGATGATCCAAGTCGTTTTGTGGTCAATTCATGCGTCTTTCCCGTTCGCGTCATCTCGAATTCACCGATCTCATCGGTTATGTGCGTGTATTTATCGCCCAAAGAGTGTCGGAGATTATCGGGATCATCACTCTTGTCGCCGTGATTGCGACATCGATTGCGCTTGTGACATGGTCGGCACAGGATCCTAGCCTTAATCAAGCGATCAATCGCCCCGTCAATAATTTCATGGGTCACCCCGGAGCGATTCTCTCTGATATATTGATGCAGCTTTTTGGCTTGGCATCACTCGCGCTCGTTGCTCCCGCAGGCTTCCTTGGTTTGAAATTGGTGAGTGCAACAAAGATCAATTACATCCGGTGGCGTTTATTCTTTTGGGCTATTGGTGCGCTTTCGACTGCTGCTATTCTCGGTGCGCTTCCAATCATTGGCTCATGGCCGCTGCCGATTGGTCTGGGGGGCATCGTTGGTGATGCGATCCTCGCTTTCATTGCTTCATTACCTCCGGTGCAAGGTCTACCGATCAAACCTTTTGCTCTTTTGGCATTTGGCTTGTTTGCGTTGTTTGGTTTGGCCGCAGGATCAGGTGTGAGCTTCGTGCGGAAATCAACTTTTGAAGATGAGATCGAGACCAATGAAGAGTGGTCCGAAGAAGATGGCAGCGAAGAAAAACCAAGCCTGATCGATCGCTTCAAAAATCTCTTTGTTCCTTTCATCATCGTCGCACGCGGAATCGCGAATATATTCAATCGTTTTCGTTCAACGGAAGGCGTTGGCGAACCAACAGGAGATCGTCGTTCAACACGTCGTGAGCCCGGTTTTGATTATGAGCCCTCAAGCGAGGTTGAACAGGTTGAAGACGAACCTGTCGCTGAACCGCGTCGTCCTCGTGCGCCGGTAAAGGCATCGAAGCCCAAGAAATCATCCAATCAATTAGAGCTCTACACTTTCCCGCCCGTTGGCTTGCTGACCGAAGCGAAGAAATCCGTTGGGCCTGTCATGTCGAGTGAGGCACTCGAAGAAAATGCGCGCCAACTTGAAAGTGTGCTTGATGATTTCGGCGTAAAAGGCGATGTCGGTAATGTTCGACCCGGTCCTGTCGTCACGCTATATGAGTTAGAGCCAGCACCAGGAATTAAATCTTCACGCGTTGTCGGGCTTGCCGATGACATTGCACGCTCCATGAGCGCTGTATCTGCGCGTGTGGCTGTTGTACCGGGTCGCAATGCGATTGGTATCGAATTGCCAAATCAAAAGCGCGAGACCGTGTATTTGCGCGAATTGATCAATAATAGGGATTTTGTTGAGAGCCAAATGAAATTGGCACTCGCGCTTGGAAAGACAATTGGTGGCGAGCCTGTTATTGTTGATCTTGCGCGCATGCCGCATCTGCTTGTCGCTGGTACGACAGGCTCGGGTAAATCGGTTGCCATCAATACGATGATCCTATCGCTTCTTTATCGGCTTAAGCCTGAAGAATGCCGTTTGATCATGGTCGATCCGAAAATGCTTGAGCTTTCAGTCTATGACGGCATTCCGCATCTTCTCACACCGGTTGTCACCGATCCCCGTAAAGCCGTTGTCGCGCTAAAATGGGCGGTCCGTGAGATGGAAGAGCGCTACAAAAAAATGTCGAAGCTTGGCGTTCGCAACATTGATGGTTTCAATGCCCGTGTGAGCGAAGCGAAGGCCAAAGGCGAACAAATCACGCGCACCGTTCAAACCGGTTTTGATCGCGACACAGGCGAAGCGATTTTTGAAAATGAAGTTATGGAGCTTGAACCACTTCCCTTCATTGTCGTGATCGTTGACGAAATGGCCGATCTCATGATGGTCGCGGGCAAAGATATTGAAGGGGCGATCCAACGTCTTGCGCAAATGGCGCGTGCTGCAGGCATTCATGTGATCCTTGCCACGCAACGCCCGTCTGTAGATGTGATCACTGGAACCATCAAAGCCAATTTCCCAACAAGAATCTCATTTCAAGTGACGTCGAAAATCGATAGCCGCACAATCTTGGGGGAACAAGGCGCTGAGCAACTCTTAGGCCAAGGCGATATGTTGTTCATGGCCGGTGGCGGACGCATCAGCCGCGTTCATGGTCCCTTTGTATCAGACGGTGAAGTTGAAAAAGTTGTTGCCCATCTAAAATCGCAAGGCCGCCCGAATTATCTCGAAGATGTCACGCGGGAAGATCAAGCCGATGTTGAAGAGGGCGGAGCTGTCTTTGACAATGGCAGCTTCGGATCAGCAGGGCAGGATCTTTATGATCAGGCTGTTGCGATTGTTCTTCGTGACCGCAAGGCTTCGACTTCCTATATCCAGAGACGTTTACAGATCGGCTATAATCGCGCGGCATCGATTATGGAGCGTATGGAAGATGAAGGCGTTGTCGGTTCGCCCAATCACGCTGGCAAACGCGAGATCCTGATGGAAGCGGGTGGCCATGGCAGCCATGCGGCGTGACGCGCGGCGTCTTGCCGTTGCTTCTCTTATTTTCATCTTATCAGCGGACCTCGCAGCGGCGGCGCGAAAAATTCCTTTGCCGCCACGGCGGCCACCTGAATTAGGCCAGAGCGTTCCTGTAAACCCTGCACCGCTCAACTTAGCGCCGAAGGTCAATGAGCCTGTTACAGAGTCTGCTCCAAGCGCGCCGGCACTCGAAGACTTGTCACGCGAAGACTTGATCGTCGAGATCAACAATGCACTGACGAGTCTCAAACAATTCAGCGCTAAATTTTCTCAAATTGATCAAAGCGGGCAAACCTTCACTGGACAATTGTTAGTATTACGCCCCGGACGTTTACGTTTTGATTATAATCCACCAAGCGCATTGAAAATCATCGCTGATGGTAACAATGTCGCAGTGATTGACCAAAGACTGGGAACAAAAGACCTTTATTCAATTGGATTAACACCCCTCAAATTTCTCTTATCGCGCTCGATCGATCTCAACAAAGAGTTTAAACTCGGCGACATACAAATTGAAAAAGACCGCGTGACACTTGAGGCTGAAGACAAAGCGACTTTTGGCGGAAGTTCGCAAATCGTCCTAAATTTCGATCGTAAAACCCTGCTTTTGAAAGGATGGGCGGTGACCGATCCTCAGGGCTATTCTGTGACGGTCAAACTGACGCAGATTGACACGAAACATGAGCTTGATCAGATGAATTTCGTGGTACCTGATACGATAACACCCATAAAATAATATTCGATAAGTCGTAAATCAACGACGCTTGATCTTGCGGTATCGTCGCTCTCTCCCTTAGGTCTTAGACAGACAATGGGAGATCTTATGGCCTTCACAATCGCGACGTGGAATATCAATTCTGTTAGGCTGCGCTCGGGCCTTGTTCAGAAGTTTCTCAAAGAGAGCAAACCCGATATTCTTTGTCTTCAAGAAACAAAATGTCCCGATGATCAATTCCCGCATAGCGATTTCAGAAAATTGGGATATGGCCACATCGCTGTGAGCGGTCAGAAAGGATATCACGGCGTCGCCATTTTATCGCGCCTTCCCTTCGCGACGCAGTCCGTCAAACAATTTGCCGGAAAAACCGATTGCCGACACATCAATGTCGAGCTTTCCGATAAAGCAGGACCCGCAAGTGGCCTGACCATTCATAATTTCTATGTCCCTGCGGGCGGCGATATTCCCGACCCCGAAGCCAATGAAAAATTCGCTCATAAATTGACTTTTCTCGACGAGATGAGCCAGTGGGGCAAGAAAGAGAAACCGGCGAAGAAGAAGGCCATTCTTGTTGGTGATCTCAATGTTGCTCCGCTCGAACATGATGTGTGGAGTCATAAGCAAATGATCGATGTGGTTTCGCACACACCCATCGAATGCAATAAGCTCAACACAGCGATCAAATCTGGGAAATGGGTTGATGCCGTCAGAACATTAAAGCCTGAACCCGAAAAGCTTTTTACCTGGTGGAGCTATCGCGCGGCCGATTGGGTGGCTTCTAATCGTGGTCGTCGTCTTGATCATATTTGGGTATCAGAGGATTTGACGGGCAGTTTAAAAAAGACCGATATTCATCGCGATGCACGCGGATGGGAGCGACCATCAGATCATGTGCCTGTCACGATTACGGTCACTTAGACCAGAACTCTCGACTCAAGATTTTGCAAAGCTTGATAGAGCGCCTGCGAGCGAACGGCGATCTGTTCAGCAAGCGCTTTGGCTGACTGCGGATATTCAGATAAAAGCCGATGCATCAAAGCGCGCGGCAATACAATCACTTGCGAGTCCATCCGTGCAACAGCATTCACGGGTCTTTCTCCACTCGCAAGAAGCGCGATCTCACCAATCAATGCTCCCCGCCCAAGGCGTTCAAGATCAGGGTGATCCGCATCGTCGGATAAGGCTATCAATCCGCTCTCAACAACATATCCCCCTGTCGAGGGACTGCCTTTCGAGAAGAGCTTTTCATCTTCGGCAAGCTTTCGACGCTCAGCGGCAAAAAGAATCATGCGCAATGCACCTTCCGGAAAGACTTTGAAAAAATCCAGTTGTTGCAGAAGATTTATATCGTCGCTGATGGCCATTTTACTTAAGACTCTTTGACTGCTTCAGCCAATCGATAACCACCTGGCTCGGTGATCAATATGGCGGCCTCATCACTATTCGTTTCGATCTTTTGTCTCAATCGATAAATATGCGTTTCAGTCGTATGGGTCGTCACGGATTCATGATAACCCCATATATTGGTCAGAAGCTCTTCGCGTGAAACAATCGCGCCACGCGCGCGATGAAGATAACGAAGAATTTCAACTTCTTTATCGGTCAATTTCAATTCATCGCCTTGATGAGACAACAAATGCCGCGACGCGGGATAAAGCTTGAACGATCCCACCGAAATAAAATAATCAGATCGTGATTGGAAATTTCTGATCAACGCTTTGATACGTTGAACAAGAAAACTCGATTTGACCGGGAGATTGATTTGCTCGCTCAGTTCTTCACCGCTGAAACCCAGTCCGATCAATGGGGCACGAAATTGCGTTCCGAGAAGCGCTTTCCACTTCGCGGGATCGGCTTTCGGTAAAATCAATAATGCGTCAATGTAATCAAGCTCGTTTTGATCAAGAGTCTCAACAGAGAGGTCCAACCCAATCGGTTTGAAATCCGGTTCAGATTCGAGCTGCGTCGCAACAGCCGCGATCTCGGAGGCGTCCGAACCCATAATCAGAATTGATAAAGGGTGGGGCATGGACTCGTCCAAACTCAAACCGCAAATGAAAATAAATGATTGTATTTCGTTTTCATACGGGTGACCTTTCCTTTAATGATAAAGAAAAGCAACTTGTTTTAGAAATGAACACCGCTCGTCCATGACAACATTTTTTCTTCGCCGCCATCCAACCGAGCACACTAAGGCTCATCTTGATGGTTGCAGCCTTGTGCTCCCTTGTGCGATTGGACGCAGCGGCGTGGTTGCGGCAAAGCGCGAAGGTGATGGCGGAACGCCAAGAGCAACACTCAAGATTTTGAACATCTATATCCGACGCGACCAATGGCCGAGCCGGGCTTTCCCATTGCCGGTAAAGATGATCCAGAAAGATTACGGCTGGTGTGATGATATAGAATCGCCCCGCTATAATCGATTGGTGCAGCTCCCCTTCACCGCGTCACATGAGACGATGTGGCGTGAAGATCCGCTCTATGACATCGTGCTCGAGACGGATTGGAATGCGAGTCCCGCGATTCGCGGACGTGGCAGTGCGATTTTTATCCATCTCGCAAGACCAGGCTTAAAACCCACCGAAGGATGTCTCGCACTCGGCCGTAAAGATATGATGCTGTTTCTTTCGCGTCTCACCCGACAAAGCCGCATCGTCATTGGGTGAGACTGGGCGGGGCTCTTCTAGCCCCGATGACCGAAAATCGCACTGCCGATGCGAACATGGGTCGCGCCAAGCTGAATCGCCGCCTCGAAATCGCTGCTCATTCCCATCGAGAGGATTTTCAGCCCATTACGTTCGGCAATTTTGCGAAGAAGCGCGAAATGAGGCGAAGGCGGCTCGTCCACCGGCGGGATACACATCAAGCCCGATATCTCGAGACCCCATTCCGCGTGGCAGCGTTTTAAGAAGTCATCAGCCACTTTCGGCGCGACTCCAGCCTTTTGCGGCTCTTCGCCCGTATTGATCTGAACATAGAGTTTTGGCCGCCGATCGGTCTTTTTGAGCTCCTTCGAAAGCGCCTCGGCAATCGACGGGCGATCGACCGTCTCAATCACATCGAAAAGAGCAATGGCCTCTTTGGCTTTGTTGCTCTGCAAAGGACCGATGAGATGCAATTCGACATCGGGAAATCGCGCCTTCAGTTCGGGCCATTTGCCTTGCGATTCTTGGACACGATTTTCGCCAAAGATCCGGTGCCCTGACAAGAGCACGGGTTCGATGTCTTCAGGCCCAAAGGTTTTTGACACAACCACGAGCGTGACATCCGCCTCTGCTCTGTCTGCATCACGAGCGGCTCTTTGAACCGCGTGGCGGACAGAGAGATAGCGGTTCTTGACGTCGTCGGGAGTGGATTGTGTCATGATCAGCCCTTCCCGTTTTTGGGACATTGACCCCAAAGCCCAATCGTGTCCTAGTCCGCCCAACCCGCGCGAGGCAAGAGTCGGCGCGTTGTTTTTGTATTTTTAAATGAGAACATCCGGATAGATCATGAGAACCGAGCGTTACAACGCCCGTGAAGCTGAGCGGAAATGGCAGGCCACCTGGGACGAGAAGGAACTTTTTCGGACCCGGAACGAAGATCCTAAACCCAAATATTATGTGCTCGAAATGTTCCCCTATCCGTCGGGGCGCATCCATATGGGCCATGTCCGCAATTACACGATGGGCGATGTGGTCGCGCGTTATAAAAGAGCGCGCGGGTTCAATGTTCTTCATCCGATGGGATGGGATGCGTTTGGCATGCCGGCCGAAAATGCCGCGATGGCCAATAAGACTCATCCAGCAAAATGGACTTATGCCAATATCGCAACCATGCGCGACCAGCTCAAAAGCATGGGACTGTCGCTTGACTGGCATCGCGAAATCGCAACTTGCGATCCCTCTTACTATAAACATCAACAACGTATGTTTTTGGATTTTCTGGGCGCCGGTCTCATCGATCGAAAAACTGCTCGCGTGAATTGGGATCCGGTTGATCAAACTGTTCTTGCCAATGAGCAAGTGATTGAAGGACGCGGATGGCGTTCCGGTGCGCTTGTCGAACAGCGCGAGCTCACACAATGGTTCTTTAAAATTTCCGATTATGCGCAAGAGCTCAATGACGCGCTTGATAGGCTCGAACGTTGGCCTGAAAAAGTTCGCTTGATGCAAAAAAATTGGATCGGAAGATCTGAGGGTCTTTCTGTCCGTTTTGCACTTGAAGCCAATCAAGCTGCAATAAGCGAAAGCGAAATTGAAATTTACACAACGCGCCCCGATACACTTTTCGGAGCAAGCTTTATTGCATTGGCACCCGAACATCCGCTTTCCAAAAAAGTTGCTCAAAGCAATCCGGATCTTCAAGCCTTCATTGAAGACTGCCGTAAAATGGGCACCGCGCAAGAGCTGATCGATAAAGCTGAGAAGAAGGGTTTTGATACGGGCCTTCGCGTGACCCACCCCTTTGATCCCTCATGGACGCTTCCTGTTTATGTCGCGAATTTCATTTTGATGGACTATGGCACAGGCGCCATTTTCGGGTGCCCCGCGCATGATCAGCGTGACTTTGATTTTGCGACCGCCTACAAACTCCCGATCAAAACGGTCGTCTGCCCGCCGGATCAGGATCCGAAGACGTACAACGTTAGTGATGTGCCTTATGATGGTGAAGGCAAGATTTGTAATTCTTCTTTCCTCGATGGTTTGACAATCGAGACCGCCAAGGAAGAAGTTGCAAAACGTCTTGAAAAGGAAAGCTTAGGCAACAAGCCCGTCGCGACGCGCAAGATCAATTTCCGTCTGCGGGATTGGGGTATTTCGCGGCAACGTTATTGGGGATGTCCGATCCCGGTTATTCATTGCGAGGTCTGTGGCACTGTTCCCGTTCCGATCAAAGACTTGCCTGTGAAATTGCCAGATGATGTCACTTTTGATGTTCCCGGCAATCCGCTTGATCGTCATCCGACATGGAAACATACAAACTGTCCACAATGCGGAAAGAAGGCGCGTCGTGAAACCGACACGATGGATACATTCGTCGATTCGTCCTGGTATTTCGCGCGTTTCACCAATCCGTGGTTAGAGGATCATCCGACAGAGCGCGCGGTTGTTGATGGGTGGTTACCGGTCAATCAATATATTGGCGGCATCGAACATGCGATTCTTCATCTTCTTTATTCGCGCTTTTTCACACGTGCGATGAAGAAGGTTGGCCATGCGGGTATGGATGAGCCCTTTGATGGTTTGTTCACACAAGGCATGGTTGTTCATGAAACCTATCGTGACAAAGACGGCCAATGGGTGACGCCGGCCGAGATCGAGATTTATTCCGATGGTGGTGAACGCCGCGCGAAATTGATTTCGAATGGATCGCTTGTTGAAATCGGTTCCATCGAGAAGATGTCGAAATCAAAACGAAACACGATTGATCCCGACGACATCATTGGCAGCTATGGCGCTGATACGGCACGCTGGTTCATGTTGTCAGACTCACCGCCCGAGCGCGATGTGATTTGGACCGAAGAAGGTGTTCAGGGCGCTGCGCGTTTTATTCAAAGACTTTGGCGTCTTGTCGGCGAAGTAGCTGATCTTCAGCCTTCGGAAAACGCGCATGATGCCGCGGCTGAAGACGCAGTGGTCACGATCAGAAAAGCTGCTCATCGGTCGATCATTCGTGTCGAAGACGATCTCGAACGCTTACGCTTTAATCGCTGCGTCGCTCACGCTTATGAATTGGCGAATGCCTTGCAGGCAGAGCTTGCGGTCAAGAAGGATAAGAAAGTCAGTCCGCAATGGATCGCCGCGATGCGGGAAGCGAGTGAGTTCTTGATCGCCATCATCGCCCCGATGATGCCTCATCTTGCCGAGGAATGCTGGGCGGAGCTCGGCCATCGCACATTGATTGCCGAGACGTCATGGCCGAAAGCTGATCATAGTTTGATCGTAGAGAACGACATTGTTTTGCCGATCCAGATCAATGGTAAGAAGCGCGCTGAAATCACGGTCGCGCGGCAAGCTGATAACGCAACGATTGAACAGGCCGTTCTTGCTCTTGATTCCGTCAAAGCGGCGCTTGATGGTAAATCGCCAAAGAAGATTGTTATCGTGCCGCAAAGGATCGTCAATGTGGTGGTCTGATCACTCTTTGAAATTCATCCGCGGCGGAGTCGTCATCGTCCTCGCTTTGATTCTCACTGGTTGTATGCGACCGCTTTACGGATCGGTGAATGGTGAAAGTGTCAAAACGACATTGTCTTCTATTGAAGTGAAACCAATCCCCGATGTTGCCGGCCATTATCTTCGTGAAGAGTTACTGTTCAATTTGAATGGGGGTGCAGTCCCCGAAGACAAGCCGTCAAATTATACTCTTTCAGTGACGCTGGCGGAATCAAGTCAATCGGTTGCGATTGATTCGACGGGTAATGGTGCTGACGCCGCCTCTGTCTCGATAACCGCGCGCTACACGCTCACAGATAATGGTGGCAAGACCCTTCACCAGGGAACATCTGTCGCATCGGGTTCAGTTGACCGACTCTCACAGCGCTTCGCCGCGGTACGTGCGTTCCGCGAAGCCAAGATTCGAATTGCGAAATCGCTTGCTGGTCAAATTGAAACCGATCTTGCGGCATATTTTGCCAGTCGTGCGAAATAGGATTTTTAAGTCATGGCGGCTCTGAAGAGCGGTGACATTGAAGCGTTCTTACGCAAACCTGATCGCGCTTATTCAGTTTTCCTTTTGTATGGACCAGATGCAGGCCTCGCCCATGAGCGCTGCCGCTCACTCATCGAAAAACTCATTGATGATCCTTCAGATCCGTTTCAACTCATTCGGATCGATGGCGATCAATTGACTGCGGATCCAACACGGTTACAGGATGAAGCCAACACAGTTGGTCTCTTTGAGACCAAACGCACGATCTGGCTGAGAGCCGGAACGAAAACCAATCAATCAAGCTTCGATCTCCTTTTTGAAACGCCACCGCTATGTCCTGTGGTGATTGAAGCCGGTGATCTGGCTCCGCGCCACGCGCTTCGACAAGCGGTAGAGGGCTGTAAATTTGCCGTAGCGCTTCCGTGCTATTCTGATGAGGGGCGCGATCTTCCAAAACTCATTGATGAGGTTCTTGGTCAGTTTAAGCTAAAGGCTGGCGATGATGCACGGCAGGCGCTTATTGGATCGCTTGGCGCTGATCGTCTTCTTTCGCGGCGTGAACTCGAAAAGCTTGCGCTCTATGCTTATGGGCAAGGCACGGTGACGAGTGATGATGTCGATGCTGTGCTCTCAAATGCAGCGCAGGTGACGATCGATATCTTGGTTGATTCTGTCTTCTCTGGCGAAGCTCAATCCATGGATTCTTTGCTCGAACGTGCCATCAAAGAAGGGTTTGATCCATCCTTTATTATCGGCGCTCTTCTACGCCATGCCTTCTTATTGTTAAACACACAAAAGGATTTGGAAGGTGGTCGATCTCTTGGTGAAATTGAAAAGCAATCGAGAATTTTTTATAAGCGTGTCTCAGCATTTCGTCGCCAAGTTTCCCTATGGTCAATGGCAGCTTTGCAATCTGCAATCACCTCACTTGGTGAGGCACAATTATTAACGCGTCAAAATTTGGCGCTTGCAGATACGGTGCTTTCACGCTGTTGTCTTAGCCTGGCTCTAGCGGCGCGACGCGTCGCCATGCAAGCGCGCTAATTAATCGCGCAACCGCAAACAAACATCGTCAAGCTGTTCAAGCGTACGATATTTGATTCTCAATTCCCCTCCGCGAGCGCTGTGATTGATTGAAACAGAGAGTCCTAAAATATCTTCGAGTGCTTTTTCGAGTAATCTCGTATCGGGGTCTTTTTCACTCTTCTTCGTTGGAGATGAGACTTTCTTCACGCCGACTTCTTCTTGAGCAATACGCTCAACATCACGGACCGTGAGACCATGTTCAATAATGCGAATCGCAACTTGTTCAGGATCTTTGACTGCAAGTAAGGCGCGTGCATGTCCGGCTGAAAGCGAGCCCGCTGCCAAGAGAGACTGGACCTTCTGTGGCAATTTTGCGAGACGCATAGTGTTGGCGATGTGACTGCGGCTTTTGCCGATTACGCGCGCAAGATCATTTTGTGAGTAACCATAATCGGCAGCGAGCTTTTCATAGCCAAGCGCTTCTTCAAGCGGATTGAGATCCGCGCGTTGGACATTTTCAATGATCGCAATTTCATAGGCTTCACGGTCAGCTGCTTCGATCACTACAATCGGCACTTCATGAAGTGAGGCCCGTTGGGCTGCACGCCAGCGACGTTCGCCCGCGATGATTTCAAAGGTACCATCAACGCCGGCAATCGGGCGGACCAAAATCGGTTGAATGATCCCTTTCTCGCGAATCGAATTCGAAAGCTCTTCGAGTTCTTCTTCGGAGAAGCTGCGGCGGGGATTGCGGGGATTGGGACGCAAAAATTCAGTCGGAATTTTTCGGGCGCCGCGACTACGATCAGGAGCCGATGCGGCTGCCGTTTCATTCACTTCACCAATCAAAGCGGCAAGGCCTCGACCAAGACGCGACCGATTTTGTTCTTCGGCCATGGGGGTCTTCCTTTTCTTAATAAATCAGTCGCAGTCTATTGGCATCAAGCGGCCAAAAGGGCGCGCTCGCGCTGAATGACCTCCGAGGCCAATTTGAGATAGGCCTGAGCGCCGGTTGACTTCAAATCATAGAGAAGAACCGGCTTGCCATAAGACGGCGCTTCCGAGACACGAACATTTCTCGGAATGACGGTTTCATAGACTTTGGTGCCCATGAAAGCCCGCACATCATCGACCACCTGCGAACAAAGATTGTTTCTCGAATCGAACATAGTCAAAACAATGCCATGGATCGAGAGGCCGGGATTGAGTGACTGCCGCACTTGCTCGACGGTTTTCAAAAGCTGAGACAAGCCCTCAAGCGCGAAAAACTCACATTGCAACGGAACAACGACCGCGTCAGAGGCCGCCATAGCGTTGATCGTCAAAAGGTTCAGTGAGGGCGGGCAATCGACAAGGATATAAGTGAAAGCTTCTTCACCTGTCGTGGTCTGTGCAAGACCAAGCAACGAGATGGCCTTCTTCAGCCGATGCGCACGATCGCGATCATTGGCGATTTCAAGCTCAAGACCTAAAAGATCAAGCGTTGATGGCGCAACAAAAAGCCGAGGCACAGCGGTCGGACGGATCGCGCGATCAAGTGGGGCCTCACCGGTCATGATGTCATAGGTTGAGATCGTGCGGCTCTTCTGATCGATCCCCAAACCCGTTGAAGCATTGCCCTGCGGATCAAGATCAACAATCAGAACCTTCTCGCCAATCGCTGCGAGAGCTGTTCCGAGATTGATAGCCGTTGTCGTTTTACCAACGCCGCCTTTTTGATTGGCCAAAGCCAAAATCCGTGGCCGCGATGCAGCGCTCCCGAAGCGGTCAAAAGATGCCTCAACCATGATCAGCGCTCTCCGGAAATTAGATTTAAGCCTTCGGCTTCACCGCATGAACCACCAGAATTCGTCCCTCTGAATTGGTCAGACTCGGATGAATTTCATAGTCAATATTCCAATATTTAGCGGCTTCCGTCAACTCACTATCTATATCTTGTCCCTTTAAAAACAAAGCTTTACGCGGTTGTTGCGGCAAAGACCCATACATTGTGAAGAGCTCAGAAAGCGGCGCCAGAGCGCGCGCGGTCAAAACACCGATTCGAAAAGACAGAGTCTCAAGAGCCTCTTCGATGCGCTCGTCATGGACATGGACAGGCAATTTAAGCGCGCGGGACACCTCGCGCAAAAAGGCCGCTTTTCGTCCGTTACTTTCAACAAGATGGGCCTCAAAACCAGGGCGTTCGGCGAAAATACATGCGAGAACCAATCCCGGAAAACCTGCGCCGGAGCCAAGATCGACAAGATATCGAGCATCATCATCGACGAATCGCGCCAATTGCGCGCTGTCAGCAATATGTCGGGTCCAAACTTCACTGAGTGTTTTCGGACCAACGAGATTTTTGATTTTCTGCCATCGAACCAAATGATCAATATAGGCCTCAAACCGAATTTCTGTTTCACGTGAAACAGGTACGAGTTTCAACGCTTCTATCTGATCGGAATTCTTCACCGCTAATTCAAAAGGCTCTTGGCCCATATTTTACTCTTCGCCCCGCTGGGGGCGGTTTGAGCCTCTTTTACGAGCTTTTGCTGCAAGAAGCGTGAGCGCTGCCGGGGTAATGCCTTCTATACGACCCGCCTGTCCAATGGTGCGCGGTCGAACGGCTTCAAGCTTCAGCCGCAACTCGGCTGAAAGGCCGGAAAGATGGGCATAATCCAAATCACTGGGAATAAAGAGCGACTCGTCCCGCCGATAGACAGCAATATCACGCTGCTGACGATCAAGATAGACCGCGTAACGCGCATCATTTTCAAGTCGATCAACAAGATTAGCCGGGATATCCCCCAGCTCATGCCAAATCCGGACTAGATTTGCAAGAGTCTGATCGGGATAGGAAAGAAGATCAAAGGCCGACCGCCTAATACCATCTTGATTGACCTTCAGTCCCTTTTGGACAGCCTCGCTTGGGCTTAGCTGGAGAGACCTTAAAAGTGTCCGGGCGTACTCGAGTTGAGCGCGGCGTTCAGCATATTTCTTCTGGCGGAGGCCTTTCACAAGGCCAAAGGCAACGGCCTTATCAGTCAGACGCTCGTCGGCATTATCGGAACGAAGTGAAAGTCTATATTCAGATCGAGAAGTGAACATCCGATAGGGCTCGGTGACGCCCTGGGTGACGAGATCATCGATCATAACGCCTATATAGGCTTCCGTGCGATCAATCGTGATCGGATCTTGGCCACCCGCCAATTTCGCCGCATTGAGGCCTGCAACCAAACCCTGCGCGCCGGCTTCTTCATATCCCGTCGTGCCGTTGATCTGTCCGGCAAAAAACAATCCCCGTACCTTCTTCGTTTCCAAAGTCGGCTCTAGCGACCTCGGATCAACATAATCATATTCAATCGCATAGCCGGGGCGGATGATCCGAGCTTTTTCAAGACCCGGGATTGTCGCAACAAATGCCCGCTGAACATCCTCGGGCATCGAGCTCGAAATCCCATTGGGATAGACCGTGTCATCGTCGAGCCCTTCTGGCTCCAAAAAGATCTGATGCCGTGTCCGATCCCCGAAACGAACTACTTTGTCCTCAATCGAAGGGCAATAACGCGGTCCCCGACCATCAATCTGACCAGAATAGATTGGGGCATCCCCTAAACGGCTCCGAATAACCTCATGTCCAACATCGGTCGTCCAGGTGATCCCGCAAGCGATTTGAGGGGTATCGATCCGCTCCGTCAAAGCTGAAAAGGGCTCCGGCGGATCATCGCCCTGCTGCTGCTCCAGAGAGGCCCAATCGATGGTTCGACCATCAAGGCGCGGTGGTGTACCTGTTTTCAGACGCCCCAAAGGAAAATCCAATGCGGAAAGCGTCTTTGAAAGTCCTCTTGAAGGGGGCTCACCCATCCTTCCGGCCGGAAACGTCACCGGCCCGATATGGACAAGACCATTCAAAAAGGTGCCTGTCGTCAGAACAATCGCAGGTGCCGAAAGCTCCCGCCCATCGGCCAAGCGAACGCCCTTCACCCGCGATTGATCGGATGCCAAAATCAGATCATCAACTAGACCATCAATAATTTGAAGATTAGGCTCCTCTGACAAAAGCGCCTGGACTGCCTCACGATAGAGCTTTCGATCCGCTTGTGCTCTCGGACCTCGAACCGCCGGACCTTTACTGCGGTTCAGAACGCGAAATTGAATTCCGCCCTGATCGGCAGCCAAAGCCATCACCCCGCCGAGCGCATCGATCTCACGAACGAGGTGCCCCTTTCCCAATCCGCCAATCGCCGGATTGCAGGACATCACGCCAATACTATCTCTCGAAATCGTCACCAGCGCTGTGCGTGCGCCCGCGCGAGCAGCGGCTGAGGCCGCTTCCGTCCCCGCATGACCACCGCCAACAACAATGACATCAAAATGGTTCAAGGGTGAAACCCGCTCTTCCAAATTGTTTCACGTGAAACAGATTCGATTATTTACCGATGCAGAAACTTGAAAAGAGCCGATCAAGAACATCATCAACCGATACATTGCCGGTGATTTTCCCGATGGCCCGCGCCGCGAGCCTAATCTCTTCAGCGATCAGCTCAACGCCTGTTCCGTGCCCTGAGTTCATAGCTCTGTCAATAAATTCCAGCGCTTCTTCGACGGCGGCTCGATGTCTCTCTCTCGTCAGAAGCGCTGAAGCGCGCCCTTCATTACCGGCCCGAGCCAATTCATCAAATAAACTCGAGACCAAGCGATCCATCCCCTGTCCCGTCTTTGCCGAGATTGCGAGAACGCCCTCGGCGATCACACCGCCCTTATCGATCTGAGTGATGACTTCAATGACCGGACATCCCGCCTCCATTATATCTCTGGAGGGAAGTGATCGCTCACCCTGCCCCGGCTGCAACCACAAAACCAATTCAGCACGCTGGGCCTGTTCGATTGTGCGTCGAATTCCCTCATTCTCGATCTCGTCGGTAGCCTCGCGAATACCGGCGCTATCAGTCATCAGGACGGGCAAGCCCTTGAGATCAAGCTTCACCTCAATAAGATCGCGTGTCGTACCCGGTCGATCAGACACAATGGCTATATCACGTTTCGCCAAAGCGTTCAAAAGTGTCGATTTCCCCGAATTTGGTGGCCCGGCCAAAAGTACGACAAATCCTTCACGAATCCGCTCCCCCCAAGAAGCATTCGCCAATGCATCACGCATTTCGCTTGCGAGATTTGATAAGATGGATCGCGCTTGATTGACGATGTGAGGTTCAACATCGGCTTCGTCAGAAAAATCCAATTCCGCATCGAAAAGTGCAAGGACTTCAATCAAAGAC
The DNA here is from genome assembly GCA_046091665.1 of Hyphomicrobiales bacterium. Classification (GTDB taxonomy): domain Bacteria; phylum Pseudomonadota; class Alphaproteobacteria; order Rhizobiales; family Beijerinckiaceae; genus CAIUPE01. The sequence goes on from JBJTCD010000030.1 coordinate 130,896, forward strand.
GCACGCCAACGATCAGACTCGCGCGTTAACCCGCCTTGAAGCTGTCGAAGCGCCTGCTTGCGCTGAATTTCGGTCTCAGCATCGATGAGGTCGGCCAACCCTTCAACGGCGGATAGATCGAGTTTTCCATTTTCAAAGGCGCGACGGGTAAACTCGCCAGGTTCAGCGATACGACAGCCATTAATTTTTGATAATCGAAGAAGACATGCGCTTAAGACCGCTGGCGATCCATGGATATGAAACTCTGCAACATCTTCGCCGGTGAAACTTTTTGGTCCCTCGAAATAGAGACACAAAGCTTGATCGATCGGTGTGCCAGTTTCATCCCTTAGAATTCGAAGCGTTGATTGTCGCGGCGGCGGCACTATTCCGGCTATTTCATGAAAGGCCAGGCGGGTTTTCGGTCCAGAAATACGAATGATCGCTACACCTGCTCGACCAGGAGCCGATGCTGGGGCGAAAATCGTATCGGAGATCGCGTGATCTTCGCGGGTCATATACCCGCCCCCTTCTCTTCGATCACGTATTCATTGAATCGAAGAAATCAGAATTGGTTTTTGTCTGCCGCAATTTATCCGCAAGGAATTCGATGGCATCGACCGTTCCCATCGGATTAAGAATGCGCCGCAGAACATACATTTTCTTGAGCACATCAGGTGCAACAAGCAATTCCTCTTTGCGCGTTCCAGACCGTGTGATGTCGAGCGCCGGGAAGACGCGCTTATCGGACACTTTACGATCAAGAATGATTTCCGAATTGCCCGTGCCTTTAAATTCTTCAAAGATCACTTCGTCCATTCGGCTACCGGTATCGATCAACGCAGTCGCGATGATGGTAAGTGATCCGCCTTCTTCAATATTACGCGCGGCACCAAAGAAACGCTTTGGCCGTTGAAGGGCATTGGCATCAACGCCGCCGGTCAAAACCTTACCCGAAGACGGCACTACGGTATTATAGGCACGACCAAGACGTGTGATTGAATCAAGCAAAATGACCACATCGCGACCATGTTCAACCAAGCGCTTTGCTTTTTCGATGACCATTTCAGCGACTTGAACATGGCGCTGGGCCGGCTCATCAAAGGTTGATGAGACAACCTCACCTTTAACCGAGCGCTGCATATCGGTCACTTCTTCCGGCCGCTCATCAATCAAAAGCACGATCAAATAGCATTCCGGATGATTGGTCGTGATCGATTGCGCGATATTCTGCAAAAGCACCGTCTTACCAGTGCGTGGCGGCGCGACGATCAATCCGCGCTGGCCCTTCCCAATCGGCGAAACAATATCGATGACACGGGATGAGAAATCCTTCCGCGTCGGATCTTCGATTTCGAGTTTCAACCTTTTATTCGGATAAAGCGGCGTCAAATTATCGAAATTGACTTTATGGCGGGCCTTTTCCGGATCTTCGAAATTGATCGTATTGACCTTCACAAGCGCGAAATAGCGCTCGCCATCCTTTGGACCGCGGATCTGGCCTTCGACCGTATCGCCGGTTCTCAAACCAAAGCGGCGAATTTGGGCGGGCGAAACATAGATATCGTCAGGTCCAGCGAGATAATTCGAATCGGGTGAGCGCAAGAAGCCAAAACCATCAGGAAGAACCTCAACCACACCTTCGCCAATGATTTCCGTCTCATTGGCGGCCAATTGCTTCAAAATGGCAAACATCAATTCCTGTTTGCGCATCGTGCCGGCATTTTCGACAGTCAATTCTTCAGCAAAAGCGAGCAGATCCGTCGGCGATTTACGCTTCAGGTCCTGAAGTTTCATTTCACGCATGAAACACCTTGAATCCGGCGCACGAAATAATCGGACGCCATTATTTATGGAATAAAACGGTTAAGACCCACGATGACTGAAACTCGGTGTTTACCGGTTAAACAAGACGCTGGCGTCTTCTGATCTTCGAGGGATTCCAGGACGGAATAAGAAATCGATATCCTGATTTCTTGATGAGAGCAAGTGGGATAGCGGCGTTGCTCAAGGTTTGAAAATCACAAGTCCCACAGCGAAAATCATCAACACTGTCGGGATCTCGTTCACGATACGGAAATAGCGATGGCTGCGATTGTTTCGATCTTCAACAAATAGGCGAACATGGCGCGCGAGAAGTCCATGAACGCCACTCATAATCAAAACCGCAACCATTTTAAGGCTGAACCAAGTTTGACTAAAAGCGCTTTGATCATAAGCGAGCCATAACCCACAAATCCACGCAACAATCATCGCCGGTGTCATGATCGCTTTAAGTAAACGGCGCTCCATGACTTTAAAGAGCTCTGATGTTTCAGAGCCGACGGCCACACCAGCGTGATAAACAAAAAGACGCGGCAAATAGAGTAAGCCTGCCATCCAAGAGATAATGGCTAAGATGTGAAGTGTTTTGATCCAGAAATAGAGCACGGGCTCTAGCCTCTAATCCGCTTTAATACGCGCTCAACATTCTCAATTGGTGTCTCGGGAACGATGCCGTGACCAAAATTGAAAATATGTCCACCACCGGAAAAGGCTTCCAAAATCGCGTCCGTATGACGATCAAGTGATTCACCTCCGGCAACAACGGCAAGCGGATCTAGATTTCCTTGTACCGGAAGAAGCGGTTGGACGGTTTTTGCTGCCCATTTCGGATCGACGCCCCAATCAAGCCCTACCGCATTCGCCCCGGTTTCTTGAGCGTAACGAACATGATTACCACCTGATCCGCGACCAAAAACAATGAACTTCATATCAGGATATTTTTTGCGTACGCCTTTAATGATGCGCGCGATCGGATCGATCGAAAATTTTCCGATATCCAATCCTGTAAGAGCACCCGCAAAACTCTCAAAAATCTGAATCGCATCTACACCGGCTTCCGCCTGCTTGATGAGATAAGCAATCGAAGCATCGACCAAACGATCGATCAATTGCTGCACATAGACAGGATTTCGATAAGCAAGCACGCGGCTTGGTGCGAGTTCAGGTGTCCCTTTTCCCGCAATCATATAGCTCGCCACTGTCCAAGGCGCGCCGCAAAAACCTAAAAATGTCGTTTCTTGCGGAAGTGATGATTTAATTCTCCGGATTGCTTCGAAGACCGGACTCAACCGATCCAAATCAACTTCACTATGCAGTTCACTGAAATTTCGACCAGGGTCTAAAGGTTGTAGTTTAGGTCCTTCATTTTCGACGAATTGAACCGGTAAACCCAACGCATCGGGAACAACCAGAATGTCAGAAAACAATATTGCGGCATCAAATCCAAAACGACGAATAGGTTGAAGCGTCACTTCGGTTGCCAAATCGGGCGAATAACAGAACTCAATAAAGTTTTTCGCTTTTGTCCGAACTTCTCGATATTCTGGAAGATACCGTCCTGATTGCCTCATGATACAAATGGGTGGGCGATAAAACCGTTTTCCATTTAAAACGGCGAGTAATTTTTTAACCGGAGCGGGATTCGAAGTGTTCAAAGTCTATCCTTTTAAAATCTTTATTTTTGTTTCTGTTTGACAGGGTTTTTCGAGAATAGGATTTATCCGCAGCTTATCCAATAGTTTTTCATCAAAAAATCTTTACCTCGGACAAAAACACACCGCTAAAAAAATCAAAAATAAAATATATTTTTCAGATAGTTAGAAGAAAAATTCAGGATAAAAAGATTGATTTATCCCCATAATCACACTTGTTATAAAAAGCGCCCTCTAATCTATCCAGAACGATCACTTTGGGGATGAAAGAGAACCTAAGGCCTCAAAGGACTTCCCAATCAGTGTCTTTACCCCCGGGTTTTCCCCATTAGGACAAATGCGATACACAGGTTTGAAGCCCGTTAGCCAAGGTCATTGCCGTGGACCGTAGTTATTTTCACCTCCACCTCGTTTCCGATTCAACCGGCGAAACATTGCTCGCGGTCAGTCGCGCGGCCACTGCCCAATATGAGGGCGTCTCGGCGATCGAACATATTTATCCGCTTATTCGGAATGAGTCCCAGTTGGATCGAGTTATCGTCGCGCTTGAAAATGCTCCCGGCATGGTTCTCTACACGATGGTCGATAAGGTTTTGGGGTCACGGCTTGAAGCGGCATGCCAAGAATTTGGATGTCCTTGCCTGTCTATCCTCGATCCTGTGCTGACGATGTTCCAGTCTTATCTCGGGCAATCCTACACGCATCGTCCCGGCGCCCAGCATGTGTTGAATGCGGATTATTTCAAACGCATCGATGCGCTCAATTATACGATGATGCATGATGACGGGCAGCAAGGCCAAGATCTTGATGCTGCCGATATCATTCTTGTTGGCATCAGCCGAACATCAAAAACACCAACAAGTATTTATCTCGCCAATCGCGGTTATAAAACGGCGAATGTTCCGCTTGTTCCAAACATCGCACCACCCGAACAACTTCAACATGTGAAAAAACCACTTGTTGTTGGTTTGGTAGCCAGCGCCGAACGTATCGCACAGATAAGGCAAAATCGTCTGCTTGCTTTGAACGCGACAGATGATTCACCTTATATTGATAAAGCCTCAATCACTGAGGAAATCATCTATTCGAGGCGTCTTTGCGCGCGCAATAATTGGCCGATCATTGATGTGACGAGACGATCTATCGAAGAAACAGCGGCCGCTATTATAGATCTTTACCGTAACCATGTCAGTAGTGGCGACGACGCGTAATGAACCGCCAAACAATATGGTCAGCAAAAGAACCCCTTGTTCTCGCTTCGAACAGCACCATTCGAGCGGAGCTTTTGAGAAAGGCCGGGTTTCAATTTTCGGTTCGAACATCAAAGATTGATGAACGCAAAATCGAAGCTGATTTTGTGGGCACATCAAAAGATCCATGTGAATTGGCGAAAGCTCTCGCTTATGCAAAAGCCGCAGCTGTCAGCGATAAAGAACCGGACGCATGGGTCTTGGGTGCCGATCAAATCCTTGAGTTCGAGGGTCAGATTTTTCACAAAGCCGATACGCGTGAAGAGGTCGAAAAAAATCTGGAAAATTTTTCGGGCAAGACCCACCATTTGCATTCCGCCGTGGCGATCCTCAAAAGTCGAACTGAAAAACATATCTTCATCGAGACGGCGTCGCTTCGCATGCGCGCGCTGATTGAAAACAATATCAAAAACTATTGTGATCTCGCCGGTGAGGCCATTTTCGACTCTGTGGGGTCCTATCATTATGAAGGCCTCGGGCGGCATCTCTTTGAAAGCGTTGAAGGTCGAGAGGATGTAATCTATGGATTGCCTCTCGATCCGATCATCAAATTTTTCCGGAGCGCAGGATGTCTGAGATTTTGACCGAAGGTCCGCGCGCTTGCGTCACCGGGCATCCGGTGGCTCATTCCCGATCGCCCTTGATACATAATTATTGGCTCAAACTCATAGGCTTAAAAGGTCACTATGGTCGGGTAGATACACCACCGGAAATCTTTCCGGACTTTATTCGTTCATTAGCGCAAAATGATTATGTTGGATGCAATGTCACCCTTCCTAATAAAGAACTCGCTTATCAACTCGCGGACGTAAAAACCGAACGTGCTGATCGATTGCAGGCGGCGAATACTCTTTGGCTCGAGCGTGGAAAGCTTCATGCCGATAATACGGATATTGAAGGATTTGTTTCTAATCTCGATGAGAGAGCGCCTGGCTGGGATGCACAGCTTGATAAAGCGGTGATTCTCGGCGCCGGTGGAGCTGCGGCTGCCGTCATTCAAGGACTTCTTGAACGCAAAGCTACAAAAATCGTAATTGTAAACCGCACCATCGAAAAAGCCGAACATCTGGCCCGACGCTTTTCTGCAGCTATTGAGGTTAAATCATTTGACGATGTGAGCGTTGCCCTTGATCGCGCGAGTTTTGTTGTTAACACAACATCGTTGGGGATGAAGGGGCAGCCGCCCTTAGCGCTTGATCTCTCCAAACTTAATCATGATGCTCTCATTACCGATATTGTTTATGTTCCCCTGATCACGGATTTTCTGAAATCCGCACAAAATCAAGGTCTCAAAATCGTCGATGGTTTAGGCATGTTATTGCATCAAGCCGTTCCAGGCTTTCGACATTGGTTTGGCCAAAGACCACGCGTGACGGCGGAATTAAGAGCCTTGATTGAAGCCGATCTCTTTCAGGCCAAATCATGACTTTTATTCTCGGACTGACCGGTTCGATTGGGATGGGTAAATCAACCACGGCGAACCTATTCAAAAAACATGGCGTTCCCGTTTATGATGCTGATCAGACGGTACATGATTTATACAACGGCCGCATTGTTCCTTTGATTGAAGCAACATTTCCGGGATCAACAAAAGATGGCGTTGTCGATCGCGCGAAATTATCGACCCATGTCGTGGGTCATCCGGATAAATTAAAAGTGCTGGAGGCAATCGTTCATCCAGCCGTTCAGGAGGAGCAAGATCGGTTTATTCAACAACATCGTGACTCGCCTCTGGTCGTCCTCGATATCCCTCTCTTGTTCGAAAACGGCAAAGATCGATTTTGTGATGCGGTCGTCGTTGTTTCAACCGATGCAATAACACAAAGAAAGCGTGTCATGATGCGCGAGGGTATGACGGACGAAAAATTGGATAGTTTATTGAGTCGACAAATGCCCGATTCAGAGAAGCGGAAAAAGGCACAGTTTATTATTGACACAAGCCTTGATATTCCTGATGCGGAGCGACAAGTTCTTTCCATCCTCGACGAATTGTCAGCCCGCTAATCTGATAAAAGGATTTTTAAACCGATGTTGCGCGAGATCGTGTTTGATACGGAAACAACCGGACTAAATCCTCTGGGCGGAGATCGTGTTGTTGAAATCGGTTGTATCGAATTAATCGATTATGTGCCTACCGGCGAAAATTTTCATGTCTATCTGAATCCGGAACGCGATATGCCGGATGCAGCTTTTCGCGTTCATGGGCTCTCAAATGAGTTTCTCCGCGATAAGCCACGTTTTGTTGATATTGCAGATGATTTTGAACGCTTTATTGGCGACGCAAAACTCATCGCCCATAATGCGTCTTTTGATCTTGGATTTCTCAACGCCGAGCTCTCACGTATCGGTCGAGAAGAAATTATTTCGACACGCATCATCGATACGTTGGTGATCGCCCGTCGGAAATTTCCATTCGGGCCCAATAATCTTGATGCGCTTTGCCAACGTTTACAGATCGATAATTCACGTCGAACAAAACATGGCGCGCTGCTTGATGCCGAAATCTTAGCTGAAGTCTATATCGAGTTGTTAGGTGGTCGACAGAAAGATCTCGGGCTTTCCGTCGAAACACAAGTGATCGCACACACAACAACAAGCGCGCGCACCAGTCTTGATGCACGGCCCCGTCCCTTACCGCAGAGATTGTCTCCGGATGATCTTGATCGCCATGCCGAATTTATTTCGGGATTTGGCTCAGCCATTCTGTGGAACGATTACATTCGGCAAAAGACTGATTCGTAGCCAATCAAGCCGTGCCTGCAGGCTCTAATTGTGCAAGACGTTGGCGGTAGAGCGCTGCAAAATCGATTGGATCGATGAGGAGCGGCGGGAAGCCGCCACTGCGCACGGCATCTGCAACAATTTGTCGTGCAAAAGGAAAGAGAAGGCGCGGACATTCGATCATAATCACGGCTTGAACATTTTCTGCCGGAATATTTTGCAAACGGAAGATGCCGGCAAACACCAACTCAAATTGAAACAAGGTCTGCGTGCCATCCAAAGCCTTCCCCTCGAGTGTGAGCTCCACTTCGAAATCAGACTCAGCCGATTGCTTGGCATTCACATTGACAGAAATTGAGATATTCGGACCATTCTCCCGCGGCCCAAGTGATGCCGGCGCATTCGGATTTTCAAAGGAGAGATCCTTTATATATTGTCCAAGCGTGGTGAGGCTGGGCAAAGGGGCTTGGGCTGTGTCCGTCATGTTTTAAAGTCTCCAACCGGAAAGAGCGGTTGCTGATTCCAGATTTTTCGCATTATGGGATCTAAATTTGACCAAGATGCGATTTTAGGTCGCGGGTCAACTTCAGATTTTTTGCATTCTTCTGATCACTACCCATATAGAAGGTTTGGATAAAGGCTTTCTAAACGAGTTCGGAGAAAAAACATGCAGGACGGCTTCGACCTGTCGGTCATTGTGTTTTTGGTTCTCGCAGCCTTTGTGGGGTGGCGGCTCTACAGCGTTTTGGGAACCCGCACGGATCGAGATGGCGAACCCTCTCCTTCTCGGTTCCGCCCGGTAGCGCCGGCAAAGCCTGCTGAAATCCCGCCTGCCAATGATACAATCATAGAGGGTGAGGCAAAACCCGTTCATGATCCTGCGCGCTGGCGCGGCATTGCCGATCCTGAATCACCTTTGGCACAATCGCTCGATCGTATCGTTGAGGCTGAACCCAGTTTCGATGCCCGTCATTTTCTCTCTGGCGGTCGCGCTGCCTATGAAGCGATCGTATTGGCTTTTGCTGCCGGTGATCGCGCGACGTTGAAAGATTTGCTCTCTCGCGATGTTTTTGAAAGTTTCACCGGCGCCATCGCTGAGCGTGAGGGCAAGGGCGAAACGGTTGAAACCACTTTTGTAGGCCTCGACAAGGTCGAAATCAAAGATGCGCAGATCAAAGGTAAGACAGTTCAGATCACCGTAAAATTTCTCTCGAAACTGATTACCGCCACGCGCAATGCCAAGGGTGACATCGTCGAGGGTGCGACCGATAAGGTGATTGATGTCACAGATGTCTGGACCTTCGCGCGTGAACTGGGAAGCCGCGATCCGGCGTGGAAATTGATTGCGACCGAAGCGGCCCAGTGAGTGATCAAAGTTTTTTGGGCGAACCAAGTCTCTATTCAGCTTTAATCGATGCTGAATTGAAACCAACCGATTTTCATTATCTGCCCGGTTGGGCTGAAGATGATCATCGCGAAGCCTTCAGTGTTTTTTTGAAATCGGCAGAATCGTTGATCGAGCAGCGCGCCGAGCTGCGTCCGGCACGTGATGTACCGGAAGAATTTCGGAAATTTGCCGCGGGGGTTTTGAAAGCAAAAATCGCCGATCCGCGCGAATTTTTTGAAACTTATTTTACGCCATACAAAATCATACCGAAGCAAGATTCAGCTTTTTTAACTGGATATTACGAACCGGAAATCGCGGGGTCTTTGTCTCAAAGCGCGGATTTTCCGGTCCCAGTTTTGGGGAGGCCCGACGATCTTGTCAGTTTCGGACCTGATGATACGCCGCCTCATTTTGCCGCTCTCGGCCTTTCGGCGGCTCGAAAGCGTGGCAGCAATTTGGAAATCTATTTTGATCGTGCAGCGATTGAAGAGGGCGCGCTCAAAGATCAGCGACTTGAGCTTCTTTATCTGCCGGATCAGGTCGAACTTTTTTTTGCCCAAGTCCAAGGCTCAGCCCGCATCAGGCTTCCCGATGGTCGGCTCAAAAGACTGACTTATGCTGGACGAAATGGCCACCCCTATACGACCATTGCGAGGATCATTCGCGATGAAGGTCATATGGCGCTTGAAGACATCAATCTCGGGTCTTTGAAGGCCTGGCTTCGCTCGCATCCCGAAGATGCCAAGCGGATCATGCATATGAACCGCTCTTATATATTCTTCTCGCTCTCAGAAGATTTGGCTGAAAATGAAGGACCGATTGGCGCTGCGTCCATTCCGTTGACCGCTGGGCGGTCGATTGCGATTGATCGGCGTCAATGGTGCTACGGGCTTCCTTTTTATATCAGGGCGCATTTGCCGGATAAAAATGGCAGTTTGAACGAATTTTCTCGGATTATGGTTGCGCAGGATACAGGATCGGCCATTCTTGGCGCTGCGCGCGCCGATTTGTTTATGGGGTCTGGCGATGAGGCTGGACATATCGCAGGGCTCATTCGGCACTCGGGCGATTTTGTCGTTTTGATTCCGAAGGCCTGAGCAATGGCGGGTGGCGATCGAAAAAAGCGAATGTTGACGGCGGATGAGACCGCTTTGTGGGCTCATGTGACCAATCACATTCAGCCGTTGGCCAAGCGTGCTTTGCCGAAGGTTTCGGAGCCCGAACCGAATATCTCTGTTTCCGCTTCGCCAAAAGATGCGAGCACAACCAAAATTGCTGCACCTTATGTTGCGCAAAAAAACGAAATTGTGCAGCGCAGCAAAAACGACTTGCCACCCCTGGCTCCGCTGGAGCGCCGTCTAAAACAGAGATTGTCGCGCGGGTCTCATCCGCTCGATGCGGTGATCGATCTCCATGGAATGAGGCAAACCGAAGCGCATGAAGCGTTACGACGTTTCATCTATGCCGCCCAGCGTCAGGGTGCATCTGTCGTGCTTGTCGTTACTGGCAAAGGCGCTTCAGGTGTTCAGGATATTGGGTCGGGCGAAGAACGGGGAGTTTTGCGGAGAACCGTACCGTATTGGCTGCGGATGCCCGATTTGAGGCCTTGTGTGATTGGTTTTGAGCCGGCAGCCCAACATCATGGCGGCACGGGTGCGCTTTATGTGCGAATCCGGCGCGCGACGAGGAGTGAGGCGCCATGACGCCTTTTGGCGAAAGATTGAGGGCTTTGCGGGAAGAGCGCGGCCTTCAACTAAAAGATATGGCGGTCGCTTTGGGTGTCTCGAGCACTTATCTTTCAGCACTTGAACATGGCCGTCGTTCACGCCCGAATTGGAGTTTTGTTCAGCGTGTCATTCATTATTTCAATATTATTTGGGATGAGGCGGATGAGTTACAAAGGCTCGCCGAATTGTCCGATCCCCGGATCAGTTTAAAGACGTCCGGCCTTTCTTCGAAGGCGACCGAGCTTGCCAATCGGCTTGCGCGCGATATCGGTGAGCTTTCGGACAAAGATCTCTCACGGCTTCTTGATGTGTTGAACGAGGCGCGAGATCGAAATCGCCCTTGACGGCGATGAAGCCCCTCTTCACACCACGCTGATTGTAAAGATTCGGGTGATTGGTGATGGCGTCCTCAAAATATGATGTTCTTGGTATTGGAAATGCGATTGTTGATGTGCTGGCCCGCACAGAAGATGATTTTTTGATTGCAAACCAACTCGCCAAGGGCTCGATGCGTTTAATCGATGAGATCGAAGCTGAGCGGCTTTATCAGACGATGGGTCCGGCAACGGTGATCTCAGGCGGTTCGGCGGCAAACACAACCGTCGGCGTCGCCTCACTCGGTGGCAGAGCATCTTTTATTGGCAAAGTGCGTCATGATTCGCTTGGCAAAGCATTCACGCATGATATCCGCGCGATTGGGGTCAGCTTCGAAACCGCCCACGCTGAGCAAGGCCCCGCGACCGCGCGTAGTTTTATTCTCGTAACGCCCGACGGCGAGCGTACAATGAATACATTTCTTGGTGCATGTCAGAATCTTGGCTCGGATGATATCCATCCGCAGACTGTCGAAGCGGCTGCCGTAACTTATCTTGAGGGCTATCTTTGGGACCCCGAGGCGGCAAAAGCTGCGTTTCGTAAGGCTGCATCCATCGCGCATGCGGCCGGACGTAAAGTTGCGATAACACTTTCAGACGGTTTTTGCGTCGATCGTTATCGCGATGAGTTTCGCGCATTGATAACGAATGGCACAATCGACATTCTGCTTGCTAATGAGCATGAATTAAAGAGCCTCTACATGACTTCCGATTTTGATAGTGCTGTGAAAGCGCTTCGAGATGAAGCCCCCCTCGCTGTTGTTACACGATCTGCTGAAGGCTCCATTGTCATTGATCGCGACGACATTATTTCCGTTCCGGCTCAGCCTATTGATAGGCTCGTTGATACGACCGGCGCGGGCGATCTATTTGCTGCAGGCTTTTTACTTGGTCATGTTCGCGGCTTCTCTCATGAAGACGCAGCGCGCCTCGGCGCAATTGCAGCGGCGGAAGTGATTCAACATATTGGCGCACGTCCCGAAGTACGCTTGAAAGATCTCGCTCAAGAAAACGGAATTACAATTTCCTAAGTGCAACCGTTTCAATGCGGTGCTGAGATCCTTTGGTGAGAACAAGATCCGCGCGCGGTCGTGTCGGAAGAATGTTTTCACGAAGATTGGGAAGATTGATCCGGTTCCAAATACTGCGTGCGGTCTTTTCAGCCTCAGCGTCACTGAGCTCCGCATATTTTTTGAAAAAGCTTCGCGGGTCACGGAAAGCCGTATCACGTAAGCGCATGAAACGATCAACATACCAGCGTTCAAGATCCGCCTCATGCGCATCGAGATAGATCGAGAAATCAAAAAAGTCGGAAACGAAAGGAATCGGTTTGCCCAATTTCTGCAAACGATTGGGCAATAAAACATTGAGCCCTTCGACGATCAGAATGTCGGGACGATCAACCGAAACTGATTCCCCGGGCACCACATCATAAACAAGATGCGAATAAACTGGTGCTTCAACATGGCCCTTGCCGGCTTTCACATCCGTCAAGAATTTGATGAGTGCAGTGCCGTCATAGCTTTCGGGAAAGCCTTTGCGATCCATGATGCCTTCGGCATCAAGTACCGCATTGGGCAAGAGAAAGCCATCAGTAGTGACGAGTTCTACTTTGGGAGTATTTGGCCAACGCGATAGGAGCGCTTTCAAGACACGCGCCGTTGTTGATTTTCCTGCACTTACCGACCCAGCAATGCCAATCACATAAGGCACCTTACCATCTTCAGCGAGAAGAAAGCGTTGCGTGGCTTTAAAGAGACCTTGTGTCGCCGCTACATAAAGCGACAACAAACGCGAAAGTGGAAGATAAATCGCAATAACATCTTCAAGCGAAATCGGATCATTAAGCGATTGCAGCTTCTGCAGATCTTCGACGGTGAGCGTCATGGGCGTATCGGCCCTCAACGTCGCCCATTCATCACGACTAAAAATCCGATAGGGTGAGAGATCATCTTCACCCCATTCAAGATCACCACTGTCAAATGATTCGTTCATGAGGGTAGCGATCATTTTGTATCGGAGCGGGAGGCTTTTTCAGCCAGGCCTGATTGTTGTGTACGAATTTCTAACTCGGCCATAACTTTATCGAGAGAAATCCCACTCGCACGAAGAACCACTAAAAGATGATAAAGAAGATCGGCGCTTTCTTTGATGATCTCTATCTTGTCACCGCGATTGGCGGCAATGACGGTCTCAACCGCTTCTTCACCTAATTTCTTTGAAGAGACAGCGATTCCTTTTTCAATCAACTTCGCGGTGTATGATTCTTCGCTCGACGCTGCCGCGCGCTGCTCAATGATTTTCTCAAGATCGGAAAGAGAGAATTTTATCATTTAATCCATCCTTACAGCGACGCCGGCATTCGAAAGCGCTTCTTTTGCTTGTCGAATTGAATATTCACCAAAGTGAAAAATAGAAGCTGCGAGAACGGCACTCGCATGCCCGTCGCGAATGCCTTCGACGAGATGCTGTAATTTCCCTACGCCTCCCGATGCCACAACCGGAACAGAAACGGAGTCCGATATCGCGCGCGTAAGTTCGATATCATAACCGGATTTTGTGCCGTCACGGTCCATAGATGTAAGGAGAAGTTCGCCTGCTCCGAGCTCAGTTACTTCTTGAGCATAGCGGATAGCATCGATACCAGTAGCCCGCCGACCACCATGCGTAAAAATTTCCCAGCGCGGCGATTCGTCTCCTGATGAAATACGCTTGGCATCAATCGCAACGACAATACATTGGCTGCCAAATTTTTCCGCCGCTTGTTTGACAAAATAGCGATCATTCACGGCGGCAGTCATAATCGAAACTTTATCAGCACCAGCGAGAAGCAGATTACGAATATTATCGACTGATCTCACGCCACCACCAACAGTCAGTGGCATGAAACAGGCTTCAGCCGTTCGCCGCACAACATCCATCAAGATTCCACGGTCTTCATGACTTGCCGTGATATCAAGAAAACATAATTCATCCGCACCAGCGGCATCATAAGCCAAAGCGGATTCAACGGGATCACCCGCATCAACAAGATCGACAAATTGAACGCCTTTGACAACGCGTCCATCTTTGACGTCAAGACAGGGAATAACACGGTTCTTAAGCATGAGCGGAAGCCCTTGCATTTGCTTTGATCAATGCGAGTGCGGCTTTGGCATCAAGACGACCATCATAAAGAGCACGCCCCGTAATGGCGCCTTCAAGAATGCTGCAATCAGGTTGTGTCAAACGCTCGATATCGTCGAGAGACGCCAATCCTCCGGAAGCGATCACCGGAATCGACAACGCGTTAGCGAGTGCCAATGTCGATTCGACATTCAACCCTCTAAGCAAACCATCTCTTGAAATATCTGTGTAGATGATGGCTGAAACACCTGCGTCTTGAAATCGTTGACCGAGTTCGATTGATGACATTTCAGAAAGTTGTGCCCAACCATCGACAGCCACACGGCCATCGCGCGCATCAATTCCCACAGCGATGTGACCAGAAAATTGTCGCGCCGCCTCACGCACAAAAGCGGGGTCTTTTACGGCTGCCGTACCGATGATCACGCGTGTAATCCCGTGCTCAAGCCAATTTTCAACCGTCTTCATTGTGCGGATGCCACCGCCCAATTGAATCGGAATTCTGATGGTTTTGGTGATCGAACGGATCGCTTCGGCATTTACAGGTTTGCCTGCGAAGGCGCCATCAAGATCGACAATGTGAAGCCATTCGAAACCTTGCGCTTCGAATTGCTTGGCTTGATCGGTAGGGTCGTCATTAAACACGGTCGCTTGATCCATATCGCCTTGGATCAAACGGACACAACGCCCTTCTTTCAAATCGATCGCCGGAAACAAAATCACGGGGCCCACCTTAAAAAATTAGCGATCAAAGCGAGGCCTAATTTTTGGCTCTTCTCCGGATGGAATTGTGTTCCGGCAATCGTATCTCGCGCGACAAGCGCGGTAAGCTCGCCACCATAATCGGTGGTCGCAACGATGTCGGAAGCGTTCTTCGCTTTTAAATGATAAGAATGCACGAAATAAGCGTGCAATGTTTCTGGTATGTTTTTGAGCAAAGGATGCGCGTGTTTGCGCGTCAAATTATTCCATCCCATATGCGGGATTTTAAGCGCAGGATCTTTCGGCTCGATACGTACCGTGTCACCGGCGATCCACCCCAAGCCTTGGCTTGTTTCATATTCAAGACCGCGTTCGGCCAAAAGCTGCATACCAACACAAATGCCAAGGAAAGGCCGCGATGACTGAAATACGGATTCTCTCATCGCATCAATCATGCCGGGAACCGCATCAAGTCCGCGCCGACAATCGGCAAAAGCGCCGACGCCGGGAAGCACAACCCGATCTGCTTTCCGCACCTGATCGGGATCAGATGTCACGATAATTTTGGTCGCGAGTCCTTCTGCGCGCGCGGCTTGTTCAAAAGCTTTTTGCGCCGAGTGAAGATTGCCCGAACCATAATCGATGATGACGGTGGTCATGATCGTTCATCCGGACCGGGAAATAGGCCGATCACGCCCCGACTTTGCGGGGTCCGCGCGTTTGGGCCGCTATAGGTCACGGCCTCACTTTCGTGACAGGCCGCGAGACTTTGATGCAGCGCCTCATCGTCTGTCTCGGCTTGGACGATTGTGACAAGTCGATAGCCGCGCCGCTCAAGTGCCGCGCATAGCCAGCGCCGACCTTCAAGCCCAACCATCAACATGAGAATCAGTCCGACCCCAAAAGAGACAGCGGGCGGCACGCCAAGCCGTGACGCCGCGAAGGCTAAACCCATCTCAACCGCGAAAAGAACAAGGGCATTGAGCCAAAGTCGATTGAGGAGCAGCCACAGAAGAGGCACGAAAAAGCCACCCCAACTGAATCGGTCGGGTATGACTCGGCTCTTTTCTGCAAGATTGGCGCGCGTATAGGCGAGCGAAGAGGGCAAATAGACCGAATAAGTCGTCATGTCTCTCTATCCCGAAGGATCTGGATTTAAAGAACGCCCTTGGTTGAAGGGATCCGGTCCTTCTCCCGCGCATCAATCGCAACCGCCGCCCGAAGTGCGCGCGCCAGCCCCTTATAGCAGCTTTCGGCAATATGATGCGCGTTTAAGCCGTAAAGGGTTTCAACATGGAGCGTGATGCCTGCATTGATGGCGAAGGCTTGAAACCATTCCCGTACCAATTCGGTATCGAAATCGCCGATTTTCTCGCGTTCGAATTCTGTCCGAAATACCAAAAACGGGCGTCCAGACACGTCAACAGCCACGCGCGAGAGCGTTTCATCCATTGGAAGATAAGAATGCGCGTAACGCGTAATGCCTTTTTTGTCGCCCAGTGCCTCGCGAAAGGCCTGGCCAAGCGCGATGCCGATATCTTCGACAGAGTGATGTTGATCGACTTCGAGATCGCCTTTGCAAGCAACTGTCACATTAAAAAGGCTATGGCGGGCAAAAAGCGTGAGCATATGGTCAAGAAATCCGACCCCAGTCGAAATTTGGGCTTCGCCACTGCCGTCCAGCGCGATGGATACGGAAATATCCGTTTCGCCGGTCTTACGCTTGATGCTGGCCGTTCTCATTGTTTTTGTCCCGTAAAGGACTCCCTGATCTGCTGCGAAAGCCTCTACCCCTCAAAGCCTCGCCTGTCACGCCACTTGTGGTTCGGCGGATTGGCTTTTTTAAGAGGCCTAGTCCGGCAGGACGCGACTTGGCGACCTATATAAAGAAGGCTAGAGCCAAGATCGAAGCAATGGACGAGGCGATAATGCAGGACGAAGATCGGCGGTGGCGAGCGACCACCATCCTTATGGTGCGCAAAGGCGATGAGGTCGTTATTGGTGGTGATGGCCAAGTGAGCCTCGGACCCACCGTGATCAAGGGCAATGCCAAAAAAGTCCGCCGTCTCGGCAAAGGCGAGGTGATCGCCGGATTTGCTGGCGCAACCGCTGATGCCTTCACACTCTTTGAGCGGCTAGAAGCCAAGCTCGAACAATATCCGGGGCAGTTGATGCGGGCCTCCGTTGAACTCGCGAAGGATTGGCGCACCGATCGCTATCTGCGACGCCTTGAAGCGATGATGCTGGTTGCTGATCAAAAAGTCGGCCTCATTCTTTCCGGCAATGGTGATGTGCTCGAACCTGAAAATGGTGTCATGGGAATTGGCTCAGGCGGCAATTATGCCTTGGCCGCCGCACGCGCTTTGATTGATACCGATCTTGATGCGGAATCCATTGTCAGAAAAAGTCTCACGATTGCCGGTGAAATTTGCGTTTACACAAATGGCACTTTGACGATTGAACGCCTCTCTGCAGGAGGACGCTCATGACGGATTTATCACCGCGCGAAATCGTCTCCGAATTGGATCGCTATATTGTTGGTCAATCAGATGCCAAACGTGCTGTCGCGATCGCGCTCAGAAATCGGTGGCGGCGTTTAAAGCTTCAAGGCCCGATGCGCGAAGAGGTGTTGCCAAAAAATATTTTGATGATCGGCCCCACCGGTTGCGGCAAAACCGAAATCGCACGACGTCTTGCAAAACTTGCCGGTGCGCCTTTTCTTAAAGTTGAAGCGACAAAATTTACCGAAGTCGGTTATGTCGGTCGCGATGTCGAACAGATTATCCGCGATCTTCTCGAAGTTGGCATCGCGCTTGTCAAAGAAGCCAAACGAAACAATGTCCGCGCGCGTGCTGAAATTGCCGCCGAAGACCGTGTCCTCGATGCGCTTGTTGGTCAAACCGCAAGCGCCACCACACGTGAATCATTTAGAAAAAAATTACGTGATGGCGAACTCGCCAAAAAAGAAATTGATATTGAATTGCAAAGTGCACCTGCGGGAATGCCGATGTTCGAAATCCCCGGAATGCCGGGTGCGCAAATGGGCGCGATCAATATCGGCGATATTTTTGGCAAAATGGGTCGCTCATCCAAGCCGCGTCGCATGACGGTTGAAGATGCGTATCAACCGCTCGTCAATGAAGAAAGCGATAAGCTTTTTGATCAAGATTCGATCATCGCGGAAGCGATCAAAGATGTTGAAAATAACGGAATCGTTTTTCTCGACGAGATCGATAAGATTTGCGGTCGCGAATCGCGCGGTGGCGCCGATGTGTCGCGTGAAGGCGTGCAACGTGATCTCTTGCCTTTGATTGAAGGCACAACGGTTTCAACCAAACATGGTGCGGTGAAGACCGATCATATTCTCTTTATCGCATCGGGGGCTTTTCACGTTTCAAAACCGTCTGATCTTCTTCCTGAATTACAGGGACGATTGCCGATCCGCGTTGAATTACAATCTTTGAAAGAAGAAGATTTCCGTCGAATTTTAACAGAAACCGAGGCGAGTCTTATTCGGCAATCAACCGCACTGATGTCAACGGAAGATGTGACTTTAGAATTTACTCCCGACGCCATTGATGCGATTGCAAAGATTGCTGTCGAAGTGAATGCAAGCGTTGAAAATATCGGCGCGCGGCGGCTTCAAACCGTGATTGAGCGTGTGCTTGATGACATTTCCTTCTCAGCGCCTGATCGTGCTGGAACGGTGGTTAAAATATCGGCCACAGAGGTTGAAAAGAATCTTGGTGATTTGTCGCGCAATGCGGACTTGAGCAAATTTATCCTCTAATCGATAAGGCCGTATGCGCGCGATGACATCTTTTCGTCTCACGGTGCTCATCGGCAGCGCAACGTCTCTGACGAGACTTCTTGGCTTTATGCGCGATGTGCTTCTCGCTGCGCTTTTCGGTGCCGGCCCAGTGGCCGACGCCTTTTTCATCGCGCTTCGGATTCCCAATCTCGTGCGCCGTTTGATGGGCGAGGGCGGATGGACGGGTGCTTATGTTCCTGTCGCGACAAAGATCATAAATGCACATGATCACACCCGAGAAAGATTGCTTATCCGTGATAGTCTTTTTTATATCACACTGCTGACGACGCTTCTTGTTATTCTGGGAGAGGTCTTCGCGCATGAAATCATCGCGCTGCTTGCGCCAGGTCTATCGACTGATCGATATGAATTGAGTGTTCTCTATTTTCGTGCGCTTCTCCCCTTAATCAGCGGCGCGACCCTAACCAGTCTTCTTTCGGCAATTTTGATTTCACAAAATAAGTTCACTCTCCAAGCCGTTGTTCCTGTCGTTGTGAATGCGGTACTCGTGTCGCTTTTGATTTATTTCAATCAAGTCGACTTGATTGAACATTCAAAGATGGGCTTCATTTTGGCGTGGGCTGCTAGCGGCACAACTTTTATTCAGGTGATAATTCTTATCTTTTCACTGTCGTCCCAGTTCAAAAATGATACGATTTTTAAGAGCCCGAAAAGCGCTGATCTCTGGCCGATGATTCTTATGGCCCTGCCGAATTTCATTATTCAATTTGGTGGTCAGTTCGGCATTCTCGTTCTTTTAAGCTTTGCATCACAATTTCCGGCCACGATTTCTCATCTCACTTATGCCGAACGATTGGCGCAATTACCTTATGGATTTATTGCGACAGGTCTATCGACTGTCGCTTTGCCTCAATTCGCATCGCTTCTTCTAAATAAGGATAGGCAAGCGCTACATCAATCAATTGATCGAATTTTCTTTTTAACACTCGCTCTGGCGATACCGGCTGCCTTGGCTTTGATCATTTTAGCTGAACCGATTGTTTCGGTTCTGTTTGAACGCGGCGCATTTGGTGAAGCGGATCGAGTAGGGACCGGGATGGCCTTGACGGGTTTTGCTATCGGTTTACCTTTTGCCGCCATCGCCCGGGTTCAGACACAGCTCTATTTTGCTCATGAGCGCATTCGCATACCAATGCTTTCTGTTGTGCTATCCATTCTTTTGATCTTGGGTCTTGTTCAACTGCCTTTGTTTTCTCAGAACACATTGGGTCTCGCATTGAGTTTTTCACTCGGACAAATAGTTCTATGCGCCGCGCAACAGATTGGCTTGATATTTATAAATGACTGGAGGCCTGATCAGGCGCTTCGGATAAAGTTTTATAAGATTTCGGGCGCAAGCGGGATCATGGGTTTGGCTCTCGTTATCGCGAAGATTTATTTCGGACCAAACCTAATTTCTGAACATGTGGTTTTTGCTCGTTGGGCGGGTTTGGCCGCGTTCTGCGCGAGCGGGTTCGGCCTTTACGCATTGATGATCTATTTTTTCGGATTATGGCGGCAATTTCGTTAAGGCATGGGGCGGCCCGCCTCTTGCACTTCGGCTTAGCGGTTGCCATAAGCGAGGCTCTTGATTGGCAGGGTGTTCAAAGTCATGGCTGACTTCAAACAATTGGTCTTTTCCGGCGTTCAGCCGACAGGCAATCTTCATCTCGGGAATTATCTCGGTGCAATTGTTAAATTTGTTGAGCTGCAAAAGAGTCATGACTGCATTTATTGCGTGGTTGATTTGCACGCCATCACAGTTCCGCAAGATCCGATACAACTCACGTCAAGCATTCGTGAAGTGACGGCGGCCTTTATCGCCTGCGGCATTGATCCGAAAGCTCATATCATTTTCAATCAAAGCCAAGTTCCTGCACATGCTGAATTGGCATGGGTGTTTAATTGTGTTGCGCGATTGGGTTGGCTCAATCGCATGACGCAATTCAAAGAAAAGGCTGGTAAAGATCGCGAGAATGCTTCGGTTGGCCTTTATGCTTATCCGGCATTAATGGCGGCCGATATTCTCGTTTATCGCGCGACTCATGTGCCTGTTGGGGAAGATCAAAAGCAGCATCTCGAACTCTCGCGCGATATCGCTCAGAAATTCAATAATGATTTCTCTGAGTCGATTGCGCGCACCGGGTTTGGCGATGCGTTTTTCCCATTGCCGGAACCTTTGATTCAAGGTCCGGCCACGCGCGTCATGAGTTTGCGCGATGGCACCAAGAAAATGTCGAAATCTGATCCTTCCGATTATTCGCGGATCAATTTGACCGATGATGCCGATGCGATTGCGCAAAAAGTCCGGAAAGCGAAAACAGATCCCGAGCCTTTGCCTTCCGAAGAAGAGGGTTTGAAGCCACGCCCAGAAGCCGACAATTTGGTCGGCATTTTTGCGGCGCTCAGCGGCTCTTCAAAATCGGCGGTGCTTCGCGAATTTGGCGGCGCGCAATTTTCAACGTTCAAATCGGCGCTTGTCGATTTGTCGGTCGCTCGTTTGGGCCCGATCGGCGCAGAGATGAAAAAACTCACCACCGATCCAGTTTATATCGATTCCGTTTTGGCCGATGGCTCGGAACGCGCGGGACAAATTGCCCGCAAAACTATGGATGCCGTCAAAGATATTCTGGGGTTCATCCGGCACTGAGCCCCAGACTCAATTCGAGGCCAGCCATGACTTGCCTTGGTTGCTGATCGTCCTATGTGTTAATCTTGACATTCCGATCCACCATCCACCGGCCTTGAACCGGTTGCGAGGGCCCCATGTTTATCCAGACTGAAACCACCCCCAATCCATCGACATTGAAATTCCTGCCCGGCCGCTCGGTGTTGACCTCGGGCACGCTCGATATTCGCAATCACGATGCCGCAGAGCGCTCGCCTTTGGCACGTCGCTTGTTTACCATTTTTGGCGTGTCCGGCGTTTTCTTCGGATATGATTTTGTCACTGTCACAAAATCGGATGGCGAGTGGCCCCATTTGAAGCCTGCAATTTTAGGCGCGATCATGGAACATTTTCTCTCGGGCGATCCGCTCATCGAGGGGGATGAAGCCGAAGCGCTTTCAGAAGCGCAGGAGTCAGAGGACGAGTTTTTCGAAGCCTCAGACCGTGCGACCGTCGATACGATCAAGGAATTGCTTGAGACCCGTATTCGTCCGGCCGTTGCGGGTGACGGCGGCGATATTGTCTTTCGCGGGTTCAAAGATGGTGTTGTCTATCTCGCGATGAAGGGTTCTTGCTCCGGCTGCCCGTCATCTACGGCCACGCTGAAAAATGGCGTTCAAAATCTTTTCCGCCATTTCCTTCCTGATGTCCGCGAAGTTCAGGCGATCTGATCTTTTCGGCAACATATGTCTCGTGACGAGCGTTTAAATTTACAAATTCGTCCTGCTTGCTAAAAGCGGAGCCGGTTTTGGCCCTCGGGCGGAGAGACGTCACATGCGCATTCTGGCGGTTGATACGGCGCTCGGCCTCTGTTCGGCGCTTGTCATGGATACCGCGACGGATCAAATCATCGCGCGTGAAAGCCTCTTGATGGATCGGGGTCACGCCGAAGCGCTCATGCCTTTGGTTGAGCGGGTGATGGCTCACGTGCCTGAAGGGTTCTCCTCCCTTCAGCGCATAGCGACAACAGTCGGCCCGGGAAGCTTTACGGGCCTAAGGGTCGGCTTGTCGGCGGCGCGCGCGATTGCTTTGGCCACATCGTTACCGATTGTAGGCATTACAACCCTCTCCGCCTTTGCCGCCCCTTATCTCGGCGACGGGACTGACCGCAATGTCGCGAGCGTCATCGACGCGCGGCATCAGCATGTCTATTTGCAGATTTCCGGCGAGCATGGCCGCATCATCGTAGCGCCTTGCATCATCCCGATCGTCGAGGCCGAAGCTTTGATCCTTTCCGCCGAGGCGCGCATTGTTGGGTCCGGCGCATCTCTATTTGCAAATTTAGCAGATGCTTCGAATTCAAAAACCATTTGCGAAGCGGATCAAGCCGGTCCCGATTGTGAATGGGTGGCGAGGCTCGCCGCCTTCGCAAATCCCGAAGATGCGCGTCCAACACCCCTTTATCTCCGGCCGCCTGATGCGATTCCGCAACAAAATGGTCGGATTGCGCTGCAATGAGATCGTTTTGATGCAGCGCCTTCTCGCCCCGTTTCGCAAAATTGCTGCACTTATGTTGCGCAAAAAGAAATCGGCCTTTGTGCGTTATGCTGCGCAAAAAGATGCACAACAATTTGTGGTATTGCACGCTGAGGGCGACTTTTCACAAAGCTGGTCGCAGGATGATTTCGAAGGTTTTTTGACGGATCGATCCGTCATCGCCGATGTTTTGTGCGACCCTTCCCGGCCCGAGCGGCTTTATGGGTTTATTTTATCACGCCGTGCCGGAGATGAGGCTGAAATTCTGACGATCACGCTCGCACGGGCCGTTCGTGGCCGAGGCTGGAGCCGCGTTTTGCTTTCGCATCATCTTTCCCACCTTACGAGCCTCGGCGTGGCAACTTTGTTTCTCGAGGTTGAGGACGGCAATCGCCCGGCGATGGCGCTTTATCAAAGCCAGGGCTTTAAGGTGATTGGAAAGCGGCCCGCCTATTATCACCGTCGCGATGGGTCGCAGGCGCTCGCACTCGTCATGCGCCTCCCTCTCGGCGGTTTTTGATGGGGCACAGGATTTTGGGTCGCATCAGGATCATCCTCTTTCTCATTCTTATCACGCCAGTAACGATTTTTCTCATTCCATTTCAATGGGTTATGATAAAGCTTCGGCTTCGTGCGGGTTTCTTGTTGCCGATGATCTATCACCGCTTTGTTACGCGGTTGATGGGGTTGAAGATCCGCATTCATGGGATGCCGCTGACAACCGGGCCACGGCTTTTCCTGTCAAATCACGTTTCTTGGCTTGATATTGTGGCCTTGAGCACTGCGCTTCCCGTGTCCTTTATTGCGCGCGCTGATGTCGCTTCTTGGCCCATTTTCGGCCTCTTCGCGAAATTGCAGCAAACCGTATTTGTCGACAGAACGCGGAAAATGGCGACGAAATCCGCGGTGGGTCGGGTCGCGGAACGGTTTCGACGCGGCGAGGCGATCCTGCTTTTTGCCGAAGGCACGACCAGTGACGGCCAGCGTGTGCTTGAGTTCCGTCCGGCACTGCTCGGGGCGGTTTCAATTGACGCGGTTGGCGAACCTGTAATGGTTCAGCCGATCGCCCTTCATTATCAGAGCCGGGCCGGCATGCGGCTTCGTCGCTTCGATGCGCCGGACATTGCCTGGTATGGCGATATGGACCTCATCCCTCATTTTGCAGGGATCTTGCGGGGCCCGCCGATCATTATCGATATCTGGTTCGGCGAACCCTTCCGGTCCGGGGAATTAACGGACCGCAAGCACCTTGCGCTTGTCGCCCGTCGGCAAATCCGCATAGCGCGCGCAGTGCTCGCTCGGGGCCGTGAAGCACCGATGGCTTGGCCAATCACGTGAAATTTGTTTCTTTTGACGATCAATAAGGATTATAGAGACCCTGCTTGATCGCGGGTTGCGATCAACATGACAAAATGAGAAAGCGAGATCTCGTCAGACCAATGACAACCTCTACCGCAGCAAAACGTGTTTTTGTTAAATCTTATGGTTGTCAGATGAATGTCTATGATGCCGAGCGCATGACGGATGTCCTTGATCGCGAAGGCTATCAAGCTACTGAGTCGATTGAAGCGGCTGACCTCATTATTTTAAACACCTGCCACATTCGCGAAAAAGCGGCTGACAAAGTCTATTCGGAGCTTGGTCGTCTTCGTGAAATGAAAAAGAGCCGGCATGAAGCAGGCCTTGATCTGAAAATTATTGTTGCGGGATGTGTCGCGCAAGCAGAAGGCCAAGATATATTAAGGCGCGCACAAGCGGTTGATCTGGTGGTTGGTCCGCAATCCTATCAAAATCTACCTGAGCTTCTGGCGAAGACGACAAAGAAAAGAGCGGTCGATACCGAATTTCCTGTCGATGATAAATTCAAATCTCTGCCATCGCCATCGCATGATCGCGCGAAAGCGCGAGGCGTTTCGGCTTTTGTGACGATTCAAGAAGGATGCGATAAATTCTGTTCTTTTTGCGTTGTTCCCTATACGCGAGGCAGTGAATATTCGCGCCCCGTCGCAGAAGTGATTGATGAAGTGAAACGCCTTGCTGATGTGGGTGTTCGTGAAGTCACATTGCTCGGACAAAATGTAAATGCCTATCACGGCCTCGATGAGAAAGGTCACTCAACCTCGCTAGGGCAATTACTCTCTCGTGTGAGTGAAATATCTGGTGTCGAACGTATTCGATATACGACGAGTCATCCGCTTGAGATGGATGAAAGCCTTGCTAATGCGCATCGTGATATCTCCGCGGTGATGCCTTATCTTCACTTGCCGGTGCAATCAGGCTCTGACAAAATTCTTGCTGCGATGAATCGTCGGCATCGAATTCATGATTATCTCACCGCTATTTCAATGATGCGCAGCAAACGATCCGACATTGCGTTCTCATCAGATTTCATCGTCGGATTTCCCGGCGAAACGGAAGAGGATTTTGCGGCAACGATTGCGCTTGTCGAACAAGTGGGTTTCGCGAGCGCTTATACTTTCAAATACAGCGTCAGGCCCGGAACGCCGGCATCCGAAATGGATGAACAAATTCCCGAAGAGATCAAAGACAAGCGGCTTCACGCCTTGCAGGCTTTGATTGCAAAACAGCAGCGCGCCTATCAGGACAGTATGGTTGGTCGGACGCTTGATATTCTGGTTGAGCGGAAAGGCAAATATTCCGGCCAGATGGCAGGCAAATCGCCGCATCTCTTGGCAGTGGCGTTCGAGGCGCCCGCCGATTACATTGGGCGTATTGTAAAAGTGCGAATCACGGACAGCGTAACGAATAGTCTCGTCGGTACACTTGTGAGCTAAAGTTTTGAAAATGATGAGTAAGACAGGTTTGACCCATCAAATGAGGAGCTTCCCGTGAGAGGCAATGAAGGCGCAGCGCGTTTTCTCGAAATGTCCCGCAAACAGGGTTTGCTTGAAACAGCCGATGTGAGGCTTTCTTTCACTGATAATCGAGTTGCGGGTTTGGTCTTTGGCCATTTCGATCAAAATCTCACGCATCTTGAACAACGTTTAGGCGTGCAAGCCATTGCGAATGGCAATCAGGTGATTTTGAAAGGCCTGCCGGAAAAAGCCGAGCAAGCACGTTTTGTTCTTGAGAAAATGAATGAACGGGTTCGCGCGGGTTTGACAATCCAAAAAGGCGATATTGATGGTGCGATTGAGGAAGCCGCCGCGCAAGGCAGTTTATTTCCGGGCGCGCAAGCCGTTGTACCGGAAAAACTTTCATTTGATGAAATCGTCACGCGTCGCAAACGTGTAAAAGCGCGCAATGCCGCGCAGCATGTCTATTTGAAAGCTCTGAAAGACAATGAACTTGTTTTTGCCGAAGGTCCTGCCGGAACCGGTAAGACATGGTTGGCAGTTGGCTATGCTGTGCAACTGATTGAACAGGGAGTGGTCGAGCGCCTCATTCTCTCGCGTCCCGCAGTTGAAGCGGGCGAAAGGCTTGGTTTCTTACCTGGTGACATGCGTGAGAAGGTCGATCCCTATCTGCGTCCGATTTATGATGCGCTTTATGATTTTATGGAGTCGCGTCATGTCGAGCGTGGACTCCAAACCGGTATGATTGAAATTGCACCGCTTGCCTTTATGCGCGGCCGAACTCTAACAAACGCAATCGTACTTCTCGACGAAGCACAAAACACAACATCGATGCAGATGAAGATGGTTTTGACTCGGTTGGGTGAAGGCTCGCGAATGATTGTCACGGGCGATCCTTCACAGATTGATTTACCAGCGGGTCAAAAATCAGGTCTCGTTGAAGCCAACCGAATTTTGAAGGGCGTTGAAGGCATAGCCCGCATAAAATTCGCGGACACTGATGTGGTGCGCCATGATCTCGTTCGCCGAATTGTGTCGGCTTATGATCGCGATGCAAGTCAAGGACAATAAGTTCATTTCAATGAACACGCTCTATCCCGATATCGAACAGGAGAGTCCGCTCTGGGATGCATTTCCTGATGCGGAAGCGATTGTTGAACGCGCCTTGCAGATTGCGGGCAATAAACTCGGCGATCAGTTTCGTGATGGTGCCGAACTTTCTATTCTTCTTTCCGATGACGATCATATCCGCTCTGTCAATCAGGAATGGCGTGGCCTTGATAAGCCAACGAATGTTTTGTCATTCCCCGCGGTTGAGTCGCACAAGATCGCAACCGCCCCCTTTCTTGGCGATATCATCATCGCTTATGAAACTGTTAAGCGTGAAGCTGAGAGCGAGCATAAGGATTTCGCCGATCATTTTACCCATCTCGTCATTCACGGATTTCTCCATCTCTTAGGCTATGACCATATAGAGGATGCTGATGCCGAAAAAATGGAATCTCTTGAAATAGAACTTCTCGCAGAACTGAATATCCTCAATCCCTATCATGATGAGTCATCAACCGTACAAGATCGGGCCCAATCATGAGTGAGAAATTCAATATGTCTTCGGGATCCCAAGACTCGAGTGGTGCAAAGTCCGATGCAACAAAGCCAGGAATAGTCTCCCGCTTTCTTGATGCAGTTGGATTACGTTCAGCCCCTTCAATTCGTGAAGACATCGAGGATGCCCTTGCTGAATCTGACATCGCCGCTGAGCTATCACCGCGCGAACGCGATATGTTGAAAAATGTTCTCGGGCTTCGTGCGAAACGTGTTCAAGATGTTATGGTCCCGCGCGCTGATATTGTTGCCGTGTCGATTGATATTTCACTTGGTGATCTTCTTCGTGTCTTCAGAACCGCCGGTCATTCGCGCTTGCCGGTTTATGATGACACGCTCGATGATCCGCGCGGGATGATTCATTTACGTGATTTTGTGGATTTTATATCTGAGCGCGCTGAGCAAGATGCCGGTGCCCGTCGCCGCAAGCTCTCCGGTGAAAAGCTTGACCTCGCGCGTCTTGATCTTTCTATGCCACTATCAGCGGCAAAGATATTGCGCCCCGTTCTGTTCGCGCCGCCCTCCATGCAGGCTTTGGATCTCTTGGCCAAGATGCAATCGACCAGAACCCATATGGCTTTGGTGATTGATGAATATGGTGGAACCGACGGTCTTGTTTCGATTGAAGATCTTGTTGAAATCGTCGTCGGTGAAATCGAGGACGAACATGATCTTGAAGAGACAGCGACCATTGTTACCGGAAGCGACGGCTCCATCATTGTCGATGGTCGCGCCGATCTTGCGGATGTAAGCAAAGCGCTTGGCGTCGACTTCACACGTGACGATGAGATCGAAGAAATCGAGACCATCGCCGGTTATGTCGGCTTCTTGGCCGGTCGTGTGCCTATTCGTGGCGAGATCATAACGGGCTTCGAAAATTTCGAATTCGAAGTTTTGGATGCTGATCCGCGGCGGGTGAAGCGGTTGAGAATTATGCGACGTGTTCAGGAAGACGATAAACCAAAGCCGAGCCGTCGTCGCAAGTTAAGCGAGAACGAGTCACAAGCTGATCGTTCATCAAGCGACTCTTCGGACACATAAATTGATCATTTTATTGCACTGGTTAAGCCGATCTTCCTTTCGGTGGAACGGTGCGCTTTTCTTGTCCGGATTGATCGGTGCTTTAAGCCTGCCGCCTTATTCCATCTGTGCAGTCTTTTTACTCCCGATGATGATGGCCATCCTTCGCCTTGATCATTGCGAGACTTTGAAAGAAGCGGCGTGGTCAGGGTGGTGGTTGGGTTTTGGCTATTTCTTGATGGGGCTTTGGTGGATCGGCACAGCCTTTTTGGTAGATGATCGATTTCTTTGGGCGATGCCCTTAGCGATTGTCGGGTTACCAATCATTCTTTCTTTCTATTTCGCTGCGGCTTTTGCGTTGAGTTTATTTCTTTGGCAATCGGGAATCATTCGGATCTTCATTTTTGCACTTGCTATTTCTTCTTTCGAGGTGTTGCGCGGGCAATTCTTCACCGGCTTTCCCTGGAATGCGATGGGGATGGTTTTGGGAAGCCAACTCGAATTTTCGCAGATCGCATCTGCTATTGGAGTTCATGGTTTAACCTTCTTATCATGCCTTCTATTTGCCTTGCCCGTTTTGTTTTTTACCGAGAAACAAAAGAGTATGAAATTTTCGGGTCCGCTTCTATGTATTTTGGGTTTCTTCGCGCTCTATTTTTTCGGTGCGTATCGTCTTGAAACAGCGCAGCATGAAACCGTACCAAACACCCGCATTCGTTTGATGCAACCGGCCATCGCGCAAGATGAAAAATTTGATCGCTCGAACGCGTCTCAGATTTTGAGTACATATCTCTCATTAAGCACGCGTGGGTCTTATCCTTCTGCAGAGGGTATGCAGGGCGTCACCCATCTCATTTGGCCTGAAACAGCATTTCCCTTTCTTCTCGAACAATCACTAAGGGCGCGAGAAGAGATTAGTCGAATTTTGCCGAAAGGTGCAGTGCTTTTAACAGGCGCTGTGAGAGCTGAAGATCGATACGATCATCCGGAGCGATTTTATTTTAATTCGATTCAAATGCTTGATGATGCGGGAGCGATCACGGCGTCCGTCGATAAGGTTCATCTCGTACCTTTCGGCGAATATCTTCCCTTCGAACACATGATCGATTTCTTTAATGTGCGAGACTTTATCGTCGCGCCAGGAGGATTTGCCGCCGCTCAGAAACGGAGCGCTTTGGCTGTTCCCTCATGGCCACTTACATTGCCTTTGATCTGTTATGAAGTGATTTTTCCGGAAGAAATTTCTTTGTCGGATGGGCAGAGACCGGGTGTTTTGTTAAATGTGACCAATGATGCATGGTTTGGCATGACGCCCGGGCCCTACCAACATTATGCACAGGCCCGGTTACGAGCCATCGAACAGGGCGTCCCATTGATACGTTCTGCAAATAATGGAATTTCAGCCATTATTGATCCTTACGGTAGGGAAATCGCTCGTATACAGCTTGGAGAACGTGGAACAGTCGATGGTGATTTGCCAAAAGCCTTGCCGTCAACGCTTTATGCAACTCTGTCTGAGGGTCCAATTCTATCTCTGTGGCTTTTTATCGGATTGATCGGCATCCTATTTACGCTAGGTCAATTAACACCTAGACGGGTAACTTCTATTAGTGCAACCTCTGATCGCTAGATCGGATGTAGAATATGATGTTCACTCGTTAGGGTTGATTTGTTGACCGCTTTGTTTTGGACTTTTTGCCGGAATGGAGATGCGTTGACCCTGATGAATTTGGACGAGGTGAGCAGAGGTTCTGCATATCCGTTTCCAAATTGACTCTTGGTCAAAGCGGTCGATGAAATCGCTTTGGCTCTTGAATCAGTGAGGTCCATATTGCAGTCAGAACCGGGATCCCCAGTGGTGAAAAAGACGCCTAATCCTGTTGATCGGCATGTTGGCAGTCGTGTGAGGATGCGGCGCATCCTTTTGGGCATGAGCCAGGAAAAGCTCGGCGAGCAATTGCAGCTGACTTTTCAGCAGATCCAAAAATATGAAAAGGGCATGAACCGGATTGGGGCGAGCCGCCTGCAGCAGATCTCCCGCATCCTCGGTGTCCCTGTTGAATATTTTTTTGAAGGCGCCCCACAATTGAGCGAGCGGCCGCCAGTCGAAAATGGTTTCGACGATCAGGGCGACGCGACTTATGTGGCAGATTTCCTCGCCACCAATGAGGTTGTTCAGCTCAACCGCGCCTTCTTGAAGATCAAGGATCCGAAATTGCGTCGCCGCGTGGTTGAGCTGGTGACAGCCATAGCTGGTGATGAGCTGGCGGCCTGATTTTAAGAACAATATTGTTCTTTTAAAGAAACACGTTCGTTGTTTCAGCTTGACTTCTAGAATCCCACCTGCCACGGAAACGCCAAGTGGTTCGCATTTTTGCGACCGAATCCTCGCGCCAGTTTCCGGAGGCATGCAATGGCCCGTTCCGATTATCTCTTTACCAGTGAATCCGTCTCAGAAGGTCATCCCGATAAGGTTTGTGACCGCATTTCGGATGAAATCGTAGATCTTTTCTATCGCGAAGGCCCGAAATCCGGCATCAGCGAATGGGACATCCGCGCCGCTTGCGAAACCTTGGCCACTACAAACAAGGTCGTGATTGCGGGCGAAACACGCGGTCCCTCAACCGTCACAAAAGATTGGATTGCTCACACGGCGCGTATGGCGATCCGTGACATTGGTTATGAGCAGGACGGATTCCATTGGGACCATGCCGACATCGAAGTGCTCTTACACGGCCAATCCGCTGACATCGCTCAAGGTGTCGATGCGCGCCAGCCCACCAATCAGGAAGAAGGGGCAGGCGATCAAGGCATTATGTTTGGCTATGCTTGCCGCGAAACCGAAGATCTGATGCCCGCTCCGATTTATTATGCGCACAAGATCCTGCGTTTGATTTCGGAAGCACGTCATTCAAATAAAGAAAAAGTTCTTGGTCCTGATTCAAAAAGCCAAGTCACCATTCGCTATGCTGGCGGCAAGCCGGTGGGTGTGACACAAATTGTCGTGTCGCATCAGCATTTGATTGAATCCATGTCGTCACATCAAGTGCGTGAGCTTGTCGAACCCTATGTTCGCAAAGCTCTTCCTGAGGGCTGGATCAATAAAGATACTGTGTGGCACATCAACCCGACGGGTAAATTTTATATAGGCGGTCCCGATGGTGATTCCGGTTTGACGGGTCGTAAAATCATCGTTGACACTTATGGCGGTGCAGCACCGCATGGCGGCGGCGCTTTTTCCGGTAAAGACCCGACCAAGGTTGATCGTTCAGCCGCTTATGCAGCGCGTTATCTCGCTAAGAATGTCGTGGCATCAGGCGTTGCCGAACGTTGCACGATTCAATTGTCCTATGCGATCGGTGTCGCGCGTCCGCTTTCGATTTATGCCGATTTCCATGGCACAGGTCAGGTTGATGAATCAAAGATAGAAAAGATTTTTGAATCAGGCGACGTGATGGATTTGACACCGCGCGGCATCCGTAAACATCTTGATCTCAATAAACCGATCTATGCTCGCACTTCGTCTTACGGACATTTCGGACGTAAACCCGAAGCGGATGGCGGTTTCTCATGGGAAAAGACCGACATCGCCGACGCGATCAAGAAGCGCCTTTGAGTTCTTATAAGTCTGATCAGCCCGATCGCGCTTTTTTCGGGCGTCGTAAAGGCAAGCAATTAACAAATACCAGAGGCGGTCTTCTTGACCGCCTCTTGCCGCTATTTCGGGTACCGCTTTCGAATAATTTAAATCCAAAAGATTTGTTCTCAGTGCCTGTAACATCACTCGCACTTGAGATTGGATTTGGTGGCGGCGAACATTTGCTTCATCAAGCGCGATTAAATCCACAAACAGGATTCATTGGGTGCGAACCTTTTATCAACGGCATGGCCAAGATGCTTGCTGCCATTGAAAAAGAGAATATCAAAAATATTCGCGTCTTCGATTCAGATGCAGTTGACTTGTTGAAGGCTCTCGCTCCTTCAACATTTGATCGGATTTTTATTCTCTATCCGGACCCCTGGCCAAAGCGTAGGCAAAATAAACGCCGATTCATTTCGGATCTCACAGTCACGTTGCTAGCAAAAGTTTTGAAACCGACAGGTGAATTGCGGTTCGCCACCGATATTGATCATTATGCAGGATGGACGCTCGCGCATTTGTTTAGATCGCGTGATTTTCTTTGGACCGCAGAGGGCCCTGGCGAGTGGCGTAAGCCTTGGGTGAATTGGATCGAGACGCGCTACGAGGCGAAGGCACGTCGAGAAGGTCGTTCGTCTTCTTATCTGACATTCACGCGCGTTTAAGCAGCCGTTCTCGCCGAGATAAAACGCATCACGCGTCGCGCTGTTGAGAGCGACAAAGCGTGAAAGCTCGAAAATGCGCTGTCATGAAGTGCTTGCGAAAGCGAGCCACCATTTTTTGCTTTGAGCAGTGAAAGGAAACTCGACCACTGAAAGTCGATCGCGCGCATGATAAAAAGTATAGGATCGAAATGCGGTGAGCCGAAGGCGTGTTTAACCGTCTCGCGCGGCAATCCTGCGAGATGAGCAATCGCTGCGAGCGCTTCATTGATCCGCCCATGATTGATGAGCGCAACCACCTCACCCTCGCGTGGCGCGCGAGAGAAGTGATAGGCTTCGTCCGCACTTTCGGGCTTCACATAATCTGCCATTTCCAGAATGGACGGATTGATCATCACTGCTGCAGCGCCGACATCGATGGCATGATCGATAAGGTCGATCTGGTCGGTGAGATCGCGGATTTCGCTACGCGCTTTCTGTTTGGCGGCTTCCAGAATGGCCCCGATATGGCGCAAAGCGAGATCGGGCCGGCTCTTGAGAGCCCTGTAGAGCTTGGTGTCGGTCGTTGCGCGATCCGCAAGCGCCCGTAAGCCCAATTCCGAGAGTTCGAGGCTCGAATTCCGCAAGATCCGGTCGATTACGGCGTCTCCGCCGCGCTGAGCGAGGATATCCGTGACCTGGCTTGGCAGGCGCTTCCGGCGGGACACCGCCTCGAGAAAGGCCTCAGGGCGTTCTTGCGCAACTAAGGCTAGATTGGAGGTCTCAACGCAGGGGCTTCGTTCCAAAACGGGCTTGGCGACGAGAATTTCCTCGTCCAGCGCCAGATTTTGGACTGTTTGGCGGGGTCCGCGGGTCAAATCAGCGAGTTTTTCCGATAATTCAATGCGTGCGGCTAACTCGATCTCGGCGGCCAGACACAGAATCACTTCATCAAAAACTGACACATGGTCATCATTCAGATCGGGCAATTGTTCGATAAAAAGATTGGTGATCCGGTGCAGCAAAATGGTGCGCCGTTCGCCATCCGCATCCTGAAGGGCGGATTCTATATCGGTTACGAGGGAAGATATGGGGCTCATCGCTGTCTCTTGATCGGCGATCAGTTTTATCCGGCAGGGGTAACCAAAACGTGTATGCCGCCCCACCCCGAAGGATTTGCTTGAAAATTCTCCCTTGATGGAGTAGAGGGGTTGCGTCGTTAAGACACCTCATAGCGGTAATCAGAACCGATTTTGTGAGAGTGGGCCCGCCCGGACCCGCTCTTTTTTATTGCCTACCGGGCTGGGTAGTCAGGCGTGGTCGAACGCGAACAGAGATTGACAGATGATAGCGGGGTCGCGGGAGCGATCGGCCGCATCGTTGAGCCGGCGATTGAAGCGCTGGGCTTTCGTCTTGTGCGAGTCCGCGTCTCTTCGATGAATGGCTGCACCGTGCAAATCATGGCCGAGCGTCCCGATGGCTCAATGGGCATTGATGAATGCGAAGCGGTGAGCCGCGCGATTTCGCCGCTTCTTGATGTCGATGATCCGGTTGGCGGCGCCTATAATCTCGAAATTTCATCGCCCGGAATTGATCGCCCGCTTGTTCGTCGTTCTGATTTTGAAAAATGGACTGGCTATCAGGCGCGCATTGAAATGACGCGTCCGAGTTTTGGGCGTAAACGTCATAAAGGATTTCTGCGCGGCGTGTCTGAGATCGCCGTGAAATTCGAACGCGTTGATGCAAAACCGGAAGAAGAGATTCATATCGAATTGCCTTTCGCCGATATTGCCGAAGCGCATCTTATTCTGACTGATGATCTCATTCGCGAGTCCTTGCGACGCGATAAAGCGCTGCGTCGTGGTGGCGATGAGTCATCATCACAATCACAATTGGCTGCCGCCGATGCGGCGACGCCGAAACAGAAATCGCACGCCCTGCCGAAACAGAAAAAGCCTGCAGGGTTGAGATCGTTAGAAAAGGAGAAGATCCATGGCAGTCAGCGCAAACCGGCTTGAGCTTTTGCAGATCGCCGATGCAGTGGCGCGTGAAAAACTGATCGATCGTCAGATCGTTCTGGCCTCGATGGAGGAAGCCTATGCTAAGGCTGCGCGTTCTCGCTATGGCATGGAAACCAATGTGCGTGCCGAGATCGATCCGAAGACTGGCGAATTGCGCTTGTGGCGGCATTTGCTTGTTGTTGAAGCGGTCGAAAATCCGTCTGTTGAAATTTCACTCGAAGATGCGCGTCGTTCAAATCCTGCCGCGCAACTTGGCGATGTGATTGCCGATAAGCTTCCCCCCTTCGATCTTGGCCGTATTGCCGCACAATCAGCAAAACAAGTGATTGTGCAAAAAGTGCGCGATGCTGAGCGTGATCGTCAATATGAAGAATATAAGGATCGCATTGGCGAAATCATCAATGGCGTTGTGAAGCGCGTTGAATATGGCAATGTGATTGTTGATCTCGGCCGCTCAGAAGGCATTGTGCGTCGTGACGAATTGATTCCGCGCGAAGTCTTCCGTCCCGGTGATCGCATTCGCGCTTTTGTGTTTGATGTTCGTCGTGAAGCGCGTGGTCCGCAGATTTTCTTGTCGCGTACTCATCCGCAATTCATGGCAAAACTCTTCGCACAAGAAGTGCCTGAAATCTATGATGGCATCATCAGCGTGAAAGCGGTGGCGCGCGATCCTGGTTCGCGTGCGAAAATTGCTGTCATCTCGCGCGATTCATCGATTGATCCAGTTGGCGCCTGCGTGGGTATGCGTGGTTCGCGTGTGCAAGCAGTTGTCGGTGAGTTACAAGGTGAAAAGATCGACATCATTCCCTGGTCACCTGATGTGGCAACCTTCATCGTCAACGCGTTGCAACCGGCTGAAGTGGCAAAAGTTGTTCTTGATGAAGAATCAGAGCGCATCGAAGTTGTCGTGCCGGATGATCAGCTCTCACTCGCCATCGGTCGTCGTGGTCAAAATGTGCGCCTCGCATCGCAACTGACGGGTTGGGATATTGATATTCTAACCGAAGCTGAAGAATCAGAACGTCGTCAGAAAGAGTTCGTTGAAAGAACGCAAATATTCATGGATGCGCTCGATGTTGACGAAGTCGTTGGTCAGCTCTTGGCCTCGGAAGGTTTCCGCTCGGTTGAAGAACTCACTTATGTCGATGTCGCCGAACTCGCTTCGATTGAAGGTTTTGATGAGGAAACCGCGGCAGAAATTCAAAACCGCGCGATCAATCATCTTGCTGAACGCGATGCCGCATTGGACGCGCGCCGTCGTGAATTGGGCGTTGCCGATGAGTTGAAAGAGGTTCCCGGTCTCACTTTGCCGATGCTCGTGAAGCTTGGTGAAAATGACGTCAAAACGATTGAGGACCTTGCGGGCTGCGCCACCGATGATCTCGTTGGATGGACAGAGCGCAAAGGCTCGGACACGATCAAAAACGCCGGCTTTCTTGATGGATTTGAGATCAGCCGCGATGAGGCCGAAGCTTTGATCATGCAGGCGCGCGTCACCGCGGGGTGGATTGAAGCGCCGGTGGAAGAGGCCGAAGCATCGGTCGAGGCGTGAAACAAGTAAGGCTGCGTTGCAAAAATTTTGGCACTTGGTTCGCCAGATGTGATAGAGGCAACGCAGCTTAAGGGCCCTCCAAGGGCCGATAATCAAGGTCTTGCCGGAGTTTCTGGCGGGTCGAACGGAATAGGGTGGCTGGGCTTTCCAGTCGTGAAGCTAAAAACAGGCGGCGTGCCGCAGGACGAGAGTGAATGACCGATAAGAACACACCGGGTGATAAGACCTTGCACATGGCTCAGACGAAAACGCTGAGCCTGAAGCGTCCGGTTGAGCAGGGCGTCGTTCGCCAAAGCTTCTCGCATGGCCGCACCAAAGCCGTTGTTGTCGAGAAGGTTAAACGCAGGATTGTCGGCCCGGGTGAGGCGCCCGCAGCGCCAGAGCCCGTCAAGGCTGCCCCACAGGTGAAAGCCGCCGCTGCGGCTCCCGCACCGACGCCGCAACCCGCGCGTCCCGCCACTCCGCCCGCAGCGCAAAAGCCGTCTGGTATGGTTTTGCGCACGCTCACCGAAGATGAACGTGATGCGCGTGCACAAGCATTGGCCGAAGCGCGCAAGCGTGAGGAAGTCGAGCGCAAGCAAGCGGAACTTGACGCGAAGAGTCGCGCCGAACGCGAAGCGCGTGAAAAGGTCGAACGTGATGCGGCTGAAGCCCGTAAGCGTGAAGAAGATGAACGTCGTCGTTTCGACGATGAAGTCAAAAAGAAATCCGAAAGCGAAGCGCGTCGTCGCTTGGGTGATGGCACGACAGAGAAAGCTGCGCCGACCGGTGAGCGCGTTGCGATCGCGCCCCGTCGTGCTGGTGCGCTCAAGGAAATGGATGATGATGAGCGGCAAGTGGCTCGTCGTAGTGGCAACGGTCCCGCTCGTGCGCCGGTTCCGGCAAAGCCAGAACGCACAACACGTACCGATGATCGTCGTCGTGGACGATTGACGGTCACGAGCGTCACGGGTGATGGCGAAGAAGAACGCGTTCGTTCTGTTGCGGCTTTCAAACGCCGTGTTCAGCGTCTCAAGGGCGCGAACCAAGTTGAGCAGAAAGAAAAGATTTCACGCGAAGTGACAATTCCTGAGGTCATCACGATTCAGGAACTCGCCAACCGTATGGCAGAACGTGCCGTCGACGTCATCCGCTTCCTCATGAAGCAAGGGCAGATGGTCAAGATCACGGATGTGATCGACGCTGACACGGCCCAACTTGTTGCGGAAGAATTGGGACATACGGTGAAGCGTGTTGCTGAATCGGATGTCGAAGAAGGTCTCTTCGATACGCCTGATGCTTCGGACAATCTCAAAGCGCGCCCGCCGGTTGTGACCATCATGGGTCACGTTGATCATGGTAAGACGTCGTTGCTGGATGCTATCCGCAAAGCGAATGTCGCAAGCGGTGAAGCGGGTGGGATCACACAACATATTGGCGCTTATCAAGTCACGGCACCAAGTGGCGCGAAAATTACCTTCATCGATACACCAGGCCATGCGGCATTTACGCAGATGCGCGCGCGCGGTGCGAAAGTCACCGACATTGTCATTCTCGTCGTTGCCGCTGATGACGGCGTGATGCCGCAAACGATTGAGGCGATCAATCATGCAAAAGCTGCTAAGGTGCCGATGATCGTGGCGATCAACAAAGTTGATAAACCCGACGCAAAGCCCGAGCGCGTGCGCACCGAACTTCTACAATATGAAGTGCAGGTCGAAAGCATGGGCGGTGAGACACTTGAAGTTGAAGTGTCGGCGAAAGAGCGCCGCAACCTCGACAAGCTTCTTGACGCGATCGCGCTGCAATCTGAAGTTCTTGAATTGAAATCGAATCCTGATCGCGAAGCCGAAGGCACGGTGATCGAAGCCAAGCTTGATCGTGGTCGCGGTCCCGTTGCGACCGTCCTCGTTCAACGCGGCACGCTGCATACAGGTGATATTGTTGTTGCCGGTTCAGAATATGGTCGCGTGCGCGCGCTCATTTCTGATCTTGGCTCATCAATTGCGGAAGCCGGCCCTTCGGTTCCTGTCGAAGTGCTTGGCTTTAACGGCGCGCCGGAAGCGGGCGATCGTTTGGCCGTTGTGCCGAATGAAGCACGCGCGCGTGAAATTACCGAATATCGTCAGCGTCAAAAGCGTGAACGTATGGCGGTTCGTGTGGGTGCCGCACGCGGCTCGCTCTCGGATATGATGACGCAATTGAAAGCCTCGGGTCGCAAGGAATTTCCGTTGCTCGTCAAAGGCGACGTGCAAGGCTCTGTTGAAGCGATCATCTCGTCGCTTGAAAAGCTCGGCACCGACGAAGTTGGCGCGCGGATCATTCACTCTGGCGTTGGCGGCATCAATGAATCGGATGTGACACTCGCCGAAGCTTCAGGCGCAGCCATCATTGGCTTCAATGTGCGTGCGAATAAAGAAGCGCGCGATGCGGCCGAACGGGTCGGAACTGAAATCCGTTATTACAACATCATCTATGATCTTGTTGATGACATCAAGCAGGCGATGTCTGGTCTTCTCGCACCGACCTTGCGCGAAGATCGTCTTGGCGAAGCGCGCATTCTGCAGGTCTTTGCCGTGTCGAAAGTCGGTAAGGTTGCGGGCTGTCTTGTTCAAGACGGTAAGGTTGAACGTGGCGCCAGTGTGCGTCTTATCCGCGACAATGTCGTCATTCACGAAGGCAAGCTCTCGACGCTCAAGCGCTTCAAGGATGAAGTCAAAGAAGTGGGCTCCGGCCAAGAATGCGGTATGGCGTTCGAGAATTATCAAGATATGCGGGAAGGCGACATCATCGAATGTTATCGCGTTCAGGAAGTCCGTCGCTCGCTTTGATCCATCATATCGAAACGCCATGGTGATTTAAAAAGCACCGTGGCGCTTCATCTCTCAAATCCCCTCTGACCGGTTCAACTCCGGCAAGGCGGAGTGCATAAAATGAAAAAACACGGTTCAGTGTCTCAAGGCCCATCGCAGCGTCAATTGCGTGTCGGTGAACTTGTTCGTCATGTCATTGCCGATATGGTGATGCGTGGCGACATTATTGATGAGGCGATTAAAGGCGCGATCATCACAGTGCCTGAAGTGCGCATGTCACCTGATTTGAAAATCGCAACCGTCTATCTCTCGCTGCATGATCCGAAGCAGGAACAAGCAGCAGTGAAAGCCTTTGCGCGGCATCATGGGTTTATTCGTCGTGAAGTTGCGCATCGTGTAGATTTGAAATTCGCGCCCGAATTGCGTTTTCGTATTGATGAAACGCTTGATGCGGCAGCACGTATTGACGAATTGCTGCGTCGACCCGAAGTGCAGCGCGATCTTGAAAAGCCGCTCCGTCGCATCAATGAGCAAAATGATAAAGATGAGTGAGCGGCCCTCTCCATGAATGCTCCGAAAAAACAACGTGCCGATGTGCATGGATGGATCGCGCTGGATAAGCCTCTCGGCATGACATCAACGCATGCGGTGGCTGTTGTGCGGCGCCTGTTGAACGCGAAGAAAGCGGGTCACGCGGGCACGCTTGATCCCCTCGCATCAGGTCTATTGCCCCTCGCCTTCGGTGAAGCCACAAAGACCGTGCCTTATGTTGTGGATGGTGAGAAAGCCTATCGCTTCACGGTTACCTTCGGCATTGAAACCGATACGGATGACTCCGAAGGACGAATCGTTTCACAAAGTGAGGCGCGTCCGACCGAGCAACAGATTCTTGTCGCTTTGCCGAAATTCACAGGCGCGATCACACAGGTGCCACCGCGTTATTCAGCGATCAAAATTGATGGCGAGCGCGCCTATGATTTGGCGCGTGGCGGTGAAGCGGTCGAGTTGCAGCCGCGCATTGTTGAAATTCACACGCTGACGCTTCGCTCTTTTGATGGACAATCCGCGGTGCTTGAAGCGGAATGCGGCAAGGGCACTTATGTGCGCGCCATCGCGCGTGATCTTGGTCGCGCGCTTGGCTGCTTCGGTTATGTTACGGCGCTTCGCCGCACACGCGTTGGCCCTTTCACCGAAGCTGACGCGGTCACGCTCCCGTCGCTTGAAGCGGATGTGTTTGCGCCCGCTGCCGCGTTGAAAAGCGTTGATACGGGATTGCGCGAACTCGTCGAAGTGCCGGTGGGAGGAGATGCCCCCATACGCCTGCGCCGTGGGCAATCGATCATTTTGCGCGGCCGCGACGCGCCCGCCGAAGGTGAGACAGTTTACGCAACCAATGCCGGCCAAGTGATCGCCATCGGTACGGTCGAGCGCGGGGAATTGGTACCGAACAGGGTGTTTAACCTCTAAGCGACGCTTGCGCCTCCGGGATTCTTTTCCCTCGCCTTCCCCTAATTTTCGTGTATAAGCGCCTCATCGCGCCGGGAATGATCCCGGCCGTTTCCGTTCGAGACAGACCCGGCTGGACGACATCCCGGCCTCGGCCTTCCGGCGGATTATCCGGCATAACGCCAATTTCCTTTAAGTTTGAAAGGATTATCCGATGTCGATTTCGCCTGAACGCAAACAGGAACTCGTGACCCAATTCGCCACCACTAAGGGCGACACAGGCTCCCCGGAAGTCCAGATCGCGATCCTTACCGAGCGCATCACCAATCTCACAGGCCATTTCAAGAGCCATGTGAAGGACAACCATTCCCGCCGCGGCCTTTTGAAGATGGTGTCGCAGCGCCGCTCACTCCTCGATTATCTCAAATCGAAGGATGAAGCGCGCTATAAGTCCATCATCGAAAAGCTCGGCATCCGCCGCTAACAGGCGACCAGAGGGCCGCCATGGCGGCCCTTTCTTTTAGGAAACAGGCGGCATCCGGCCTCCTGTTTCACACTCCCGGGCCAAATGGTTCGATGCCATAAAGCCCTCAACCCTGCCCCCGATGCGGAGTTCATGGCAGGATTGCCGGAGGCTGGAGCGTGCGCTTGGCGCCGCAACGTCACGCCAGCCTCCCGCCGTCTTGCACATGGCTTTCGAATCCCGGGCCATGATGAAAGACAAAGTCTCTATGTTTGATATTCAAAAAGTGGAATTGATTTGGGCGGGCCGCAAGCTCGTGCTCGAAACCGGACGCATTGCGCGCCAAGCTGACGGCACCGTACTCGCGACCTATGGCGAAACAACGGTGCTCGCAACAGTCGTGTCGGCAAAAGAGCCGAAGGCCGGCGTCGATTTCTTCCCGCTCACTGTCAATTATCAAGAAAAGGCCTTTGCGGCCGGTCGCATTCCGGGCGGTTACTTCAAGCGTGAAGGTCGCCCGTCGGAAAAGGAAACGCTCGTTTCGCGTTTGATCGATCGCCCGATCCGCCCGCTCTTCGTCGATGGTTACAAGAACGACACGCAAGTTGTTGTCACCGTGCTCGCGCATGATCTGGAAAATGATCCGGATGTTGTGTCGATGGTTGCAGCTTCTGCTGCCCTCACACTCTCCGGTGTTCCGTTCATGGGTCCGGTTGGTGCAGCGCGCGTCGGCTATATCAATGGTCAATATCGTTTGAACCCGACGCTTGCTGAAATGGCAGACTCGGTTCTCGATCTCGTTGTCGCCGGTACAAATGATGCCGTGTTGATGGTCGAGTCGGAAGCAAAAGAACTTGGCGAAGACGTGATGCTCGGCGCGGTGATGCATGGTCACGCAGGCTTCCAGCCTGTGATCGATGCGATCATCAAGTTGGCTGAAGTGGCTGCGAAAGAACCGCGCGATTTCACAACGCCGGATCATTCCGATCTCGAGAAGAAAATTCTCGCGCTTGTTGAGAAAGAATTGCGCGACGCCTATTCGACACCTGCCAAGCAGGAACGTCAGAACAAGGTTGCCGCTGCAAAGGCCAAAGTGCTCGAAACATTTTCGGGTGAAGGCGCGGCCGAGCCGATCAACGCACTCATCGTTTCGTCCGTCTTCAAGGAAGTCGAAGCGAAGATAGTGCGCTGGAACATTCTCGACACGAAGAAGCGCATCGATGGTCGCGATCTCGTAACCGTTCGTCCGATCCTCGCGGAAGTCGGCATTCTGCCGCGCGCGCATGGTTCGTCGCTCTTCACACGCGGTGAAACGCAGGCGATGGTTGTTGCAACGCTCGGCACGGCGGATGATGAGCAATTCATCGACGCGCTCGAAGGCACCTATAAAGAAACTTTCTTGCTGCACTATAACTTCCCGCCCTATTCGGTCGGTGAAACAGGCCGCATGGGTTCGCCCGGTCGTCGCGAAATCGGTCACGGCAAGCTTGCATGGCGCGCTGTGCATCCGATGCTGCCGCCGCATCACGAATTCCCGTACACGATCCGCCTTGTCTCCGAGATCACGGAATCAAACGGTTCGTCGTCCATGGCCACAGTCTGCGGTTCATCGCTCGCTCTGATGGATGCAGGCGTGCCGTTGAAGTCGCCAGTCGCAGGCATCGCGATGGGCTTGATCCTCGAAGGGGATCGTTACGCCGTTCTCTCCGACATTCTCGGTGACGAAGATCACCTCGGCGATATGGATTTCAAAGTGGCGGGCACGGAAAACGGTGTCACCTCGCTGCAGATGGACATCAAGATCGCCGGCATTACCGAAGAGATCATGAAGGTCGCGCTGCATCAGGCGAAGG
The DNA here is from genome assembly GCA_046091665.1 of Hyphomicrobiales bacterium. Taxonomy (GTDB): domain Bacteria; phylum Pseudomonadota; class Alphaproteobacteria; order Rhizobiales; family Beijerinckiaceae; genus CAIUPE01. The sequence continues at coordinate 173,442 of JBJTCD010000030.1, forward strand.
ACGGCCGTCTGCACATCCTCGGCGAAATGGCGAAGGGCCTCTCCGGCGCACGTAAAGAACTCGGCCAATATGCGCCGAGGATCGAGACGATGAAAATTCCGACGGACAAGATCCGCGAAGTCATCGGCACGGGCGGCAAGGTCATCCGCGAAATCGTCGAAAAGACGGGCGCGAAGATCAATATCGAAGATGACGGCACGGTGAAGATCGCGTCGTCGGACGGCGCGTCGATCACGGCGGCGATCAACTGGATCAAGTCGATCGCATCCGAGCCGGAAGTCGGCATGATCTATGACGGCACGGTGGTGAAGACCGCCGAATTCGGCGCCTTCGTCAATTTCTTCGGCGCGAAGGACGGCCTCGTTCACATTTCGCAACTTGCGTCAGCACGCGTCAACAAAGTTACGGACGTTGTCAAAGAAGGCGACAAGGTGAAGGTCAAGCTCTTGGGCTTCGATGATCGCGGCAAAGTGCGCCTGTCGATGAAAGTTGTCGACCAGACAACCGGCGAAGACCTCGAAGCCAAAGCCGCCGCTGAAGGCGGCGAGGCAGTGGCTGAGTAATAGGCTTGATGGAATGGCGCAGCGTGTGCTGCGTTCTTCTCACAAAGTGCTTTTGTTGAAATTAAAACGGCCCCGTCAGCGCGGGGCCGTTTTTCATTGAGCATTCGAAAAATCGTAAAATCCAGAAACTATACTTGAATAGTAATGTAAGCCAAATTGCGCATTTCTAAGACGATATCTGTCATTATCAGGATATGTCTTACAGTCATATTCCTTAGCTAGGATATTATAATCATATTCTGATGTCTTAAATAAAAAGTAGAAAGGTTTGAATAGGAACCAATTTATTATTCG
>JBJTCD010000031.1:0-18027 GCA_046091665.1 Hyphomicrobiales bacterium
TCTCTATCAGAGGCAGTGGAGCCGGAGCCGAGTTCAGGTTTTGCGTATCGGGTCTCCGCCTCCACCCCTTCGAACTCCTCTCTAAGATAAAGACCCATGAGAACATCCGGGAAGGCGTCTCTGAGGGCAAAGGCACGGGCACGCATCATGAGCATGCGATCCGGATAGTCGGTCCAGGGACCGGGCTTTTGCCACAGTCCTGCACGTTTGGCGTCGTCAACGGAGAAGGTTCTTGTGATGGGCGCAGATCGTCCGGATCTGAGAACGCTGCAGATGGCGGTCTTTGTTTTGGTGCTTTGTCTATCATTAGATTGATCTGGTCTTTGATGCCCCGTTCGATATGTCTTGCTGTCGTCAGGTCCATCTGGAGATCGCTGACCTGATTGTGGTTCCTGAACCTCAACTCGCTCTTCAATTCTTATAAGAAGCCCGCTCGCTTCAACGAGGGCGAGCGCGGCGTCGCCCCAGAGGGTGGGTCTTCCATCGATGATCGCCATGCGTTGAAGAGCGGCAATCGGGGAAAGGCCCATTTCCATCCCGTAAAGGATCCCGACAAGACAGGCTTCCGGGTTCTCGAAGCCCTTGGGGATCAGTTTGGATTTGGAAAGGAGCGAGGCAAGCTGCAGCGCTTCCTTGAGTGACCGGGGCAGAAGCGGTTTGGGACCGCGCGAGGAGGCAGGTAAACGAGATCGTCTTGGTGTCGAAGGCGTAGCCTTTTGTGAATGATATACTTGATCCTTTTCGCGATCCGCGTCCCGACGATGTACATCATTCACAGGTTCGTATTCTTGCTCGTAAATCGGCAAAGCGCTGCCATTGGCTCCGACCATAGTCGTCTCCTATTGTCTTGTACGATGATGAGAGAATGTTTTTTAGGAACTATAGATTGAACGGCGCGGTGTCGGATCAATCACGCCGCCGAGAACTCTTCGATGAGTGTGGCTCCCGGAATGGCAAGACCCGCTACGAGATCACCCTCGGCATATTTATGGACGAGGTCTCTTACAGACTTCTCTGACCATATCCGGGGATCGGCGCGGTAATGATCATCAAGCAGGTTTTGATCTGATACCGTAAGAACCTGTCTTGATCTGAGGCCGATCCGTCTTCCCGAAGTTCCCGCTCTTGGAGGCTCGATCTCTGATCCATTGGCATTCAAAAGCCGTCTTTCGCGCTCGGCCAATAGATAGGCTTCAAGAGCTTTCTTCATTCTTATCTTGCCCTCAGAGGCTTGGGCAATCACGGGCTTCCATTTGGCGTCAATTCGACGGCCTTCCTCAAGAATGGGTCGTTTCTCAAGCGTCCTTGCTTCTTCTGCTCTTGTCTCGAGATTGGAGAAGCGCTCAGCATAATTGGCAGCTTTATCAGCTTCCATTTGGGACGAGACAGTGCCCACCCCCTCAAGCCATACTTCTGCTGATTGCCAAATAACCAATATCTCTTCCAAAAACCCTTCCGCTTCCGCCACACCCGAACTGTTGTGGCCGAGGGTAGGAGCAGCCAATGAATGATCACGCTGATCAACAAAGGAGGAACGAGTTACCGTAGTGTTTGCTTCCGAAATAGACCCTAGCCTCTTCAACTCCGGCAAATCCTCGGGCCAAGGCGCGCCTCTCTCCGCCACCGCCACATAGGTCTCATAAGGAACCGGATACCGGCATACCCAGGTCCAAACCTCGTAAGGGTCCCTCTCTGCGCCGGAAACAAGGCAAATAAGACCTGAAACCCCTTCCCCCGCCCAAATCGCCACGGGAACCCAGGGCCCGCCCTTAGTTTTCCTCATCCGATAATACCCGCATTGAGGATCGTTCTCGTACATCGGGCCGAATTCCCCTAAAAGGGCTTGTCGCCACCATGAGTAGGAATCAATTTTTAGTTCGCTTACCATATCAAAAACCTCCACATGAGAAATAATATATTTCTTATATAATATAAAATATATCTTGGCAACATAAATGATATCAGGATCTCAAATTCGGGCTGCTCGTGGGTTTTTGCGTTGGTCAATCAAAGACTTAGCGGAAAAGAGCGGTGTCAGTTGGCCAACCATTCAACGTTTGGAGCAAGAAGACGGTGTCCCAAACACCAAAGCTCAGACCTTATTAGAGGTGAAAAGAGCATTAGAAATCGCAGGAATTGAATTCACTGGTGAACCAGATGATTGCCCAGGAGTGGCTTTCCGTAAAAGTTCCTGATTTTTTCGATCAAAAAGGTTTTTTGACCCTGCCAAGGAAAGTTTGCTATGGGGAGGGCGTAACGCGATTGATCGCGAACGAGAGTTCTATGGCAATTTTGGACTTAAATGGACCGCCTTCTGAGACGCGCGTGGTTGTTGCCATGTCGGGTGGCGTCGATTCATCTGTCGTTGCAGCTATGCTTAAGCGGGCTGGTTATGATGTCGTTGGTCTAACATTGCAGCTTTATGATCACGGTGAGGCTGTGCATCGTGCCGGCTCTTGTTGCGCGGGACAAGATATTCACGATGCGCGTCGCGTCGCCGAACGTTTGGGCATTCCGCATTATGTGCTCGATTATGAATCACGTTTTCGTGAAGATGTGATTGAGCGTTTTGTTGATTCCTATCTTGCCGGTGAAACGCCGGTGCCTTGCATTGAATGCAATCGCAAAATCAAATTTCATGATTTGCTTGAGACCGCGCGCGAATTGGGTGCGGCGGCGCTCGCAACCGGACATTATGTCACCTCGCGCGCTTTGCCGAATGGACGGCGTGGCCTTTATCGCGCAATCGATTCCGACAAAGACCAGAGCTATTTTCTTTATGGAACAACGGATGAGCAATTGTCATTTCTCCGCTTTCCTTTGGGCGATATGAAAAAGCCGCAAACACGCGCATTGGCCTTGGAATTTGGCCTGTCAGTGGCTGAAAAATCCGACAGTCAGGATATTTGTTTTGTACCGACTGGCCGTTACACCGATGTCATTGAACGGATGCGCCCCGAGGCAGCAACGCCGGGCGAGATTGTCCATCTTGATGGCCGCGTTCTTGGTCATCATGACGGTGTGATTCATTACACCGTCGGTCAAAGACGCGGCCTTGGAATCGCTTCGGGTGATCCGCTTTATGTTATTCGCATTGACGCCGCATCAGCGCGTGTGATTGTCGGTCCGCGTGAAGCGCTACAAACGCGTCTCATTCATTTGCGCGATATTAATTGGCTGGGCGATCAACCGCTCGACGCTTTACCCGCTGGAGGCCTCGATCTTGCGGTGCGCGTGCGTTCAACCAGGCCCCCGCAAGCCGCACGGCTATTGCGTCTTGGTGACGAGATCTGTGTCGAATTGCCGGAAGGCGAATATGGAGTCTCGCCGGGGCAGGCTTGTGTTTTCTATGACTCGACCGACCCGCGCGCACGTGTTTTGGGCGGGGGCTCGATCATCCGGCCCAAAGCGGATGCGACGGTCGGCGCGGTTTCCTTGACTCAAAGCGCGCGGGCGTCCTATATCCGCCCCGTCTCGCCGGGCTAGTCTCCGGGATCTCGGGGCGGAGTAGCTCAGCCGGCTAGAGCAGAGGAATCATAATCCTTGTGTCGGGGGTTCGAGTCCCTCCTCCGCTACCATTTTTCATAATGAAATGAATGAATTAGCGCTTATCACAGGCCGTGCGCGGTGATTTGTACCGCTGGCGAAGCTTTGGGTTACATGAAGCGGTGATTTTTCGGACATTTCCAATTGATCGCATTTGTATTAGACTTTCCTAATGTATTGAGTGGATCGTCGCGTTCTCGCCTCTGACGGCGTGACGAGATCGGCTCTTTTCGGTTCGCAGAGATTTCAGCGTGCGAGGCGTAAACTGATCTGGAGAGTGCGATGGATCCTTATTTGATCGATATTTCTGTGAGGCCGGATGTGAAGGCCTTCTTCGATGCGGCAACAAATACGATCAGCTATGTCGTTAAAGATCCACGGTCGAATGCGTGCGCCGTGATCGATTCCGTTATGGATATTGATTACGCCGCAGGACGGATCACCTATCAGCACGCTGATGAAATCATCGACTACATCCGTAAAAACAATTTGAAGCTTGAATGGATCATCGAAACCCATGTTCATGCCGATCATCTGTCAGCGGCTCCCTATATTCAGAATGCTTTGGGCGGGAAGATCGGTATCGGTGAAAAGATTATGGCCGTTCAAGAAACGTTTGGAAAAATTTTCAACGAAGGTACCGAGTTCCAACGTGACGGAAGCCAGTTTGATGCGTTGTTCAAAGACGGCGATGTCTATCAGATTGGTCAAATGAAAGCCGTTGCGATGTATACGCCGGGCCATACACCTGCATGTATGGTCCATGTGATGGGAAACTCAGCCTTTGTTGGAGACACGCTTTTTATGCCCGATGGGGGATCCGCGCGAGCTGATTTTCCGGGGGGCGATGCGGCCACTCTTTATGACAGCATTCAGAAAGTACTGTCTCTGCCTGATGAGATGCGCCTCTTCATGTGTCATGATTATGGCCCGAATGGTCGCAACATTCAGTGGGAGACCACTGTGGCCGCTGAAAAAGAACATAATATTCATGTCGGCAAAGGCGTCACAAAAGAGGAGTTTGTGAAGCTACGTACTGAACGGGATAAAACACTCGCGATGCCAAAACTCATCATCCCGTCTCTTCAAATCAATATGCGTGCAGGAGAAGTTCCAAAAGATAAAGATGGTCGCCCGATGCTCAAAGTGCCTGTCAACGGACTTTGAGCGTTCATTTTTGGTGGGATGAACATGGTCGATAAATCATCTTATTGGAATAGAGTTTATGAGACAAAAGGCGAGGCCGAGGTCAGTTGGTTTCAGAATAATCCGGAACCCTCGCTAGAATTCATTCGTCGTTATGCGCCTGATCGTGCCGAATCGATCATCGATATTGGGGGCGGCCTTTCACGTTTAGCCGATCATTTGTTGGCTGACGGGTTTCAAAATCTATCCGTGTTAGACATATCCTCTGAAGCCATTGCCCTCGCGCGTGATCGCCTTGGTGATATGGAAAAAACAATAGATTGGATTGTCTCTGATGTAACAAAATGGACGCCTGAGAAGGTTTATGATCTTTGGCATGATCGCGCAGTATTTCATTTCCTAACCGAAATTGACGATCAAATGGCCTACATCGCGCGTTTAAAACATGCGTTGAAGCCTGGCGGATATCTTGTCATAGGCACCTTTGCTCTTGATGGACCGGAAAAATGCAGCGGCTTGCCCGTCATGCGGCATGATTTTAAAAGTTTGAAAAATTTATTTGGTGAGGCGTTCACGCTGATCGAAACGAGAAAGCACGATCATCAAACGCCTTTTCAAACCATACAGCATTTTCAATATTCGATATTTCAGCACATAGCCTAAAGACGCCGTGTCCTTCGTGCTCGCGCGAAGAATGCCCGAGGCTAGTTTGAAATCGTTTTTTCTTGAGCTTTCGAAGATCCGCCAAGCGCTGACGAGAGAAAATAGCCAAGAATGATCAGCGGTATTGTGACGCCAAAAACCCATCTTATTCCCAAGGATTCACCAACATTGCCAAGAAGCGGTGGGCCAATCAAAAAAATCAAAAGCGAGACTTGAGCAAGGGACGCGACATTAATCGCCGCGGGCCGATCATGATGTTGCGCAGCAGCCGAGATGGCCAGCGGGAAGATCGCGCTGACGCCGATGCCCGAAAGTGTAAATCCGATCAAAGACAGGAACGATGAAGGCGAAACCGCGATCATCATTGTCCCGATAAAGAGCGTGAAGATGAGAGTCTTGCCGACGAATTGTGAGGATGTACGATCAACAAGGCCATCAACAAAATAACGGGTCATGGCTTGGCTTAAACTAAAGCAAACAATCGCCGCTCCGGTGAGAAGTGGCGCAGCGCCGAAGACGTCATTCATATAGATCGTGGCCCAAGTCTGATTGACACCTTCAAGAAGCATGGCGCTCGCGGTAATACCTATTAGGATGAAAATTCTTTTGTTTGGAAAAGCAAAAAGTGGCGGTTTGGACGTATCCGTGCTTGGCCGATGGGCGGCCGGGTGGAAATTCCAAAGCAAAACCGTGTTGATCAAAAGGCAGAGAGGGATCACGAGTCCTAAATGGAGTTGGGGTGAGATTTTATAATACCCCATCAGAGATCCGAAAATTCCGGCGCCAAAAAAGCCTAAACTCCAAAATGCATGGGCTCTGTTCATGATCTTTCTACCCATCGCATATTCAACACGATCAGCTTCAAGATTCAGAAGGAGTTCGAGCGATCCGATCAAAATTCCGACGGGTATCAAAAGCAATGCAAAAAGAATTGGATTTGATGATAGAATGGATGCTACAAAAGAGGCGGCCAAGAAAGGCGTAAAAATCATGATTGCCAAACGGATATTGATGGATTGAAGCGGCCTTGCGCCAAAAGTCAATGCAAAGATTGTCCCGACCGGCGCACCGAGCAGGCAGAGACCTAACGTTGCATCATCAATATTGAAATGTGTTTGAAGCTCAGGAAGCCGAAGATAAATATTATTTGCTGAAAACGCGTAGATTGAAAATAGGCCGAAGACCCGATGATGAGGTGAGAGCATCAGCTTCGAGATCATTATGTTCGACTTTCAAAAAGTGTCTTCATCATTGTTCGGCCGCATATTTGAAAATTGACGCCCTTTCGGTGTTCTTACGCGCATTTACCCTGGGGCCCCGCCCGATTGGTCAATCGTTATGAGCCGACCCTTGACGTTTATCGCATTGTTGATCAGATTAACAAGTATCTATTTGGTTACTTGAGCAAGTAAAGCGGGGACATGTGGTCTGACTGCTGACCTGTTCGAGACCTGTTCCGTTTATTCGATACAATTTAGAGGTTGAAATATGATTGTGACGCTCTCAAGCATTTCTACAAAAGCGGCGCGTGATATTTTGGATTCCGTGATTGAAGAAGCGGAGGCTTTGAAACTTTCCGTCGCTGTTGTGGTTACTGATCTTCATGGTCATGTCGTTGCGTCCGCGCGGATGGATGGGGTTTCGTCAACCGTTCTCGGATTTGCGGAAGATAAGGCCTACACCTCTTCAAATATGAAAAGATCTACAGAAGCCTTTGCCGAGCGTATGGCTTCAAGTGACTCGCTGAAAATGGGTCTGTCGACACGGCCGCGTTTACTCGTGTGGGGTGGGGGCCTGCCGATATTTTATGAAAAACAGCTTGTCGGGGGTCTTGGCATATCAGGCGCCAAGGATCATGAGGACATTGCGATCGGCAAGAAAATTCTCACGCATTATGGATTCGCGTGGGAGATATAGAATTTCGATCAGGCTTTTACGAGACGCATAATCGTGTCAACGTTAAATTTAAGACGCTCTTCCAAGGCGTTCTTCGCCATAAGATCACGTTCATACATCACGGATCCCGTGAAGCGGTTGGTGAGATAATAATAACCAATCGCCGCAATGGTAATATTGAGTTGAACCGGATCAATACCATCGCGAAAGAGGCCTGCAGCCACGCCGCGATCCAAAATCGTCTTCACCATCGAAACAAAACGACGATTATAGACTTTCACCGCTTCAGAATTTTTCAAATGTTTCGCGCGATGTAAATTTTCACTATTCACCAAAGTGATGAATTCGGGATTTTTTAAATAATAGTCCCACGTAAACATGATCAGTTTTTCAAGCGCTTCTTTAGGATCGAGATGATCAAGATTGAGCTTCTGCTCGGCGCTTCGAATATCGATATAGGCACTCTCGATCACTTTTTGAAACAATTCATCTTTTGAACCGAAATAGTGATAGATCATACGCTTGTTCGCGTGTGCCTTCTCTGCGATCGCATCCACGCGCGCGCCACCTAACCCTTTTTTTGCGAATTCTTTTTTGGCTGCATCCAAGATCCGCGCCATCGTCGCATCAGCGTCGCGAACACGTTTTTTACGCCCTGTTTCCTCTTTTGAAACTGGTTTTACACGCGCGACTTTCATAACGAGCCCCTAACATTCCGATTTCCGGACGCTTCCTCTCATACACGCAGGAGATTGTGCCAGTCAAAAGGGCAAAAGTGTAATCCAAGCGGCGTGAAAACCATCTTGACTTCGATTTTGTTCGCAAAGCAACTGGTTTGTGAACAAAATTAGCCCCTTGGATTTTAGTGAGTTTCAGGTTCAACTAAGCAGGTTGAGTTTCGGAATGTGATGATGTCGAACGGCTTTGATTATGTGATTGTTGGCGGCGGATCTTCGGGATGCGTGCTGGCCGCGCGCCTGTCTGAAAATCCTGATGCGCGTGTCTGCCTCATCGAAGCGGGTGGGCAAGATAATCATCCGCTCATTCACATGCCGGTCGGATTCTCGAAAATGACAACAGGCCCCTTCACATGGGGGCTTGTGACAGCGCCGCAGAAACACGCAAACAATCGCGAAATTCTATATGCACAAGCGCGCGTGCTAGGCGGCGGGTCGTCGATCAATGCCGAGATTTTTACGCGCGGTCATCCGTCCGATTATGATCGCTGGGCGCATGAAGAGGGCGCGGAGGGCTGGGCCTTCAAAGATATCCAGAAATATTTTTTGCGCTCCGAAGGCAATACGATTCTTTCTGGTCAATGGCACGGCACCGATGGTCCGCTCGGTGTCTCGAATAACCCGTCTCCCAATCCGCTTTCGCGCGCATTTGTGCAAAGTTGCCAGGAATTCGGCATTCCCTATAATCCGGATTTTAACGGCCCGATGCAGGAAGGCGCGGGTCTTTATCAAACAACAACGTTGAACAATCGTCGGTGCTCTGTGGCTGTAGGATATCTTCGGCCAGTGCTTCATCGCAAAAATTTGAAAGTCATCACTGGGGCGCTTGTGTTGCGCGTCGTGTTCAAAGGTCAACGTGCGGTCGGCGTCGAATACAGCGTCGGCGGGAAAAACTTGTTAGCCGAGGCTTCGAGCGAAGTGATCATCACATCGGGTGCGATTGGCAGCCCCAAACTCATGCTGCTTTCGGGTATCGGTCCAGCTGCGCATTTGCGCGCGCATGGCATCGATGTTGTCGCTGATCTTCCGGGGGTCGGGCAAAATCTCACCGATCATTTCGGCATTGATATTGTCGCCGAGATCAAAGGCCATGAAAGTCTTGATAAATATAAAAAGCCGCATATGGCGCTCTGGGCGGGCGTTCAATATGCGCTGTTTAATTCGGGTCCCGTGACATCCAATGTCGTTGAAGGCGGGGCTTTCTGGTATGCTGATGGTGTGGGTTCAAAATCCTGTCCCGATTTACAATTTCATTTTCTTGCGGGTGCTGGTGCAGAAGCGGGCGTCCCCGGCGTGCCGGAAGGATCGTCCGGCATCACATTAAACAGCTATACGTTGCGTCCGAAATCGCGCGGCACCGTGACATTGCGTTCGGCTGATCCGCGCGACACGCCCCTCGTCGATCCGAATTTCTTGGCCGAACCTGATGATCTTCGTATTTCAACCGAAGGCGTGAAGCTCAGCCGCGAGATTTTTTTGCAGCCCTCGTTGCAAAAATATATCAAGACGATTCATTTCCCCAATCGCAACATCAAAACGCAAAGCGATTTTGAATCTTATGCGCGCCAATATGGCCGCACTTCCTATCATCCAACCTGTTCATGCAAAATGGGCAAGGATGAAATGGCGGTGGTTGATCCGCAATTGCGTGTGCGGGGAATCGATGCTTTGCGCATCTGCGACAGTTCCGTGATGCCCTCGCTCATCGGCTCGAATACAAATGCGCCGTCGATTATGATTGGCGAGAAAGCCGCAGATCTTATCCGCGGCAATCAGTAACGAGAATGCCACGCGCATTCTGTATCAATCAAAATCAGGCGCGATGGGAACAAGGACCTTGGTGACAATCCGGTAATTGGTTTTGGTCATCGCATCGATGCGTGCCATATCGATTGAGGAAAGTGTGAAATCCATCACGTCATAATTGGCTTTGATGTTTTCAGGCTTTGTTGACATCGTGTTGATTGTCACGCCCTTTTGTAAAATCCAGCGCAGCACGATTTGCGCCGCTGATTTTCCATAAGGCGCACCGATTTCAGAAAAGATCGGATAGTTGAACACTTCACCGCGTGCCACCGAGCAATAGGAAGAAAGCGGAATGCCGGTTTCAGTCGCTGCCGCAAGCAATTTTGATTGATCAAGCAGGGGATGAAATTCAACCTGATTGGTGACAATCGGCACGCTCACAATCTCCTTCGCCCGGCGCATCATCGCCACCGTGAAATTCGATATGCCGATATGGGCCGCAAGGCCGCGCTCATGCGCTTGCTGCAAGAGACGGAGAGGCTCGTCAATCGCACCGTCGGCTGGCGGCCAATGGATGAGGAGAATATCGACCTTTTCGATCTGCAACGCTTTGAGCGAGGCTTCGATAGAAGATAGAAATGTGTGCGGGCCAAGATTTTGCGGGCTTACTTTTGTCGTGATGCAAAGATCTTTTCGTGCAACACCACTGGCTTTAAGCGCTGCGCCGGTGACAGCCTCATTGCCATACCATTGTGCCGTATCAAAAGCGCGATAGCCGACGGCCAGCGCCGCCGCAATGGCTGCGCTCAACGTGTCGCCCTTTAACGGAAATGTACCGAAGGCGCGCTGGAAATTTTTCGTGAATGTGATGGTCATTCCGAGGGTCTCCCGTCCTTCGGGCTTGAATGCCATTTAAAGACATGCGATGGGCCCTTGATTTCGCACTTTGACTGACGTTAATCTAATAACTGATTAGTTACTTATTGCAATCCGTAGGGGATCAGAATCGTGTCCAAAGTCAAGACAGCGTCCGAGGCGGTTCGCCTGATTTCCGATAGTGCGACGGTGGCTGTCAATTCGTCTTCGGGGCTTCTGTGTCCGGATGCGGTGTTGAAGGCGCTTGGCGAAAGGTTTCTCGCGGAGGGTGCGCCAAAAAATCTCACAATGATTCATCCCATTGCAGCAGGGGATATGTTCGGCACCAAGGGTGTCGATCACATTGCGCACAAGGGCATGATCGCAAAAATCATTGGCGGCTCTTATCCGTCGGGTCCAACCAATGCCGAGCCGCCACTCATTTGGCAACGCATTCTTGCCGAAGATGTTGCTGCGTGGAACATTCCCTCAGGCATTGTTTTTGACATGTTGCGTGAAGGTGCGGCGAAGCGGCCGGGCGTGCTCACCAAAGTCGGTATGGAGACTTTTGTTGATCCGCTGCAAGACGGCGCAGCGATGAATCAAAGCGCGCGGAAAACACCTCTCGTTAAACGTGTTGAATTTGACGGCGAGACTTGGCTGCATTTTCCATCAATCAAACCAGATGTTGCGATCATTCGCGGCTCAACTGCCGATGAGAATGGCAATCTCACTTTCGAACAAGAAGGTGCGATGTTGGGTGCCATGGAAATGGCCTTAGCCACGCGTAACAGCGGCGGGATCATCATCGCGCAAGTCAGGCGCATTGCCGCGCAAGGTACGTTGCGTCCGCATGATGTAAAAGTGCCGGGCATTCTTGTCGATGTGATTGTTGAAGCGCCTGATCAATTGCAAACAACGGCGACGTCTTATGATCCTGCCATTTCGGGTGAATTGTTTCGTCCGCTTTCAAGCTTTGCCATTGCGGATTATGGCCCTGCGAAAGTCATTGCGCGTCGTGTTGCCAAAGAATTGCAAGCCGGTTGGGCGGTGAATATCGGCTTTGGCATTTCCGCCAATGTGCCGCGCATTTTGTTGGAAGAAGGCCAGCATGGCAAAGTCACATGGGTGATCGAGCAAGGGGCGGTCGGTGGTATCCCGCTTCTTGATTTTGCGTTTGGGTGTGCGTCCAATGCGGAGGCCTTTGTGGCTTCGCCGCATCAATTTATTTATTTCCAGGGCGGCGGCTTTAACTGCTCGCTGCTTTCATTTCTTGAAATTGGTGCTGATGGTTCGGTCAATGTCAGCCGCTTATCGGCAACGCCGCATCGTACGGCAGGTGCGGGCGGCTTCGTCGATATCACCGCACGCGCGCGCAAAATTGTTTTTAGTGGCACCTTCAATGCAGGCGCAAAAATGCGGCTGGAGAACAACAGCCTTTTGATTGAGCGCGAAGGCAAGATCGCGAAATTTGTTCCCAAGGTGGATCAAGTGAGCTTCTCCGGCAAACGCGCGATCGAGCAGGGGCAGGACATAACTTATGTTACCGAGCGTTGCGTGATCAAATTGCTGAAAGACGGGTTGACGATTACGGAGATCGCGCCGGGGCTTGATCTTCAGCGCGATATTCTCGATCAGGCGGCCACAGCTTTGCAGGTTGCGAAAGATGTGAAACAAATGGATCAGCGCCTCTTCGCGCCTGAACCGATTGGATTGAGCCTATGAGTGATCCGCGTCTTGATCTTGTTATCACAGACGGTGTTGCGACCCTGACCATCAAACGCGCTGAGAAACTCAACGCGCTTGATGCGGACATGGTTGATGCACTATTGCCGCTCTGTCGCAAGATTGAACGGTCTGATGCCTTTGTTGTTATTCTCACAGGCGAGGGTGATAAATCATTCTGCGCTGGCGGTGACATTGCGGCGTGGTCTTCATGGTCGGCGGATGAATTTGGTCGGCATTGGGTGCGTGATGGACATGTTGCGTTTGATGCGCTTGCGCGTTTGTCGCAACCTGTGATCGCTGTGTTGAATGGTCATTGCCTCGGCGGCGGTTTGGAACTTGCCGCTTGTGCCGATTACCGCATTGCCGAAGCGCATGTGAAACTCGGCCAACCGGAATCAGGGCTTGGCATCATTCCCGGTTGGTCGGGCACACAGCGCGCAGTGCGTCGCTTTGGAGCGCAGCTTGTTCGGCGCATGACACTATTCGGTGATGTGTTCACAGCCGATGAAGCGCTTACACTGGGTCTTGTTGATTGTCTTGTCGAAAAAGGCGCGGGCCTTCACGCCGCTTATGAATTGACAGAGCGGTTGCGATTACGCTCTCCGCGCGCCACCGAGCTTGGTAAAATGATGATCAATGCGGCTGAGGGTGAAGATCGCGAACGCGTAATCGAAGCCTTTGCTGGCAATCTTGCTGCGGCATCGGAAGATCTTAAAGAAGGCGTTGCCGCGTTTCGCGAAAAGCGCACACCGCATTTCAAAAAGAAAACATAAAACATGATCCGGCATATTGTCGCTTTGAAATTTTTGAATGATGTTTCAATGGAGAAGAAAGCTACGCTTTACCGAGAACTTGCGGCTTTATCGCAGCATATTGAGGGCATTATCGCTTTCCGCACTTTCACCAATGTTTCGCCGGAAACACCTGTTGTGCGCGGCTTTCATGATGTCTTCTGGTTTGATTTTTCCGATGCGCGTGCGCGTGATACCTATCTTGACCATCCGGCGCATAAGACTGTCGGCGCAAAACTTGTCGCTGCGGTTCAAGGCGGCTTAGACGGCATTTTTGTGATCGATGTTGAATTATGAAAGACGTAGATCATCGTTTTCTGGTTGGTCTCTTTGATGCGGCTGTCGCCGCTGCTGATCCATATCACACGCTTACGGCTCACATGCCGAAACCACCAAAAGGTCGCACGATTGTGATCGGTGCGGGTAAAGGTTCAGCACAACTCGCTGCAGCTTTTGAAAAACTTTGGCTAGGACCGCTCGAAGGCGTTGTGGTTACGCGTTATGGTTTTGGTTGCCCGACAACAAAAATAAAAGTTTTGGAAGCATCGCATCCCGTACCGGATGAAGCGGGGCTTTATGCAAGTCATTCATTATTCGATGCGGTAAAAAATCTTAATCAGGACGATCTTGTCGTCGCTCTCATTTCAGGTGGCGGCTCTGCTTTGTTACCGATGCCCGCCGATACACTCACGCTGCAAGATGAGATTGATCTCAATAAAGCATTACTCGCTTCCGGCGCGCCGATATCGGTCATGAATGCGATCCGCAAACAAATATCACAAAGCAAAGGCGGGCGTTTGGCGCTTGCTTGTCATCCTGCGCGCGTTGTGAGTCTGATTGTGTCTGATATTCCGGGTGATGAAGCAGCTGATGTCGCGTCAGGCCCCACAGTACCAAGCGCTGTCAGTCGCGCGGAAGCGCGTGCGCTTATTGAGGCGTGGCGTATCGATTTGCCGCCACGTATCGCTGACTTCATCAAGAGTGATGCCAATCTTCCGCTCTCACCTGATGATGCCCGTTTTCAAAATCACACAGTGCGGATCATCGCTTCCGCACGACTATCGCTCGAGGCCGCCGCGCGGACTGCAGAAGCTGAAGGTATTCACGCTGTTATCCTGTCCGATTCAATTGAAGGTGAAGCACGCGATGTCGGCGCGGTTCATGCTGCGCTCTTGCGTGAAGTGGCGACGCGTAACCGTCCATTCACAAAACCTGTTGTGATCCTTTCCGGCGGCGAAACAACCGTGACGCTCAAAGGAAAAGGGCGTGGCGGCCGCAATGGCGAATTCCTCTTGTCATTGGCGATTGCGGCAGAAGGCATGTCCTTTGCCGCGCTCGCAGCGGACACCGATGGCATTGATGGTTCTGAAAACAATGCCGGCGCTTTTGCAACCGGTGAGACGGCGGCTCGCCTCAGGGCATTGGGACATAATCCGCGTGGTCTCCTTGCGATCAATGATTCTTATTCGGCTTTTGAAGCGCTGGGTGATTTGTTTGTACCCGGGCCTACCGGCACCAATGTGAACGATTTCCGCGCGATTGTCTTACGTTAAAGAGCCCTTGTAAGCATCATCAAAGCGTTTGTGCCTTGCTGTACAATGACATCATTCTGATTGCGAACCTCAACCGTAAAAGTAACAATTCCGCGGGTCGCGTCACGCGTCAATCGCTTGGCTTCGACTGTAAAGCGCGCGCGAATGGTTTCACCAAGAAGCACAGGCCGCGTGAAACGCCACTCCCAGCCGAGAGAGGCCACCGCTTTCATTTTGATTGCTGTCTGATTTTTCAATCCATCGATGAGCGATAAAATCAAAAGCCCATGCGCTACGCGCCGCTCAAAACCCAAAGCACGGGCGGCCTCATCGTCCATATGAATGGCGAAGCGATCACCGGTTAGATCAGCAAATCGATCAATCAGCGCTGCAGTAATCTCGGCTTCATCTGTTTCAAACCAATCTTCGATTTGAAACTCATCATAATCATAATGACCGGCGGTGAGGTGTCGCCCTGTCATTGCGGGACAGGCGCGTTCTCGCGCAAGAGAGTCTTTTTCTTCAACGTCGCCCAAAACTCCGCAGGAATTTTGTGGCTGAACCATTCGAGATTTTGGTTTAATTGGTCAACTGTACGTGTGCCTGCGCAAAAGGACGGGATTGCGGGATGCGCGACAACAAATTGTAGTGCGGCGGCCGCAAGGGGCACATTAAATTCTGCGCAGACCGCTTCAATCTTTGCAACTTTGTCCATGATATGCGCAGGCGCCGGTGAATAATTATATTTTGCTCCGGGCTTTGCGCCGGTGGCGAGAATGCCAGAATTAAAACCGCCTCCGACCAACACCGCCGCACCGCGCTTTTCACACAGTGGCAAGAACTCATCAATCGCGTCTTGCTCAAGCAGCGTGTAGCGCCCCGCGAGCAAGAAACAATCAAAATCACGTTGCTTTAACGCTTCATGGCAAACTTGCCATTCATTCACACCCACGCCAATGGCTTTCACAAGTTTCTGGTCACGCAAGCTTGCGAGCGCTTTATAGCAGCCATCCATCGCTTGTTTGAACACTTCCGGCTGTTCCGCCCCGCGCGTGAACACATCAATGTCGTGAATGAAAAGTATATCGATGTGCTCAAGTCCGAGGCGCTGCAAACTGTCTTCGAAAGAGCGCATCGTGCCGTCATAACTGTAATCAAATTCGATTCTGAAAGGCGCGGCATTCACCCAAGGCGCAAAATTGATCGCCTCGCGTTTCGCAGGATGAAGCACACGACCAACTTTTGAGGCGATCACAAAATCATCCCGCTTTTTCCAGCGGAGCGAATGGCCGGTGCGCAATTCTGAAAGTCCATGCCCATACATCGGCGCCGTATCATAAAAGCGGACGCCGGCCTCCCATGAACGCTTGAACATCGCGTCCGAAGTTTCGTCATCAATCTCGCGAAGAAAATTGCCGACAGGGGCCGCACCAAAGGCAAAAGCCGTCACATCAAGATCGACACGACCAAATTTCCGTTTGGTTGACGGCTGCATAGAGTCCTCCCGATTTAAGTAACCATTTGGTGCAATATAGTCATGAGAGTTTACAACCCGCAAGGGGTCTTTTCGACATCCCTCATGGTAGGATTTTGGGGGCAATTCGTGCCATGATCCTCTTGACCGGGCGGCGTCCCTGATCGTATGTAACCGTCTGGTTACTAAAGGAAGAAGAAGCGATGTTTCTCAACGCCACGCAAGAGCAAGTGCGCGACATGGCGCGGGCCTTCGCCGATGAGGTGATTAGACCCGTTGTTGACAGCCTCGACCGCGAAGAACGCTTTCCGAGCGAGATCTATGACGAGATGGCGAAGCTTGGCCTTTTCGGGATTTGCGTGCCGGAGCATTTAGGCGGTCCGGGCTTTGATACGCTCACTTATGCGGTGGTGATGGAAGAGCTGGCGCGCGGCTATTCGAGCGTTGCCGATCAGTGTGGTCTTGTTGAATTGATTTCAACTTTGCTTGTGCGCCACGGCACTGAAGAGCAGCAAAAACTTTTGCCTGATTTTCTTGGCATGAAGGCGAAGGTTGCCTATTGCATCACGGAGCCTGAAGCGGGCACGGATGTCTCTGGCATTGTCACAACGGCCGAGCGCGATGGCGCAGGCTGGCGTTTGAATGGCGGCAAAATCTGGATTCACAATGCGCCGATTGCCGATTACGGCTTTGTGCTCGCGCGCACCAATAAAGAAGCGGGCAATCGCGGCATGTCGATTTTCATTGTTGATCTTCATGCAGCCGGTGTCACGCGCGGGCCGAAAGAACATAAAATGGGACAACGCGCGAGCCAGGTTGGCGCGTTGAACTTCGCCGATGTGCGGCTGCCTTCATCGGCCTTGCTTGGTGAAGAAAATCGTGGCTTCCACATGATGATGAGCGTGCTCGATAAAGGCCGTGTCGGGATCGCCGCGCTCGCTGTCGGTATCGGGCAGGCGGGGCTTGAAGCGGCTGTTGATTACGCCGGAACACGCAAACAATTCGGCAAGCAGATTGCGGAATTTCAAGGCGTGCAATGGCTCTTGGCCGATATGGCGAAGGACATCGAAGCCGCGCGGCTTCTTGTTTATTCGGCCGCGATGAAACTTGATCGCGGTGAGGACGCGACAAAAGCCTGTTCGATGGCGAAATGTTTTGCAGGGGATATGGCGGTTCAACGCACCTCCGATGCCGTGCAGGTTTTCGGTGGCTCAGGCTATATTCGCGGCTTTGAAGTTGAGCGGCTTTATCGCGACGCGAAAATCTGCCAGATTTATGAAGGCACAAATCAGATCCAGCGCATGATCATCGCGCGTGAATTGATGAAGAAGGGGGCGCGTTGATGCGACAAGTAGCGCTTGTGACAGGGTCTTCGCGCGGCATTGGTCTCGCGACAGCGGAAGCGCTTGCTGAAGAAGGCTTTGCCATTGCGCTCAACGGTCCTCAGGATGATGATGAGTTACGTGCGGCTCATGCGAAAATCAAAGCGATGGGCGCGCCTGTTGTCTCTGCTCCCTTTGATGTCTCTGATCTCACGCAGCATGCCGCTCAGCTCGATATGATTGAAAAGGCGCTCGGTCCGCTGACAACTCTTGTCAATAATGCCGGTGTTGGCGTGTTGAAACGGGGTGACTTACTCGACGTAACGGAAGCGAGTTGGGATCGTTGCCTTTCGATTAACACGAAAGCGATGTTTTTTTTGAGCCAAGCCTTTGCCAAAAAATTGATTGCGCGCGAGCGTCCGAAGGATCTCTTTCATGCGATTATAAATGTAACCTCTGCGAATGCGCATGCGGTGGCGGTGCAACGCGCGGGAACAAAGTGAGCCCCTCTTCAGCGCGTTTTTTATAGCTCTCAATCACCGGCGCCGTCATATCGGTATCAATCAATCCGGGTTGAATGTCATAGACAGC
>JBJTCD010000032.1:0-8024 GCA_046091665.1 Hyphomicrobiales bacterium
TAACATCACAATCCGATGCGCCAGATCCTCCCTTCGATCACGCACCAAAACGTCTCAAATTATCTGGCGACGGACAAGTTTCGCGGTATATCGGTTGATCTCCATTGAAAAATCCCCATCTCCGCCTGCTCCAAAACCGCAACAATTTGCTCAATCAAAAACCGCTTCTACCTCATAGCTGATCTCCCATGTTGCTAGTGGGGAAATCCGCCAAAAAATTAACATAAAATCCGGACCACTTTGCTGGGGGCACCTCACCTCCGCTCTTATGAGAGCCAAGGAATACGCGCGTGGAATATTATCTCAATGGTTGACGTAGTGACTGCAGACTGCTGCGAAAATCAACAATGTCGTTAACTGTGATGACTTGTGGATAACAACTTAATCAAGAAAACCAAAAAAAACAATCTACAAATCCAAAAAACCAATTTCATAAATTTAAAAATTAAAATTAGATGATGATTATCCAAGCGTTATTGAACCTGATAGGCTAGTAAACATCAAACTTGTCCCCAGAACAAAGACAAAAGCGGCAGCGAGCACTTCCAGGCTGCTTACCACCAGTATCGCCCGTTCTTCCGAATGCGTTGTTGCAATCTTCACCGCCGCTGCTTTCGCCAAGATTGCAAAGACCGCCAATCCACTTGTTGTGATGGCCGTACCAAGGCCGATGGCAATCGTGCCTAAAATGCCGATCGCAAAAAGGTTCTGAGATAAAGAAAACACAAGGATAAGTATTGATCCGGAACAGGGGCGGATACCTGCTGCTATCACCGCTGAGACCATACCTTTTAGTCCAGCACTTCGCGGTGAAATCGGTGCATGGGTGTGTCCATGGTCATCATGGTCATTATGGCCGTTATGATGATGCACATGATCATGATGATCGTGGTTATCACCGTGATCATGTCCATGATTGTTATGGCGCGGGGCATTAAATGAGGCGGCGAGGTTGGCTGCCTTTTCCCATAAGAGCACCAGACCGACGAGTGCGATGGCAATAAAACTAAAGAGTTCGACGATTTGGGCTGTGTTTCTCATTGTTGGGGCGGTTACACGGATAATAAGCGACAACAATGTCACGAGCGTGATAGCAACCAGGGTTTGAAGCGCGGCGGCTGCGGTTGCCATAGCAATCGTTCTCCCGACGGCCTTTTCGCGCGAGAACACGTAAGCAGCAATTACCGCTTTCCCATGACCAGGGCCAGCAGCATGAAAAATGCCATAAGCAAAGCCAATTCCAATGAACGATAAAAGGCCGGAGTTGCCTTGCTTGAGAAGCGAAAGGCTTGCGGTCATCGCCTCGGAGAACCGTGACTGGATGTTTAGAATAAGGGCCGTAATTGCATTTGTCGGACTACCCCCTTCACTAATTCCCAAGCTAAAAGGATTTTTTGATACGAGGGGCGTCTGTGACGTAATCCATTCACCGAGGACTAACCCAATAATAAACACAATCATGATCGCTATGAGTCCGATCGATATTGCTAAGAACCTCGTTCGCGCATTCATCGGAAGATTATGGTGAGCCGACATGAATTGTTCCTAACAAGAGACGATGATGCGAATAGCAAATTGGATACCGTAAGAACCATTTGCGTTCAAATCATTGAACATAGACTCGTTCAATGATTGTCCAGTTGGTTGCGGATCTTCAGGCGGACGCTTTGCAATAATGCTACACGCGTGTCGTCCATTGCTAACGATTGAGTTTGCTGCTTTGCCAGCAGAGACAAAAGCGATATAGTAAGACGGATCGGTTATCTCAAAAATATTGATGCGTCCCGGCTTGATTGGCTCTTTCAAAGGGAGCGTGAATTTGTAGATAAGCAAGCCGCCATCGAACTCGAGGCTATAATCTTTCGGCTCACCAAATGTAAGCGTTTTACCATCGCTTTTGGCTTTCGTGAAATATTGAAATTCGGCCAGATCATTCGTGTTTAATTTTGCAAGTGGCGCAAGAATTTCTTTACCGATGCGACCGTCCTTGTCACGCTCTAGTCCCTGTACCGCATACTCCGAATAAGACTCATCAAAAGCCCATTGGTGTTGTATCCCTGATAGCTTCCCGTCGGGTGTGAAGAGAATTGTCTCAGAATTTGTAATCCATATATGTGGATGAGCAAGCGTGAGGTCAGTAAGGCCAAGATAAATAACAGCCACAAGAAACAGCCGAATGAACTTACCCATTTGAATAGCCAATACTATTACTATGATAAGATTTTAGTTTAGTATATCTAAATAAATTTGGTTCACAACCAAAATTAAAAATTGGTAATATAAATACTGCTTGCTTCAATAAATATTCAATAAATTGAACCTTATTTAAATCTATTCGTGCCAACCGGCACTTTCATGAAGGCCACTTGACCAATTTAGCCTGTGATCAAAAGTGTGTCTGAATAATTGCCGTGCTTGAATCAGGGACGAACAATCGCCACACAGGAAAGCCACGGCTCCGTCAATGACTGCCACGTGATTGACCGGTGCATCAAGGCTGGCCGACCACGCAGGCTTCGGCGACGCACCTCGCCGGGCTCCCGACTCTGCCAAGCCTGCCATCACGCAGTGCAGCACTCGAAACCGGAGCACAGCTCCTCCCGATCGAGGTTCCGGCCGATGAACACCAATCTGCTCTCACGCGGCTCGTCGGCCCGCCATGGGCGCTGAAGATCGCCGTCAAGGAGCATGTGGACACCCTGAAACACGAAGCGCCGTGGCTCATCATTGAAGGCGAGTATCCCCTTGGAGCGGAGAATGTCGGGCCCCTTCACCGCGACAAGGTCCCCCATCCACTTCTGGAATCTCTCATGACTGAGCGGTCGCATGGTCTTGAAGGAGTAGCTCTGGACGTCATCGTCATGATGGTGATGATCCTCACCGAGGAACTCCGGCTCCAATTCCAGAATACGGTCGAGATCGAGTGCGCCACACCCCAGCACCTTGTCGATCTCGATCCCGTACTTCTGGGTATGGTAGAGCTTGGCATAGGCATTGATCGACCGGATGCGCTTCTCCACGGCCGCCAACTCGTCGGGCGAGACAAGATCGGTCTTGTTCAGAAGAATGATGTCGGCAAACGCAATCTGCTCTTCTGCTTCATGGGAGTCCTCGAGCCGCTGTAGCAGGTGCTTTGCGTCAACAACGGTGACGATCGCATTGAGCTTCGCGCGCTGTCGAACCTCGTCATCGACGAAGAAGGTCTGGGCCACGGGCGCGGGATCTGCGAGGCCCGTGGTTTCGATCAGAATGGCGTCGAACTTGTCCTTCCGCTTCATCAGCCCGCCGAGGATTCGGATGAGATCACCCCTGACGGTGTAGCAGATGCAACCATTGTTCATCTCGAAGACTTCTTCGTCGGCGCCGACCACCAGATCGTTGTCGATGCCAATCTCTCCGAACTCGTTGACGATCACCGCGTATTTCTTGCCATGCTTCTCCGTCAGGATGCGGTTGAGAAGGGTGGTCTTCCCGGCTCCGAGATAGCCAGTCAGAACGGTAACGGGAATGGGCTGCATGATTGGCCTCACGATCCGGTCATGGCTTCGGTTAGAAGCCTGGTGTTGTACTGCATCATCTCAATGTAGCTCGGCGCCGGGCCGTCCTTCGCCGACAGGGCGTCGGAGTAGAGAGTGCCACCGTTCTTGAGGCCCGTCTCGCGCGAAATCTGCTCAATCAACCGTGGGTCGGAGATATTCTCGACGAAGAGCGCCGATACCTTGCCCTCGCGGATCTGCTCGATCAGCCGCGCCACATCCTTGGCCGAGGCCTCACTTTCCGTGCTGACGCCTTCCGGCGCGAGAAAGGTCACCCCGTAGGCATGAGAGAAGTAGCCGAAGGCGTCATGGGATGTGATGACTGTCCGGCGGCCTTCCGGAATGTCGGCCATCACCTTCTTGATCGAACCGTGCAGCGAGGCGAGTTCCTTGGAGTATCCTTCCGCGTTTGCCATAAACTCAGGGCATTTCAACTTCTCGATGCCGCAAAGGGCGTCAGCGATGTTCTTGACATAGACCTGAGCATTTGCGGCGCTCTGCCAGGCGTGGGGATCAAATTCGCCATGATCGTGCCCGTGATCGTGCTCAGCCTTCTTCTCGCCTTCGGCGTGATCGTGATCATGATCATGCGTGGCTTTCTTTGCTCCTTCGGCATGGGCATCGCCGTGCCCCTCATCCATCTTCTCTGGTTCAATTCCATCGCTGGCCTTCACGAGCTGACCCTTGTAGCCGCTGCTGTCCACAAGACGGTCCAGCCAGCCCTCGAATCCAAGACCATTCACGACGACGAGTTGTGCGGCGGCCATTGCCTTGGCATCATCGGGCTTGGGCTCATAGACATGGGCATCGCCGTCCACGCCAACGATAGTGACGAGATCGACATGATCTCCGCCGACCCGCTGGACGAAGTCAGAGAGGATCGAGAAGCTGGAGACGACCTTGATCTTGTCGTGAGCGGAAGCGATACCAGACGATGCGGCGAGACTTGAGCTTGCGAGCAACGCTACCATGACCGCAGACTTCAGTGTGGTTCTCATGATCTTGTCCTTCATGCAATGCGATTTCGTGTTGGGGTGAACCGTGACCGGATGACGCCTTGCGGTGCGGCAACAATGGAAACGGCATAGACGGCGCCGGCCGTCAGAATGATGGCAGGTCCAGATGCGACGCTTGCGTGGTAGGAAACCAACAGCCCCACATAGCCGGAGAGAAATCCGATACCGGCTGCGAGGAGGCACATGGCTTCCAGCCTGCGGCACCAAAGCCGGGCCGAGAGCGCAGGCAGCATCATCAGACCCACCGCAAGCAATGTGCCGAGCGCCTGGAAGCCCCCGACGAGATTGAGTACGACAAGTGCGAGGAACAGGAAATGCACCGCCGGGCCGATCCGGCTCACGGACCCCAGAAACACCGGATCCATGCACTCGGCGACGAGAGGACGCCAGGTCACGGCGAGCGTGAGGAGCGTGATGGTGGAGACCCAGGCGATCAGTTGAAGCGCGCCGTCGTTCAGCGCCAGTACGCTGCCGAAGAGAATATGCATCAGGTCGATGTTCGATCCCTTGAGGCTGATGAGCAGAACGCCAAGGGCGAGGGAGACGAGGTAGAATCCCGCAAGACTCGCATCCTCCCGCTGGATCGTGAGGCGCGACACGGCGCCGGAGAGGAGCGCGACGCACAGCCCTGCCACGATGCCGCCCAGCGTCATGGGTAGCAAGGCAAGACCCGAGATCAGGAACCCGATGGCAGCACCCGGCAGAATGGCGTGCGCCATGGCATCACCCGTCAGGCTCATGCGGCGCAGCATGAGAAACACGCCGATCGGGCAGGCCGAGAGGGACAGCGCCGTGGCACCCGCAAGGGCCCGGCGCATGAAGGCAAAGTCGGTGAAGGGAGCGATTAGGAGATCATACAGCATCATGCTGCGCTCTCCTCGCACCATGGGGCATTCTCGTCCCATGCCTCGTTCATGCAGCTGGCCTTGAGCAGGTTCGCCGGCTTCAAGGCGTCTTCCGAGCGTCCCCAGGCAACCGGTTCGCGGGCCAGAACCAGCGAATCCGGAAAGTGGGAGCGGATCAGGTCAGCGTCATGCAGCACCGCAATGATGGTGCGCCGCTCTTCATGCCACCGGTGGATTAGGGACAAGAGGTCGCCGACGGTCCGGGTATCGATGGCGGAGAACGGCTCATCGAGCAGAATGACCTTGGCGTCCTGCAGCAGCACGCGCGCGAAGAGCGATCTTTGCAGCTGCCCGCCCGACAGCGATCCGATGGGCCGGCCCTCGAAGCCGCCAAGCCCCACGGCCTTGAGCGCCGTGGCGATCTCCGCGCGCTGTGCCTTGCCGACCGCAGAAAAGAGACCTGTCCGCCGGACGAGCCCCAGCGAGACGAGATCATGCACCGAGGCTGGAAAGCTGCGGTCGATCTCCTGTGCCTGGGGAAGATAGGCGATGTCCCGCACATCGAGATCGAGACGCTCGATTGAGCCACTGAGCGGCTTCAGCGTCCCCATCAGGCCCTTCAGGAGTGTCGACTTGCCAGACCCGTTGGGGCCGAATACGGCGGTCATGGAGCCCGCTTCAAAGACACCGTCGAGGTGATGAACAGCCGGATGCCCTTCATAACCCAGCGTTACGTCGGTGAGGCGGAAATGGGGAGCGGGAGTCATTGCATGACCGCCAGAGTTGCTATCCAGATCGCAGCACTCAGGGCGGCGGCCACCAGCAAGCGTGTCCAGACACCGGCATCGAGAAAAGGAGAGTAGCTTTTCACGACGATCTTGCCCCCGTCGATGCGCAGCGCGTGCACAGGCCTCTCAGCTCAATGCTCGACTGCTGAATCTCAAACCCACGGTCTGTGGGATGGAGCGCGCCGAGGGCGGGTCCGGGATCGAATTCCCAGGTGGAGCCACAGGCATCGCAGATATAGAAGCCCGCGGGTGTGCTGTGGGCCTCGCAACGGCAGACCACGAAGGCATTGAGGCTCTCGATGCGATGTACGCGGTTCTTGGCGATCAACCGCTCGAGCGCGCGATAAACCTGGACAGCCACCTTGATATTGGTGTCCCGGAGCGCCCCGAGGATCTCATAGGCGGACATCGAGCGGGTCGAGTTGCGCAAGGCAACGTAGACCTGTTCCTCATTGCTGGAACGGCTGCCGGGCGTGTCTGGAGTTTCGATGGACAACATGATGGATGAACGTTATATTATAACATTACACCTTTCAATCGAGCCTGTCATGTCCCTGAATCTTCTCAGTCAACAGCCGGAAGCCCCCGTCAGCCGCGCCGAGGCGATGACGGCCGTGCGCACACTCATCCGCTGGGCCGGCAACCCCTCCTAAGAAGGGCTAATCAATCTTGAGCTTGAATATGAAACAGGCCGGAGAAATCCGGCCTGTTTTTTGAAAGACCATAAGGCTAGACGACTCAATCAAAGAGAATCGAGGCTGATGTTTCTAGCGCCGTCCGCTCGATAGCTTCACCGAGAAGCGTACCAATCGACATCATCCGAATATTTTTTGCCACTTTGACCGCTTCAGTAGGTTGGATGGAATCGGTGATAACAAATTCTTTGAGTATTGAGGCGGCTATACACGCCACCGCACCGCCTGAAAGCACGTCATGCGTGATATAGACATAGACTTCCTTCGCGCCTTTTTCGAGAAGCGCATCGGCTTGAAATGTCCGTGCTGACTGAAGAGTTGGCGCGTTCACGCATCGGTGGTCAAATCTCAAATTTTATTGGCCCTTGCCGATTTAAGTGATATGAGCCATTAAATCCGGCAATTTAGTTGAAACTCTCGGGGGTTTCGGGCCCGCGCTTGCGAATGCGATTGCCAATCTCAAGGGAACGCGGTTGAAAAATTTACCGCTCTATCCGGGTGCGGTGATGGGCGAGGGCGACGACGATTGAGCGCCGAATCACCCTTTCGGCCCCAGCTTTGGCGAAAGAATCGGCACTTACCACCGATGAAACCCAAAAGCGTTTGATAAAATTCTGAATGCATTGCTTGGAGGGGGTGGGTTGGATAATGTCGGCCCCAGCCTGAAAGGGCTTGGCGCGTTGTTTCCATTTGGCAAAAGTAGTGCGTAATCCCTATGAGACATGTCCGGCTTTTGCCCGCGGTGGCCTGCCTAGTGGCTTTGCAAGGGTGCGGTACGCTTTTTGACCGTGATACGCCCACTTCCAATAGTGTTTATGACGCGGTCAACCGTCTCAACCTTAAAGTCAGCAAAACCTCTCCCGCGCCCACCAATGAAGGTTTGGGGGAGGGCGTGCGTGTGCATGCGGAAACCTATGGCGCTGATGATACGGGCATCGAGTCAAAAAAATCTGCTCCGACGGCAAATGGCGAGGAGGCGCGGTTTGATATTGATCTCCAGGCCGTTCCCATTGAAACGGCGGCGCGTTCGATCTTGGGCGATATTGTTGGTGCGCCCTATATGGTTGATTCACGCGTTCAAGGAACTGTAACTCTGGCTTCCGCGCGTCCGGTTCCGCGTAAGTCACTCATTGCGTCTTTCGAA
>JBJTCD010000033.1:0-35256 GCA_046091665.1 Hyphomicrobiales bacterium
TTGTAGATCTCATCGCAACATTGTTGGATCCGCGCTTGCGGCGCAGCGGGGCTGCCGCATGACAAAGAGATTTCAAAACAGACTCTTCGCCAGTGGGCTTCTCTTTATATTGGTCTATGGCGCCTTGGCTGTCGCTATGCCGTTCTTGGAATATCATTATCAAATCCGCATTGATCAACGTCTGATCCCAATGTCTTCAGCGCATTGGCTCGGCACGGATCAATTCGGACGCGATACTTTCGCGATGGTGATAGGCGGCTGTTTCGCTTCTCTCTCCGTGGCAGCGATGGCCGTGATCATTGGCGCAGGCATCGGCATTCCGCTCGGCCTCATTGCCTCTGAAGACGAGAACGCGCTCAGCCGCTCCATTCTGTCGCTCAATGATTTGATCTTCGCTTTTCCCGCTCTTGTGATTGCGATTCTACTTCATAATATTTTTGGATCAGGAATTTTGACGGCCGGCTTGGCGATAGGCCTTTTTAACATTCCTGTTTTTGCCCGCACGATTTATGGCGCGTCACGTCCGCTATGGACAAAGGATTTTGTCAAAGCCGCACGCCTCGCCGGACGATCAACATTTACGATTGCAGCGGTGCATATTTTGCCCCTCGTCTCGAGTGTGGCGCTCGCGCAAATCGCGCTGCAAATGGGTCTTGGCATTCTCGCAGAAGCGGGCCTTTCCTATGTTGGCCTTGGTGTTGTTCCCCCCATGCCGAGCTGGGGTCGCATGCTCAATGAAGCGCAAACTTTGATTGTGATCGCGCCGAGACTCGCGATCATTCCGGGGTTGGCAATAGCACTGTCGGCATTTTTCTTCACATGGATTGGCGACAGGCTCTCAGACTATGCTGATCCGAGACGGCGCGAGGCTCATGAACATGATCGCGCTTAAACTTAAAAATTTACAAGTGAAACTCGGCGCGCGCCGCGTGATCGAGGATGTATCATTCACTATTAACAAGGGCGAGATTATCGGTCTCGTCGGCGCATCGGGCTCGGGCAAATCCTTGACCGCACGCGCATTATGCGGCTTGTTACCTTCACGCGCGCAAAGTGAAGGAACGCTCACACTTCAAAATGAATCCTTATCGCTTTCACAACGCGCTGCTTTCGCACCCATTCGTGGCAAAAAAATCGGATTGATCTTTCAAGATCCGGCAGGCGTCTTTAATCCTTTAATGACACTTGGCGATCATGTTGCCGAAGCGCTTGTGCGTGTCGGTGGCTTCACTTGGACTGAAGCGCGTGAAAAAGCACAAGCGACTCTTGATCGTGTCGGTTTTCCAAAAGACATCCCCGCTTTCAAACGCTTTCCGCATGAAGTGTCTGGGGGGCAGCGCCAGCGTGTGATGATCGCCGCAGCCTTAGCGCTTTCGCCACAAATACTTATTGCCGATGAGCCTACAACCGCGCTTGATGTCACAACGGAAAACGCAATCCTCACTCTGTTAAAGCAACTCGCACAAGAAGACGGACTCGGCGTCATCTTGATCAGTCATGATCTGCCCGTTTTGGCGCGCGTTGCTGATCGGCTCATGCTGATGAAGACTGGGCGCATTACGGAGTCGGGTACACTTCCGCTCTCAAAGGATCAGACCCCCGAGCTCTCACGCCTCTTATCGCTCAGCCACAAAGCAAATACTGCAACATCATCGCAAAATAACCCGTCTTTGTTGCAAATAAAGACTTTGAGTAAAACCTATCGCTCTTATTCACGAGTCTTTTTCAAGCCCTCATCATCATATGAAGCACTCGCGAATATCTCGCTCACAATCAATGCGGGTGAGATTGCAGCGCTTGTGGGCGAATCCGGCTCAGGTAAATCGACCCTCGCGCGCATTCTGGCTGGACTTGATCGCGCGTCACAGGGCGAGATCATATGGTCATCAGGCAAAGGCCGTGTGCAGATGGTGTTTCAAGATCCGGTCGGTTCACTAAACCCGCGCTGGACGATTGGCAGAAGTATTGGCGAGCCTTTATCGCTCTGTGCCGATGATCCGAAAATCACCGAGGCGGCACACGATTGCGGATTAGATCCGTCTTTGCTCACAAGATACCCGCATGAAATATCAGGTGGCCAGGCACAACGCGCGGCAATTGCTCGCGCCATCATTGCAAGGCCTGACCTATTGATCCTCGATGAGCCGGTTTCAGCGGTCGATTTTGAAATTCGCGATCAAATTCTCTCGCTTCTTGAGCGTCTTCGTGCGATGCACGGCGTCGCTATGTTGTTCATCACCCATGATACCGCCGCCGCGCGCCGCCTCTCGGATCGCATCTATGTGCTCGACAAAGGAAAAATTGTCGAGCACGGTCTCACGCGCGATCTTTATCATGCGCCACAACATCCCGTGACAAAGGCGCTCCTTGCCGCTGCCGCCTTCTCTTCATCAAATGAGGCGCGTGCATCATGACGATGATTCCGATCAACGCGATGCGTTTTGCGGTGGCCTCCATGATGGACTGGACGGATCGCCATTGTCGCTCATTCCACCGGCTTCTCAGTCGTCATGCAACGCTTTACACCGAGATGGTGACCGCCGCCGCGATCATTCACGGCCCACGCGAAAGACTCTTGGATTTTGATGATGCCGAACATCGTGTCGTCGTGCAGCTTGGTGGCTCTGATCCCGATGCTTTGGCAAAAGCCGCAGAGATTGCTGAGTCTTTTGGTTATGATGAAATCAATTTGAATGTCGGCTGTCCGTCTGACCGCGTTCAAGGCGGAAATTTTGGCGCATGTTTGATGCTCACGCCGGATCTTGTTGCCTCATGCGTCGGCGCGATGAAAGCCGCTGTTAAAATTCCCGTCTCCGTTAAATGTCGCCTGGGTGTTGATGAGCAAGATATTGAAACAGCACTTGATGAGCTTGCCGACGCGGTAATCAAATCCGGATGCGATGGCTTAACGGTTCATGCGCGCAAAGCCTGGCTCAAAGGATTGTCGCCTAAAGAAAATCGCGAAATCCCACCGCTCGATTATGAGCGCGTCTATCGCTTGAAACACCGTCTTGGCGCCTATCTGGTTGCGATTAATGGCGGCATCGAATCAATCGATGCGATCAAGACCCACCTACAACATGTTGATGGGGTGATGCTTGGGCGCGCGGCCTATCATACGCCCGAACTGCTTCTTGACGTCGATCCTCATCTCTTCGGGGATCAAGCACCATTTCAAAATGCCTTTGATGCGCTTGAAGCCTATTTCCCTTATATCGAAAGGCAACTCAAAGACGGCGTGCCCCTTCATGCGATGACACGTCATCTTTTAGGTCTTTTTCACGGTCGTCCGGGCGCGCGGTCTTATCGCCGTCATCTCGCTACAGAAGGCGTAAAGCGCGATGCCACGCTTCAAACGCTTAAAGACGCACTTGCTCACGTCGCGCGTGAAGTCCCCCGCGCCGCCTGATCACAAGGAATGAAATTATGTTTCTGGGTATGAGTTATGAAGCGTTAGCCTTGCTTGCGGTGAGTCTTTTGATTGCGGGCGCGGCAACCGGTTTCTTCGCCGGTGTTTTCGGTGTCGGCGGCGGCATTATCATTGTACCGGTTCTTTATGAATTGTTTCGTATCTTAGGCGTCGCTGAAGAAGTGCGTATGCCTTTAGCGGTTGGGTCTTCGTTGGCGATTATTGTGCCAACATCGATACGTTCTTTCAGAGCGCATCTCGAAAAGGGCGCGGTTGATAAAGAGCTTCTGAAAGCTTGGGCAGTTCCTGTCATTCTCGGCGTTATCGGTGGCTCGCTGATCGCGCGCGTGGCGCCACCAGCCGTGTTCAAATCTCTTTTCGCAGGAATTGCGGCTTTCACGAGTTTCCGCTTGCTCTTGGCGAAAGACAATTGGGTTTTAAAAAGCGAGATGCCAAGGGGCTTCTGGCTTAAGGCCTACGGCCTTTTGATCGGGCTCTTATCATCCCTAATGGGGATTGGTGGTGGTCAACTCTGCAATGTTTATATGATGCTTTATCGCCGCCCCATTCATCAGGCAGTTGCGACATCATCGGGACTAGGCGTGTTGATTTCGATTCCGGGCGCGCTCGGCTATGTCTATGCCGGATGGCCAAAAATGGATCTGCTACCGCCTTTTTCACTTGGTTTTGTATCTTTGATTGGCGTCGCACTTTTTATACCGACCAGTATGCTGGTGGTGCCTTACGGTGTTAAGCTGGCCCATCGCTTACCCAAGCGCAAACTTGAAATTGCATTTGGATTTTTTCTGCTGATTGTTGTCTTGCGCTTTTTATGGACAACACTTGCCTAAGCGCGTCTTACTCAGCGTTGACGTTGACGAACACGTTCACGCGTTCTGCCACCGCGCGCCTCGCGGCTTGTCATGCCTTTCAAGCGCTCCGGCAATGTCTCCATCAAAGACACGCGCTCATCTTCCGGCATGAACGGCCATTGCGCGATTTCTGAACCCGTACGGCCGCATCCGATGCAATAGCCGGTCACGTGGTCGATCACACAAATTTTCACACAAGGGGTCGAGACATTCATGGTGCGCTCCAAGGCTCTCGTTATGCCACAGAGAGGGCGAGGAGGCACATAATCTCCGCGACCTGTTGTGTGGCCCCTGCGACATCGCCTGTCTGCCCGCCGATTTTTGATTGTGCGAGGACCAACATCGGGAAGGCGCTCGCAAAGCCCAAAAGCAGAGACGCCGAGATCCCGCGCGGCGGGATACCGCCAAAAAAGAGGATCAAAGCGCCAAGACTCAGCACCGTGACGACCGCAATCGTCGTTGCCACAACGCTCGGACGGCCAACGCTCGCCGATCTTCCGCCCGGACGCACCGGAGGTAAAAAGACGAGCGGCAATATGCCGACGACACGCGACAAAGCGCCGCTCACGAGAATCGCAGCGGACAAAGCGATGACACCATGATGATCAAAAAGCGCGGCGAGCGAAGAGGCCTTCACACCAACCGCAAGAATCAATGCCACAACGCCAAACGCACCCACGCGACTATCCGCCATAATCTCGAGGCGACGTTCCGCGGTATGACCTCCAAAGAACCCATCCGCCACATCGGCTAAACCATCTTCTGCCATTGCGCCTGTTACAATTACGAGCGAAGCGACAACCAGCAATGCGAGCGTGAAGGAAGGAAGATCAATCAAAGCCGCGATCCAAGCGACAAAAATTGCAGGTAGCGTGATTATTGCGCCTGCAAGCGGCAAAATGCGCGGAAGCGTTCGAAAATCGGGGGCGCGATGCGGATCTCCTTCAAAAGCAAAAATAGGCACCGGCAAACGTGAATAAAAACGCAATGCCGAGAGAGTCTCGCTCACCAAGATGGCAAGAAGTGAATGAGGTTGAGATAGTGTCTCGCTCATAGCTCTCGGACTCTTTGGTTAAACAGGGTGATCAGCGCCATCATAATCAACACCTACAAGATAAAGTCCATCAGGCGGCGCGAGCGGCCCACAACGCGAACGATCGCAGGCTTTAAGCGCCGCTTCAAGATCATCCGGCGTCCATTTTCCCGTCGCCACCAAAATCAATGATCCGACCATAGAGCGGACTTGCGAGTGAAGAAAAGACCGCGCGGAGGCTTCAATCCTCACTTCATTGCCGACGCGCGAAACCGCAAGCCGATCGAGTGTGCGCAGCGGGCTCTTCGCCTGACATTCGGACGCGCGAAAGGTTGTGAAATCATGTTTGCCAATCAAGCGATCAGCGCCCGCTTGCATAAGCTTTTCATCAATCGGCCATTTCACTTGCCAAGCACGCCCCGCATCAAGAACGGCAAAAGCACGACGATTGATGATGCGATAAAGATAATGACGCTTGACCGCGGAAATACGCGCATCAAATGTATCGGCAACACGGCACGCGTCGAGAATGGCAACACCATTGCCTTTCAAATGCGCATTCATCGCATCGGCAATGGTGCGCGTTGGCCACTCCCGTTCGAGATCAACATGGATCACTTGATGCGTCGCGTGAACGCCCGTATCGGTACGCCCTGCAGCGATAATGCGTCGCGTTTCGCCACTAAAAGCAGTGATGGCGCGTTCTACGGCCTCTTGCACGCTGGTGCCATCTTGCTGATGCTGCCAGCCATGAAAGCGCGTGCCATCATATTCAACAATGAGTTTAAAGCGCGGCATTACCCGAAGGCCTTGCCTTGAGGCATTTGTACGCCGCGTAAAAATTCGGACGCCGTCATCGGCTTTGATCCGGCGCGCTGAAGTTCAAGAATTTGGAGAGCGCCCGAACCACAAGCAATTGTCATCGCGTCATCGAGTACATGACCCGGCGCACCATGGCCAACCACGCGTTTGACACGTAGTATTTTCAAACGCTCAGGACCTTTGCCGAAATCGAAAAATGTAAAGGCGCCGGGAAAAGGCGAAAGACCATGAATGTGATGAAGCACATCAAGCGCCAGACGCGACCACTCAATGCGGCATTCTTCATTCGTGATCTTGCGCGCATATTCGACGCCGTTTTCCGATTGCGGTTGAAACGCCAATGTTCCGCGTGAAAGGGCTGCGACCGCACGCGCCATCAAATCTGCCCCCAATGCCGCAAGGCGATCATGCGCTTCACCCGTTGTCAGCGCTTCTGAAATCGGCAAACGCTCGACCATCGCCACAGGGCCTGTATCAAGCCCCTCTTCCATCTGCATGACGGCAACACCTGTCTCAGCATCGCCCGCCATAAGCGCGCGTTGAATGGGAGCGGCGCCACGCCAACGTGGCAAAAGCGAAGCGTGAAGATTGACACAACCCAAACGCGGCGTATCCAAAATCGCTTTCGGCAACATCATGCCGTAAGCCACAACAATAGCAATATCCGCATCATGCGCTTTGAAGAGTTCAAGCGCGTCTTCATCGCGCAAGGTTGAAGGCGTGAAAACAGGAATCGCAAAACGATCTGCGGCCTCGTGAACGGGCGAGCGTTTTAACGCCATGCCACGCCCTGCTGGCGCGGGCGCACGCGTATAACACGCAACAATCTCATGACCGTAACCTAAAAGCGCCGACAAAGTCGGCACGGCAAATTCCGGCGTACCCATAAAGATGATGCGCAAACTCATGGCCTCAGCCACCGCTCTGATGGCGGGCGATTTTTTGGAATTTTTTCAAAACGCGATCGCGTTTGAGTTTTGAAAGATGATCAATAAAGAGCTTGCCATTGAGATGATCAATCTCGTGCTGAATGACGGTTGCCGCCAATCCATCCATCTCGCGCTCTTCAATTTTGCCTGCGACGGTCAGAAACCGCACGCCTACTTTTGCAGGGCGCGTGACGACTTCATGATAATCGGGAATCGAGAGACAGCCTTCTTCATAATCACTGAGCTCATCCGACGACCAGATGACTTCCGGATTGATCAATGCGATCGGTTGCTTTTCATCATCTCCGCGCGTCGCATCCATTGTGACGATGCGTTGAGTTACACCAATCTGCACCGCCGCCAAGCCCACGCCCGGCGCGTCATACATGGTTTCGAACATGTCATCGATCAGCGCTTTCACGCGCCCATCAAGCTCGGAAACGGGCTTTGAAATTTCGCGCAACAGCGGATCGGGTAAAATCACAAGAGGAAGTAAGCTCATGCGGCGTGAGATAATCATCCCGCTCGCTTTCGTCAAACTGTTCTTGATTTGTTCTTGATCGACGATAAGCGACCTGCTAGAGCTTTAAAATTCAGGCGAAGAAAGCGAGCGTGCCATGTCCTTTTTGATTGATGGGGTCCTGATTTTGATCGGCATCGCCGCGCTCGGGATTTTGATCTGGCTCGGCCTCAGCTTGAGACAAGCGCGTGAAGATCGTTTGGTTGAAGCCGCCGCTGCGCTTGAACGTCAACGGCGTCTCGATGAAGAAATGGCGGCCGTCAAAACGCTTCAAGCGGCGGTAACGGGACGCATCGATATGCTCACCCAAAGCGTTGGCCAGCGTTTTGACAGTTTGCAAAACCGCGTGGGGGACGGTCTCAAAGAAAATGTTAAGGAGACCACCGAGAGTCTTTCAAAACTGAATGAACGTCTCGCGGTCATCGATGCCGCACAAAAAAATCTCACCTCGCTTACAAGCGAAGTGCTGACGCTCAAAGATGTGCTTTCGAACAAGCAAACACGCGGCGCCTTTGGTCAAGGCCGGATGGAGGCCATCATCCGCGATGCGCTGCCGCCGAATTCATTCGAGTTTCAAGCCACGCTAAAAAATGGCAAGCGCCCAGATTGTGTCATTCATCTACCAAATGATCCGCGTCCGTTAATTGTCGATGCGAAATTCCCGCTTGAAAGCATCACCGCTTTTCGCGAGGCCAAGACGGATGAAGAGAAAAAGCTTGCCATCGCCCGCGTGCGCGCGGATGTATCAACACATCTCAAAGACATTGCGGAAAAATATATTGTGCAAGGCGAAACGCAGGAAATAGCCATCATGTTTGTGCCATCCGAGTCGATATACGCCGATCTCCACGAGTCTTTCGAGGATATCATTCAGAAAGCACAGCGTGCCCGCATCATGATCACTTCGCCTTCGCTTTTGATGATGGCGGTTCAGATGTTACAAGTGATCGTGAAAGATTCACGCATGCGCGAACAGGCTTTCCTTGTGCAAAGTGAAGTCGGAAAAATCCTCGACGACGTGAACCGTCTCTCCGATCGCGTCGGTAAGCTCTCGACGCATTTCAACCAGGCCCAGACGGATATACAAAATATCACAACCTCGACGGATAAGATTTCTCGCCGCGCTGAAAAAATTGCGACGATGGAACTTGAAGATCAAGCGTCAATCGCAGACGATGGTGAAAATAAAATTGTATCCTTACTCAAACGCGAAGTGGGTGATTGAAGCGATTTAACTCTGCGGCGTGATCAGATGATCGCGCTTTCTGAGAGCCGGAAAAAGCCACGCCCATAAGAGCACAACACCGATCGCGCCCAAGCCGCCCATCACGACAGAGGGCACCGTGCCAAAAGCAGCAGCCATCATGCCGCTTTCAAATTCACCCAATTCATTCGATGCGCCAATAAATACGGTCGAAACCGCCGACACACGACCGCGCATTTCATCTGGCGTTTCAATTTGCACAAGCGTCTGGCGCACATAGACACTCACCATATCGGCAGCGCCCATGATGAAAAGCATGATGAGCGAGATCATAAGGCTTGTTGAAAGCGCAAAGCCAATCGTCGCCAAGCCGAACACACCAACGGCCAGTAACATGCGCGTGCCCGCGCGACGTTGTAGAGGAAAACGCGCGAGCAGCACCGCCATCAAAATTGCACCTATCGAAACAGATGCCCGTAACAAGCCCAAGCCCCAGGGGCCCGTTTGTAAAATATCGCGCGCATAGATCGGCAACATCGCCACTGCACCGCCGAGCAGCACCGCAAAAAGATCAAGCGAGATCGCGCCGAAAATCACCGGATTGTTGCGAATGAATTTGAAGCCCGCGAGCGCGACCGCAAGCGTTGCCGGTTCACGCGGCTTGCGCTCCGCACGCGTTTTTAACGCCGCAAGACAAAGCGCTGAACCCAAAAACATCGCCATACCCGAACCAAACACGACAGCTGGCCCGAAAATATAAAGCACACCCCCGAGTGCAGGCCCAACGATGGATGCCATCTGCCAAGCGAATGTACCCCATGAGATGGCATTTGGCAGCGCTTCCGTTTTGATGAGTGACGGCATCAGCGCTTGCGTGGCGGGCGAAGCAAATGCACGCGCGGTGCCGAGCAAAGCCGCAATCGCATAGACCGCATAGAGTGCGTCTTTGCCAATGATCGCCGCCACAATAAGGCCGAATGATCCAAGCGCGACCGCAAGATAACAGAGGATTGAAATCAAGCGCCGATCAAAACGATCCGCTGCATGGCCCGCCGGTATCGTCATCAAAAAGACAGGTGCAAAACTCGCGAGCCCAATCAGTCCGAGCGCAAAGGCGCTCTCGGTCATCGAATAAACGAGCCAGCCAATCGCCACCACTTCCATCTGATGCCCAAGCGCGGACATCAAACGCGAAGCAAAGAACACACGAAAATCACGCGAGGCGAAGGCGGAAGGGGACGTCATAAAAATCCTACAAAAACAAGATAGCGTACAAGATCACGCGATGAGATGAAAATGATTTTTGCCATTGACGACAGCATCAACAACGAGACGACGATCAAAGCTCGTAAGCTTACCCTGTCTCGATTTGGCTAAGGCGAGAAGATAAGTATCGGTGATTTGTCCTGAATTGAGCAGTCGTTTTTGATTGATCAAAGACTCATCGGCAATGCTGATATCATCGGCCCAGAAGTGATGTCCCGAAGCGCCGCGCAAGGCTTTCATAATCGGCGCAATCATAGTCGGCGGCCCAGGCGAATTGGGATAAGATGTGTGACCCAGAATTCTGAGCACAGCATTTTCAGTCATGGGACATGTCGCCCAGGCGTGTTTTCCCTCGGTAGCAAACCATTCATGCGCGCGATCATGATCGAGATGCGCGGAATCAATCAGCGCGATCAGCACATTCACGTCGAGCAGAAAGATCATCCTCACTCGTCTCTGAGTTTGTTAACAAGCTCAAGCGTCACGGGGCGCGCGTCGGCGCGGCGCGGCAGAACGGGAATACCGCCCCGCTTTTTGTGAATGGGCGCCGCTTCCCGCGCGAGCCCCTGCCGGGCGAGGTCGGAGATCACATCACCAAGGCTGCGCTGCTGCCGGTCAGCGAGCGCCCTAGCGGCCGCCAGAACATCATCATCAATCGCCACCGTGGTTCGCATGATCTTCCCTCACGCCCGCGCATCAAACATCACGCATCTAGCATCAAAAGAGGCAAAATTCAAGGATTTGGGGGGATGGAACGAGAAATTCTGACGTTTTGCCCCCACCCCTTAACCCTCCCCTCGAGGGGAAGGGGAAAACATGAGAGCGAAGCGATCATGTTGGGGTGGGGTGACTATATCGCTTCGATCACGCTCTCTATGACCGACAAACAATTGCCTATTGCCTACACCCTATTGCTCACGACACAATCACACATCCAAATTCGCAACACTCAACGCATTGGTCTGGATAAATTCGCGGCGTGGTTCGACAACATCACCCATGAGCTTCGTGAAGATGTCATCCGCATCAACCGCTTCGCGCACTTTCACCTGCAAGAGCGAACGCACATTACGATCAAGCGTTGTTTCCCATAATTGTTCGGGATTCATTTCGCCTAAGCCCTTATAGCGCTGCATGGTGAGGCCTTTGCGGCCGACGGCGGTGAACGCATCAAACAAAGCGACAGGTCCTGTGACCACCGTCTCATCACCTTTACGCGTGAGCAGCGCGGGCGATCCATAGACGTCGCCCAATGTTGTGGCATGTTCTGAGAGTTTCATCGCATCCGCAGAGGCAAGCAGCGCTTGATCCAAAGTGGCGACTTGCTTAACACCGCGCAACGTGCGTTCAAGCACATAGCCATTTTTCTCAACGCGACCCATCCATCCGCGCTCTGTATCTTCAGCAAGATGATCAAGGCGCGCGGCAAGCGCGGCAACGCCCTGCTCTGCTGTCATCACATCAGTGATGGGACGAAGCAATCCGGCAATCGCCGCCTGTTCAACAATCGCTTTGTCATAGCGCGAATGAAGACCACCAAGTACCGTCCGCACAAGGCGCGATTCATCAATCAGTTTTTTAAGATCAAGGCCCGAACGCTCTTCACCTGATGCCAAACGCAGGAGCGCACCTTCAATACCATTATCGATGAGGTAATCTTCAAGCGCGCGTTCATCTTTCAGATATTGCTGCGATTTACCGCGCGTGACTTTGTAGAGCGGCGGCTGCGCGATATAAAGATGGCCACGCTCAATCAATTCCGGCATCTGACGGAAGAAGAAGGTCAGGAGCAGCGTGCGAATATGAGAGCCATCGACGTCGGCATCCGTCATGATGATGATTTTGTGATAGCGCAGCTTCTCGATATTGAATTCATCTTTGCCAATGCCGGTGCCAAGTGCCGTGATCAGCGTGCCGATTTCCTGACTTGAAAGCATTTTATCAAAACGCGCGCGCTCGACATTCAAAATTTTACCACGCAAAGGCAACACCGCTTGATATTCGCGGTTGCGGCCTTGCTTTGCGGAACCACCGGCCGAGTCACCCTCGACGATGAAGATTTCGGCGTTGGCCGGATCACGCTCCTGACAGTCAGCCAATTTGCCCGGGAGATTCGCGACATCGAGTGCGCCTTTGCGGCGCGTGAGTTCGCGCGCTTTGCGCGCTGCCTCGCGCGCGGCGGCGGCTTCAACCACTTTGCCAACAATTGTGCGGGCATCTGAAGGATGTTCTTCAAACCATGTGGCAAGCGCTTCACCAAGGGCGCTTTCAACAACGGGGCGCACTTCGGAGGAGACGAGCTTGTCTTTTGTTTGCGAAGAAAATTTCGGATCCGGCACTTTCACGGAAAGAATGGCGGTGAGGCCTTCACGCGTATCATCGCCCGTGAGTGAAACTTTTTCTTTCTTCGCAATGCCGCTCTCTTCCGCGTAATTCGTCACTTGGCGTGTGAGTGCGCCGCGAAAGCCCGCGAGATGCGTACCACCATCACGCTGCGGGATGTTGTTGGTGAAACACAACACATTTTCATGGTAGGAATCATTCCACCACATCGCGACTTCAACCGTAATGCCATCTTTGTCGGTTGAAACATAAATCGGTTCATTGATGAGCGGCGATTTTGCGCGATCAAGAAAACGCGTAAACGCAATCAAGCCGCCTTCATAAACCATATCTTCTTGCTTGACTTCAGAGCGACGCGCATCGGTCAACACAATACGCACACCAGAATTCAAAAAGGCGAGTTCACGCAAGCGATGCTCGAGCGTGCCGTAATCAAACTCAACCATCGAGAAGGTTTCGGCCGAAGGTTTGAACGTCACTTCTGTGCCATTGCGACGATCTGCCGGGCCGACGAGTGCCAATGGCGCATCGGCGACGCCATGCGTGAAGCTCATCGCGTGTTCTTGCCCGCCACGCCAGATGCGAAGCTTCAACCATTCGGAGAGCGCGTTGACGACGGACACGCCGACGCCATGCAGACCGCCCGACACTTTGTAGGAATTCTGGTCGAATTTCCCGCCCGCATGGAGCTGCGTCATGATCACTTCGGCGGTCGAGACACCCTCGGAAGGGTGAATATCGGTCGGAATGCCGCGTCCATTGTCGGTGACGGTCACAGAGCCGTCCGCGTTCAGCGTCACCGTCACAAGGTCGGCATGGCCTGCAAGCGCCTCGTCAATCGCGTTATCAACGACCTCATAGACCATGTGGTGGAGGCCCGAGCCGTCATCGGTATCGCCAATATACATTCCCGGGCGTTTACGGACAGCATCTAACCCCTTCAAAACCTTGATGGATTCGGCTCCATAGGCTTCTGCAGCCTCGTCGCGGCGGTCGGTATCGGTCATGGGGGTATATTCCTGGCGGGTAATCGTGCGGAACGCATTGATTCGTCTTTATTTTTTTCTATCCTATTTCGGCCCAGATTACACCTCAGAAGAGTTCCCAAGGCGGGGCTCTCCCCAGCTCCCTGAGGCGGGACGGGATTTAGCCCCTAAGTCCTTGAAGAGGGTAACTTTTGTACCGCTCGATTTACGAAAATCACGGCTTGCGGAGAGGGGGGCTTCGCGCATAGGGTCTGCGTCACACTCTTGACTGTTAATATAAAGTGACAGTGTAATGCGTCAGGATAGGTTTACATGATCGCACGCGTTTCTCCTCTCTTGGCTGATCTCACCCGTCGCGCGGCTGAGGGGCATCCAGTCACTCTCGGTGTGGTGGGCGCTGGTCAGATGGGAACGGATCTTGCGGTCCAAGTCTCCCGGATCCCCGGCATGAGATTGGGCGGCATCGCTGTCCGCAATATCGGTAACGCGATTGATATGGCGGTCAGTGTTGGTCATCGGCGCGATCGGATCGTGACCGCGAAGACCGCCTCGGCCATCGACGCTGCGATTGAGCGCGGCACTCTACCCATCACCGATGATATTGAGGCTTTGACTGCCGCTGGGCGGATCGACGCGATTTTAGACGCAACCGGTAATCCGAATACCGGCACATCCATCGCGCTGTCAGCCATTCGCAATGGCAAACATATGGTGATGATGAATGTCGAAGCCGACATCACCATCGGCCGTTATCTTCATGCGGAAGCGCGTTCAGCAGGCATTATTTATACAGGCGCGGCTGGTGATGAGCCCGCAGCCGCCATTGAGCTCATCGGCTTTGCGCAGTCTTTAGGCCTCGACATTGTGTGCGCCGGTAAAGGCAAGAATAACCCGCTGAAATTTGATGCGGTGCCTGCCGATTATGAAGAAGAAGCCCGCGCGCGGAACATGAATCCGCGTATGCTTGTTGAATTTGTCGATGGCTCAAAAACCATGGTGGAAATGGTGGCAATCGCCAATGCGACAGGGCTTATTCCCGATCGTCCGGGTATGCATGGGCCTGCTGCTGCGCGCGAAACACTTGCGGATATTCTCATTCCGAAACGCGATGGTGGTGTGCTCGCCGGTAAAGGCCGCGTTGATTACTCAACCGGTAAAGGTGTGGCACCTGGTGTGTTCTGCGTTGTTGAATCAGACAATGCGCGTGTGATCGAACGCATGGCGGATCTGAAGGTCGGTAAAGGGCCTTATTTCTGTCTGTTCCGCCCCTTCCATCTCACAAGTCTCGAAGCGCCACTGTCTGCAGCGCGCGCCGTTCTTTATGGCCAAGCCGATATGGTGCCGCTTGATCGTCCAGTTGCCGAAGCGACATCGCTTGCGAAACGCGATCTCGCTTTCGGTGAAACACTCGGCAAGATTGGTGAAACACAATATCGCGCATGGGCCATGACGCATCAGGATGCGCAAGCGGCAAAAGCGATCCCGCTCGGCCTTGCCGAAGGTGCGAAAATTTTGAAGCCCGTTCGTGCGGGCGAGAGCCTGACTTACGAGAATTGTGCCCCTGATAAATCGCTGATCGTAACCCAAATTCGCCACCGCCTTGATGCCACTGATGCGGGCCTGATGGCGGCGGAATAAGGTTCGAAATCATCCGCGATCCGTCCCTCTCCGGGTGGGTTACGGAAAAGCACAACAGACCGAGTTGTTTGACTGTCAATTGGATGTTACGGTTTCTTGTATGGATATGTTGACACCCGTCCTCGACCGCTTGGTCGATCCGTCTGACATCCGCGCCCTTGAAAAGCGCGATCTCAACCGGCTGGCCAATGAAGTGCGCGCCGAGATCATTTCGGCGGCCTCAGAAACCGGCGGCCATTTCGGCGCTGGCCTCGGTGTCGTTGAACTGACCGTCGCGCTTCATCACGTCTTCAACACACCAGAAGACCGGTTGATCTGGGATGTGAGCCATCAAGCCTATCCGCATAAGCTTCTGACCGGACGCCGCAAAGCCTTGCGCAGCATCCGTAAAAAAGGCGGGCTCTACGGATTCACGAAGCGCAGCGAAAGCGAATTTGATCCCTTCGGTACCGCCCATTCTTCGACGTCGATTTCGGCGGGCCTCGGGATGGCTGTGGCGCGTGATCTCAAAGGCGCGCGCAATCATGTGATCGCCGTGATTGGTGATGGCGCGATTACAGGCGGCATGGCCTATGAAGCGCTCAATCATGCAGGAGCAGAAAAAAGCCGTTTGATCGTCATCGTAAATGATAATGGCATGTCGATTGGCCCTGCGGTCGGCGCGCTCTCAACGCATCTCACTGAATTGCGTGATACACCCAAGCGCACAGGCTCAAACGGTCCTTCAAGCTTTTTTGAAACTTTAGGCTTCCGCCATATCGGTCCGGTTGACGGACATGATCTTGATAAGCTCGTTTCAACTCTTTCTGCTCTGCGCGATGAAAGTGATTGCGGCCCGGTTGTGATCCATGTCGTGACGGAAAAAGGTCACGGCCATCCTTTTTCAAAACCGGATAAAGAAAAATATCACGCGGTCGGTCCGTTCAATTTCGAAACGTTGGAATTCAAAGCGTCACCGGCAACAAAGCCAACATACACAAAAGTATTTGCAGAGGCTTTAAGCGAGGCGGCTGCAAAAGATTCAAAAATCGTGGCGATTACAGCAGCAATGGGATCAGGCACGGGGCTTGATCATTTTGGCGCAGCGTTCCCTGATCGTTGTTTTGATGTCGGCATCGCCGAACAACATGCCGTAACTTTCGCGGCAGGTCTCGCAACAGAAGGTATGAAACCTTTCTGCGCGATTTATTCGACCTTTCTGCAACGCGCTTATGATCAAGTCATTCATGATGTCGCTTTGCAAAATCTCCCCGTGCGCTTCGCAATTGATCGTGCAGGACTTGTTGGCCAAGACGGTGCGACGCATGCCGGTTCATTTGATCTTACTTATCTCGGTACCGTACCAAATATGATTGTGATGGCCCCTTCTGATGCGCATGAATTGCGCCGCATGGTGGCAACCGCTGCCGCTTATGATGACGGCCCCATCGCCTTCCGCTATCCGCGCGGCGATATTCATGGCGAAGATTTAAAGAGCGATGTGAATATTCTCGAAATCGGCAAAGGCCGCATCATCGAGGAAGGCGAAGAGATTGCGCTCGTGGGCATCGGTTCGCGTGTTTCGGCCTGTATCGGTGCGGCAAGCCTTCTGCGTGAGCACGGACTTCGGGTAACCATTGCCGACGCCCGTTTCGCAAAACCCATCGACACGGATTTGATTGAGCGTCTCGTTAAATCGCATCGTGTGGTTATGCTCGTTGAAGAAGGTTCGATCGGTGGCTTCTCCGCGCAGGTGCTGACTCATCTTGCGCAAGCGCGCCTTCTTAATCGCGCCGAGATTGATCCTATGATTTTGCCGGATCGTTTCATCGCTCATGGCTCCCCTGCCGAACAATTGGCGGATGCCGGGCTTGATGCACAATCCATTGCCGCGCGCGTCATCGAGCGCCATCGGACGGCCGCGCGAAAGGTTGCTTGATCTCATGAGTTCTCGGTTTCCCTTCTCGGCCATTGCGGGCCAAGACGAGATGAAGCGTGCGCTTCTTTTGACAGCCGTTGATCCGATGATTGGCGGCTTGCTTGCCTTTGGTGATCGCGGCACAGGTAAATCCACCGCCGTGCGCGCGCTCGCTGCTCTCTTGCCCGCAATGAAAGCGATTGACGGTTGCCCCTATCATTGCGACCCCGCAACGCCGCAAGCGCAATGCGATGCCTGTCGCGAAAAAACGAAACCGAAAACGAAATCCATGCC
Organism: Hyphomicrobiales bacterium; assembly: GCA_046091665.1. GTDB lineage: Bacteria > Pseudomonadota > Alphaproteobacteria > Rhizobiales > Beijerinckiaceae > CAIUPE01. The sequence goes on from JBJTCD010000033.1 coordinate 17,214, forward strand.
GATTCCGGTTGTCGATTTGCCCCTAGGCGCAACGGAAGATCGTGTGGTTGGTGCGCTTGATCTTGAACGCGCGCTTGCGTCGGGTGAAAAAGCGTTTGAACCGGGTCTCTTGGCGGCGGCCAATCGCGGATATCTTTATGTCGATGAAGTCAATCTGCTTGAAGATCATATTGTTGATCTTCTCTTGGATGTTGCAGCATCGGGTGAGAATGTTGTCGAACGCGAAGGCTTGAGCATTCGTCATCCCGCGCGTTTTGTGCTTGTGGGCAGCGGTAACCCTGAAGAAGGTGAATTGCGTCCGCAATTATTGGATCGCTTCGGTCTTTCTGTTGATGTGCGCACGCCAACCGATGTCGCGACATGGGTCGAAATCGCAAGACGGCGTTTGGCTTATGAGGCCGATCCCGATGCTTACGCTGCACAATGGGAGGCTCATGAGAGTGAGCTTCAACGCAAACTTGTCACTGCACGTAAAAAAGTAGAAAGCGTCACACTCTCTGATCAGATCATGGAACGCGCCGCGGCTTTGTGTTTGGCGCTTCAAACAGATGGGTTGCGCGGCCAACTCACTTTGATGCGTGCCGCGCGCGCGCTTGCGGCTTTCGAAGGTCGCAAACACGTGACACTCGAGGATGTGAAGCGTATGGCAGGTCCGGCTTTGCGTCATCGCTTGCGCCGTAATCCGCTTGATGAGACGGGTTCGCAAACACGAATTGACCGCGCGCTTGCGGAGTTGTTCGGATGACGAAGCCGACGGACGCAGCGCAACGCGACGCGTCCGGTGACGCCCTCTTGATTTGCCGTTTATTGGCCGCTGATCCGCATGGATTAGGCGGTGTGGCGATTGCGAGTGGGCCTGGCCCCGGACGCGACGCGTTTTTATCATGCTACAAAAAATTAGCCTCCGCTTCTGCTCCATTGATTACAGTGCCCGCGCATGTCTCACCTGATCGGCTTGAAGGCGGTCTTGATATTGCGGCTACGCTCGCACAAGGAAAACCGATTTCCAGTCGTGGTCTCATCGCTTCGGCCGATCACGGCGTGATGCTGCTTCTCTCAGCAGAGCGCCTGACTCTCGATAAAGCGGCACGCTTCGCATCCGCAATGGATCATGCTCAAACGTCTCACTTCGGCATCATCGCATGTGATGAAAGCCGCGAAGATGATGAAGCACTTCCAAAAATTTTGAGCGAACGCATAGCCTTTCGCGTTAATCCCGATGAGGGCATCAAAGCCCTTCACAGCGATACGATTCTGCCAAACGATCTCGCACAAAAAGCGCATAAACTTACAATACCTAAAAACATCGAAGACGCTTTAGCAGAAACGGCCCTGATGCTGGGTATTGCGTCACCGCGCGCATTGATTTTTGCGTTTCGTGTTGCACGGCTTCATGCAGCACTTTCAAAACAGACGACCGTCACGGAAGCGGATGCCGCGATAGCAGCGCAACTTGTATTTGCGCATCGCGCTACGCAGATGCCTTTTGAAGAGCTTGAGTCGGACGAGCAGAGCGATCCGCAAAATCAAGATTCGGAGTCCAACGCATCTCATAATGCTGAAGAGCCAGGCGGCGTACTTGCGGATCGTGTTTTAGATGCCGTGCGCACGCATTTACCAGAAGGCTTGTTGGCTAAACTTGATGCATCAGCCTTTTCACGGCAGGGCCGTTCGGGTCAGGGTGCGAAAGCGGCGAAGGCCGGAAAAACACGCGGAAGACCTCTGGGCGCGCGAAGGGGTGATCCCCGATCAGGCGCACGGCTTGATCTAGTTGAAACTTTGCGCGTTGCTGCGCCTTGGCAAAGACTGCGCCGCCAAACCCAGCCGAACCGCACAGGCGTGATCGTTCATAAAGATGATTTTCGTGTGCGTCGTTTCAAAGAACATCGCGAGACGACAGCGATCTTTGTCGTGGATGCATCAGGATCATCCGCGATCAAAAGATTGGCGGAAGCGAAAGGCGCGGTCGAACTCATTCTTGCGGATTGTTATGTGCGCCGTGATCGCGTGGCTGTGATCGCGTTTCGTAGCAAGAGCGCCGAAATCTTGTTGCATCCCACGCGCTCTTTACAGCGCGCAAAACGGAGCCTTGCCGAATTGCCGGGTGGTGGTGGCACGCCATTAACGGCTGCGATTGAAACAACACTCGCGCTTGCCGATCAGGTGAAACGCACAGGCGGCGTTCCGCTTGCGGTGTTCTTAACGGATGGACGCGCAAATATCACGCGTGATGGTACGCCTGATAAAGCCAAGGCGTTAAGCGAAACAGAATCGGCGGCAAAAGCGTTGCGTGCGTCAGGAATTAAAAGCCTTGTGATTGATTTGTCTGATCGCCCCGAAGGCGCAGCGAAAACACTCGCCGCTGCGCTTGATGCGCTTTATCTTCCGCTTCCTCATGCGGAAGCAAATACAATCTCAACTCATGTCGGCGCGGCAATGAAATCGGCGGGGCGTTCCTCATGAGCGCGGCCCTTGATTTCAATCGCGATGGTCGTTCTTGGCCGCATCGCGAAAAAAGCCACTTTATCAAAGCAGGTGATCTCACTTTTCATGTGCAGATTATGGGCGACGGCGAGCCGCTCCTTCTGATTCACGGCACGGGTGCGTCGTCTCATTCGTGGCGCGATGTCATGCCCCTGCTCGCGCGCACTCATCTTGTCATTGCGCCCGATTTGCCGGGCCATGCTTTTACAAAAGGGGCTACGCGCGCTGATTTATCGCTGCAAGGTATGGCACGCGCGCTCGGCCAGCTTATGAAAAATTTGGAGCTTTCGCCAAAAATTGTTGTCGGTCATTCGGCCGGTGCCGCGATTGCGGTGGAGATGGTGGATCGAAAACTCATTTCTCCGGAAAAAATTGTTAGTTTTAACGGCGCCTTCTTTCCGGTCGCAGGTCCCGTGGGGCATTTCTTCTCGCCGCTTGCGAAACTTATTGTCTCATTCAGTTTTTTGAATGGTATTTTCGCACGGCTTGTTGATCGCGCAGCGGTTGAACGCCTGCTCGAGTCAACCGGATCGAAGCTCTCTGTAAAGAGCGTCGAATGCTATCAAACGCTCTTTACCAATGAAGCGCATATCACGGGCACATTAACGATGATGGCGGAGTGGGTTCTCACATCCATGCCAGAGAAATTACGGCGACTGTCGGTACCGCTCATTCTGGTCAAAGCCACTTATGACAAAACCGTACCGCCAGAAACCGCAGATGACGCGGCGAAGATCGCGCCTCTCTCAACCATCGTGACGCTGAAAGGACTCGGTCATCTCGCTCATGAAGAGAGACCTGACGCCGCAGCCGAGATTATTAGCAATCCAACCGGTTTCACGCACGTATCGGAAGATAACGCCCCTTCTGCGAGGAGATCCGCATGAATCCCGCCGACCACGCTTTACGCCGCGTGCTCAATGATGAAGTTCATGCGCGGCCACCCGAACAAGTAAGACCCCCTGTTCGCCTTTCCTATCTCGCTCTTGTTCCGGATGAGGATCGCGACGCTGATATAAAGGCGCTGCATGATCTTGTCACACGCTATGGCGCGCCTGCGCCGCGCCCTGACCAAAATCATTACAGTGCTGACCTTGGCCCGTTCCGCATCAAATGGGAGCGGCATACAGAATTCTTGCGTTACAAATTTTTTGTGAATGGTGCAGAAGCAAAACCCTTTAGCACGCCGGCGATTACGTCCGTTCCACAAGAGTGGCTCGCGGCTCTGCCGGGCAAAGTGATTTCTGCCTATCACGCCGTTCTTCTACCAGAAACTGCGGGCGGTGTGCCCGTTGAAACCATGGCTGACTCCTATTTTAACGGAAACGCGTTGATTGGTTCGATGACCTCCGGTGGCAAGGGTTTGGCCCTCACTGATTTTCGCATTCATGACGATGGGTTTGGCCGCTTGATGATTTTTGATAGCGGATTAACACCGCGTCAGATGGGTCGTCTTGTTCAGCGTATCATGGAAATTGACACTTATCGCATGATGGCTCTTTTGGCGTTTCCCGTGGCGCGTTCATTGGGCCCCCAATTACAACAAGCTGAACAGGAATTGCTTGCCATCATCGATGCGATGCAAGTGGCAAAAGAAGAAGACGAACCATTGCTTTTTGATCGGATCACCAAACTTGAAGCGCAAGTCGAAAAAGCGCGGAGTGATACGCATTTCCGATTCAGCGCGGCGGTTGCCTATCATACGCTCGTTGAACAACGTGTTGAGGAATTGCGTGAACAACGGATCGAAGGTTTACAAACCTTCCGCGAGTTCAACGAGCGCCGTCTCTCTCCGGCGATGGCTACCTGCCGCACGACGTCTGCCCGGCTTGAAGCGATCCTCGACCGTGTCGGTCGCACGACGATGCTGCTGTCAACGCGCGTAAATGTGACGCGCGAAAAACAAAACCAGCAAGTATTGAAATCAATGGATCGGCGCGCCACGATGCAATTGCGCTTACAACAAACGGTTGAAGGTCTCTCGGTTGCCGCCATCAGCTATTATATTGTCGGTCTTGTTGGCTATGCGGCGAAGGGCATTAAAGCCTCTGGTCGCGACATTAATCTCGATCTTGTCACCGCTTGGTCAATTCCGGTTGTGATCGGTCTTGTTGCCTTTGGACTTTATCGTTTCCGGCGCGCGATTGAGAAGGATGATGATAAATGAGTGATGCGCAACCGCATGCCATTGTCATCGGTTCTGGTTTTGGTGGCCTCGCCGCCGCCATTCGTTTGCTTGCTAAAAATTATCGCGTCACACTTCTTGAGCAACTCGATAAATTGGGCGGTCGCGCTTATGTCTATGAACAAGATGGCTTCGTCTTTGATGCGGGCCCCACCATCATCACCGCACCCTATTTGCTCGAAGAGCTCTGGCAAATTTCGGGACAGCGGATGGAGGATCATCTCGATCTGAGACCGATTGATCCCTTCTACACGATCCGCTTTGATGACGGCACAGTGTTGAATTGCGTTGCCTCTGTTGACGGCATGCGCGACGAAGTACGCCGCATCGCGCCTGAAGATGTTGAAGGCTATGATCGTTTTATCGCGGCGAGCAAAGACATCTATGCCGTGGCGTTCAGCGAATTGGCAGACAAGCCTTTTCATGATTTCATGTCGGTGATCCGTGCGGCACCCGATCTCATTCGCTTGAAAGGCTATCGCTCGGTTTTTGGATTGGTCAGCGATTATTTCACCAATGAAAAACTGAAAATCGCATTCAGCTTTCACCCGCTTTTGATTGGCGGCAATCCGCTCACAACCACCGCCTATTATTGCCTCATCGCGCATTTGGAGCGTTTGCACCTTGTGCATTTCGCAATGGGCGGTACGGGCGCGGTTGTCAAAGGCCTTGCGAATCTCATCACTCAACAAGGCGGTATCATTCGCTTAAATGCCAATGTCGACCAGATCATAACCCAGCAAAATCGCGTCACGGGCGTGCGTCTTGCCAATGGTGAGATCATCCATGCTGATCTTGTTATCTCAAATGCCGATGCCGCGACGACCTATAACACATTGCTGAAAGATTATCCGCGTCGCCGCTGGACAGACTCCAAACTCGCACGCGCCAAATATTCGATGAGTTTATTTGTTTGGTATTTTGGGACAAATCGCCGCTATGATGATGTCTATCATCATATGATGGTGCTCGGACCGCGCTATCAGGAATTACTCAAGGATATATTCAACCGAAAACATCTTTCAGACGACTTCAGTCTTTATCTTCATCGCCCAACAATGACCGATCCATCACTCGCGCCTGAGGGCTGCGATGCATTCTATGTGCTCTCGCCTGTCCCTCATCTTGAAAGCGGCACAGACTGGTCAACAGAGGCCGAAATCTATCGCAAGAAAATCGAACGCCGCTTGGAAGACACGGTTCTGCCTGATCTTTCAAAGCATATCGTATCGTCACGCATGCTCACGCCGCAGGATTTTCAAACCCGCTTGCTGTCATATAAGGGCGCCGCATTCTCTTTGCAGCCGCAACTCTTTCAAAGCGCGTGGTTTCGACCGCATAACCAGTCGGAAGAGGTCAAAGGGCTTTATCTCGTGGGTGCAGGCACACATCCGGGTGCGGGATTGCCGGGCGTGATTTCCTCGGCAAAAGTTGTGGCTGATCTTTTGCCCGATGCGCGTGATTATAGACGTTGAGGATCACGCGGGCGTTTTTAAGAGAAACGCATAAAAGGGCCGGAAGCGATCAATCTTCCACCAATGATAAAGAATAATCGCGATACCCGTTGAAAGAGGTATGGCCCACATCAGCGGATTGAGCGCAAGCATCGGAAAAATTCTGACCGAGCCGAAAGCCATGAAGGCCGTGTAAACCGAAATACCCGAACCGACGAGCGCTTTCAAATGTTCTTTGAGCCAATCTTTCGGGGCGGGTTTTGGCTTATAGAGAAACCATAGATTGGTGCCCGCAGTTGCGAAGCCCACGACAGAAATCGCAACCATCAGAATTTGATCGATCTTCACACCCTGCAGCGCGCAATTTGCTGAAGCGATGATGAGAATAAATTGGAGCGCGATGTTGCGCCATTCACGCATCGCGACGCGGTTCTGTTTATGCTCGACACAGAGCCAGCCATACCAAGTGAGATTGATGGTAAGCACACCGAGATAGAGCATCATCCATCCGAAAATGCCGCGAATGAAGGCGGCATCAAATTGGCCGACAAGATGGGGATGCGTGCCAAGCGGATCATAGAGCGTCAAAAGACTGAGTGAAATGGCCAGAGAGCCGGTGACCAGCAGCACATGCGTGAAGACGCGGCCCCAACGGCGATGCACCGCCCCACCCTTGCGCCCGATTACCGGCACCCAAAAACTGATGGCGCCGGTCGCGCCGGTTACGATGTGAAAACCGACCAGCGCAATAAAAAGATCATGGATTGATAATTCGCCCATCGACAGCGCTTCCCTGGAGCATTTTGCGATTAAGTGGAAACCGGTTAATCGAAACAAAATGCGATAAGATAAAGAGATAGAGCGCGTTTTTGATTCCATCAAAAACAAATGCGCTCTAGCTCCAGCCCCGATTGAACAAATCGCAAAGACTTGACATGATCAAGTGTCAACTTTGCCGTGCATGTGGAGGAGCGGCAGCGCCATGTATAAGCCGCCCCGCCCCGCGCCTTTGTCCGCATTGTCCTCGCTTGTCCGCGCCGTGACGAGTGGCGATGGCAATCTGCTGAACCTGTTGCCCGGGGCCGCCTATGAGATGGAGATCGGCCCGCTGGGCTGGTCCCGCCGCTCGACCTTGATCGTCAATCGGCCCGATCTCGTGCGCGAGGTGCTGATTGACGAGAAGGGTATTTTCCCGAAATCCGATTTGATGGTGAATGCGCTTGATGCGTTGATCGGCAATTCGATTTTCGTGTCTTCAGGTGAGACATGGCGGCGGCAGCGCGCGATGGTCGATCCCTCCCTTACCATGATGCGGATCAATCGTGCGTTTCCCGATATGCAAGCGGGTGTTGCCGAGACTTTGAAAAATTTGAGTGCCTTTTCGGCACGTGGCGAGACATTCAGCCTTGATCTTATGATGTCGCATCTCACAGCTGACATCATCTGCCGCACTGTCTTTTCAACGGGCGTCTCCGAAAAAGTAACGCATGAGGTTTTTGAAGCCTTCACTTTGTTTGAAAAAAGCGTGGCACAAGTCGAAATTTTTCGCCTCGTCATCGAGAAAGCATTTACGAAAACAACACAAAAGCCGCATGTGTTGGAAGCCTGCCGCGTAATCCGCAAAGCGATTGGCGAATTGCTTGATACACATACAGGCGAAGCCGGAAAAAATTATGATGATATCGCGTTAGCCTTGATGCTCGCGCGTGATGAAGAAGGGCATGGCTTCACACGCGAAGAACTCATCGACCAACTCGGCGTCATGTTTCTCGCGGGCCATGAAACAAGCGCTAGCGCGCTCACCTGGGTATTTTTTATTCTGAGCCAGCAACCAGACTGCGTGAAACGCATTCGCGCCGAAGTTGATCAGCTATGCGGTGATCAACCAATATCTTTTGAGCAAAGCAAAAAACTGACCTTTACGCGCAATGTGTTTCGTGAAGTGATCAGGCTTTATCCGCCAATCACATTTTTGCCGCGCGTGGCAATGGAAGACACACGGCTTGGCTCACGACGCATCAAGCGTGGTGCCCTTGTGATCGTTGCGCCTTGGGTTTTACATCGTCACAAAGCCTATTGGCGTGATCCTGATCTTTTTGATCCCGATCGTTTTTCATCCGAGCGTGAGAATGAGATCACGTCGAACGCCTATATTCCCTTTGGGCTTGGGCCACGCATTTGTTCCGGCGCCGCTTTTGCGAGCGTTGAAGCGGTGTTGATCATCGCAAGTCTCATTCGCGCTTTTGATATCGAGACACTTGACGGTGAGAAAGTCACGCCTGCAGCGCGATTAACCACGCGTCCTACGCAGCAAATTATGTGTCGCGTAAAGGCGCGGGCGTGATGAATTCGGTTCTCATTACGCTTGGACGTTTACCAAAGGGGCTCGACATCGCGCGGAGTTTTCATCAAGCGGGATGGCGTGTCATTATTGCCGACCCCGCACGCGACCATCTCTCCCGTGCATCAAATCATGTGGCGAAATCCTATCAGGTTCCGCCACCCGCCACTCAACACATGCAATATCTAAATGCGTTACGTGACATCGTCGCGAAGGAAGCGATTGATCTCATCGTGCCTGTTTCCGAAGAGATTATGTATGTGTCACTTCTGAAAACTGATCCAAAACTAAACGCTATGCTTTTCAGCATGGCTCATGAGCTCATTCATCGCACACATGACAAAGGCGCTTTTATTGCGATGTGTAAAACTATTGGTTTGACGGCTCCCGAGACGGCACAAGCGAATACGAAAGCGGCTTTTGAAATCGCGCGGTCTGGTCCCTTCATCACCAAACCGATTCATTCTTGTGCGGGAGATCGGGTGAGCCTTCATGAAAAGGGAGAAGCTTTTGCGCCTGATCCGGATCGTCTCGTTCAAAAGCGAATCATCGGTGAGGAAGTAAGCACCTGTTCGATCGCCCGAAATGGCAAACGACAAGCGACGAGTATTTATCGCGGCACGCTGATGGGCGGCACAGTGGCAGTGGCCTTTGAGCGGATTGAAAATGATGCCGTGATGCACTGGGTCGATCAGTTCATCGCCGCGACCCAATGGACCGGATTCATTTCCTTCGATTTTATCATCGATGCCGAGAGCATTCCCTACGCGATCGAGTGCAATCCGCGCACCACAAGCGGCATACATTTTTTTGAAACGGCGGACGTGGCGCGCGCGATTCTGAATGAGGCCCATCAAATCAATTTCCGCCCCGAGCGCCGCATGATGCAATTCTGGTCCTGTATGGAAGAATTACAAAAGGCCTTTGGTAATGGGCGAAAATCGCTGAAAGCCCTCTCCCACATTGCAACCTGTCGCGACGTGACATGGGCCTGGCACGATCCGCTGCCGCTCCTCACAATGCCTTGGACGGCGCGCGGCATCATCAACGCCGCAAGACAAAGCGGTGTTCCCTTCGGGATCGCCGCGACGCGCGATCTCGTCTGGACAGGACCAACCGAAACTGTGCATGATCCGGAACAAAGTTCAGACGAAATCAGGGAAAGCGCCTTTCGATGACGGCCCTCAAAGCGCCTTACGTGACTCATGCCGATTTGGCGCTCTGCCGCGCGATGATTCGCGAGGGATCGAAGACATTTTACACGAGCTCAAAACTCTTTCCGCGACGCATTCGCGATGCGTCTCGGGCCCTTTATGCCTTTTGCCGCGTGGCCGATGACGCGGTCGATCAAACCAATGATATCGAAGCGGCATTACGTGACCTCAAAGACCGTCTTGATGCGATTGAGCGTCACGAACCGCATCCTCATGCGGCGGATCGTGTCTATGCCGACCTTGCTTATCGCTATGCGATACCACGCACTTTGCCCGATGCGTTGATCGATGGCTTTGTGTGGGATGCCTCTGGCCAACGCTGCCGCTCGGAGAGCGATTTGATCGCCTATGCGGTGCGCGTCGCCGGTGCCGTTGGCGCGATGATGGCCATCATCATGGAAGCACGCTCGCCGGAAGCGATTGCGCGCGCAACGGATCTCGGCATCGCGATGCAGCTTACAAATATTGCACGCGATGTTGGCGAGGATGCGCGCATGAACCGCCTCTATTTGCCTGAAACATGGATGCGGGAAGCGGGCCTTGATCCGGATGAGTTTTTAAAAGCACCGAAGCATTCGCCGCAACTCATAATCGTCATCAAAAAACTCTTGGCACTCGCCGATCACTTCTATGATCGCGCTTTGCCGGGCATCGCTTTATTACCACGTCGCTGTCGTCCCGCCATTCATGCGGCGAGACTTCTTTATCGCGAGATCGGGCGTCAAGTTGAACGCAATCACTATGATTCGATTACGCAACGAGCAGTGGTTTCAAAATCACGTAAATTCGCACTGCTCGGAGAAGCCTTATTGCTTTCAGCCGCCCCGCAAAGCGATGCCCTCGCTGATCCCGCTGATGAAGCGCGCTTTGTTGTGGACGCGGTGATTGCCGCGCCGATTCCGAAGCCCTATCCGGTTGGCTTTGATGAAAAGGCTGAATGGGTCACGAATTTGTTTCTCCGCCTTGATGGCAAAAAATCATGACGGGATTGATTCCACCTTCATGGTTCGGCCCCATTGAAATGATTTTGGCCTTCGGGCTGATTGTCGGCTTCTGCGCGTGGGAAATCTGGAAATTGAAAAAAGAAAAACGCGATAAAGGCGGTCATTTTTAGAGCATTTTGCGATTAAGTGGAAGCCGGTTAAGCGAAACAAAATGCGATAGACTGAAGAGATAGAGCGCGTTTTTGATTCTATCAAAAACAAAAGCGCTCTAGACTGAGACTCAGCGCCGCCGAGGCATTTTGAAGGGGAGCATCTTTTGAATGATCGGATGTGTGAATCGATCAAGCGATAGGCTTTCGTGAAACACCGCGACTTTTTCATCATCAATCACAGTATGGAACAGCGACCGTGTATAAAAAGGCGCATCTTCAAGAGACGTAAGTCCCTCAATTTTATGATCTGCATGAGCGGGCCGCTTCATGCGCCAAAACGCAGTGCCGAGCTCTATTTTTTTCGGCATCGCAATCTTTGTAAGCGCGCCGTCAGGACCGATGCGTACTGCAAAACCCGATTGGGATCCATCACGCATGACGCGGTCATAAACAATATGCGCGTGGTCACCGAGCGCCGCGCGTGACCACACCCATGAAGAGAAATCCGCTTCAAGCGGACGCGCGCCCCAATTCATGTCGTGATAGCCGACACCGCGCCAAGAAATATCGGGTGAATCGAACCGCGCTTCGACATCAGCTACAGGAGAAACAGGACGCCAATGATGCTGCGCTTTCGGATCGAGAGTGATCACTTCGTCGGAAATCACACGCGGCTTAAGTCTTATTTCACCTCTGACCCGTGAAGGAAAAGGCACTGTCATTTCATCAATATGAATAACAAGTGTGCCCCCTTCCCAACTCATGGATGAAGGACCAATTTTGAATTGAGTTTGTGTTCTGACGAGATGTCGTTTCGCGCGTTCTGTCATGCACCATTTATGGCCCGTTTCGCCGTAAAGACAGACATTCAAAGAACAAAAATCTTCCGGATTCGCGGGACCTTTTTTGCGTGCGGAAAAATAATAGGGCGAGAAAACACTGCCTACAAAGCCTATGATCGCAATACCAAATCGCGCGTCATTGCTTAATGCATCAAGATACCACCAGCGATATCCATCAGCGGGAACTGGTGCTGAAAAATCGGTGAGCGCCGTCATGACTCGCCTTTCATCAAACGCGCGCCTTTATAGTGCGAAGTTGGTGAAAGAAACGCACTCACCGCATCGGCAGCCAGTTGCCCTGAATAAGCCGCCATAGGAACGCCGGCACCGGGATGCACGCTTCCGCCTGCGAGAAAGAGGCCTGAAATTTTTGTCTTCGCTCCGGGCCGTTTGAAGGACGCATAAAATCCATGTGAAGAACGACCATATAATGCGCCGCCGGTTGCTGGAAAAAGCGCATGAAAACCTTGCGGAGAGGTAATCGTTGTATCAGCCGTCTGCCAATCGACCTGCAAACCGCATTCATTTAATTTTTTTCGCATCGCTTGTTCGACCATATCGCGATTTTTTTCGAGGCTGTCGCCATTCGCCGGAGAGTTGATCAAGATCAGCAAGCGTTCTTTATCTTTCACATTTCCATTTCGATCTTGTGCGCAAATATAGATCGTTGGATCAGGTGGATAGGATTGCTGCAGCATTTCAAATTCGTGTTCGTAGTCCTTTGAAAAGAACACATTATGAAAAGCTAACGGAAAACCAGATGTATGCGCATGAGTGCACCATGTGATTGCCGATAAAGAGCGATCACGTTGATCGACTTCTTTGACCGCATGTGAAACATCATCACCGAAATGACCGGTCGCAATCGCATTCGCATCAGCATTTGAAATGACAGCCCGACAAGGAATCTCTTCACCCTGCGCCGTCACAACAGCGCGAACTCGATCACCTGATGTTATAATGCGGCGCACCGATGTGTCATAGCGGATCAATCCTCCTTTATTTTTGAACACACGCTCAAAAGCACGCGCAACCGCATGCATTCCACCTTGAACGGTCCACACACCTTCTTGTTCAACATGAGCAATCAATAACAATGTTGCTACCGCCTGATAGGGTGAAGACCCAACATAGGTTGCATAACGTCCGAAGAGTTGTTGCAAGCGTGGATCTTTGAGATGACGCGACACCGCTTGCCATAATGTCTCAAACGGATTGATTTTCATCATCGCGATGAGGCCTGAAAGACCCGCCCCGAACGCCACATCAAAAGGCGATGGCCTTTGCTTTTCGATATAGGTTTTACGCAACGTCTCATACATATGTTTCGCTTCGCGCGTGAGTGATTGATAACCCTTTGCCGCATCAGCGCCCGCAAAGGCGCCGATTGCATCGGCTGAGCGATCAAGATCGGCGAAGAGATCAAGCCTTGGCCCATGCCCCCAGGAGTGTCGCGCGAGAACATCCAACGGTGTGAGCGTGAGTTCCGCAGAGAGAGACGTTCCCGCCGCCTCAAACAGTGCGTCAAAAATCGAGCGCATCGTGAAAACGGTGGGTCCACCATCAATCTCTGCCGCGCCCGCACGGACCAAACGCATTTTGCCGCCGGGGGCTGATTGCTTCTCAAGGATCAAAACGGGTTCGCCCCGCGCAGCCAGAAGCATTCCGGCGGCCAAGCCCCCAATTCCGGCCCCGATCACAATGATGGGCGTCTCGGCCATGAAGGGGCTCCGGTTGCGTGTCACAAAAGATTATGTCAATATTTTCTGACAGTCTCAAGCGACCATCTGTTTTGACAGTCAAACAGGGGTCGATTTTAGGGGGGACGCGGGAATGGATGTCGCCACCCGTCTGGAATCCGAACTTGATCACGCCCTTTCCCGAGCGGGCGGATCCGATTGCCCGCCCATTCTCGCTGAAGCCATGCGCTATGCCGTGTTTCCGGGTGGTGCCCGCATTCGTCCCCGTTTGACGCTCGCTGTGGCGATGGCCTGCGGTGACCCCCTGCCCGTCGCCACCGACTCAGGTGCCGCCGCCATTGAGCTTCTTCATTGTGCTTCCCTCGTCCATGACGATCTTCCCTGTTTCGATGCCGCCGATCTCAGACGCGGCAAACCTTCCGTTCACGCCGCCTATGGAGAGCGCACGGCGGTTTTGGTCGGCGATGCCTTGATCGTCCTGGCGTTCGAGCAGCTCGCCATTCGCCTGGCTTTGCATGGCGACCGCTTGGCCCCGCTCGTCCGGATCATCGGCAGCGCGGTTGGCGGCCCCAACGGAATCGCGGCCGGACAGGCCTGGGAATGTGAGCCAAAAATCGATCTTGTGAGCTATCAGCGCGCCAAAACCGGTGCACTCTTTGCCGCCTGTACCATGGTGGGCGCAGCGGCCGCTGGCCGCGAGCCCGAACCGTGGCGCGCACTCGGTTATGCGATTGGCGAAGCGTTTCAGGTGGCTGACGATCTGCGCGACGTCGCCGGATCAGAACAGGCGCTTGGTAAGCCTGTGGGGCAAGACGCGACCCATCACCGCCCGAATGCGGTGGCAGCTTTTGGTTTTGACGGGGCAATGCAGCGGTTCGAGGGCCTTCTGGCTGAGGCTCTCGCCGCGATCCCGCCCTGTCCGGGCGCTGCCCCTCTGGCCCATCAGATCGAGGCTGTTTCAAAAAGCCTCGTGACGGGATTATCCGCCCGCACGGTTGCGGCCTAAACGGGCTTTCGCCTGATGGGTTTTCAGGATCAGTGGCGTCGCTGGCGCAATCGCATGATTGCGAGCCCGCGTTTTCAAGCTTTTGCCGCTGATTTCGCCCTCACCCGCCCCATCGCCCGCGCGCGCTCGAAAGCGCTTTTTGATCTCATTGCCGGGTTTACCTACTCTCAGACGCTTGCCGCCTGCCTCGAGCTCGGCCTTTTTGAAAGACTGGCAGAAACGCCCGCTACACTCGAAAGCCTCGCCAAGGAGCTTGGTTTTGAGCTCAAAAACCTCGAGAGATTGCTGAAAGCTGCCGTTTCGCTCGATCTTTTGGAGCAGACGAGTTCTGGGGCCTATGATCTCGGCATCCATGGCGCCGCCTTACGCGGAAACCCCTATATCGCCGGGTTTATCCGCCACCACGCGCTTCTTTATGAGGATTTGCGCGATCCCGTGGGTCTTGTCAGGGGCGGGCACGAGACCGGACTTTCGCGCTATTGGGCTTATGCCGGGGACGGTGAAAGGACATCCGCCAGCCGCAAAGCGGTTGCCGAATATACAGAATTGATGGCTGCCTCCCAAAAGGCGGTCGCTCGGGAAATTCTGGCGCTCCACGACTTCTCGGACGCAAGCGAGTTGATCGATGTTGGCGGCAGCAATGGCACCTTCATCGCCGCGGCGGCGGCGCGTTATCCCCATCTTCATTTCACGCTGTTCGATCTGCCCGCTGTCACCGAGATTGCCCAGGAAACCTTTGAAAAAAATGGTATTTCTGGTCGCGCTCAGATCGCCCCCGGGTCATTTCTGACAGATCCGCTGCCAACCGGGGCGGGTGTTGCGACTCTGATCCGCGTCCTCCACGACCATGACGACGACTCGGCGCTCATCATTTTAACGGGAATCCGGAAAGCGCTTCCCCCCAAAGGTAGGCTCATTCTGGCCGAACCCCTGTCAGGTGCGCCTGACACGGCCCCGATCGCGGATGCCTATTTCGGGCTCTATTTCGCCGCGATGGGCCAAGGAAAGACCCGAAACGCCGAAGAAATTGCCCAGTTGGGCCGCAAAGCGGGCTTTAGCCGCATCTCGGCGCCCATCAGCCGGATGCCGCTCGTCACCTCTGTCATGGTGCTTGAACATTAGTTGAGCAACATTTGTCATGTTCTATTGACGTTTAATTGTGTCATAGTAAAGTGACAGTTCAGACAGTCGCGAGAGGCTTCATCGGGCCTCATTCTGTCGGGGGGAAAATGATGGAAACCCAAGCCATCGTCCTGGAACGGCCGGGAGATCTGGCTCTTCGCACTGTCGCACTCACGAGCGGCGGTCCCGATGCGATTCAGGTCGACGTCGAATGGAGTGGAATCAGCTCCGGCACCGAGAAACTGCTCTGGTCCGGCAAAATGCCCCCCTTCCCCGGCCTCGCTTATCCGCTTGTTCCCGGTTACGAAACCGTTGGTCGCGTCACCAAAGCACCGAAGGGTGTCGGCCTTTCAGAAGGCGATCGCGTTTTTGTTCCCGGTGCCAATTGTTACCAAGATGTGCGCGGGCTTTTTGGTGGCGCTGCCAAACATTTGATTGTTCCTGCCGCGCGTGTTGTGAAACTCGATCAGCGTTTTGATGATCGCGGTGTTTTGATTGCGCTTGCCGCCACCGCCTATCATGCAATCGCTGGTGAAGGCGCAACCATTCCAGAACTCATCATTGGTCACGGCATTGTCGGTCGTTTGATCGCACGCATTGCTGCAGCGCTTGGTGCAGATGCGCCGCTTGTATGGGAAAAGAATGCCACACGTCGTGACGGTGCGCTCGGTTATAAGGTTGTTGATCCGGCTGATGATCCGCGTCGTGATTATCATGCAATCTGCGATGCGAGCGGTGATGCATCATTGCTTGATACATTAATCGGTCGCTTGGCAAAGCGCGGTGAAATCACACTCGCCGGTTTTTATGAAACACCTTTATCATTCACATTCCCGCCTGCGTTTATGCGTGAAGCGCGCTTCCGCATCGCCGCCGAATGGGCGCACGCTGATATTGATGCGGTGATGGATTTAATCATGTCCGGCAAGCTTTCGCTTGAAGGACTCGTGACCAATCACGCGAAACCTCATGAAGCGCCGGACGCTTATCGCACGGCCTTTACCGATCCCACTTGTCTCAAAATGATTCTTGACTGGAGAGATGCTGCATGACGGCGATTGAAATCAATCACGCCTTGAAATCAGGCCTTCGCTCCGAAGCGGCGATTGAACCTGATCCGGTTCATACAGGCGAAGTGAAAAAAGAAACGCAGGTCATTGCCATTTACGGCAAAGGCGGCATTGGCAAAAGTTTCACACTCGCCAATCTCTCATACATGATGGCGCAAATGGGAAAACGCGTATTGCTCATCGGTTGCGATCCGAAAAGCGATACAACATCGCTGCTCTTCGGTGGTCGCGCCTGCCCCACAATCATTGAAACAAGTGCGAAGAAAAAACTCGCGGGCGATGAAGTCACCATCGGTGATGTGTGCTTCAAGCGCGATGGTGTTTTCGCGATGGAACTTGGCGGTCCGGAAGTCGGTCGTGGCTGCGGCGGACGCGGGATCATTCATGGCTTCGAGCTTTTAGAAAAGCTCGGCTTCCATGAATGGGGTTTCGATTATGTATTGCTAGATTTCTTGGGCGACGTGGTTTGCGGCGGCTTCGGTCTGCCAATTGCACGTGACATGTGTCAGAAAGTGATCATCGTCGGGTCGAATGATCTACAATCACTTTATGTCGCCAATAATGTCTGCTCGGCGGTTGAATATTTCCGCAAGCTCGGAGGCAATGTTGGCGTCGCGGGTATCGTCATCAATAAAGACGATGGCACAGGTGAAGCGCATGCTTTTGCGGAAGCTGTCGGTATTCCGGTGCTCTCGGCCATTCCACAAAATGAAGACATTCGCAGGAAGAGCGCGAATTACGAAATCATTGGTCGCCCCGGTGGGGAATGGGCCTCCTTGTTCGAAGCGCTTGCTGACAATGTTGTAAGCGCACCGCCTGTTCGTCCAACGCCCCTTGATCAAGATGGTCTCTTGGGTCTCTTCGCAGGCGATACGGTTGGCCGTGACGTTGTTCTCGTGCCGGCCTCTCAAGAAGATATGCGTGGCGGTATCGCGCAGACTCACACCTCCCTCGAAGTTGTTTACGACACGGTGTGATGTTCATGTCTGAGAACCCCATGACAAACGGAAAGACGAGTGCGGAAAACACATCCGCCGCGTCCGCGCTTGCGGGCTTGTCTTGCCATGGCGGTAAGGATGAATTGCAGAAAGCGGCTGCGGTTGCCGGCAAAAGTGAAATTCTCAATCGCTATGCGGAAGATTATCCGCTCGGTCCGCATGATCAACCGCAAAGCATGTGCCCGGCCTTTGGTTCGCTGCGTGTCGGTTTGCGTATGCGCCGCACGGCGACCATTCTCTCAGGTTCCGCCTGTTGCGTTTATGGGTTGACCTTCACATCGCATTTTTATGGTGCACGCCGTAGCGTCGGCTATGTGCCGTTTAATTCGGACACGCTTGTTACGGGCAAACTTTTTGAAGACATCCGCGATGCAGTCTTCAAACTCGCTTATCCCGAGCATTATGACACCATCGTCATCACCAATCTCTGTGTGCCGACCGCTTCCGGTGTGCCGCTGCAGCTTCTGCCGAAAGAGATCAATGGTGTGCGCATCATTGGCATCGATGTACCCGGCTTCGGCGTGCCAACAC
>JBJTCD010000034.1:0-6599 GCA_046091665.1 Hyphomicrobiales bacterium
ATGCAAATGACCGGACACGGCGCGCGCGTTCCCAACTTTTTCAAACGCGACGCTGCTACTGCACCATAGAGTGCGGCGAGTGGCGACAAGAGATGAGCAAGCGGTCTCGGTTTTTTCCACCAAAACGCTGGCGCTTTCATCAGGGCCGATTTCCGAGATGCATTTTGAGGAGATAGGGCGCGATCTCCATCATGGTTTTTCGAAGCGCACCGCCAAGTGCCATCACCGCTTTTGTGCCGCGTTGAGCCACGTCTTCGCGTGTCGCTTGATCATCAATCAAATGATCAAGCGTTGCCGCAAGATCATCGGCGCCATTGACTTGATAGGCGCCGCCCGCATGTTCAAGCGCGGCATAGACTTCCGTGAAATTATGAATATGCGGCCCATGAATAAGCGCAGCGCCAAGCTTTGCCGGTTCAATCGGATTTTGTCCGCCATGTGGCACAAGCGATCCACCAAGAAACACAATCGGTGCGATGCGATAAAACAACCCCATCTCGCCAATCGTGTCGGCGATATAAATATCTGTGGCCATATCCGGTTGAAGACCCAGAGCGCGTTGCGACGCACGCAAGCCTTGTCGCGCGGAAGCGGCGTAAATTTCACGACCCCGTTCCGGATGCCTTGGTGCGATGATGGTCAAGAGGTCAGGATAACGCTGCGCCAAGCGACGATGCGCTTCAATCACGAGAAGTTCTTCACCAGCATGTGTGGACGCGGCCAACCATAAGGGTCTTCCGCCAATCAAATCATTCATGCCTGCAACCGCAACCGCAGACGCCGGTGGAGGCACAGAATCAAATTTCAAATTGCCCGTTACCGTAACACGCGGCGCCCCCAAACGCACAAGGCGCTCGGCATCGGCTTGCGATTGCGCGAGACACAAATCAAAACGGGTGAAAAGATAATTCGCGAGCGAGCGCATTTGCGACCAACGGCGAAAACTCCGCGCCGACATGCGTGCATTCACAAGCACAAGGGGAATGCCGCGTTGATGCGCTTGGCATAACATATTGGGCCAAATTTCAGACTCGGCAAAAATCGCGAGATCCGGACGCCAGTGATCAAGAAAACGATCCACATAGCGCGAGACATCAAGCGGCATATATTGATGCGTCGATCCCTCCGGTAGACGACGCGCCAAAACATGCGCGGATGTCACCGTGCCGGATGTCACAACAACCGAATAATCATCAGCCGCCAAAGCTTCGATGATGGGCAAAAGCGAAAGACTTTCACCCACACTCGCGCCATGAACCCACACAAGCGGGCCCGCGGGACGACTGCGTGTCGCTTCACCACGACGTTCGCCCAAACGCGTGCGGTCTTCTTTGTTTCGACGTGAGCGCTCAAGCAACATCATATGCGCGAGCGGACGCGCCCCATCGGTCAAAGCGCGATAAAAACGATAGCTAAAGGGTTCAATCGTCATGAGCGATTGACCCGTAATGATTCACCCGGATCACGCGCGCCGAGAAAAACATAGGCAGCGTCATGCATGACATCGAGATCGCGTTCGAGTTTTAACCTGATTTCTTCCTGCTTGTCGGCATCGGCCTCGCGCGCAATTCTGATCGGCTCACCGACAGCAATCGCGCCACGACCGAAGGGCAAACAAATACTCGTTCGATCCCAGTTATTGAGATCGATGCGATGAGTGGTCGCGACACAAATCGGATAAATCGGACGACCTGAAAGGCGCGCAAGCGCAATGATGCCTTGCACCGCAACCCGCGCGGTTTTGGGCACATCAGGAGTCATGGCAACAATATGGCCCTGATCAAGCGCCGTGATCATGGCGCGTAAGCCCGCAGCGCCCCCTTTTTCATTTTTTTGTTTTTGTGAACCGCCTGATGCGCGAATGGGAGTCATGCCCATCCGTTCGCAAGCTTCAGCAACAACGGCGCCATCGCCGTGACGCGTAATCATAACAGCAACACGCGCGCCGCCCCACATCGCCAACGGGATCATGAAATTTTGGCCATGCCAGATGGCACAAATAAACGCGCCCTCTTTTTTCAAATCCTCAGCGTGATAGGGGCCAATCCATGTGAAGCGTGTTGTGGCGCGAACAAATTTCAAATAGCCCGCAAGGACCGCCCCGATTGCAGCTTGAAGACGCGGGTAGCGGGCGATCCGTTTCAACATCAGAGACTAAACAATCGGGCGTTAGTGCTTGTCGCCAGCCGAGGTGAGCGGATCAAGCAAACGATGAAGATGCACAACGAAGTAACGCATATGAGCATTATCGACTGTGGCCTGCGCTTTGGCTTTCCATGCGGCATGAGCGGATGCATAATTCGGGAAAATGCCGACAATGTCGAGCTTTGACAAATCTGTGAAGTCCACGCTGTCGAGATCGACAAGCTCCCCGCCAAAGACCAGATGCAATAATTGCTTGCCCTGAACGGGGGTCGTGGTCGCAGACATCGGATCATCCTTTCTCGTGACTTTATCCTTGGGCGCGGCCGAAGGGTCAGCCGGTCAGCCCCGACAGGACATGCCGCACCGCAGCATCAAGCGCAAGTCCCGCAAAAAGGAGGAGACCTGCATCCCGGTTCGACCGGAAGAGTTTCAGCGCCAAAGCCCCGTCTTCAACGCGAATTCTCAAAGCTTGTTGCAAAAGATGCGTGGAAAAGAGCACCGCCCCGGCATAGGCGACCCATCCCGCCCCTGCTGAAATAAGCGCCATGAAGGTCATGAGACTGGCGAGCACATAAAAGATCCCCACAGCGAAAGGGGTATGAGCGCCAAAAAGAAGAGCCGTTGATCGGATCCCGGCGATGGCATCATCCTCGAGGTCTTGAACGGCATAGATCGTGTCATAGCCCATGGTCCAAGCGATGGCGGCGCCATAGAGCCAAAATGCAGATGCCGCGAGCGCGCCTTCAGCCGTGGCCCACCCCATCAACGCGCCCCAGGAAAAAGCAAGACCGAGCACCGCTTGCGGCCATGACGTGATGCGTTTCATGAAAGGATAAATGAGCACCGGCACCATCGAGAGAAATCCAAGCCCGATGGCAAAGGCATTGAATGACAATAAAACGCACAAACCGATTAAACATTGCAGCGCGCAGAAGAGAGACGCCGCTTTAACACTGATTTGACCCGACGCCACCGGACGCGACCAAGTGCGCGCAACGCGACGATCCAGATCGCGATCAACAATGTCATTGTAAGTTGATCCTGCGCCGCGCATGGCGACCGCACCGATAAAAAATAAAATCAAATCGCTGAGAGAAGGAAACGCGCGCGATTGATAAGACGCGACAAGCGCCGCCGACCACCAGCAAGGCAGAACCAGCAACCACCAGCCAATCGGTCGATCAAGGCGCGCCAATCGCAAATAAGGCTGCAACCATGAAGGCGCATATTGATCCACCCAATTCCCGCGCATCGCATCGGGAACAGCGCGATCTTTCATTTCAATCATATTTTAGAGCGCGCCTTGAGGCAGCTTCATATCGTCGCCCAAAATACCATCAGCACCGCCGAAGGGTTGAGGCGCTCCGGCACCCCCATTCTTCTGAGCCTTTTTCATTTCAGCTGCAACTTTGCAGGCATTTTTCTTTGCCGTATCGATATCACTCTGCTGATTTTTCATGTTGCCTGCGAGATCTTCAGGCGCACGACACCAAGCCCCGTCTCGTTCAACAGCTGCGACGGCACTCACATTGAGTTTTGCGAGTTTTGTAAAGGCTGCACACGCTTGATCAGCGGTGGGCTTTTTTTCTCGATAGGATTGGACTTCTTGAATGATCTGCGCGCGGCCATTCAAGACTTTACCGAGAGCCTGGCAGGGATCATCGGCGGCATGAGCCGCTACGCTCGACAACAAAACGACGCATGCGATGGCCGATGAAAAACGCGCCACGCCAAATTTGAACCCCGTTGCCTGCATTCTCACTCGCCCCTCGCGACGCTTCCTCGAACACCTGTCACTAACAGTTTCGTTCTCTGACAATCAATCTGTAACGAAAAACCCTTTACAGGCCCTTTATGGCAACGGTATGGCCCCTCATGAAGCGGTTTCACCGCTTGTGAGCGGGGAGAAAAGTGTGCCCGATTATGATTTCAGGACCCCGCGCCTTTTTGTTGATCAGGCGTTGACCGCCGAAGTGACGCTGACGCTCGAGCGTGAGCCGAGCCATTATCTTCTTCATGTACTCAGGCTCAAACCAGACGATGTTGTTCTCATTTTCAACGGAAAAGACGGTGAATTTCTTGCCCAGATCACGGAAACGGGCAAAAAAGGCGCAAAACTGAGACTGATCCGGCAAACGCGCCCGCAGACGGAACCGGGGCGGATGGAACTCCTCTTTGCCCCCTTAAAACAAGCGCGGCTTGATTATCTCGTGCAAAAAGCCGTTGAAATGGGCGTGGCAAAAATTTCGCCCGTTATCACGCAACACACGCAAGTCAGCCGCCTCAATCCGGACCGGCTCTTTGCCAATATGATCGAAGCCGCAGAGCAATGCGGGATCATTGCCGTCCCCGAGCTTTTACCTGAGCGGAAACTCGACGCTGTGCTCGACACTTGGGAGCCCGGTCGTACGCTCATTTTTTGTGACGAGCGCGCCGAGATCACCAACCCGCTGGTTGCCTTGCAAAAACCGATCGCCGGCCCAATCTCTCTTTTGATTGGACCCGAAGGCGGCTTTTCGACCGATGAGAGACAGAAAATATCAAAAATTCAATCGGTTATACCCATATCTCTTGGACCTCGCATTCTTCGGGCCGATACGGCGGTTGTTGCCGCGCTTGCGCTATTGCAAGCCACTTCAGGTGATTTCGGCTGAACCGGATTGCACTGACGCAGTGAACCCCCTAAGGAGCCTGTCCCCGGGCGTGTCGCCCGTGGTCGTTCCGAAAGGTCCCCATGGCCCGCGATATTTCCGATGAGACCCCGATTGAGAACCGCGACGCGTTGATCGCCTATCTCGAAGCGGGCTCAAAGCCGAAGGACAAGTTTCGCATCGGGACGGAACATGAAAAATTTCCGTTCCGCCCGAAGACCCATGCTCCTGTGCCCTATGAGGGGACCAAGGGAATCGAAGCGCTGCTTTTGTCCATGCAGGACCGCACGGGTTGGGATCCGATCCACGACAAAGACAAAATCATTGGGCTTTTTGATTCGAAAGGCGGCGGTGCGATTTCGCTTGAGCCCGGCGGGCAATTCGAATTGTCGGGTGCGGCTGTTCAATCGCTCCACGAAACATCGGATGAACTCGATCAGCATTTCAAAGATGTGCTCGCGGCGGGTAACGAACTCGATATTGGATTTCTTGGCCTCGGCATGAGCCCCGAATGGACGCGCGCCGAAACGCCAACCATGCCGAAAAGCCGCTATGCGATCATGACGCGCTATATGCCAAAAGTCGGCACGCTTGGCCTCGACATGATGTATCGCACATCCACCGTGCAGGTGAATCTCGATTTCGCGTCCGAAGCCGATATGGTTTTGAAATTGCGCACATCGACTGCGTTGCAACCGATCGCGACAGCGCTCTTTGCCAATTCGCCTTTCACTGAAGGCGAGTTGAACGGTTATAAATCCATGCGCTCTGCGATCTGGCTTGATACGGATCGTCATCGCACCGGCATGACGCCTTTCGTTTTTGAAAGCGGCATGGGTTTTGAACGCTATGTCGAATGGGCGATGGATGTGCCCATGTATTTTTTAAAACGCGGTAGCGAGTATCTTGATGTTACCGGCACATCCTTCCGCGATTTGATGGCGGGTAAACATCCAACTGTGCCGGGTGAGCGACCGGTTCTGTCTGATTGGGTCAATCATCTCTCGACAATTTTTCCGGAAGTACGTTTGAAACGTTATCTTGAAATGCGTGGCGCAGATGCAGGCTCAAAGCCGATGCTCGTGGCGCTTTCGGCTTTCTGGGTCGGATTGCTTTATGATCAAACCGCGCTTGAAGCGGCATGGGATGTCGCAAAATTATGGACGCGCGAAGAACGCGAATTGTTACGTCGTGAAACACCCAAAGGCGCGCTTGAAACAAGCATCCGCCGAATGAGTGTTCTCGAAATTGCAAAAGAACTTTTGAAAATTGCAGAATATGGTCTTGAGCGTCGTGCGCAAAAAAATGCGCGCGGTGACAATGAAACGCTTTATCTTGAGCCGTTACGCCGAATCTTAGCGCGCGGAAAAACGCAAGCCGATGAGCTCATCGCGCTTTATCTGAACGACTGGAAGCGCGAAGTGAAGCCCGTCTATGATTATGCGCGCTATCTTTGAAATAAGACAAAATCTTATTTCTTAAACATATCCTGCATGGCTTTGAGATAATCAGCCTGCGCATTTTGTCCGGCTTTCATAAAACTCTCGAACATTTGCATTCCAAATTGTGCGGGGTCTTTTGCCGCGTCTGCTTCTTGGGCTTTGTCGGGCGCCAAACCCATCATCGCCGCCATCATGCCGCCAATCGCTTCGCCCATCGCGTGACCCGAAGCATCAATTGAAGCGGATGTTGACGCGGTATTCGAGAATTGTTGCGCCGCAGTCGCAAAACCACTCGCAAAAGCCGGCATGATATCATTGAAAAATGTTTCATTCATTCCGGATAGAGCTGCAGCCTGTTTAG
>JBJTCD010000035.1:0-3824 GCA_046091665.1 Hyphomicrobiales bacterium
CATTCATGATGAAGATGGAACCGAACTTATTTCACGCCACCGCATTCGCTATGATTATCTTGTGTTGGCCTTTGGCGGCATGTCGAATGATTTCGGCATTGAAGGTGTCAAAGATCATTGTCTCTTTCTTGACAATCGCGAACAGGCTGATCGTTTTCGGCAGAAGCTGTTGAATAATTGCCTTCGTGTTTCTCGCAGTCTTGCGACCGATCCGAGCGCAGACGCTTTCGTAAAGGTTGCAATTGTTGGCGCAGGCGCAACGGGCGTTGAATTGGCAGCCGAGCTTTTCAATGCCGCAGCGGGTCTTCGCCATTACGGTTTGGAAGTCTTTGATGAAGCGCGTTTGCAGGTGACGTTGATCGAGGCCGGTCCGCGGATTCTCCCAGCGCTCCCGGACGGGATTGCGGCCTCAGCGCATCGCGAATTGGAACTTCTCGGTGTTAAAGTGTTGACCTCCACCCAGATTGCCCGCGTGACCGAGCAAGGACTCGTCACCAAATCGGGAGATGTGATTGAATCGGATTTGAAACTTTGGGCCGCGGGTGTGAAAGGCACCGATGTTGCCGAACATCTTGCCGATTTTGAAATTACGCCGACGCGGCAGATCAAAGTGTTGCCGACACTTCAAACAACGGTTGATGATCGTATCTACGCGATTGGCGATTGTGCCTATTATAAGCAGGAAGGCGAGGCACGACCGATCCCGCCACGCGCCCAATCAGCAGCACAAATGGCGCTCACCGCTTACAAGAATATCGTGGCGATGATCACGAATAAACCTCTGAAGCCCTTCACCTATCGCGATTACGGTTCGCTCGTGTCGCTCAGCCGCTTTTCAACTGTGGGCAGTCTCATGGGCAATCTTGTGGGCGGGCGAATGGCGGTTGAAGGGCGTATTGCGCGTCTCGTCTATTTGAGCCTTTACCGTAAACATTTGATTGGCATTCACGGCATCATTAAAGGGGTCGCGCTGATCGTTGTGGGCCATGTCAATCAAGTGGTGAGGCCGCGTCTCAAGCTCCATTAGGAGTGAAGGCTTGCGCTGTCACTGATCGAGGAGCGTTGTGAAATATAGATGGTGAAGATCATCAATAGCGTCATCGCGTGAGGCATAATGACCGATCACGCGATAGCGCAAATAGGTATTGAGATCTTCGCCCCATCCTTCAATCATTGTGATGTGCTCGTTATCACTTTCACAGAGCCAGATGGATGGTGTGATTTCAGGATTTTGTGCATCGAGGGCATCACGGATTTGTTTTTCGATCAGTGTCTTAACTTCAGAATCGGTTGCCCTTTCGGGATGATTTTTTAGGACCGTTGCACGTTCAAGGCCGAGGGTATCGGCAAGGCTTAGAAAATTCTCGGGTTCATCGATCATGCGCGTTAGATAATGATCCCGTCGAAGAGCCGTACAAATAAATTCACCAAAATCGGCGACGAGCTCATAGAGATCATGTTCGGACAAAGCGTGGTTCACGGCTTATAAATTCTTATTCGTTCAATTTAGATTTTATAAAAAATAAGGCCCATAATCATTTTTGGTTACGAGTGTATCCTGATATTTTGGGGATCATACACCGCCCTCATGTGAAGATGGGCCTTTATCCTCTCCTGAGCCACAATCAATTCATAAGCGCCCGATGTGAGATAATCTTCGCTGATGCCTTCGGCGTGTCTTACATAACCAAAGCCAATGGGGTGATCGACCGTGAATCCATAACCACCGCTTGTGAGATAGCCAACAACTTTGCCATTCCTCAAAATTGTCTCGCGCCCCACAAGGGTGATATCTTTCTTTTCGAGCGTAAAACAGCAAAGTTTCTTTTTGAGGGGAGTCTTTATAATTTTCTCAATATACGCACGCCCGATAAAATCTATATTTTTGGAAAGTTTTACGGCCCAACCCAAACCCGCTTCAAAAGGCGTGTCATTCGGGGTGATATCGGCGCCCCAAGCGCGATAGAATTTTTCTAGGCGCAGGGACTCAATCGCCCGATAGCCGGCAAGCTTGATGTTCTTGTCTTTGTCAGCCCTCATCAACGCATCAAAAATTGCATCTGTGTCACTTGCCGAACAATGAAGCTCAAAGCCAAGCTCGCCGACATAAGTCACGCGATAAAGATCAACATGACGACCTGCAATTTTTATACTTTTGATATGGCCGAAAGGAAAATCGTCATTCGTTAAAGAGATATTCGAGACGCTTTGCAAGAGATCCCGAGATTTGGGGCCCATAAAGGCAAGCACGGAATAATCTTCTGTGACGTCTTCAAATGTCACACGCGCATTTTGTAGATGCTCTTGGATGTGATCATAAATCCATGATTTATCATGCGTTCTAAAGCCGGTGCCGGTGATGATCCGATAGCGACCATTCTCAAGATGCATGACGGTCACATCGCATTCGATACCGCCGCGTGCATTGAGCATCTGCGTATAGACACCACGGCCTTCTGGGACGCGGACATCATTGGCACAAAGACGATCAAGCAGTGATGCCGCATCGGGACCATGAAGGTTAAATTTTGCAAATGAAGTTTGATCGAAGAGAGCCACATGCTCCCGCGTGGCTTTATGTTCTGCGGCAACAAAGGGCGTCCAGTTGGGCGACGTCATGGAATAGATGTCTTTGGGTTCAACGCCTTTCGGTGCAAACCAATTGGCACGTTCCCATCCAAGTTTTGAACCGAAAACTGCGCCATGTTCTTTGAGGCGTGAATAAAGCGGAGAGGTGAGAAGTGGTCGTCCCGATTCATATTCTTCTTGCGGAAAGGCAATGCTGTAATGTTTGCCATAGGCCTCAAGCGTTCGTTCGCAGGTCCAGTGTTTATCGCGATGATGGTCGCTAAAGCGTCTGATATCGGCGACCCAAAGGTCCATCGGCGCTTCGCCCGAATGAACCCAATCCGCAAGCACCCATCCCGCACCACCTGCAGATGCAATACCGAACGCGTTGAATCCTGCACCAACATAAAGATTGTCACGCTCCGGTGCCCGACCAAGAATGAAATTGCCGTCAGGTGTAAAGCTTTCAGCACCATTGATCATTTTTTTGATGCCCGCCTTTTCAAGCGCCGGAATACGTTCGATGGCCGCCGACATGTGTTGTTCGAAATGGCTCCAATCATCATCAAAAAGTTGGAAAGCGAAATCATCGGGAAGATCGCCCGTAATCCATGGAATGGGATTAGGCTCATAGCCACCCATCACAAGGCCGCCGACTTCCTCCTTGTAATAAGTGCGTTTATCCGGATCGCGCAGTGTTGGGAGATCGGCGTGAACGCCCTCAATCGCCTCGGTGATGATATATTGATGTTTGACAGGTTGAAGCGGCACAGAGACGCCAGCGAGCTCCGCGATTTGTCGTGTCCATTGACCGGCGCACACAACAACCTTCTCGCATGTGATGTCTCCCGACGTCGTTGATATTGTTTTAATCCGGTTTTCTGCGATCTCGAAATGCTTAACACGGATATTTTCAATAATCTTAGCGCCATGCATGCGTGCGCCTTTGGCGAGCGATTGCGCAATGTCCGACGGGTTCGCTTGCCCGTCCGTCGGAAGCCAGCTTGCTCCGACAAGATTTTTTGTATTGAGCAAAGGCCATATGGATTTCACTTCATCCGGTGTGATGAGTGACATTTCGAGCCCGAAGCTTTGCGCGGTTGTGGCGAGCCTTTTATATTCGATCCATCTTTCGGCATGGGTCGCAAGGCGGAGGCAGCCGGTCATTTTCCAACCCGTGTTGAGGCCGGTTTCCTGATCAAGATATTTATATAGTTCAACGGAATATTTTAGCAATTGCGTGATGGATGCAGAAG
>JBJTCD010000036.1:0-23273 GCA_046091665.1 Hyphomicrobiales bacterium
GATTACGCAAGACGCGGCAATGCGATGATGATGCATGGCGTGCGCGCGGACCTCTTAAACCGCGAACAGGTGCGCGAGGTTGTGCCGTTTCTCGATTTCGACAATGCGCGCTTCCCCATTCATGGCGGCTTGATGCAATGGCGCGGTGGCACGGCGCGGCATGATGCTGTCGCGTGGGGTTTTGCCCGTGGGGCGGATTTGCGCGGCGTTGATATTCTGCAAAATACGGAAGCCAAGCAGATTCGCGTCGAGAACGGCAAAGTTGTTGGCGTCGAGACATCGCGCGGCTTCATCAAGGCGAAGAAAGTCGGAATCGTTGCAGCAGGCAATACAACACGCATCGCGGAAACTGCGGGGCTTCGCCTGCCGATCGAATCCTATGTGCTGCAAGCCTTTGTTTCAGAAGCCATCAAGCCGCTGATCCCCTGCGTTGTGACATTTGGCGCGGGGCATTTTTACATCAGCCAATCCGACAAGGGCGGGCTCGTTTTCGGCGCGTCACTTGACTACTACACATCCTATGCCGCGCGCGGCAATTTGCCGGGCGTTGAAGATACAATCGAAGAAGCGATGGCGATCATGCCGTCGATCAGCCGCGTCAAACTCTTGCGTCACTGGGGCGGCATTATGGATATGTCGATGGATGGATCGCCGATCATCGACAAGACCGGCATTGACGGACTCTATATCAATTGCGGCTGGTGTTATGGCGGCTTCAAGGCAACGCCTGCATCCGGCTATTGCTTCGCGCATCTCCTTGCAACGGGTGAATCGCATCCTGTCGCGACAGCATTGAAACTCAATCGTTTCGAGACCGGCTACGTCATTGACGAAGCCGGTACCGGCGCGCAACCGAATTTGCATTAAAAGGAACGGATAGATGAGACTCCCCTGCCCGTTCTGCGGAACACGTGACAGCCAAGAATTTTCATTCCTAGGCCAAGCCGGATTAAAACGGCCCGACCCCAATGCGCCTAACGCGCAAAAGCAATTTCACGATTATGTCCATATCCGTGACAACAAAGCGGGTGTGACACAAGAATTATGGTTGCATGCAAATGGCTGCCGCTCGTGGATTGTTGTGACACGCAACACACTCACACATGAGATCACTGGTTCGGAATTTGCGTCTCCTCAGGTGAAGGAGGCCGCACAATGAGCCAGTCGCATCGTCTCTCATCGGGCGGTCTGATTGATCGCGCGAAACCACTCTCATTCAAGTTCGACGGCAAAACCTATCAGGGATTTGCAGGCGATACGCTTGCATCCGCCCTGCTCGCCAATGATGTGCAGCTTGTCGCGCGCTCCTTCAAATATCATCGCCCGCGCGGCATCCTCACAGCTGGATCGGAAGAGCCGAATGCACTTGTCGAATTGCGTTCCGGTGAGCGGCGCGAGCCGAATGTGCGCGCGACAGTCGCCGAGCTTTATGAAGGCTTGATCGCGCAAAGCCAGAACCGCTGGCCGTCGCTGGCGCTCGACTTCGGTGCAGTCAATTCGCTGCTCTCGCCATTGTTTGCGGCGGGCGTCGATTATAAAACCTTCATGTGGCCTGCCGTATTCTGGGAGAAAGTGTACGAGCCTCTCATTCGCCGCGCTGCGGGATTGGGTCGTCCGCCGATTGGTGATGATCCTGATATTTATGAAAAAGCCTTTGCGCATTGCGACTTGCTTGTCATCGGCGCGGGCCCTGCGGGTGTTGCGGCTGCACTCGCTGCGGGCCGCTCCGGCGCGCGTGTGATCCTCGCAGACGAAGGCCCGATGCTCGGCGGGCGTTTGCTTTCCGATCAACTCATCATCGGCAATCAATCAGGCCTTGATTGGGTGCGTGCAACTGAAGCCGAACTCGCATCATTACCGAATGTTCGCATCATGCCGCGCACGACGATTTTCGGCGTCTATGATCATGGCGTTTATGGCGCGCTTGAGCGCGTGAATGATCATGTCGCCACACCGCCCGCGCATGAACCACGCCAACGCGCGTATCGCATTTACGCGAAACGCGCGGTGCTCGCCGCCGGCGCAATCGAACGGCCGCATGTGTTCGGCAATAATGATCGTCCGGGCGTGATGCTCGGCTCGGCGATGCGCTCTTATATCAATCGCTATGCAGTCGTGCCGACAAAGCGCGTTGCGATTTTCACATCAAGCGATGACGGCTATGCGACGGCGCAGGATATTCTGAATGCGGGCGGCTCGGTCCAAGCCATTATCGACACGCGCGCTGATGCGACGATTTCCGCTCCGCATGATATTCCGCACTTCAAAGGCGCAAAGATTTTGCGCGCGCTTGGCAATAAACAAGTGCAAGGTGTCGAAATCGAATTGAAAGACTGCGCAACGCGCATTCTCGATTGCGATGGCATTGCGATGTCGAATGGCTGGAACCCTGCCGTTCACCTCACCTGCCATCAGGGCGGACGCCCTGTATGGGACGAAAAAACAAACGCCTTCTTGCCTGGCAACGTGCCCGCAGGATTGAGTGTAGCGGGTGCCGCGCAAGGTCACTTCGGATTGAAAGAAACGCTCGCCGACGGGTTCCGCCTCGGTGCATCTGCTATCGAGGAACTCGGTTTCAAAGCTTCTGGAATTACAACGCCCGACACCGACCCCGAAAGTCTTGCGCACACACCACTCTGGCGCGTCAAGACGAACAAGGGCAAATGCTTTGTCGATTTCCAACATGATGTGACAGACACGGATATCGAACTCGCAAACCGCGAAGGCTTCCGCTCTGTCGAACATATGAAGCGCTACACAACGCTCGGCATGGCGACTGACCAAGGCAAGACCGCGAATATTTCCGGCCTCGCGATTTTGGGTGAAGCCTCGGGCCGCACAATGGCGGAAGTCGGGACTACGATTTTCCGTCCACCCTATACGCCGGTCGCGCTCGGTGCGCTTGCGGGCCATCATGTGCACAAGGGTTTCCGCCCGACGCGTCTCACACCCTCGCATCAATGGGCGGAAGAACAAGGCGCGGTCTTTATGGAGACAGGCCTCTGGCTCCGCGCGCAATATTTCCCGAAGACGATGAATGAAAGCTGGCTTGATGCGATGATCCGCGAAGTTGAGATCACACGTTCAAAAGTTGGCGTGTGCGATGTCTCGACGCTCGGTAAAATCGACCTTCAAGGCAAGGATGTCGGCACGTTCTTGGATCGCGTCTATACCGGCACCTTCTCGACACTGCCCGTCAGCAAAGTGCGTTACGGTTTGATGATGCGCGAAGATGGCTTTGTGCAGGATGACGGCACAACGGCGCGCTTAAGTGAAAATCACTGGCTGATGACAACGACCACGGCGGGTGCGGGCAAGGTGATGGCGCATCTCGAGTTTTGTCATCAGGTGCTCTGGCCCGAGCTTGATATCGCGTTCACATCGGTCACGGAACAATGGGCACAATATTCGATTGCCGGACCGCATTCTCGCGATGTGCTGAAGAAGCTCGTTGATCCGCAACATGATATTTCGAACGAAGCCTTCCCCTATATGGCCTGCGGTGCGATTACGATTTGCAACGGCATTCCGGCGCGGCTCTTCCGCATCTCGTTTTCGGGCGAGATGGCTTATGAAATCGGTGTGCCGAACCGCTATGGCGATGCGCTGATCCGCGCCATCATGGACGCAGGCAAAGAATTCGGCATCACGCCCTACGGGCTTGAGGCGCTCTCAACCATGCGCATCGAGAAAGGCCATGTCGCAGGTGGCGAATTGAATGGACAAACGACGCCGCGTGATCTCGGCCTCATCAAAATGGTTTCGCAAAAGAAAGACTGCATCGGCAAACATATGTCGGAGCGTCCGGCGATGCTGGCACCAGACCGCCCGATCTTTGTCGGCTTGAAGCCAAAAGATCCGAAGTCGAAACTGACTGGCGGCGCGCATTTCCTTGATCACGGCGCGAAGCCGTCGCTCGACAATGATCTCGGTCATATGATGTCGGTCGCCTATTCGCCGATGCTGAAAAGCTGGATTGGTCTTGGCATCGTGAGACGCGGACGCGAACGCATTGGCGAGACAATCCGTGCTGTCGATTTTGTACGCGGCATGGAATTCGAAGTCGAAATCTGTGATCCTGTTTTCTTTGATCCTGAAGGAGTGCGTCTCCGTGGCTAATCTCGCTCCCCGCTCCGCACTCGCCCCCTTTCTCCATGCCGGTCATAATGGCGCAGAAGGCAAGACAGGAGTCACCATTCGCGAAGTCATGTCTTGTGCAATCGCCGAACTCACCGCGTTCAAAGGACAGAAAGAAGCGCTCGCTCAAGCCATTGAAAATGCCTTCGGCATTGCTCTGCCCGCCGCGAACAAATCAGCATCAAAAGACGGCGTGACCTTTGTGAGTGTTGGTCCTGGCAAATGGCTCGTGACTGGCGAAGGTCCTTCCGAGAAAGATCTTCTCGTTAGACTCGAAAAAGCAGCAAGATCTTTCGCGGCTGTTGTCGATCAATCAGACGCGCGTGCGCTCGTTGAAATATCGGGCGAAATAGCACGCGCAGCTCTTGCTAAAGGCATCATGATTGATCTTGATCCCTCTGCCTTCAAAATAGGCAGCGCTGCAACAAGCTTTGCTGTGCAATTCTGGATCACACTTTGGCAGACGAACGAAGAGCCAACCTATCGCCTCGCTGTCTTTCGCAGCATGGGACGAGATCTTTTGCATTGGCTTGAAAGCTCGGCGGCAGAGTTCGGATATGATGTGAGATAAATTATCTCTCAACTATAGATTGTACAAAACAAGGCATCTTTAAAAAGTTGAAACAGATCAATTTTGTACCAACTAAACTATTTTGATTTTTCATTGTTCTTTTTTCTTGATTTGATATCATCCTTGTCCGTTTAACAAAAAAAATGACCCCGCCATTCGTAAATTTTTTGGCGCTTAGATGGATTATCTCACAATGGTCCAAGGCGATACATCATTTGACGAAACCATTAACCGAATTGATCAGATTAAAAAGAAATCTGAGTTTGAACTTGTTCTCGCCGATACGATAAATCGTTACGGCTTAAAGAGTCTTGCCTTTATGGAATTTAACATTGGCGCGTTGAATAAAAGCGAACCTGATATTTTGGTGACCTATTCTCAAGAGTGGATCAATCACTATCGTTCACGTGATTATCTTGAAGTCGATCCCGTGGTTCACCAAGGTTTGAAATCTATCTTGCCTGTTGATTGGTTAAACTTTGATCGACGCGATGCGAAGGTGCGCGCATTATTTAGCGAGAGCCGTGAAGCTGGACTTGGCAATCAAGGGCTTTCGATTCCCGTTCGTGGTCGGCATGGTGATATGTCTTTATTCAGCCTAACCTGCGAGGCCAATGAGCATGACTGGTCGTTGATGAAAAGAAATTTTATTCGCGATTTTCAAACACTTGCTGTCTTTTTTCACCAGTCCGTTTTACGCACTTATACAAATTCCGAATTTCAAGTTCAGCTCACGCCCCGCGAGGCTGAATGCCTTCATTGGGCCGCTTGCGGGAAAACAAGCGAAGAAACAGCAATGATCTTGGGTCTCACGCGACGTGGCGTGCGGTATCATATCGAGAATATCATTTTTAAACTCAATGCGGTCAATCTCGCCCATGCCGTTGCCAAAGGCATTCATTTCAGAATCATAAATCCACCACGATAGAGCGATTCGTTACTTTACGTAACAGAGACATCGGACAGTCGGCAAACAAAATCTCTCTGTTAGGCTTGTGCTCCCTCTAATTTCCTAAGGGAGCAAACTATGATCATTCTCGTCAATGGTAATGAACAAGCCGATTATGCTTATCTCACGAATAAAATGTTCCGTATCAGAGCAAAAGTTTTTCATGAGCGTTTGAAATGGGATGTCAATGTCATTGATGGCCTTGAGAAAGACCGCTTTGATCAAGAAAATCCGCTATACTTGATTTCCGTCGATGAAGTGACGGGGAATGTTCGGGGCTCATTACGGCTTTTACCAACAACGGGGCCCAATATGTTGCGTGATGTATTCCCCATTCTTTTACCTCCCGGCGAAGTGGTTGAAAGTGCAACAATTTGGGAAAGCTCTCGCTTTTCCATGGAACCGGGTGCCGAAACGCCTGAGCCGGGGCGACTTTTGAGTTCCGTTACCGGTGAACTTCTCGCCGCAATTGAGGAAGTAGGACTGCTCGCTGGCCTGACCGAAGTTGTATCCGTCTTTGATGCGCGAATGGTGCGCATATTTCGGAGTGCAGGCTGCCCCGCTTTAATCATCGGGCGTCCGCAACGGATTGGTGAATGCATGACCTATGCGGGTCTTTTCGAAATCAGCGAAACAGCACGCGATAAAATTCGCGCTGCCTGCGGCATAACGGAATCCGTGCTTGAACCACAAAGTACCAGAAGACTCTTCGCCGCCTGAAGCCATGGCGGATCGGATAATCCCTAAAAACCGGCGTCCGACTTGACAGGTCGGGCGCCACTCTGTTTCGTCACCCATATTGTTTTCCGGCGGGAAAACCCCCTCATAGCTCCGGCGGGAGCGTCTTTGGTCTCCCATAGCATTGGCCTCGCCGATGCATTTTATTCGTCAGGTACGCCGGGTCAGTGTCCGCATTTCTCACACCTTCCGATGTGGCGGCTTTACTGTTGAGCCTCAAAGTCGCTTTGGTCGCGACTTTATGGACATTACCGCCTGGTATTGTGATCGCCTTTGTGCTTGCGCGATTGAAATTTCCTGGCCATGCGGTTGTGAACGGGCTTGTGCATCTGCCGCTCGTGATGCCGCCCGTGGTCACCGGATATCTGTTGCTTTTGGCATTCGGTCGCAACGGTGTGATCGGCTCTGCATTGGAAGCGTGTTGCGGGTTTGTGTTCGCGTTCCGTTGGACGGGCGCGGCACTGGCCGCCGCTGTGATGGCCTTTCCGCTTGTTGTGCGCGCCATCCGCCTCTCGATTGAAGCGGTTGATAAACGGCTCGAAGATTCCGCCCGCAATCTCGGCGCACCGCCTGTGATCGTGTTCTTGAGGATCACGCTGCCGCTGTCAGCGCCGGGGCTGATTGCGGGCGCTGTGATCGGCTTCGCCAAAGCGCTTGGCGAATTTGGTGCCACCATCACATTTGTCTCAAGCATTCCAGGCGAAACGCAAACCATTCCCTCGGCGATTTATGCGCTCATTCAAACGCCCGCAGGCGATGGTCCCGCTTTCAAACTCGTCCTCGTCTCGATTGCGATTTCCTTTGTCGGGCTTCTGGTTTCTGAAGCTTTGGCACGCCGCGTGGCGCGACCTTAATGACGCAGTCAAAACCGTCGCAAAAGCGACGCAGATCCCTTGATTTCATGTCGCCTGCCGGACAGTGTGATCGCGCGCGGCGCGCATAGACTTTGCGCAACGCGAGGGAGAGTGTTTCGTGCAGACTTTCGATTTCATTATTGTGGGGGCAGGCTCCGCCGGATGCGTGCTCGCCAATCGTCTCAGTGAAAATCCGCGTCACAAAGTCTTGCTGATTGAAGCGGGCGGAAGCGATCGCAAATTCTGGATCCGCACCCCCATAGGCTATGGCATGACCTTTTTCGATTCCAAAGTGAATTGGTGCTTCGAAGGCGAAAAAGATCCCGGCCTCAATGATCGTGAAATCTATGTGCCGCGCGGCAAAGTGATTGGTGGTTCAAGCTCTATCAATGCGATGGTTTATTGCCGAGGTGCGAAAACAGATTTTGATGACTGGCGCGATGCGGGCAATCCCGGTTGGGGATGGGACGATGTCAAGCCCGCTTTCGAAGCGATTGAACATCACGTTCGCAAAGACGGATCGGTTGATGGCAAAGGGCCACTCACGGTCTCTGATCGCCAACATGATTATCATCCCTTAAAACGCCATTTTATTGGTGCGGCGCGTGATGCGGGCTTGCCGATTGCTGATGGCACCGTTGGACAAGGCGATGAAGGGTTCGGCCCCTATCTGATCAACACGCGTGGCGGTTTGCGCTGCTCATCGGCTGATGCATTTTTACATCCTGTCAAACATCGCGCCAATCTGACGATCCTCACCGAAGCGCAGGTCACAAAAATTCTTTTCGAAGGTAAACGCGCCGTAGGTGTGAGCTATCGTCGCGGCGGCATGATGCAAGAAGCCCACGCCACGCGTGAAGTGATCCTCTCTGCGGGTGCGATTCAATCGCCACATCTCTTGCAACTCTCAGGGATTGGTCCGGGTGCTCTGTTGCAAAAGAATGGCGTCACTGTTCTTCACGCGAATGACGCCGTAGGCGCTCATCTCGAAGATCATGTCGGCATCAATTATTATTACCGGGCGAAAGAACCCACACTCAATGCCGTGCTTGGCACCTGGGCAGGACGCATTGCAGCCGGCATTCAATTTATTTTGACGCGCACGGGACCTTTGTCGTTGAGCGTCAATCAATATGGCGGCATCGTGCGTTCGTCTTCGTCACAAATGCGACCCGATATGCAGCTCTATTTCAATCCGCTCAGCTATTCGACCGAGAATGCGGGCAAAAGAAAACTCACGGAACCCGATCCCTGGCCTGGCTTTATTTTGAGTTTTAATCCCTGCCGCCCGACAAGCCATGGCCATGTAAAACTCACTTCACCGGATCCCCTGAAGCAACCCGAGATACTCTTCAATTATCTCGCCACAGAACATGATCGCGCCGATGTCATCAAAGGTGCGCGTTTGATTGGGCACGTGCAAAACACGCCGACCATGCAAGCGCTTTTATCCGCACCGCCAAAATTTGATCCGTCAAAAGAAAGCGATGAGTCATTGATTGCCGATTTCCGCAAGAGGTCGGGCTCGGTCTATCATCCGTCTTGCACCTGCCGCATGGCGCCAGAACATCAAGGCGGCGTCCTTGATCCGGAATTGCGCGTGCATGGCGTTGAAAATCTCCGTGTTGTTGATGCGTCATCTTTCCCGAATATCACGTCTGCCAACACCAATGCGCCCGCCATCATGATGGGCTGGCGCGCCGCCGATATGATTTTGAAGCATTAGGATTCAATAAGATGGATAGACTCGTTAAGCTCGAAACATTCGCGAATGAATTTGTCGGCTTTGTCAGAGCGACGAGTGAATCAGGCGCCACAGGATGGGGTCAAGTTTCAACCTATAATTCCGATATCACCTGTGACATTTTCCATCGTCAAATCGCGCCTCATGCGCTCGGTACCGATGCCTTCGATTTCGAAGATACACTGACTCTCATCGGCGAACGTGAACATAAATATCCAGGCTCTTATCTGCGTCGCGCGATGACGGGACTTGATACGGCGCTTTGGGATATGGCGGGCAAACGCGCGGGCAAACCGGTTGTCTCTTTGATCGGCGGCAAGCCCGGAAAACTGCGCGCCTATGCTTCATCCATGAAGCGCGACATTACGCCCGAAGATGAGGCCAAACGTTTTGTAAAATTGCGTGATCAATTCGGTTTTGATGCGTTCAAATGGCGTGTGGGCCGTGAATGTGGCCGCGATCACGATGAATGGCCGGGCCGCACGGAAGCGGTTGTGCCGACCGTCAGCAAAGCTTTGGGCGATGGTATTGCAAAGCTTGTCGATGCGAATTCGTGCTATTCGCCGAAACGCGCGATTGAAGTTGGAAAACTTCTCGCTGACAATGGCATCTCGCATTTTGAAGAGCCCTGCCCCTATTGGGAATATGAGCAAACGCGTGAAGTGACCGAAGCGCTTGATATTGATGTCACCGGCGGTGAGCAAGATTGTGAATATGTCACTTTCAAATTGATGATGGATATGAAAGCGGTCGATATTGTTCAACCCGACATCATGTATATTGGCGGTCTCACACGCACACTGAAAATTTGCGCGATGGCCGCAGAACGCGGATTTAAAATCACACCGCATGCCGCCAATTTGTCGCTCGTGACCATGTGCACGATGCATCTCTTGGGCGCGATTCCCAATGCCGGGAAATACCTAGAATTCTCCATTGAGGAAGCGGATTATTACCCGTGGCAATATGGGCTTTTCCTCGGCGATCCCTATAAAATCGAGGACGGAAAAGCCACAATTCCGGATGCGCCGGGTTGGGGCGTCGAGATCAATCCGGCTTGGCTTGAAAAGGCCCAGTATCGCAAAAGCGAGATCGCGCGCTGAGTGATTGGGCTTCCCGCCGATCAAATTCGATCAGGAAAGCGGGTTGAGCGGATCAAAAACTCGTTCTATCTTCATCCTTTAAGGGCCGGGAGCGGCATGCTCTCAACAGCCCATGCGACTTCGAGCGCTTTTGTTTTTCATAAAATCAAAAACGCTCTATGTCTTTGTTTTATCGCATTTTGTTTCGATTAACCGGTTTCCACTTAATCGCAAAATGCTCTAGGGGTGGAGATCAAGGATGAGCCTTGCTGACGCACAGGGCGCGCATGAGAAGAGTTTTCCGCGCGACTACAGCTTGACCGGACCTTTGAACCGTCAAGCGCTTGATATCGGATTGGCGAATGCCGACTGGTATAAAACCGAAATTCCACGTGCGCGCATGAAAGAATTGATGCAACGCTCAGACGGCCCCGCAACGCGCGATACAATTCTCTGGATCGGTTTCATGATCGTCTTTGCAGGGCTTGGTTCTTATCTCTGGCCGAGCCCGTGGTCGATCCCCTTCTTCATGGCCTATGGTGTTCTTTATGGATCGGGGGGTGATAGTCGTTGGCATGAATTCGGCCACGGCACCGCTTTCAAAACACAATGGAAGAATGAGTTTTTCTATCAGATCGCTTGTTTCGTGATCATGCGCAATCCTGTGACATGGCGCTGGAGCCATTCACGCCATCATACTGATACAATCATCGTCGGTCGCGATCCTGAAATCGCCGCGATGCGTCCGCCGGATCTTTTTAAACTTCTCATCAATTTTGTTGGGCTGATCGATGTACCAACCGCCATGTCGCAAATGGTGCGTTATACATTTGGCAAGCTCGATGATGCGGAGAAGGATTACATTCCCGCAAGCGAGCATGAAAAAGTGTTTTTTGTCGCGCGGATCTGGTTTGCGATTTATCTCGCAACGGCTGCGACCGCCTTATGGATGCATTCGGTCCTGCCCTTTATGATCATCGGCCTGCCCAGCATGTATGGTTGTTGGCACGGGCTTTTATGCGGCGTAACACAGCATATTGGTCTTGCAGAAGATGTGCTGGATCATCGCCAAAATTGCCGTACGGTGCTGATGAATCCGATTAGCCGTTTCATCTATCTCAACATGAACTACCATGTTGAGCATCACATGTTCCCGATGGTGCCTTATTATCGCCTGCCGGAATTGCATGAAGAGATGAAGAATGATTGTCCGAAACCCTATTCAGGATTTCTCGAGGCTTATCGAGAAATCATTCCGACCGTGATCCGGCAATTGCGCGATCCGACCTATTTCGCCAAACGCATTTTGCCAGAAACTGCGCGACCCTATAAGCCTGCTCCGGAACCTGTGCTATAAATCCAAGATGCCTCCTCACCCCAACACATAAGTGCGGGAGGCTTCCGGATCCTCGGTCGAATAGGCAACGCTCGCCAACTCATTCCACACCGCATCGGGGATGGGATAAGACGCCCATTCGATGGTCTGTTTGACGAATTCAGGTTTCGTGACACCGCAAATGGTAGAGGCGAGATTTTTATTGCGCATTGAGAATTGCAATGCGACCGCGCCCGTTGGCACGCCGTGTTTGGCGCAAATGGCCTCCACCGCGCGCACAGGGGCTAAGACTTCATCGGTCGCTTCTTGATAGACGTAGCGCTTATAGGTCGCACTGCCTTGCGCCAACACACCGCTCGCATAAGGCGCGGCATTGAACACCGCAATTCCGCGCACGGCGCAGGCGTCGATCAAAGGTGAAGCATGGCGATTGACAATCGTATAACGGTTATGGGTGAGCACGACATCAAAAGGATAGTCTTTCACGAGATCCATCATGATGTCGGTACGACCGGCGCCAAGACCTACAGCCTGACACAGCCCTTCGCTTTTCATTTTGAACAATTCATCAAGCGCGCCGCCCTTCTTCGTCACATCTTCAAGTGACGAGGCATATTCCGGATCATGAAAATGAAGGAGCGGAATGCGATCAACGCCGAGCGCTTGTAAGCTTTCTTCCAGCGAACGACGCGCGCGCGCTGCGTCAAATTTGTTGGTCTGAAAATCGCGATCAAGTTTTGTCGCGAGCACAAAATCTTTTGGCAGACCACCATTCGCTTTGATCGCGCGACCGATGCGCCGCTCGGCTTCGCCCATACCGTAATTGCGCGAAGTGTCGAGCGAATTGATCGGGCTTTTAAACACGGCGGCAAGAGTCTCCTCCGCTTCTTTGTCACTGACCGCGAAGCCGAAAGTTTCCGGCATATTCCCTAGCCCTGCCGTGCCGAAGGAAGCACGCGTTACAGAGAGGCCGGATTTACCGAGCGGAACACGATCCGTGATTGATTGGGACATAGACATTCCTCACCCTTTGATCATTCTCATTGATTATCATACTAGAAATGAGGCGCAACGCGAAGGCAAGAGTAAAAAATCGGTGCGTCTTTTAAATCATCGCCTCGATCAGGAACGGGCCCTTGCGCCGGAAGGCGATTTCCAAAAGATCAGAAAATTCCTTGCATGTTGTTGCGCGCGCGCCCTCAACACCCATGCCGGCGGCGAGCGCCACCCAATTGAGACCCGGATCATCAATCCGCATCATGTGATCGGCATTACCGCCATGAACCGGCACGCCGACATTTTTCATTTCATGCTGCAAAATCGCATAGCCGCGATTGTTCAAAATGATGGTCACCACATCAAGACGCTCACGCGCCTGTGTCCACAGCCCTTGCAGCGTGTACATACCGCTGCCATCCGCTTGCAGCGCAATGACTTTTCTATTGGGGCACGCAACAGCCGCACCAGTTGAAAGAGGAATGCCGACGCCGATCGCACCACCTGTGACCATCATATAGTCATGTTGAGGCGCGTTTTCTGAAAGCGCATAAAAGCGCCTTGCGGATGTAAGGGCTTCATCGGAGATGATCGCCTGATCGGGTAACGCTTGCGCAAGAAGCACTGCCACCGCATCTTCTGTGAGAGCGCCTGTTGGTATGCCGTTTGAAGACGTGGCTTTGATTTTCTTTTTGCGCGTTAACGGCTGACCACCAAGAGCATCCCCCAATCGCGCGAGCGCATCAGGAATATCATCACGCACGGTGGCCAATGAAATGAGTTTGCATGTCTTCGGCGTCAAGGCACTCGGCTTTCCCGGATAGGCAAAGAAGGCAACAGGTGGAATCGCACCGGCAAGAATCAAAACATCAAGATGCGCAAGCAACGCCACGGCTTCATCAACCGAATAGGGAATTCGTTTGAGCGATGGACGTCCGAGCCCACGTGATAATCGCGATATGAAAACGGGGACATAAAGATCAACATCATGACGCGCGGCGATCTCTTCAACGAGCGCAAGATTTTCCGCATGAAGCGCTTCGCCATCAAGCAGAATGCCGCATCGCCCCGGATGAGCGCGGATCGCTTTGACGGCGGCTTTCACTTGATGATCGCTAATGACAGGCTTTGTCACCGGAGAGGCTTTGCCGATTTTCTTCGCGCGCGTTTCACCCCATGCGGCATCCGCAGGGAGAATCATGGTTGCGACGCTGGAAAGTCGTTGCGCCGCTTCACATGCCGCTGAAGCACCGCGAGACACATCATCAGCTCCCTTCACACGATAAACCCATTCAGACATCGGAAGCGCAAGGCTTTCAATATCGCTCGTCAAAGGCGCGTCGTAGTCAAGATGATAAGAAGCGTGATCGCCAACAACGGTAACGACGGGCGAGAAAGCACGCCGCGCATTGTGAAGATTGGCAAGACCATTCGCGAGCCCCGGGCCCGTATGAAGAAGCGCCGCCGCGGGTTTCCCCGTCATGCGCGCATAGCCATCGGCCGCGCCGGTTACCACACCTTCGAAGAGCCCTAAGATGCAGCGCATCTCGGGCTTACGATCAAGTGCCGCCACAAAATGCATCTCGGACGTGCCGGGATTGGCAAAGCACACGTCAACGCCATGAGCGATGAGCGTATCGCATAGGTGATCAGCGCCGTTCATGTGAATCTCCCCCGGTCCATTCAACCGAAGCGAGGGGCTTCTTGCAACCGTTTTGAAACCGTGGAAACTGTCTCAAAGCTGATCAACTCCACCTGACAGGGGAATAACCTATGACCGCGTTGAACGCCTGCCCCGACAAGGCTTCGCTTGAGACTGTGATTCGCACCTTGTCTGAACAATTCGGCAATCGCGCGGTCACCAATCCGGGCGTCCTCGGGACACATGCCAACACGCTGACATGGGTTGCACCACAACCACCCGATATTGTTGTCTTCCCACATTCGACTGAAGAAGTGTCGGCCATCGTCAAACTTTGCGCGGCCCATCGCGTGCCGATCATTCCCTTCGGGGCGGGCACATCTTTTGAAGGTCATGTGAATGCGCCATGGGGCGGCGTTTCCATCGATACGCGCGAGATGAATCGCGTGTTGGCGATTCACTCTGAAGATCTTGATTGCGTGATCGAGCCGGGTATCACGCGCAAAGCTCTCAACGAGCAGCTTCGCGATACAGGATTTTTCTTTCCCATTGATCCGGGTGCGGATGCGTCCCTCGGCGGCATGGTCTCAACGCGCGCTTCAGGCACCAATGCGGTGCGTTATGGCACGATGAAAGACAATGTCTTGTCATTGAAAGTCGTGCTGCCGAATGGCGAAGTGATGACGACGGCGCGGCGCGCAAAAAAATCATCCGCCGGTTATGATCTCACGCGTTTGTTTGTGGGGGCTGAAGGCACACTCGGCGTGATCACAGAAATTACATTGCGCCTCTCGGGTATTCCCGAAGCGATCTCGGCAGGTATCTGTCCGTTCCCGAGTGTGAAGGCCGCATGCGACGCGACGATTCTCACAATTCAATCAGGCTTGCCGGTGGCGCGCATTGAGCTCGCCGATGAATGGCAAGTCAAAGCTTTCAATCTTCATTCGAAACTCTCACTGCCTGAAACGCCGATGCTTTTCGTCGAGTTTCATGGAACGGACCAAGGCGTAAAAGAACAGGCCGAACGCTTCGGTGATATTGCGGCTGAATATGGTGGCGGGCCTTTTGAATGGGCGACGAAACCTGAAGACCGCACAAGGCTCTGGCAAGCGCGGCATGATGCTTATTGGTCGGCACTCGCACTCCGCCCCGGTTGCAAAGTGATCGCCACTGATGTGTGCGTGCCTATTTCACGTCTTGCCGAATGTGTAGTGGAAACACAAAAAGATGTGCAAGCGACGGGCCTAATCGCTCCGATTGTCGGCCATGTGGGTGATGGCAATTTTCATCTCACGCTTCTTTGCGACATGGACAGCACAGAAGAAGTCGAAACATGTCGCGCCTTCTTGCATCGACTGGTGGAAAGGTCACTCGCCATGGAAGGCACATGCACCGGTGAACATGGTGTCGGCCAAGAAAAGATGAAATATCTTTTGAAAGAACATCCCGCCGCGACGCTTGATACGATGCGCGCGATCAAACAAGCGCTTGATCCGCAAAACATTATGAATCCGGGAAAGATTGTAGCGGTGTAAAAATGGAGGGCTTTATTGTGAAGCCAACATGCCGCGCGCGGTATCTGAATCAGTCACAACATAAGCAGGTTTGCTGATCTTCATCATCGCAACCATACCCTCGATTTTATGAGGCCCGCCGGATGCTAAAATAAGTTTCGGGGATTTCACAAGTTCATCCGGCGTGATCGCCATCGCACGTCTGTTCGCCGGATGATCAATAAGTTGACCATCGCGATCAATGAAATGACAAAGAACATCACACACCGCGCCTGCTTTTGTAAGCCCCTCAAGATCGGCACGCTCAAGCATGTGATAACGGAAGATGGTTGATTGCGGTGAGAAGTCGCCCACGCTGACAATCGATAAATCAGCACTGCGGGCGCGTTCACGCACTTCGGCCAAGCCTTTATGCGCGAAGAGTGCCGCGCGTGTCTGTTCATCAGGTGCGTAAACAGGAGCCGCCAACATATAACATTCGCCGCCAAAAAGATCAGCAAAGCGCCAGGCCATTTCTGAGGGATTGAGTCCAGATGCGCGCGTCAAGCCGCCAAGAAGCGACACCA
The DNA here is from genome assembly GCA_046091665.1 of Hyphomicrobiales bacterium. GTDB lineage: Bacteria > Pseudomonadota > Alphaproteobacteria > Rhizobiales > Beijerinckiaceae > CAIUPE01. Next base: position 16,130 of record JBJTCD010000036.1, read on the forward strand.
CAGTAAAGTCTTTCAAAGGCCGCGCGGTCATCGCGTCAAGGCTCGCACGCAACGTGGCGCCCCATCCCATGCTCACAGTCATTTTGTCATGCAAAAGTGTGTCAACAAGCGCGCCCAACCGCAGACCAATGAGCGATGAAATCTTCGATGCATCATCAGGAGTGGGGATCACAATCGCTTCGCCGATTGAAAATTTTGATTCAAGATCACGCTCGAGCGCCGCGCATTCGGAAAGTTTTCCGGTGACACGAATTTGAACCGTACCATCGCGTCGGCATTGCGCGAGAAGTTTGACAACACGAATACGTGTGAGGCCAAGACGCTCGGCAATCGCCTCCTGCGTCATATCTTCCATATGATAGAGCCAAGCGACGCGCGTCTTCAAATCCTGATCGGGAGGCTCAACACCTGTATCCGCAAATCGCCGATCGTTCATTCTCGTATCACCCGCCTCAGGAAACACTCTCTACTCGACGCGAAGCGCATCATTCCGTCAAGAGGGATCAGAGATGATCGCGCCGGACATCCTTCGCAAAGAGATAGATGGCAAGGCTTATCAGCAAAAGTACCGCAAAACCCCCATGCAACACCGCATAGGCAAAATCGGCTGGCCCCGTCAAAAGCCGCGTCATGACTGCGCCTGAGATCGGCTGGATGATCGCTGCGCCGCCAATGAAAAGAATATTGAGAAAAGTAATGCCGCGCCCCAATAAATGATCGGGCACGAAAGCACGCCCATGCGCCATCAACACGCCATAGGTCATACCGGCAGCACCAAGGATCGAAAGCAAAATCGCCGCCGTTGTTAATGACGGCTCAAAAAGAGCGAGACCCAAAAAGCCCGCAGCGGAAAGAGCGGTGCCAATCACAGAGATCCATTTATAACCGCCAAAGACGCGATCAAGCGGACCATAGATCAAGGCACCAACCGACATCGCTGTCGCCATGATCAACAAAATGAATCCGCGATCAACAGGAGCAAGCCCGTAAACATCGCTTAGAAAGGGACCAGCCCATAAACCACGTTCCGCGATGATCACCGCATAGCTGATGGTGGCCAAAGGCAGAAGCGGCCAAAGCGCGCGGATCGACAAAATGATTTTCAATCCATCAATCAATCCTTCCGCGCGCGCGGTGGTGGCACGCGGCGGGTTGCGAATGATGAGCGCTAAGAGAAGCGCAACGAGCGCTGTGATCAAGGCCATGACGAGAATGGCACCACGCCATCCGATGACACTTGTGGCAAGCGCCAAAGGCGAGGCGGCAATCAAATTGCCCGCTGAGCCAATACCGATCAACCAGCTGCACAAAAGCGCGAAGCGTTGTGGTGGATAGATACGCCCAAACACATAGACCGCACCCATATAAATCGCGCTGCATCCGATGCCGATCAAAGCGAGCGCAATCTGTAATGTGAAGCCGCTTTGCGCATTCGCGAAAAGAAGTGCGCCGATCACAGCAGCGATCATTGTCAACGGCACCGTACGTCGTGGACCCCACGCATCAAGCGCCCAACCGACGGGGAATTGCATAACAATGAAGCCAAGGATCCACGCGGTTTGAAGCGCGGCCAGTGCCTGTGGATCAAGTCCCAATTCATGCCCGAGTTCCGGTGCGATCACCGCCAAAAAGGAGCGAAAAAATTGGCTGAGTATATAGCCGCTTAAAAAACTGAAAAACGCGACCATAAAAGGAAGACTTTCACTTAATGAGCCACAACCTGATAACCCGCCGCCGCCATCACACGCAGTAATTCCTTGTGACCGATTTGGGCCATTTGTAATGGCGGTGCTTTCACAGGGTCTTGTTCCGCTTCAACAACGAACCACCCCTCATAACCATAAGAGGCAAGCTTTTTCACAATGGCTTCAAAATCAAGCGATCCATCACCCGGCACTGTGAAAGCGCCTTTAATGACCGCCTCAAGAAACGACTCTTTTGTACGATCAAGGTTGTTGATCACATCCATGCGCACATCTTTGGTATGAACATGCGTGATGCGCTTATGGTGCTTATCGATCACACGCAACACATCACCACCCGCAAAAGCCATATGGCCCGCATCATAGAGAAGCGGAATGCCTTCGCCCGAATGTTTCATGAAAAGATCAAGCTCATGCTCGGTCTCAATCACTGCGGCCATATGGTGATGATAGGAAAGCGGCATGCCTTGATCCGCGCACCATTCGCCGAAGGCCGTCATTTTGCGCGCGTAGATTTTGATCTCATCTTCAGAGAGTTTCGGCTTTGTCGAGAGTGGTTTCGAGCGATCGCCCTGAATGGTGCGTGCGGTTTCGCCATAAATAATGCATGGCGCATTCATCGCCTTGAACAAAGTCATCTGCGCGGCGATGCGCTCTTTTTCGCGCTCCATATCACCATCAAGCAAAAGACCGGAAAACCATCCGCCACAAACAGAAATGCCATAGCGTGACAAAATGGATCCTAATTCTTTCGGATCAAGCGGAAAACGACGGCCCGTTTCCATGCCGGTAAAACCTGCGACTGAGGCCTGACGCAAACATTCCTCAAGCGAAACATCATCGCTCAATTCAACGAGATCATCATTCCACCAGGAGATCGGAGAAATGCCCAGTTTCGCTTTCATCGTCTTTTATCCTTAATCAAAGAGATCACAACCGCGTACGGCACGAGAGATGCGATGAGCCCTAATCGAAAGCCCTCTCGCCTTCAAGCGCGCATGTGTCGGAAAACAAAAAAGAACATTGATCAAAGAGAACCGATCGCCCGCGCGACCGACTCCGCCTCGGCTTTCGTAAGACTTCCCAAGCGCATAGCGACGGACCAACGACCCTTTGGATCAAGCGTGACAACGTTGCCCTTCGCTTTCTCGGCAGTATAGCCTTCAGGTTCCGACGTTGCCGGAAAAGCCATGCCGATCGCATCTTGATCACCGGTGCGGCTGATCCAGCGCACACATTTGCGCACCTCCGACGGTTTGTAGCGAATATAATCGGCAAACCCATCCGGCCGCTTCAACATCGCATGGGCAAAGCCCTCTTTATCTGTCTCCATATCGATATAGAAAACGATTTCGGGATCATAACCTTGCCCCGCTTTCAATACATGATGAAGCGAGGGATTTTTGGCGAGATCGGCGATGAATTCGCGATAACCGGGCTTCGGCGTGATGTGTCCCGGGATGGATTGACGCACGCGCACGGTCTCGGGTGATTTCTTCGCCGTGTAAATCAATTCACCACCATCGACAGGCCTGAAATTCGCATGCGCCAAATACATGAGATCCATCGGGATCTGCATGAGATTTTCAACATCAAGCTTCGCGTCAAAAAGCGTTTCCGATTCATGGAGTATATAGGTTGATGTCGCGCGGTAATTGACGGTGAAGGCAACCGTGTAATGATAGGTGCCGCCAACCGTAATGGTCTTCGCCGATTCATCACAATCAAGATAGGCGCGTTGGAAAGGCGCGTTCGGCAATTCGCCATGTAACGGATGACGATCTTGCGGGCCCGGCGCGCCCATACCCGTTAAACCGCAATGAATGAAAAACGCGCCATAAGTTTCAAGATAAGAACGCGTATCCACCGGTTCATCAAACATGGATTTCATCGCCAATTCGCGACCATCAAAACTACATCGCCAAATCTGATGGCCTTTAAAGGGGAGAATAATCAATTCACCACGCGCATTGGCCACGCGCAAAGCAGCGATGCCATTGTCATAGCGGAATGTTGAAACGCGAAAAGCACCCATGGTGAGGAGCTGACGCTCCTTTTCACCGAATAGGGTCTCGGTAAGCTCAATGCGCAGCGTCATGATTTCTGTCTCCCTCGCGCGAGAATAATCCACGCCCTCGCCATTTTTAATTTTTTTATGGCCGATCTTTTCGCCGATCAAGCCAGTCCTTTATTCTGAAATATCCGCCAATATAAGGCAAGAACCAGGGTGAGCCATGATAGAGCGGATGCGTCGGAAATTCCGGACGATCAAAGGCGCATACGCGATTGGCGCGGCCAATCACTTTGCGCGCGATCTGATGGCCAAGATAAGACATCATCGCGACGCCGGAACCGTTGCAGCCCAGTGCATAATGGACATTTTCGAATTTTCCCAGATGCGGCAATTCATCGATCGTGAACGCAACATTACCCGTCCATGCATGACTGATGCGGGTGCCGCGCAAAGCGGGAAAACGATCGGTCATCATTTTATAGAGAATGGGCGCGGCATCTTTCGGGTCGGTCGGCGAAAATTTCGCGCGGCCTCCAAAAATCATTCGACGTCCATCGGGAGACAATCGATAATAAGAGAGAACCCGTTGCGTGTCGGCAATCGAACGATTACGCGGACTCAATGCTTTCGCGAGATCTTCAGACAGTTCTTCGGTCGCAATGATATAAGAACCAATGGGCACCACACGCCGTTTGAATTCCGGTGTCGCATCTCCTGTATATCCATTGGTTGCGACAATCACATCGCGCGCTTTAATCGTGCCGCGTGATGTGACAACATCGATGGACCCCTTTGTTTGTGCAAGGGAGAGAACGGGCGCGCGCGCGAGAATCTTTGTCTTCTCGCGCTCAACCAAATCAAGCAGCCCTTTGAAATAAAGCGCTGGATGGAGATGGCCCGCACGGCCCACAACCATTCCACCGCGATAAAAATCAGAGCCAATTTCCGCGCGCTGTTTTTCTTCCGGCACGAGATAGGCTTCAGCCTTTGAATGGCGATTGAGAAGATCAACTTTTTTCTGCATGGGCGCGAAATGCGCGCGACTCCACGCGCCAACAAAATAGCCGGCCCTTGTCCACCCACACGCAATATTTTCACGCGCGATCATCTCTTCGATATGACCAAAGGCTTCAGCGGCGTCATTCAAGAAAGGCTCAGCCTCCTCTGCCGGAAGCGCTTTCGCGATATAGCCTTTGCCCACATTCACGCCGCCCGAGACCATGCCGCCATTGCGCGTTGACCCGCCAAAGCCCGGTTCCGCCGCATCAACAACAACACAATCAACTCCATTGCGACGTAATTCGAGCGCGGCAGATAAACCCGCATAGCCCGCGCCGATGATCACGACTTCCGTTTCACGCGGAAGGTCCGTCTCTGGCAAGGGCTGAGGCTCATAAGCCTCCCACCAAAAGGGTCGTGCTTTGAAATCGGAAGTGAAGATGGAAGTCATCATAACGATACAATCGCGCGTGGCATTTTAGGATGCAAGAGGCCTTCTAAGATTACGCTTTGAACGCACGGAGCCATTGCGGGAAATACGAGAAAAAGTAAAAGAGCGCCTCTGCCAGAGGGGCTTTGAGCATTGCTTAAAAGTGTCAAAAGTGAAGCCGCAAACCCGAATCATTGTGGTGTCCCCTGTGATTCGAAATTGTCTCTCACGCCGCGTGTGACGAGGCCAAAAAATTGAAAATTGCAAAAAACCCCGAAAAATAAGGCAAAAACAGACGGGAAAAGTGATTTTGATATCCGCATGACTGCGAGGGAACGTTTCGAAATGCGCGGAATTGCGTTAGAAAAAGCGCATCGCTCATTCGAAGCGATGATTCGAACAGGGTAAAGACAATGGCAAAAGCAGCAAAGAAAACCGCAACAAAGGCCGCCCCTAAGGCGACCAAAGCGGCAGCAACGAAGGCTAAGGCCGATGTGATCACCATCCGCCATATCGCCACGGGCATTGCGGAATCACACGGCCTGACAAAGAAGCAGGCTAATGAAATCTTCGAAGAATTCATTGCCACGGTTGTGAAGGGCCTCAAGAAAGGTGCTCGCATTCGTTTGACGGGTCTCGGCATCCTTCAGGTTCGCAAGCGCGCAGCTCGTATGGGCCGCAACCCGGCAACCGGCGAAGCGATCAAGATCAAGGCGAGCAAGAAGGTCGCTTTCCGCGTCGCCAAGGAAGTCAAAGAGTCGATCTAATCCATCGCTGACTTTCAACGGTTAAAATCCCGGTAAAGCAGGATGGTCTCCTGTCTTCCCGGGATTTTTTTATCTTCGGCACCACGTGAGTGATGTATGTCGGTGCATTGAGGCGTGTTCAAAGCACTAAGGCGCAATGATCATATCCGGCTTTATTTCTGCGATTGAGTTGGCTCCCAATAAGCCCATCGTGCGCGTCATTTCCTGACGATAAATATCGATCACATGGGAAACGCCGGCTTCGCCTGCAACGGACACACCCCAAAGATGCGGCCGTCCGATCAAACATAGTTTCGCGCCAAGCGCCAAGGCTTTCACAATATCGGAACCACGGCGAAATCCGCCATCGACCATCACCGGAATTTTTCCGTCAACCGCTTTCACGATGGGCGACAATGCAGAAATCCCTGAGATCGCATCATCCAATTGTCGCCCGCCATGATTGGAAACGATTAGACCATCCACACCGCGATTGACCGCTTCACGAGCATCATCTGGATGCAGGAGACCTTTGATGATGAGCGGTCCTTTCCAGGCCTTGCGTAAGGCATCGACATCTTTCCAGCTCATCGCCGGATCGAGCAAAGACTGCATACGCCCTGCAAGTGTCTTGATGTCTGAGGCTTCGCCCGCACGCACATAATTGCCGAAAGTGATGTGCGGCAATTCGGGAATCATACGACGCATCCATCCCGTCTTGCTCGCCATCGCCAAAAGATCGAGCGGGCCGAAACGCGGCGGAATTGAAAATCCATTCACGAGATCGCGTTCACGACGACCGAGATATTGATTATCGATGGTAAGGATCAGGGCTGAATAATTTGCAGCCGCAGCGCGAGAAGCCAACTCAAAAGTAAATCCGCGGTCTCGATAGATGAAGACTTGCATCCAGCGCGGGCCCATATCATTTGCATTCAAATCTTCAAGACGACATATCGATCCGTGACTCAAACAATAGATCGTGCCCGCATTGGCTGCTGCACGCGCCGTTTCACGTTCACCATCAGGCCAGAACAATCCCGCAAGGCCCGTAGGCCCCATAACAAAAGGCATGGACAGCGGCGTTCCAAAAATCGTCGTCGAGAGATCAACGGAACCCGCACCTCTCAAAGGTTGCGGCAAAAAACGATAGGTTGAAAAATCCTCTTCATTGCGACGAAGCGTTCTTTCATCTTCGGCGCCACCATCAGCGAAATCAAAAACAGGCTTTGGCAAAGCACGTCTCGCAAGG
>JBJTCD010000037.1:0-2666 GCA_046091665.1 Hyphomicrobiales bacterium
GTATGGCTTTAAGATCAGCCACACCATCGCCCATCATACCGAGATCAAGCAACATATGGCTCGTGTTCTCGAGCCAATCACAAAGATGATAACCAAGAATCTTGCCACGCGCCGCGGCAAGACTTTGTGAAAGCCGCGTATCCCACCAGACATGATAGACATCAACCGCGATGCCGACATTCGGCGCGCTGACGGCATTGCAAATGTGAAGCGCATCTTCAACCGTAAAAATACACGTGCGATTACCACCAAACATCGGATTAAGCGGTTCAAGCGCCAATGCAATATTGCGCGTTTGCGCATAGGCAGCGAGGGCTGCGACGCGTTCAGTCAATCTTTTATGAGTCTCTTCAACGCCTTTTGTATCGGGCTCTGTACCGCCTGTAACAATGGTGAGCACGGGCGCACCAAGCTCCGCGGCCATATCAACAGAAGCGCGCGCTTCATCATCAAGCTTTGCCGGAACCTCGCTGCCGACGAGATAGGGCGTGCGGCAAAGCCCGACCACTTTCATCCCTGACGCGCGAACATGCTCTCCAATGGCATACGCACGAGTGCCGAGTTCACGCCGCCAAAAAACAATGCCGCCAAGCCCGCGCGCGGCACATGCATCGATCATACGTTCGGGCGACCATCCCGCCCCTGCGCCTTCAAGATTATGCCCAAGCGTTGCGGTGTTTAAGGCAAGCGCCGAATGATCGGATGAAAAATCACGCACATCATACCCCGTAGATAGCGAGTAATTTTTTCATGCGATCAAGAGCCAGCTCGGGATTGCGCAAGAGTCCTGCTTGATCGGCCAAGCGAAACACCTCGCAGAAATAGGGCAAAGGCCGCATGGACTGTGCGCCACCAAGCATGATGAAATGATCTTGGAAACCATTAAGCCATGCGAGGAAGACAACGCCCGTTTTATAAAACTGCGTCGGCGCGCGGAAGATCAACCGTGACAAAGGCACTGTGGGATCAAGCACCGCGCGGAAACCCGCACCATCGCCCTGCCCCAACAGCGTCACCGCATGCGCAGCAGCAGGCGCGAGCGGATCGAAGATTCCAAGCAAAGCGTGGCTGTAGCCTTGCGCATCGCCTGCGATCAATTCCGGATAATTGAAATCGTCACCCGTATACATTTTTACGCCGTCAGGCAGACGACGACGCATGATGATTTCTTTGTCTTTGTCGAGCAGGCTGATTTTAATGCCGTCAACTTTTTTGACATTGCGCGCAATCACTTCAAGCGAGGTTTCAAGCGCATCGTCAAAACTGTCCGAACCCCAATAGTTCTTCAACTGCGGATCAAACATGTCGCCAAGCCAATGCAGTATCACAGGGTGATCGCACGCCGCAAGCACATGATCATAAACAGTGATATAATCAGCCGGCGATTTTGCGACACGCGCCAACGCGCGGCTTGCCATCAGAATGATACGCGCATCAAGCTTCTGTATCGCTTCGACCTGTTCGAGATAGGCGCGGATGACATCATCAATCGAACGCGCATCAGCCGGATTGAGATGATCCGTGCCGCAGCCATTTGCAACACGGGCTTCAGGTAAATCTTCACGCGTGCGTTTGATGAGTTCAAGCGCACCGCCCCAATCAAGGCCCATGCCGCGTTGTGCCGTATCCATCGCTTCCGCAATGCCGAGGCCGAGGCTTGCAAGATAATGACGGAACTCAAGTGTTTTTTGCCAATCGACAGCAGCGCTCCCCGTTGGATCATTTTCTGTAAAAGGATCAGCCACAACATGCGCGGCGGAATAGACGATGCGCGCAGGGTTTCGATCAAGCTTGCCCGCTTTGATCGGCGTGCCTTTAAGCACATAATCACTTTTGTGACCATGAGAATCGGGCAATGCGATTTTCATTGTGAGACCCTCTTAAAAGCGCGACACGAGCATGCCGCCATCGGCTGAAATGGCTTGGCCTGTCGTATATGGCAATTTGCCGGAAGCAAGCGTGGCGATGATTTTGCCAATCTCGTGCGGTTGACCAACGCGCGGGAACAAAGTGAGCCCCTCTTCAGCGCGTTTTTTATAGCTCTCAATCACCGGCGCCGTCATATCGGTATCAATCAATCCGGGTTGAATGTCATAGACAGCGATATTTTCGCTCCCCAAACGCACGGCGAGCGTTTTTGTCACCATGGAAGCTGCGGCCTTTGAGGCGCAATATTCCGCGCGTTGCACCGCCACCGCATGCGCATTCGCAGAGGTTACATTTATAATCGCGTGAAAGAGATCCTTCGGACGCTCACGCGCAATCAATTTTTTAGCGAAAGCTTGGCTCAAAAAAAACATCGCTTTGGTGTTGATCGTAAGGCAGCGATCCCAACTCGCTTCTGTCACGTCGAGAAGATCACCCCGTTTCAACACACCGACACCGGCATTATTGACAAGGGTTGTCAGCGGACCGAGCGCTTTTTCAATCATATCGAGCTGAGCGGCATGCTGCGTGAGATCAGAGACATCAAAGGGAGCAGCGACAACAGGCGCGCCCATCGCTTTGATTTTCGCATGAGCCGCACGTAACTCATCATCATCCTGAGGACCGTTGAGCGCAATGGCAAAGCCTTCTTCAGCAAGCGCTTCCGCTGTCGCGAGACCGATGCCGCGCGAAGACCCTGTCACAAGCGCTACTTGTCGCATCAACGCGCCCCCTTCTTC
>JBJTCD010000038.1:0-18628 GCA_046091665.1 Hyphomicrobiales bacterium
GATCAATACTGCGTATAAAATAAAAATGATGTTTCGCATTGCGGAAGGCGCTGAGCGACAAACGACCGACGGTCAAAAACACACGCTTCGGCTTTTCACCCAATGCCTTAACCGCCGCGTCAACGCTTCCAACGCACTTCCATTGATCCCCTTCAACTTGTTCCCACGCTGGTCGCGTGAAAACAAGACGCGGAAGATCGATTGCATCACAGGCGTGAGCGGCATGTTGCGTCATTTGCGCGGCAAAGGGATGCGTCGCATCAATCACACCGCTGATGGATTGCGATTTGAGAAAGTCAATCAACCCATCGACACCGCCAAAACCACCAATGCGATGCGGGATCGGCGGGCGCGTGGGGGCTTCGGTTCGGCCAGCGAGAGACAGCACTACATCAAGATCAGAGCATTGCGCGAGCGCACGCGCCAAAGCGCTCGCTTCTGTTGTGCCGCCCAAAATCAAAACGCGCTTGCGCATAGACCTATCAAACCAACTTGCAATAGGGTTTCGTTATGACGACGCCCTGGCTCACTTTTATCGGTATTGGCGAAGATGGTCGAGAGGGTTTATCGCCGCTCGCTCAACGATTGATTGATCAGGCACCTTTTGTAATGGGTGGCGTGAGACATTTATCATTAATCGGCCCCATCAAAGGCGAAACTAAATCCTGGCCACATCCGTTTGAAGACGGCATCAATGAAATCCTTGCGCGGCGGGGCCATGACACGCTCATCATCGCGTCGGGCGATCCGTTTCTTTATGGCGTTGGCGCAACGTTGTCGCATCATATCCCCGCGAGCGAGATGATTATTGTTCCCGCCCCTTCGGCGTTCAGTCTCATGGCGGCGCGCTTGGGTTGGGCTTTGCAAGAATGCGCGCAACTCACTTTGCATGGCCGCCCGCTTAAGAAAATCATTCCGCATCTTCACCCTCACGCACGGCTTCTCGCTTTATCATGGGATGGCTCAACGCCGCATAAAATCGCCAAACTCCTTGTCGAGCGCGGAATGGGCGAAAGTGTGATTCATATTGGCGAAGCGCTGGGAGGCCCGCGCGAATCGCTTTCACATATCATAGCGAAAGATTTAAATCTGGCGCCGAAAGAGTTTGATCCGCTCAACACAATCGGTGTTGAGATTGTCGCCGGGCGTGAAGCCCGCATCATGCCGCTTGCATCAGGCCTTGAAGACTCTTGGTTTGAGCATGACAATCAAATTACAAAAAGAGAAATTCGTGCAATTACGCTTTCATCTTTAAAGCCGCATCAAGGTGCGCTTTTGTGGGATATTGGCGCGGGTTCGGGTTCGATTTCAATTGAGTGGATGCTTTGTCATAAGGCAAATCGGGCAATCGCTATTGAGGTAAGGCCTGATCGTGCCGCGCGCATCACGCGAAACGCCCTCGCTTTTGGTCTTACCGAATTGATGGTGATTGAAGATGAAGCGCCTGATGCTTTGCAAAATTTACCGCAACCCGATGCGATTTTTATCGGCGGTGGTGGCACTGATCCGCGCGTAATTGATCAAGCGCTTGCCGCGTTGAAACCCGGTGGTCATCTGGTCGTGAACGCAGTGACCATAGAAACGCAAGCTGATCTCATGCAGCGTCATGTTGCACTCGGCGGCACCCTCATCAAAATTGATATCGCGCGTGCGGATCCCGTTGGTCCCTATCATGGCTGGCGCGCATCGATGCCGGTCATTCAATGGACCTTCATGAAGGAGCACGCTTCATGATGGCGATTGGCATTGGTTGCAAAGCGGGCACAAAAGCGGAAGCGATTATTGCGCTTGTTGAAACAGCGCTTTTCCGCGTCGAACGCGATTCAATCGCGGGGCTTTTCACCATTGCAGAAAAGGCGCATGAGGCGGGACTTCATGAAGCCGCCGCGCGCTTATCTTTGCCTTTGATGTTTTTGCCAGAAACATCAGTAAAAAATGTCGCTTGCAAAACGGAGACACGGTCGGACCGTGTTGTGCAACTTTTCGGCGTTCCCTCTGTGGCTGAAACGGCGGCACTCGCAGGCGCGGGGGATGGTGCCATACTCATTCTGCCACGCATCAGCGAAGGCGGCGTCACCTGCGCGATCGCACAATCAGGAGGACCCTCCTCATGAAGGTGCATTTTATCGGCGCTGGCCCCGGTGCACCTGATTTGATCACGCTGCGCGGGCGCGATCTCATCGCGCTTAGCCCCGTATGCCTTTATGCAGGCTCGCTGGTGCCAAAGGAAATTTTAAGCCATTGCCCAAAAGAAGCGCGTATCATCAACACAGCGCCGTTGTCCCTTGATGAAATCGGTGCGGAATTCAAACGCGCGAAGGAAGAAAATCATGACGTCGCGCGGCTTCATTCCGGTGATTTATCAGTTTGGAGCGCGATGGGTGAACAGCTTGATCTTTTGAAAAGGCTTGGCATCGAATACACGATCACACCGGGCGTTCCGAGTTTTGCAGCAGCGGCTGCTTCACTCTCTGTCGAACTCACGCGGCCTGAAGTGGTACAATCCATCGTGCTCACGCGCACACCAGGGCGAGCCTCCTCCATGCCTGAACGCGAGACGCTCGAAGCCTTCGCAAAAACCGGTGCGGTGCTCGCTATACATCTTTCAATCCATACGCTTGAGAGCGTCATTGAAACACTTCTGCCGCATTATGGCGATGAGTGCCCCGTGGCGATTGTCTATCGTGCGAGCTGGCCCGATGAGATGATCATTCGCGGCACGTTAAGCACCATCGCCACTCAATTTTCTGAACACACTGTTGAACGCACGGCGCTTATTCTCGTTGGGCATTCACTGGGAGATGGCGCTTTCAAAAACAGCGCGCTTTATGATGGAGACTATCAACGGCGTTTTCGCACACCGGGCTGGCGGGGGACGCAGTGATGCGCCTGATGTTCTTAAACAATTTTTGGTTGAGTCCGCGCTACCACTTGACCCGCGCGATCAACAATCACGACATCAAGAAGACTACCCGAACCCGTGAGCGCTTTAGCCGCCGTCTTCCACGCGTCTTCCGCAATCAAAGCGCCAATATCAATGCCGCGCGCGGCACAGTTAGTAAGGACTTCATTCGCCGTATTGGAGTGTCGTACAGTCTCGACAAAATTCGTATCACCGCCCGCTTCACGCACGCGCGCGGAAAGATAATTCAAATCGACTTCGCCACGGCGCGAATGAAGATCGAGAAGACCTTGGCCAAGCTTCGTCATTTTGGCAAAGCCGCCCCCCACCGTGATCTTTTGCACCGGATGCGTTTTCAGATATTTCAACATGCCGCCCGCGAAATCGCCCATATCAATGAGGGCGACATCAGGCAGCGTATGAAATTTTTGGATCGCTTTTTCGGATGTATGACCCGTTGCGCCCGCAACATGCGTGATGCCTTCGGCGCGCGCGACATCAATGCCGCGATGAATGGAGGCGATCCACGCCGCGCAAGAAAAAGGAATAACAACACCGGTCGTTCCCAAAATCGAAAGCCCACCGACAATTCCCAAACGCGGATTGAGTGTTTGCGCGGCGAGCGCTTCGCCATTCGGAATCGAAATTTCAATTTCAACATCGCGCGGACCGGAGAGTTCACGCGCAGCTTCATCAATCGCGATGCGCATCATCTCGCGCGGCACGGGATTGATCGCGGGCTCCCCGGGCGGAATGACAAGACCCGGCTTCGTCACCATGCCGACACCTTGGCCCGCTTTGAATGTAACGCCAGTTCCTATCGCGCCACGACGCACCGTTGCGATGATCAAAGCCCCATGCGTGACGTCGGGATCATCGCCCGCATCTTTGATGACACAAGCACGCGCAAAATTTTCATTCAGTTCACTTTGCGCAATCGAGAAGACGGGACGCGTGCCATTCGGCAAAAGCACGTCAACGCTTGCAGGCATATCGCCCGTTACAAGCGCGGTGTAAGCGGCGCGCGCGGCAGCCGTCGCGCAGGTGCCCGTCGTCCAACCCCGGCGCAAGCTTGGCATCTCTTTGAAAGGGGAATCGTCTTCGCTCATCGCATCGGTTCCTACCGGATGATCGACCTTCAACGCAAATCCGGAGGCTTGATGTGATCTCTCCTGGCACATTGTCTCGTGGTCTTGTGATTGCCGCGCCGCGATCCTCCTCGGGTAAAACCACAATCACGCTCGGGCTATTGCGCGCTTTTCACCGCAGAGGCATTGCCGTAAGAGGACTTAAATGCGGGCCCGATTATATCGATCCTGCTTTTCACGCCGCCGCTTGCGGCAAGCCCAGCCTGAATCTCGATGCGTGGGCCATGGGTCCAGATTTGATGGCGTCGCTGGCATTCGATGCTGCGCAGGAGTCCGAGCTCACTTTATGCGAAGGCCTGATGGGGCTCTTTGACGGCGTGCCCGCTGAACTAGGGCGCAGTGGTTCGAGCGCCGATGTTGCGGCCGCAACAGGCTGGCCTGTTGTGCTGGTGATTGATGTAAGCGGGCAATCGCAATCGGCAGGCGCTGTGGCGTTTGGCTGCGCGACCTTCGATCCGCGTATCAAAATTGCAGGTGTCATTCTCAACAAAGTTGGAAGTGATCGCCATCGCTATCTCATTGGTCTTGCGATGGAGAAAGCGGGTCTCAAAATTTTAGGCAGTGTGCCGCGTGATGCGTCTGCGACGATCCCCGAGCGCCATTTGGGTCTCGTACAAGCGGAAGAAACAAAAGAGCTTGATCGCATTCTTGATCACATGGCCGATCTTGTTGAGAACCATGTTGATCTTGATGCCGTGCGCGAAGCTGCAAAGACGCCAACGATGCAAAATGATGCGCAAATTCAGGCGATCAAGCCGCCCGGCCAACGCATCGCCCTTGCGCGTGATGCCGCATTCTCTTTCATCTATCCGCATCATCTTGCAAGCTGGCGCAAAGCGGGTGCGGAGATTCTTCCCTTCTCGCCTTTAAACAATGAAGCGCCCGATGGAACATGTGATGTGTGTTGGTTGCCCGGCGGTTATCCTGAACTCCATGCAAGCACTATTTCTCACGCACAGGAATTTTTGAACGGCCTTCGCCGCTTTGCTGAGACTAAATCCATTCATGGTGAATGTGGTGGCTATATGGTTCTCGGCGAAACACTCACCGATGCCGAAGAGCATGAATGGCCGATGGCCAATCTCTTGAGTGTGAAGACAAGTTTCGCCAAACGTAAAATGACGCTCGGCTATCGCGATGCGACTTTGCTTGATGATACACCGCTCGGCAAAAAAGGCGCGCATCTGCGCGGTCATGAATTTCACTATGCAACCATCACGGATCTTGGCAGCGATGACGCTTTTGCAACCGTCATCGATGCCTATGGCTCTGATCCTAAACCTTCGGGCAGCCGTCGCGGATATGTGACGGGAAGTTTTTTTCATGCCATAGCTGAAACCACATCGCGAAAGAGATGAACCATGGACGCCCCTCTCGCTCACACCCGTTCTGATCACGCGCCCTTGAAGCCGCGCATCATTGCGTTATTTTCGGGTTTGCTGCTCGCCAATCTTCTCGTTTGGCTTTGGGCACTTCTAACCTTTGGTGATCAACCGGTCCTCTTAGGCACCTGTGCATTGGCTTATGTGTTAGGCCTTCGCCATGCAGTTGATCCTGATCATATTGCGGCGATTGACAATGTTACCCGCAAATTGATGCAGGAAGGTAAAAAGCCTTTAACGGCTGGGCTTTTCTTTGCGCTTGGCCATTCAACGTTGATCTGCGTCGCTGTGTGGTTGATTGCGCTCACCGCGCGTTCATTTGATGATTCGACTTTTGCCGATTGGCGCGATTATGGCGGTTTATTTTCAACGCTTTTCTCAGCGAGTTTTCTTTTCGTCATCGCCTTGTTCAATCTTGGTGTTTTTCTAAACGTTTTGAAAACCGCCCGCATGATCCGCTCGGGTCAAGACTGGTCTGAAGAGGAATTAAATCGCGCGTTGAATGGTAGAGGTTTTATTGCGCGCCTTATGCGGCCATTGTTCAAGCTCATCTCGCGCGGTTGGCATATGTTTCCGCTCGGCTTCCTGTTCGGTCTCGGCTTTGATACCGCAACCGAGATTAGCCTCTTTGGCATCGCAGCGGCGGAGGCAGCAGGCGGATGTTGCACGCTTATCTCTGTGATGGTTTTTCCGGCACTTTTTACAGCAGGCATGGCGCTTGTCGATACGCTTGATGGTGTGTTGATGGTTGGTGCCTATCAATGGGCCTATCTCAATCCGCGACGCAAGATCACCTATAATCTCATCATCACCGGTCTCTCTGTGATTGTCGCGCTGGTCATCGGCCTCATTGAAGTGTTGGGCCTTATTCATGAAAAGCTCGATCTCACCGGAACATTTTGGGATCGCGTCGGTGTGCTTTGGGATCACTTTGGTGATCTCGGTTTTGTCATCATTGGTATTTTTGCAATCGCTTGGGCTGCTTCATGGTTTTTGTCGCGCTCCAATCGTGCGCTGCGCATTCGTGCTGAATAGGGTGATCGATGGTCATCAAACAACTCGCTTATCTTGTCGCTCTTGCGCGTGAGAAACATTTCGCGCGCGCGGCGAAAGCGAGCAATATCTCGCAACCAACATTATCAGGTGCGATCCGCGCATTAGAGGACGAACTGGGTGTTCCCCTTGTCGAGCGCGGGCATCGCTTTACCGGTTTTACAGCTGAAGGCGAGATGATCCTTGAACATGCGAAACGCATTCTCGCCGAAATCGACACGATGGGCCAAAGTCTCTCGGATGTGCGGCAAGGATTGAAAGGTCGTTTGCGTTTGGGCGCCATCCCGACAGCGCTGCCCCTTGTCGCGCAAATCACTGGCCCCTTCTCCGAACGCTATCCGGCGGTGACACTCACCGTGCTCTCGATGACATCAAACGCCATTCAAGCGGCCATCGACAATTTTGATATTGATGTCGGCATCACCTATCTAGACAATGAGCCGCTCGAGCGCGTTGTGTCGAAGCCATTATATAATGAGACCTATGTTCTGCTCACGCGCGAGGATAGCGAGCTTGCGAAGCGCGACGAGATCGGCTGGCGCGAAGCAGCGGACCTGAACTTATGTCTTTTGACGCCCGATATGCAGAACCGGCGCATTCTCGACGGGATTTTCCGTTCCGTCGGCAAAGCCCCCGTGCCGGTGATGGAGACAAATTCGATCTTCAATCTCTGCAGCCACGCGGCGGTTGCCGGCTGGGTTTCGATTGTCCCCTCACAATTGCCGCGCTTTTTCGGCATTCCCTCGGGCTTGAAGGCGCTTCGTCTTATGGACCCTGCCGCCTCCCGCTCGGTCGGCATTATCTTGGCAGACCGGCAGCCGCAGGCCCCGCTGGCGCAGAGTTTGATGGCGATCTCTGAACCCATCCCGATGAGCGAATAATCGGAAATTCCGATCAAATAATCCAAAAAAACGATTTGATCGCCGATCAACTTTCAGTGACAAATGCGCGTTAACAGAGCGGAACAACCGCTTTTCGGGGGAACGCGTGACGCATCAGGCTGAGTGGAATGAGGCAATGGCCTCACAAATCGTTCATGAATTGAAGCACTTAGAGGGGGCGACCCTGCCGATTCTGCACGCGCTGCAGGAGAATTTCGGCTATGTCGACCGCCGCGCCGTGCCGATGATTGCCGACGCGCTCAATATGTCGAAGGCCGAGATTTTCGGCGCGATCACCTTTTATCACGATTTCCGCGAGGCTCCGGCGGGCAAGCGCGTGGTCAAGCTCTGCCGCGCCGAGGCCTGCCAATCCATGGGCTGCGAGGATCTCGTTCATCACCTCGAAACCGAACAGGGCATCAAAGTCGATAGCACATCGCCGTCGGGGCATTTGACGATCGAAACCGTCTACTGCCTCGGCAATTGCGCGCTTGGACCTTCTGCACTGATCGATGGCGCGCTTGTCGGTCGCGTTGATAGAGATCTGCTTGATGCTGTGTGCGCCGAGCGCCCGCATGAACGCCTCGAGGGGTAAGAAAAAATGAGCACCTCGCCAATCACCATTTACATTCCGCGTGATGCCGCCGCCCTCTCCGTCGGCGCGGAACGCGTTGTCAAAGCGATGCAAGACGAAGCGAAGAAGCGCGGCGTCGAGATCAAAATCATCCGCAACGGCTCGCGCGGCATGTTGTGGCTCGAGTCACTTGTCGAAGTGGCCACCGAAAAAGGCCGCGTCGCTTACGGCCCCGTGACACCCAAAGATGTGGGTTCACTCTTTGATGCAAAATTCTTTGAAGGCGGTGCACACGCACTCGGCCATGGCCTTACAGAAGAGATTCCGTTTTTCAAAAATCAGGAACGCCTCACCTTCCAGCGCGTCGGCGTGATCGATCCGCTCTCGCTTGATGATTATATCGCGCATGGCGGTTTTGCGGGCTTGAAAAAAGCGCTCGCGATGTCGGGCGCGGATATCGTGCAGACCGTCACGGACTCAGGTTTGCGTGGTCGCGGTGGTGCGGGTTTTCCAACGGGGATAAAATGGAAGACGGTTCACAACACGCATGACGATCAGAAATACATTGTCTGCAATGCGGATGAAGGCGATAGCGGTACATTCGCTGATCGCATGTTGATGGAGGGCGATCCCTTCACGCTAATCGAAGGCATGATCATTGCGGGCGTCGCGGTTGGCGCTACCAAAGGTTATGTCTATCTGCGTTCCGAATATCCGAACGCGCACACGATTTTCGGCGAAGCGATTCAAATCGCGAAGAAGGCCGGATGGCTCGGTAAATCCGTAAACGGCTCAGGCAAAGCCTTTGATCTCGAAGTGCGCTTGGGTGCAGGAGCTTATATTTGCGGTGAAGAAACGTCGCTGCTCGAGAGCCTCGAAGGCAAGCGCGCGATTGTGCGTGCAAAGCCGCCGCTGCCTGCGATCAAAGGCCTCTTCGGCAAGCCGACGATCATCAACAATGTGATGTCACTCGCGACTGTGCCATGGATCATGGCGAATGGCGCAAAGGCATATGCGGATTTCGGCATGGGCCGCTCGCGCGGCACGCTGCCTATTCAGCTCGCCGGCAATGTCAAACGCGGCGGCCTCATCGAGAAAGCCTTTGGCGTGACATTGAAAGATGTGATCGAAATCTATGGCGGCGGCACAGCATCAGGCCGTCCGTTCCGCGCGGTGCAAGTCGGTGGTCCGCTCGGCGCGTATTTCCCCGCCTCTCTTCTTGACACACCGCTTGATTACGAAGCGATGGCCGCAAAGAAAGGCATGCTCGGTCACGGCGGCATCGTCGTGTTCGATGATCGCGTCGATCTCGCCAAGCAAGCGCGTTTTGCATTTGAATTTTGCGCGAAAGAATCCTGTGGCAAATGCACACCGTGCCGGATCGGCGCGGTACGCGGCCAAGAAACAATGGACCAAGTGATTGCGGGCGAGACCGCAAAAATCGATCTCGTCAAAGACCTCTGCACGCTGATGACGGATGCATCACTCTGCGCAATGGGCGGCTTGACGCCGATCCCTGTCATCAGTGCGCTCGAACATTTCCCTGAAGATTTCAAGCCCGCACACAAACTTGCGGCCGAGTGAAGGAGAAGCGAACATGACGCTCATCAAGGAACTCGATTACGGCACACCTATTCGCCTCAGCGAAGAAACCGTAACGCTCACCATCGACGGCGTTTCTGTCACCGTACCGGCCGGTACATCTGTGATGGCGGCTGCGATGAAAATGGGAACGCAGATTCCGAAACTTTGCGCCACCGATATGCTTGAGCCCTTCGGCTCCTGCCGCATGTGTCTCGTCGAGATCGAAGGTCGTCGCGGTACACCCGCATCCTGCACAACGCCTGCTGAAAACGGCATGGTTGTACATACGCAGAGCGACAAACTGCACAGCCTCCGCAAAGGCGTGATGGAACTTTATATTTCCGACCATCCGCTCGACTGTCTCACTTGCTCGGCGAATGGCGATTGCGAATTGCAAGATATGGCCGGCGTCGTGGGCCTTCGCGAAGTGCGTTATGAGAATGGCGTCAATCATTTCGACAAGGCCTCGCCGCTCGCTTTGCCGAAAGATATCTCGAACCCCTATTTCACCTATGATCCGGCGAAGTGCATTGTCTGCAATCGCTGCGTTCGTGCATGTGAAGAAGTGCAAGGCACATTCGCACTCACTATCGAAGGTCGTGGCTTTGACAGCCGCGTATCACCGGGAGGTATGGATTTCTTAAGGTCGGATTGCGTCTCATGCGGCGCATGTGTGCAAGCCTGTCCGACGGCAACCTTGATGGAAAACACCGTCATCGAAAAAGGTCAGCCGGAACATTCGAAAGTCACGACTTGCGCCTATTGCGGCGTCGGCTGCTCGTTCAAGGCCGAGATGCAGGGCGATCAGGTTGTCCGCATGGTGCCGTATAAAGACGGCAAGGCGAATGAAGGCCATTCCTGTGTGAAGGGCCGCTTCGCTTGGGGTTATGCCCAACATGAAGACCGCATCACCAAACCGATGATCCGCGCCAAGATCACGGATGAATGGCGCGAAGTCTCTTGGGATGAGGCGATCAATTATGCAGCGAGCGAGTTCAAACGCATTCAAGCCAAATATGGCCGCGACTCGATCGGTGCGATCACATCCTCGCGCTGCACGAATGAAGAAGTCTTCTTGGTGCAGAAGCTTGTGCGCGCAGGTTTTGGCAATAACAATGTCGACACATGCGCCCGCGTCTGCCATTCGCCGACCGGCTATGGTCTTTCGAAAACATTCGGCACATCGGCCGGTACGCAGGATTTCAAATCTGTTGCAAAAGCCGATGTCGTCCTCGTCATTGGTGCCAACCCGACTGATGGTCATCCTGTCTTTGCATCGCGTTTGAAGAAGCGTTTGCGTGCGGGTGCAAAACTCATCGTCGCCGATCCGCGTCGTATTGATCTTGTGAAGTCCCCGCATATCAAGGCGGAACATCATCTGCCGCTTCTGCCGGGCACGAATGTCGCTTTGATGAATGCGCTCTCGCATGTCATCGTCACCGAAGGTCTCGTGAATGAAACCTTTGTGCGCGAGCGTTGCGAGCTCGAGGACTTCGAAGCCTGGGCGCGCTTTATCGCGCAAGAAAAAAATTCGCCCGAAGCGACCGAGCAATATACCGGCGTCCCCTCAGCAGAAGTGCGCGCGGCTGCGCGGCTTTATGCGAAGGCGAAAAATGCTGCGATCTATTATGGTCTCGGCGTGACAGAACATTCACAAGGCTCGACCATGGTGATGGCGATGGCGAACCTCGCCATGGTCACCGGCAATATTGGCCGCGATGGCGTGGGTGTGAATCCGCTCCGCGGGCAGAACAATGTGCAAGGCTCATGCGATATGGGCTCGTTCCCGCATGAGTTCTCAGGCTATCGCCATGTGAGCGATGATGCGACGCGCCAGATGTTTGAAAGCTTCTGGGGTGTTGAACTTTCGAATGAACAAGGCTTCCGCATTCCGAACATGCTCGACGAAGCAGTCGGCGGTAATTTCAAAGGCCTCTATGTGCAAGGCGAAGACATTGCGCAGTCGGACCCGAACACACAGCATGTCACCGCCGGTCTTGCGGCGATGGAATGCGTCGTCATTCAGGATCTCTTCCTCTGCGAAACTGCAAAATATGCGCATGTGTTTTTGCCGGGCTCGAGCTTCCTCGAAAAGGATGGCACGTTTACGAATGCCGAGCGCCGCATCAATCGTGTGCGTCAAGTGATGAAGCCGAAATCGGGCAAGGACGAATGGCAGATCACAATCGATCTCTCGAATGCGCTCGGCTACAAGATGGATTACAAGCATCCGTCAGACATCATGGACGAGATCGCAAAGCTCACGCCGACCTTCAAGAACGTGTCTTATGCACGGCTTGAAGAAATGGGCTCGATCCAGTGGCCTTGTAACGATGCTGCGCCAAACGGTACGCCGATCATGCATATTGATCGCTTCGTCCGCGGCAAGGGTAAATTCATGCTCACCGATTATGTGCCGACGGACGAGCGCACGGGACCACGCTTCCCGCTGCTTCTCACAACGGGGCGTATTCTCTCGCAATATAATGTCGGCGCGCAGACGCGCCGCACATCGAACAATGTCTGGCACAATGAAGACGTGCTCGAGATCGATCCGTTTGATGCCGAACAACGCGGCATTCAAACGGGCGATCTCGTGATGCTCGCAAGCCGCGCCGGTGATATTGCCGTGCGTGCCGAAGTGAGCGAACGCATGCAGCCGGGGGTTGTCTACACGACATTCCATCATGCCAAGACGGGCGCGAATGTGATCACCACCGACAATTCCGATTGGGCGACGAACTGCCCCGAATATAAGGTGACTGCGGTCGAAGTGCGCCTCACGAACCATTATTCGGAATGGCAGGAGCGCAACAACCGCGAAGAAGTCGAGATGAAGCGCATCGCGACTGTGATGGCGGCAGAGTAAGGATCTGACTCAAATGACACCGGGCGCGCGTGAGGTATCCGCTTCAACGCTCTCGTTCGCTTCGCATGAGGTGAAGGAGGCGCGGCGCGCGCTTGCGGTCGAGATGCCACTGGAACTCGTCTTCGGCACAATCCCCTATGCCGTGATGATGGTGACGCCGGATGATCTCGAAGACTTCGTCACCGGCTTTGCCATGACGGAAGGCGTCATCGAACGCGCGGGCGATATCCGCGCAATCAAAATCGAACAGCATCCGAAAGGCTTGCGTGCGCTGATTGATCTTGTGCCGGAAAAACTCTCTGCGCATCTTGCGCGCAAACGCGCGATGACGGGACGAACGAGTTGCGGGGTATGTGGCATCGAGGATCTCGCTTCCCTGCCCTTACAGGATAAACCGGTTAAAGATCGCGCTCGCATATCTGAAGAGGCAATCAAGCGTGCCATCGACACGCTTGGAGCGCACCAGCCGCTGAATGACTCAACACGCGCCGTTCATGCAGCTGCATGGTTTGATCACGGCGGACGGTTCATCCTCGCGCGCGAAGATGTCGGCCGCCATAATTCGCTCGATAAGACCATTGGTGCCTTAATGCGCAGTGAAGCTGATCCGCAGTCGGGCTTTATGCTGATCACAAGTCGCGCCTCATACGAGATGATCGAGAAGACGGCACACTTTGGCGCATCCACACTTGTCGCCATTTCCGCGCCGACAAGCCTTGCGGTTGAACGCGCTGAAGCGCTCGGCATCACGCTCTATGCGATTGCCCGCGCTGACGGTGCGATGAAATTTACAAATTTGACTGACGAGTATGTGAAGGAAACGCGCCCATGACCACATCACCACACGGCTCGGAACCGGAAAAGCTTGTCAAAATGGCAAATCAGATCGGCGACTTCTTCAAATCCTATCCGGAAGCAACCGCCATCGAAGGCGTGCGCGAGCACATCGCCAAATTCTGGAATCGCAAAATGCGCGATGAATTCTTTGCGCATCTCGACAAGGGCGGCGAAAAGGAGCTTCAACCTGTCGTCGCCGCTGCCGTAAAGAAATTGCGAGCCCCCTAAATCGACAGCGGCATCACCTTTCTGTTTTTAAAATATTCTTTTGCGGGCCCTAATCGACCGGACCATCCCGAATTTTATTATTGCTATCACTGGTTGTATATTGGTTGTAATTGCAAAACTCACTTGTCTAATCGGACACTTTTACAATCTAAAATTGTAACAATTTTACGTACAATATTTTTAGTTGAGCTCACTAGACCTGTCATCGGTCGGTGCAGAAGCACGCGACCTTCACGCAACAACCAGAAGGTTTTATCCGATGGCAATTTCACTTTCTAACAGCATGCGCGGCGCTCTTTATACGCTGCAACAGAACCAGCAAGCCGTTCAGCAATCGCAGCTTCGTCTTGCAACCGGCAAACGCGTTGGTTCGGCACTTGATAATCCAAACAGCTATTTCCGCGCCGCAAGTCTTTCAAGCCGCGCGAGCAATTTGCAAAGCTTGCTCGATGATATGAACCAGGCTTCGCAAGTTCTTCAAGCGACTTCAAAAGGTATGGACTCGATTAAGTCACTCATTCAGGGCGCTCAAGGTCTCGTCGGCAAAGCGAGCCAAGCCGGTCAGAGCAATACATTGACCGGAACATTAACGACCCCGCTTAAGGCGACTGACGTTCTCCAAGGCACTCACGGCGCAGGCGTTGTTGGTTTGACCACCGGCAAGAAACTGACAATAACGGTTGACGGCACCGACACCGATGTCATGACAATTGGCGCAACGGATACTGTCCAAGACCTCATTGACGACATCAACACCAACACGACCTTGAATCCAAATGGTAATGGAACGGCCGTCAAAGCATCTCTTGTCGGTGGTAATCTCCAAATCACATCGACCACGGGTAAAGCCGTATCTCTGAGCACCGATGATGGCCTCACAAATTTGCAAGATTTGCTTGGCGATAAAACGGTGGAAGGCACGACGGTTGCTGTCGCAGGTACAAACTTCGTTGATTCAACCCGTAAGTCACTCTCGAGCCAATTTGACGAAATCTTAAAACAGATTGACCAAACCATTCAGGACGCAAGCTATAATGGTATTAATCTGTTGCAGGGCGGCGATTTGAAGGTGACCTTCAATGAATCAGGCACGAGCTCAGTGACTGTCAAGAGCGTTAACTATACGGCTAATGGTGAATTGGGTATTGCAAATTCAACAAATGCTTTCATCAGCAATGATGACGTTGATGTTGCCTCTGCAAATCTAAAACGCGCCATTGATAAAATCTCATCACAAGCGGCGATTTTCTCGGCGAACCAAACCGTGATTCAGAACCGGACATCGTTCACGAATTCGATGATCCAGACATTGAACACAGGTGCTGACGCTCTGACAATGGCTGACCAGAATGAAGAGTCCGCCAATCTCTTGGCCCTTAACACCCAGCAGCAGCTGGCACAGACGGCTCTTTCGCTTGCCTCGCAAGCGAATGCAGCAATCACGCGCTTATTCTAATGAACTAACGTAACGTCAATTAGTTTTTAAGACAATTGACGGCAAGATCGACGGGCTCGGGTTTCCCGGGTCCGTTTTTATCGGGAGAGGTCGATGGCCCTCAAAGTTGAGCTTAAACCGCATGAGCGGATTGTCATTGGCGGCGCTGTTTTACGAAATGGCGATACGCGCTGTCGTTTTATCATTGAAGGTACGGTTCCGGTTATGCGCGAACGCGACATAATGACCGCGAGCGAAGCCAACTCCCCCGCAAAGCGAATCTATTTTGTCTTGCAGCTCATGTATCTTGATCGCGACATTGGTCCCCATCGCGACGCCTTCATGACGCTCATTGAGGAATTCATGACGGCAGCGCCGAGCGCATGGCCGCATATCAACATCATCACCCGTCACGTGCTCGATGGCGATGCCTATAAAGCGATCAAGGCCACAAGAGCACTCATCGACTATGAAGAGGAGCTCTTATCGAATGTCCTACGCACAGAACGCCTATGCCAAAACAGCGATGACCGGGACAAGCCAGCGGGAACTCGAAGCCGCAGCCTTGATGAAAGCCGCTACCCGTCTGAAATCGCTCCAGGATCAATGGGACACTGATCGTTCTGATCTTGATGCGGCATTGGCATTCAATCGAAAATTATGGACGATCCTGTCGACATCGGCGACGGAATCCGACTCACCTCTTCCGCCAGATCTTCAACGCAATATCGCCCTGATCGCAATTTTCATCTTCAATCGTTCGCTTGATATGATCCTCGAGCCAAAGCGTGAAGATCTTAATGTGCTCATCGAGATCAATCGCAATATTGCGGCGGGTTTGAAAATGACACCGCAAGCGGCTGCCTGATTTTCAAACATTAAAGATAATTGGCAAGCGACAAAGACTGCAATTTGGCGGTTAATTGATAAAGCGCCTGCAACTGTGTTTGCACGCTTGTCAGGGAAACCGCTGTTTGGTCAAGTGGCACATTTTCAACATCGGCAAGAGCGGTCTCGAAGACCGACTTTTGCGCCTTGAGATCATCGCTATTGGTCTTGGCGATTTTTTGTGAATTCATAACCGACACACTCGTGGCCACAACATCCGCTTTCGCTTGCGAAAAGAAGGATCGCGCACGATCACGCATTTCTGAAAATTGCTGCTTTGCGAGGCTTTCATCCGTCGTCGAGAAACTTGTCACAGCGAGCATCGCTGTGCCTGCCAAAGTGCTCATAAAGCCCGGTTCATTCGCCCGCGCGCCAAAGCCAATGGCCAAACGGTCTGAGATTTTGGTGACATTGTCATTGCGTGGATCATTGGCATCATCCGTACCCTGATACCAAAGCACCGTATTATTGGCCGTCCCCGCGACAAACCCCGTCGCCGTATCATATGGCGGACCAGCAACGCGGCGCGGAGGATTCGTTGTTGAACCCTTAAAGAAATCGGCTGCTGCCGCTTTCGCTGATGCCGCCGCAAGCTGGATTTTACCGGTGGCACTTAACGCCGATTGAAGTGCGGTTGAAATATTGGTTGCCGTCTCGGCCAGTGTTGTTCCCATCGCAAAGGGATGGCTGTCGGCACCCCCTGATGCCGTTAAGGTGACATCCGTCGTTGTGCCGTCGGGGAGACCCAAAGTCACAACAAGCGTTTCACCGGCGGCGGGTTGTGAGGTCACAGAAAAACCCGCTTGCGGTGGTGTGCCTGAGGGAGAATTTGCGGTGATGCCTGCACTTTTTGAAAGGACGCTTTTGATTGTAAATCCAAAAAGACCGCTCGGGACCGTTTCTGAAAGTGTCACAAGAGTCGAACTCGACCCCGTCTGTAATCGACCTTGACCATTTGCGCCCAAATCCGCCTCTTGTCTTTCGGCAATATATTGGGTGAGGCCGGCTTTGCCGTTGCTGCCATCAAGAATGAGATTGCTATCAATCACAGGGGCGGACTCCGTTTGTTTGCCACCAAACAAATACCGGTTTCCAATCTCCATATTCAGGTAATCAACCAGTTGCGAAAATTGACGACGCAAATCTGTCTTGATCGTATTTCTGTTTGTTGAGTCGGGCGTTGTGGCCGGGCTCAGCGTATGAGCTTCGATCTGACTTGAGACGTCTGAGAGAGATTTGATCGAATTAATGATCGCCTCAAAATTTGTATTTGTTGTCGCAATCGACTCATCATAAACGCTTAAGCGTGAAAGACGCGATCGTAAATCGATGCTCCGCGACAAATCAACGCCTAATTCAGAAATTGTCTGCGCCCTTTTTCCTGTCGATAATTGCCGAGAAAGCGTATTGATCTGATCCCGGATCTCAGCGATCGATTGAGCAGATGGAAAGCCGTTTCCCGAACCTCGCGCGATGAAGGTCATAAGATGTCCTCGCTCTAAATTCGCATAAGTACATCAAACATATCTTTTACCGCCGACAACACACGAGCATTAGCGGTATAGATATTCTGTAATTGAGTCATATCCGATAATTCTTGATCAAGCTCCACGCCCGAAGTCGATGAAAAGCGTTTCTCAATGGCGGCTTGGATGGTTTTCTGCGTATCATTCATCGAAGCGCTTCGTTGAATGTCATTGGCCTGAACTTGCAGCGTCTGTTTGATCAATTGCGCAAGCGGCACCATGGTGCCGCCCAAACCCAGATTAGCATTCTGGGATGACTCAAGGCCCGTCTTTTCAAGACGGTCAATCAGATCTGTCGGACGAGACGGATCCGATGCCGAATTCGCCGGGTTTTGATAGATGGTAAGATAGGAACTGGTTGTTAATAATGACGGATGGACAGCAATCCGTGCCGCAAAACCAACACGTTGGGGACCACCATCCAGTGAATCTGTAAAAGGAGTTGAACCCGAATCGCCATCAACGAAGAAGGGAAGCCCGGTGCCCGATCCGGTCATTGTCGTGGCCGTGACGCGTGCGGAAAGAGCGGTCACGGACGCAGCTCCCGTCGCCGTGATCTGCAAAGCACCACCAGTCCCAGTGTTGATGGCAAGTCCCGAACCGATTGAGTTTAAGGCCGATTGAAGTCCGGCTTTTGCGCCGGCCACTCCTCCCGCAAAACTGATACCGATCACTGTGTCATTCGGATCAGATGATACGGAGTTATCGAGCGGGAGCGCGGAAGAGTCTTCAACGCGAATGATCGTCACCTTGTGATCAACACCAGAAGAGTCACGATAAGTAAGTTTGATTCGATTGCCGGGCTGCAATCCGGTCAGATCAAGTTCTTGTCCCCCGGTCACCGCTGTGGACGTGCGATCTGTATCGGAAAGCGCCGACGAAAGTCCGGCCGCGATATCATCAAGTTGCGCCTGCGCCGCAACCAAAACATGATCGCGTGCATCGATCAATCCAGCAAGCCGTCCTGATTTGATCGCTCCTGCCGCAATCAAATCGATCGAGTCAACACCTCCACTCGTTAAGCTAATCGTCCCCACTGTCCGTGAAGCCGATGCGGATTGATAGGTCGAGCGCGCATCAAGAGGTGAATGGGAATCAAAGCTGAGAGACCGCGCACCTGAAGCATCAAGAAGTGTGTTTCCATTCGACGTCGTGATCGACACACCCCCGTCTGGCGCTTGAGTGATTGTCACATCAAGAAGGCCCGATAATGTTTTGATCGCTTGATCACGCGCATCGAGGAGCGACGGATCAGGGAGCGATCCGGCATGGGTGATTTGACGATTAAGCTCCGCAATGGATTGAAGCGCGTGATCGGCCT
>JBJTCD010000039.1:0-35274 GCA_046091665.1 Hyphomicrobiales bacterium
CACCATGAGGATGTTTTTTCTAAACCCTAAGCCCTAAACCCTCCTATCAGCCCTTCGCTATGGCTCAGGGCGTTCGTCATTCGAAAAGCATCACAGGTGCTTTTCGTTTTTGCATCCGCAAGAACCATTTCTCACCCCCCTTGCAATCCGTCGTCCCCTTTGGCATGACGGGCGCGAAGGCGGGCGTGACCTGCCGCGATAGGGGCTTAGCTCAGCTGGTTAGAGCGGCGGTCTCCAAAACCGCAGGTCGAGAGTTCGAATCCCTCAGCCCCTGCCATTTCTCGAAGGCTCCGGTTTCGGGGCCTTCTTTTTTGCCCTGATGGGCGGGGGAGAGGGGGCCTCTCCGCCTTGACCCTTCAAGGCTTTACGCCTATAGAGGCGCTCTTTCCAGACATTGGCGGCGGGTCGAGGCTTCAAAGATCACGGTGCCATGCCTGAAACACTTCGTTTTTCTTCTCTCGTCCGGGGCCAATGATGACCGAATCCAATTCAAAGCGTTTTTCGGTGATACATTTCATCCAGGACGTACGTTCGGAAACGCGGAAAGTCACATGGCCCACGCGGAAAGAAACACTCGTCACCACCGGCATGGTGTTTGTGATGGTGATTTTTGCCTCCGTGTTTTTCCTCTTGTCCGACATGATCATCCACTGGGCCGTTGGGCTCGTTCTCGGCTTCGGCCGCTAAACATCGCTAGACAGAGTTAGATCACCATCATGGGTAATCGCTGGTATATCGTTCACGCTTACTCGAATTTCGAGAATAAGGTCGCCCAATCGATCCGCGATCAGGCCGTGCAGCGCAATCTCGCCGACAAGTTTGAAGAAGTGCTCGTGCCGACTGAAAAGGTTGTCGAAATACGTCGCGGTCGCCGCGTCGATACCGAGCGGAAATTCTTCCCCGGCTATGTGCTTGTGAAATGCGATTTGACAGACGATGTCTATCATCTGATCAAGAACACGCCGAAGGTCACGGGCTTTCTGGGCCATGACAATAAGCCGATGCCGATTTCCGAGCGCGAAGCCGAGCGGATCAAGGGCCAAGTGGCTGAGGGTGTTGATCGTCCGAAGCCCTCAATCACATTCGAAATCGGCGAGACGGTCCGCGTCTCCGATGGCCCGTTTGCCTCTTTCAGCGGTCTCGTCGAGGAAGTCGATCACGCCCGCGCCCGCCTCAAAGTGGCGGTGTCGATTTTCGGCCGCGCCACGCCGGTCGAGTTGGAATATGGTCAGGTCGAAAAGGTCTGACGATAGACATCGCCTCCTTTTTTGGTAAAGGAGCGGTGTGAAACATCGTGGGAGGGGGTTCATCGGGCTTGCCGGCTCTGTGACATAAACCCGAACCACGGACCATAAACCGCCGCGCGGGCCCTTTGGGCCTCATCGGCATCGTTTGGAGAATGGGAATGGCAAAGAAGATTGCCGGCTATGTAAAGCTTCAGGTTCCGGCAGGCGCCGCGAACCCGTCGCCGCCGATTGGCCCCGCGCTCGGTCAGCGTGGCTTGAACATCATGGAATTCTGCAAGGCTTTTAACGCCAAGACCGCGCAGATGGAAAAAGGCACCCCGATTCCGGTGATCATCACCGCCTATCAGGACCGCTCCTTCACGTTCGAAACCAAGCTGCCGCCTGTGTCCTTCTTCTTGAAGAAGGCTTCGGGTATCCAGTCCGGTCACAAGACCACCGGTCGCGGCTTTATCGGCAAGATCACCACAAAGCAGATCAACGAGATCGCAAAGCAGAAAATGCCCGATCTCAACTGCTCGACGGTCGAAGCCGCCGCCGCAATGATCACCGGATCGGCCCGCTCCATGGGCCTCGAGATTGTGGAGTAAGGGATCATGGCGCACTCAAAAAGAATGAACAAAGCCGTCGAAGGCATTGATCGCACAAAGCTTTATCCGCTCGACGAAGCCATCAAGCTCGTCAAGGATCGCGCGAAGACGAAATTCGACGAGACCATCGAAGTGGCGATGAATCTCGGTGTTGACCCGCGTCACGCGGACCAGATGGTCCGTGGCGTCTGCGTGTTGCCGAACGGTTCGGGCCGCACTTTGCGCGTGGGCGTGTTCGCCCGTGGCGCGAAAGCGGAAGAAGCCAAGAAGGCGGGCGCTGATGTGGTCGGCGCCGAAGATCTCGTCGAGATCGTCAATGGCGGCACGATCGATTTCGATCGCTGCATCGCGACGCCGGATATGATGCCGCTCGTCGGCCGTCTCGGTAAGGTGCTTGGCCCGCGTGGCATGATGCCGAACCCGAAGGTCGGCACGGTGACCATGGACATCGCCAATGCGGTTGCGGCCGCCAAGGGCGGTTCGGTCGAGTTCCGCGTCGAGAAGGCGGGCATCGTCCATGCCGGCGTCGGCAAAGCCTCGTTCTCGGCTGAAAAACTCGCCGAAAACATCCGCGCATTTGTGGACTCGGTCTCGAAGGCCAAGCCGCAAGGCTCGAAGGGTACCTATATGGAGCGTATGGCGATCTCCTCGACCATGGGCCCCGGCGTAAAGGTCGATATTTCGAGCGTGAACAACGCGTAAGACGATCAACCTCAACCAAATTCAAAAAGCCCCGGAGCGATCCGGGGCTTTTTATTTGCCGCAATCGTGAAAAATCGTCGGAGGGGGCTTCACAATCGGGGCAAACGCCGCTAATGAGGCCGCTCGATAAGCGTGATGAGTGGTTTCGGCAACGAAATCATGGAAACCGCGTGGATCTGATCCGAGATCAGATTTATGTGATCGATAAGCTGGCAAGGCAAGGGGGTAACTCCTTGTTTGTGCTGGCTTTATCCTGTCCGAGACTGCAGGTGGGCTGATCCCCGGATCACCCTTAAATCGAATGGACCTGCACAGACGGGGACGACCGAATCCGGGCTTTCGCCCGTAAAGCGGTTCGAACCTTACCGGGCGCCGGCCTAGGCGGGTCGCTTCGGGGACAGACGCGTCGGAAGCGGCGAGAGGTCATAGACCCTTCGCTAGAATGCAACCGGCGGGACGTCAGTCCCAGCCAACCGGAGAGAGCCCCGTGGATAAAGCGGAAAAAGCAGAGCTCGTTTCGTCGCTGAACGGAATTTTCAATTCCACCAGCGTCGTTGTCGTTGCTCATTATGCCGGCCTCACGGTCGCCGAAATGCAGGATCTGCGCAAGCGGATGGCGGCATCAGGCGCCCAAGTGAAGGTCGCAAAAAACCGCCTTGCCAAAATTGCTCTTGAAGGCACGCAGGTCGCGTCGATCGGTACCCTTTTGAAGGGTCCGACCCTGCTCGCTTATTCAAGCGATCCCGTCGCGGCTGCGAAGGTCGCCGTCGATTTCTCCAAGACCAATGACAAGCTTGTCATTCTTGGCGGAGCGATGGGCCAGACCGCTCTGAATGTGAACGGTGTCAAGGCGCTTGCCACGTTGCCGTCACTCGACGAGTTGCGCGCGAAGATTGTCGGCCTGGTTCAGGCTCCGGCAACGAAACTCGCACAGCTCTCGACAGCACCGGCGGCAAAGCTCGCCCGCGTGTTCGGAGCCTATGCCAACAGAGATGCGGCTTAAGGCCACTTCATAAACAACAACGGTTCGAACCTCATTTTACAAGGAAACTAACATGGCTGATCTCAACAAGCTCGTTGACGAACTCTCATCACTCACCGTTCTCGAAGCGGCTGAACTCGCAAAGCTTCTCGAAGAGAAGTGGGGCGTCTCGGCTGCGGCCGCTGTTGCCGTTGCGGCAGCACCGGCAGCTGGTGGCGGTGCCGCTGCCGCTGCTGAAGAGCAAACCGAATTCACCGTCATTCTTGCTGCTTCAGGCGATAAGAAGATCGAAGTGATTAAGGAAGTTCGTGCGATCACCGGTCTCGGCTTGAAAGAAGCCAAGGACCTCGTCGAAGGCGCGCCGAAGCCGCTTAAGGAAGGCGTGTCGAAGGACGATGCCAAGAAGATCAAGGAAACTCTTGAGAAGGTTGGCGCAAAGGTCGAGCTCAAGTAATCGAGTTTCCGCAATGATGCGGGTTCTTCGATTTTCTTCGAAGTGAATTCTACGATCCCGGGGGCATTGTCTCCGGGATCGTCTTCGTGTCGGTAGAGGGTCAGGCGTAGGGCCTTAATACCGACAATTTTGATGGCGATGTGACGCGGATGGTTGCGACGGCTCTTTCGATTATCGAAATCGGGCCTTGAGCGCAGCATCCCTTGAGAGAGCGAGGAACGAAATGGCTCAGACCTTCACCGGACGGAAGCGTGTGCGCAAGTTCTTCGGGCATATCCGCGAAGTGGCGGTCATGCCGAACCTCATCGAGGTTCAGAAAGCCTCCTATGATCAGTTTCTCCAAATTGAGGAACCGAAAGGGGGCCGGATCGAAGAAGGCTTGCAAGCGGTTTTCAAATCGGTTTTTCCGATTTCGGATTTTTCGGGCGCTTCGCTTCTCGAATTTGTGAAGTTCACATTCGAACCACCGAAATATGACGTTGATGAATGCCGTCAACGCGGCATGACCTATGCGGCGCCGCTCAAAGTGACGTTGCGTCTCATCGTGTTCGATATTGACGTTGATACCGGCGCGAAGTCGGTGAAAGACATCAAGGAACAAGATGTCTATATGGGCGATATGCCGCTCATGACATCGAATGGCACTTTCATCGTGAATGGTACGGAACGCGTGATCGTTTCGCAAATGCATCGTTCACCAGGCGTGTTCTTTGATCACGACAAGGGCAAGACTCATTCCTCCGGCAAATTATTGTTTGCTGCGCGCATCATTCCTTATCGCGGCTCATGGCTTGATATTGAATTTGATGCGAAAGACATTGTTCATGCGCGTATTGACCGTCGCCGCAAATTGCCGGTGACAACGCTTCTTTATGCGCTGGGTCTTGATGGCGAAGAAATTCTTTCGACCTTCTTCAAAACTGTAACTTATAAGCGCGCAAAAGACGCGTGGCGCGTGCCGTTCAATCCTGATCGCATGAAGGGCATGAAAGCGGTTAATGATTTGATCGACGCCGATTCTGGTCAGGTTGTTCTCGAAGCGGGCAAGAAGCTCACACAGCGTTCAGCACGTATGATTGCGGAGAAGGGCACAAAGGCGCTTCTTGCGACCGACGAAGATCTCTATGGCCAATATATCGGTGAAGATTTGGCTTCACCCAAGACCGGTGAAATCTATGCAGAAGCCGGTGATGAAATCACCGACAAGCTTTTGAAGGCGCTGCTTGATGCGGGACTCAAGGAAATTCCGGTTCTTGATATCGACCACGTCAATATCGGTCCCTACATCCGCAACACGCTTGCGGTGGATAAGAACTCGTCGCGCGAAGAAGCTTTGTTCGATATTTATCGCGTCATGCGTCCGGGTGAACCGCCGACGATTGATACAGCCGAAGCGATGTTCCAATCGCTCTTCTTCGATCCTGAGCGTTATGATCTCTCGGCTGTCGGTCGCGTGAAGATGAAGATGCGTATGGAGCTTGATGCTCCTGATACGCATCGCACGCTTCGTCGCGAAGACATCATCGAAGTGGTGCGTGCGCTTGTTGAATTGCGCGATGGCCGTGGCGAAATCGACGACATCGACAATCTTGGCAATCGTCGCGTGCGCTCGGTGGGCGAGTTGATGGAAAATCAATATCGCTTGGGTCTGTTGCGTATGGAACGCGCGATCAAGGAGCGTATGTCATCAGTCGATATCGACACGGTGATGCCGCAAGATCTGATCAATGCGAAGCCTGCAGCAGCAGCCGTGCGTGAATTCTTCGGCTCCTCGCAGCTCTCGCAATTTATGGATCAAACAAATCCATTATCTGAAATCACGCATAAGCGTCGTCTCTCGGCACTGGGTCCGGGTGGTCTCACGCGTGAACGCGCGGGCTTCGAAGTGCGCGACGTTCATCCGACGCATTATGGTCGTATCTGCCCGATTGAAACACCTGAAGGCCCGAATATCGGTCTCATCAATTCGCTCGCAACATTCGCGCGCGTCAATAAATACGGCTTTATCGAAAGCCCGTATCGTAAAATTAAAGACGGCAAGATCACTGATGAAGTGGTTTATATGTCGGCGATCGAAGAGTCGAAGCACTATGTCGCGCAAGCCAACGTGGCGACAGACGGCAAGGGTAAGCTCACCGACGATCTCGTCATTGTTCGTCACGCGGGCGATGTGAGTGTCGTGCCGGTTGAGCGCGTCGATTATATGGACGTCTCACCGAAGCAGCTTGTGTCTGTGGCGGCCGCACTCATTCCGTTCTTGGAAAATGATGACGCGAACCGCGCGCTGATGGGCTCGAACATGCAACGTCAGGCGGTGCCGCTTGTGCGTTCAGACGCGCCTTTCGTTGGCACAGGTATGGAAGCGATTGTCGCGCGTGACTCAGGTGCGGCGATTGCCGCGCGTCTCGCCGGTATAGTTGATCAAGTGGATGCGACGCGTATCGTTATTCGCGCGACCGAAGAACTTGATCCGTCAAAGGCGGGCGTTGATATTTATCGCTTGCTGAAATTCCAGCGTTCAAATCAATCGACCTGCATCAACCAGAAGCCGCTCGTTCAAGTCGGTGACATCGTCAAGAAGGGTGACATTCTTGCCGACGGTCCGTCAACGGAACTCGGCGAATTGGCGCTTGGTCGCAACGTGCTCGTCGCCTTCATGCCGTGGAACGGTTATAATTTCGAAGACTCGATTTTGTTGTCGGAACGCATCGCGAAGGAAGACACATTCACTTCGATTCACATCGAAGAATTCGAAGTGATGGCGCGTGACACGAAACTGGGTCCGGAAGAAATCACGCGTGACATTCCGAATGTGTCGGAAGAGACACTGAAAAACCTCGACGAAGCGGGCATCGTCTATATCGGTGCGGAAGTGCAGGCGGGTGACATTCTCGTCGGCAAGATCACACCGAAGGGCGAAAGCCCGATGACGCCAGAAGAAAAACTTCTGCGTGCCATCTTCGGCGAAAAGGCCTCTGACGTTCGCGATACATCGCTTCGCGTGCCGCCAGGCGTGCAAGGCACAATCGTTGAAGTGCGTGTGTTCAACCGTCACGGCGTTGACAAGGATGAACGCGCACAAGCGATCGAGCGGGAAGAAATCGAACGTCTCGCAAAAGACCGCGATGACGAGCTCGCGATCCTTGATCGTAACGTTTACACACGCGTGGCTGAATTGGTTACCGGCAAGAAGGCGTTGTCGGGTCCGAAAGGCTTCAAGAAAGACACCAAGATTGAACGCGATATGCTTGATGCCTATCCGCGTTCGCAATGGTGGACTTTTGCGGTCGATGATGACGCGGTGATGACCTCGCTTGAAGCGATGCGTAAGCAATATGACGACGCGAAGAAGAGCCTTGAACAGCGCTTCCTCGACAAGGTCGAAAAATTGCAGCGCGGTGATGAATTGCCTCCGGGCGTGATGAAGATGGTCAAAGTCTTTGTCGCCGTGAAACGCAAGATTCAACCGGGCGACAAGATGGCCGGTCGTCACGGCAACAAGGGCGTTGTCTCGCGTATCGTGCCGATTGAAGACATGCCGTTCCTTGAAGACGGTACGCATGTCGATATCGTGCTCAATCCGTTGGGCGTGCCTTCACGCATGAATGTGGGCCAGATTCTCGAAACCCATCTTGGATGGGCGGCTGCGGGTCTTGGCAAACAAATCGGCGAGGCTGTAGATGCCTATCGCAAGACGCATAATGAAAAGCAGCTTCGTGAGTCATTCGCGAAAGTCTATGGCGATCATGAAGCGGTTAAAGCGCTTGATGCGGATAATCTTGCCGGTATGGGCGAAAATCTTCGTCGCGGTGTGCCGATTGCGACACCCGTGTTTGATGGTGCGAAAGAAGCCGATATCGAACATCTCTTGGAGCAAGCGGGTCTCGATAAATCGGGTCAGGTCACGCTTTATGACGGACGCACAGGCGAGCCTTTCGATCGCAAGGTGACAGTCGGCTATATCTACATGCTGAAGCTTCACCATCTTGTCGATGACAAGATCCATGCGCGTTCGATCGGTCCTTATTCGCTCGTCACGCAACAACCACTCGGCGGCAAAGCGCAGTTTGGTGGTCAGCGTTTCGGCGAAATGGAAGTCTGGGCGCTCGAAGCTTATGGCGCGGCTTACACGCTGCAAGAAATGCTCACCGTCAAATCGGACGACGTCGCAGGCCGCACCAAGGTTTACGAGTCGATCGTTCGTGGCGACGACACATTCGAAAGCGGCATTCCGGAGAGCTTCAATGTTCTCGTCAAGGAAATGCGTTCGCTTGGCCTCAATGTTGAATTGACGGCATCAGCGAAAAACGCAGACGAATTGCCGCCAGCCGAAGCCGCTGAATAATCAAGACGGTTGGCGCGTTCATTCGCGCCGACCTCTTCGCCTCGAAGAGTTCACTCTTCGATTTTGAAATTGGAATCTACGGATCTTCGCCACAAGGGCGCTTTAAGATCCAACTGTAAGGAGACGGCGATGAATCAAGAGGTCATGAATCTCTTCAACCCCGTGGTCCAGCCGCAGACCTTTGAGCACATCAAGATCGCGATCGCTTCGCCCGATCAGATCCTCTCATGGTCTTATGGTGAAATCAAAAAACCTGAAACCATCAATTACCGTACATTCAAGCCGGAACGTGATGGTCTCTTCTGCGCGCGCATCTTCGGACCGATCAAGGATTACGAATGCTTGTGCGGCAAATATAAGCGCATGAAGTATAAAGGCGTCATCTGCGAGAAGTGCGGCGTTGAAGTGACCTTGTCGCGCGTCCGGCGCGAGCGCATGGGCCATATCGAACTCGCCGCTCCCGTGGCGCATATTTGGTTCTTGAAGTCCTTGCCATCGCGCATCGGCCTCTTGCTCGATATGGCTTTGAAGGATCTCGAGCGCATTCTTTATTTCGAAAACTATGTTGTGATTGAGCCAGGCCTCACCCCGCTCAAAGAACGTCAATTGCTTTCGGAAGATGATTATCTACGCGCGCAAGATGAATATGGCGAAGATTCATTCACCGCCATGATCGGCGCGGAAGCGATCCGTGAAATTCTTCGTTCGCTCGATTTGGAAAAGACCGCAGCCGATCTCCGTCACGAGATCGCTGTATCGACTTCCGAATTGAAGCCGAAGAAACTCGCAAAGCGTTTGAAGATCATCGAAGCCTTCATTCAGTCGGGCAATAAGCCTGAATGGATGATTTTGCAGGTCGTGCCGGTGATCCCGCCGGATCTTCGTCCGCTCGTTCCGCTTGATGGCGGTCGCTTCGCAACATCAGATTTGAACGATCTTTATCGTCGCGTGATCAACCGGAACAATCGCTTGAAGCGCCTGATCGAATTGCGCGCACCGGATATCATCATTCGTAACGAAAAGCGTATGTTGCAAGAGTCGGTTGATGCACTCTTCGACAATGGTCGTCGCGGTCGCGTGATCACGGGTGCGAATAAGCGTCCGTTGAAGTCGCTCGCCGATATGCTCAAGGGCAAGCAAGGTCGCTTCCGTCAGAATCTGCTCGGCAAACGCGTCGACTATTCTGGTCGTTCGGTCATCGTCGTCGGTCCAGAATTGAAACTCCATCAATGCGGCCTGCCGAAGAAGATGGCGCTCGAACTTTTCAAACCCTTCATCTATTCGCGTCTTGATGCGAAGGGTTTGTCTGCCACCGTGAAGCAAGCGAAGAAATTGGTAGAGAAGGAAAAGCCCGAAGTTTGGGATATTCTCGACGAGGTCATTCGCGAACATCCTGTGATGCTCAATCGCGCGCCGACGCTTCACCGCTTGGGCATTCAGGCGTTCGAACCTGTGCTCGTTGAAGGCAAAGCCATTCAATTGCATCCGCTCGTCTGCGCGGCGTTTAACGCCGACTTCGACGGTGACCAAATGGCTGTGCACGTTCCGCTCTCGCTTGAAGCTCAGCTCGAAGCACGCGTCTTGATGATGTCGACCAACAACATTTTGCATCCGGCCAATGGTCAACCGATCATCGTGCCGTCGCAGGATATTGTGTTGGGTCTTTATTATCTCTCGCTCATCTCCGATAAGGAGCCGGGCGAAGGCATGCTCTTTGCCGATATGGGCGAAATCGAACACGCGATTGCGTCACGTTCAGTCACTGTCCATGCGAAGATCAAATATCGCTATCAGGGTATTGATGAGAATGGCAAAGCCTATTCGAAAATCTATGACACAACGCCTGGTCGCGCAATGCTCGGTCAGCTTCTGCCGAAGAATGGCAAGATCACTTTCGACGTCGTCAATAAATTGATGACGAAGAAAGAAATCTCGAACACGATTGACACTGTCTATCGCCATTGCGGACAGAAGGAGACCGTGATCTTCTGCGATCGCATCATGGCACTCGGGTTCACCAATGCGTTTAAAGCTGGTATTTCCTTCGGCAAAGACGACATGGTCATTCCGGACACGAAGACGAAGATCGTTGGCGAAACACGTGCGCTCGTGAAAGATTACGAGCAGCAATTCAATGATGGTCTCATCACGCAAGGCGAGAAATACAACAAGGTTGTTGATGCCTGGGCGAAGTGCTCGGACAAGCTCGCGCAAGAAATGATGGGTCGCATCTCGGCTGTGCAGAAAGATGACACGGGCCGCACGAAGCCTGTGAACTCGATCTATATGATGTCGCATTCCGGTGCGCGTGGGTCGCCGACCCAGATGCGCCAGCTCGCAGCGATGCGCGGTCTTATGGCGAAGCCGTCAGGTGAAATCATTGAGACGCCGATCATTTCGAACTTCAAAGAAGGTCTCGACGTTCTTGAATATTTCAACTCGACCCACGGTGCTCGTAAGGGCCTCGCGGATACCGCGTTGAAGACGGCGAACTCAGGCTATCTAACACGTCGTCTCGTTGACGTCGCGCAGGACTCGATCATCACGGTTCGTGATTGCGGCTCTGAGGGCGGCATCAAGATGCGTGCGATCATTGACGCGGGTCAGATCGTTGCGTCACTCGCAACGCGTATCTTGGGTCGTACCGCCTCGGAAGATCTCATTGATCAAGATGGCAAGATCATCGTCGCCAAGGGCACGATGATTGAAGAACATCACATCGATGCGATCAATGCTGCCGGCATTCAAGAAGTGAAGATCCGTTCGGTTCTCACTTGCGAAGCGCCGAATGGCGTGTGTGGTACATGCTATGGTCGTGACCTTGCTCGCGGTACACCGGTTAATATCGGTGAAGCGGTTGGCGTTATTGCCGCGCAATCGATTGGTGAGCCGGGCACGCAATTGACGATGCGCACCTTCCACGTCGGTGGTGCGGCGACGATTGCCGATACGTCCTTCATCGAAAGCAATTTCGATGGCAAGATCGAACTGCGTAACAAGAATGTAGCGAAGAACTCCGATGGCGATTTGATCGCGATGGGTCGCAACATTTCAATCGCCATTGTTGGCGCTGATGGAACCGAACGCGCAACGCATCGCGTGCAATATGGTTCACGTTTGCGCGTTGATGAAGGTGACACTGTAAAGCGTGGTCAGCGTTTGGCCGATTGGGATCCCTATACGCGTCCGATCGTCACGGAAGTGGCGGGCACGGTGCAATATGAAGATCTCGTCGAAAACGCTTCCGTTATTGAAACAGCCGACGAGTCGACCGGCATCACGAAACGCGTTGTTATCGATTATCGCACCAACACACGTTCGGCAGATTTGCGTCCGGCCATCGTGATCATGGATGCGAAGGGCAAGATTTTGAAACTCCCGCGCGGCGGCGAGGCTCGTTATCTTTTGCCGGTCGATGCGATTTTGTCGGTTGATCCGGGCTCGAAGATCAAAGCGGGTGACATTCTTGCTCGTATTCCACTGGAAAGCGCGAAGACACGTGACATCACCGGCGGTCTGCCACGTGTTGCCGAGCTCTTCGAAGCGCGTCGTCCGAAGGAAGCCGCGATCATCGCTGAAACTTCAGGCACGATCCAATTTGGTCGCGACTATAAGAACAAGCGCCGCATTTCGCTCATCCCTGATGATGGTTCGGATCCGGTCGAATATCTCGTCCCCAAGGGCAAGCATATCTACTTGCAAGCGGGCGACGTGGTGGAGAAGGGCGATTATATCGTCGACGGTAACCCCGCGCCGCATGACATTCTGGCGATTAAGGGCGTCGAAGAACTCGCAGCCTATCTCGTGAACGAGATCCAGGAAGTCTATCGTCTACAGGGCGTGTCGATCAACGATAAGCATATCGAAGTGATCGTGCGTCAGATGCTGCAGAAGGTGGAAATCGACGAAGTGGGCGATTCCGAATTCTTGGCCAATGAACAGGTCGACAAGGTCGAAATGGACGAGGTCAATGAGCGTCTCATCGCCGATGGTAAGCGTCCGGCAAAGGGTCATCCTGTGCTGCTCGGCATCACCAAAGCGTCGCTCCAGACCCGCTCCTTCATCTCGGCGGCGTCGTTCCAGGAAACAACCCGCGTGCTTACCGAAGCCGCCGTCAATGGCAAGTCGGACGATCTCGCAGGTCTCAAGGAAAACGTCATTGTCGGTCGTCTCATTCCGGCCGGCACAGGCGCGACTATGTCGCGGATTCGCCAGATTGCCACCAAGCGTGACGAACTCATCGTGGCGCAGGAGTCGATTGAAGGTCCGGCGGCGGCTGAATAAGCCTTCGCCCGAGGATTTTGGTTCCATAATCTTTGAAAAGGCCGCCTCCGGGCGGCCTTTTTTCATCGCTGGCGAGCGTTAAACTTAAGCGGGGCCGCCTGAATCCTTGTTTGTTTCAATTATCCGGTAAAAAGGGGTTGACGGGGGTAGGGGGGGTGAGTAAAGAACACCCACTTCGACGGACGTCGATGGCTTTTGTTTTGTTTGGTGCGTCACGCGTCAAACCGGGATCCATCGAGACACCGTCGCCTCTCCACCGGCCAAAAGGTCGTTAATTTGGGGCCATGATCGCGGGTAACCGTGGTCCTCTGGGAAGTTTTTCGCGCCAAGGGGCTTTCGTCTCGAGGCGTGAATTCGTTTTGCGCATTTCGATGTGCAGAATGGAAACCACGAATTTCACTTAAGAATCCGACACTTGTCGGGTTCGATCACGGACTGGAACGAGCAAAGATGCCGACCATCAGCCAGTTGATCCGCAAGGCGCGGTCACCTCAAAAGGCCCGGAACACGGTTCCGGCACTGCAAGCCTGCCCGCAAAAGCGCGGCGTGTGCACGCGCGTTTACACGACGACACCGAAAAAGCCGAACTCGGCGCTTCGTAAAGTTGCGAAAGTGCGCTTGACCAATGGCTTCGAAGTGATCGGTTACATTCCCGGTGAAGGCCACAATCTGCAAGAACACTCAGTCGTTGCGATCCGCGGCGGCCGCGTGAAGGACTTGCCCGGTGTCCGTTACCACGTCATCCGCGGCGTCCTCGATACACAGGGCGTCAAGAACCGTAAGCAACGCCGTTCGAAATACGGCGCGAAGCGTCCGAAGTAAGGCGGAGAGAAAACCATGTCCCGTCGTCATAGTGCAGAAAAGCGCGAAGTTATTCCGGACGCAAAATATGGTGATGTTGTCATCGCCAAATTCATGAATTCCGTCATGTATGACGGCAAGAAATCGGTCGCTGAGTCGATCGTTTATGGCGCGCTTGAAGCGGTCGAAGCCAAGCTCAAGACGGATCCGTTGCAAGTGTTCCGTCAGGCGCTCGACAATGTCGCGCCGGCAATCGAAGTGCGTTCGCGTCGCGTCGGCGGTGCCACCTATCAGGTGCCCGTCGAAGTGCGCTCAGAGCGCCGCCAGGCGCTCGCCATTCGCTGGCTCATCGCTGCTGCTCGCGGCCGCAATGACAAGACGATGGTGGATCGTCTCTCCGCTGAATTGATGGATGCTGCGAATAATCGCGGCAGCGCCGTCAAGAAGCGCGAAGACACGCATCGTATGGCGGAAGCAAACCGCGCCTTCTCTCATTACCGTTGGTAACCCGTATTTAACGCCGCAAGGACGAAGACGATGCCCCGTTCCCATGCCATCGCTGACTACCGCAACTTCGGTATCATGGCGCATATCGACGCCGGCAAGACGACGACGACCGAGCGTATTCTTTTCTATTCCGGCAAGTCGCATAAAATCGGCGAAGTGCATGATGGCGCTGCCACGATGGACTGGATGGAACAAGAGCAAGAGCGCGGCATCACGATCACGTCGGCTGCGACAACGACCTTCTGGAAAGATCATCGTCTGAACATCATCGACACGCCTGGCCACGTCGACTTCACGATTGAAGTTGAGCGTTCGCTGCGCGTTCTAGACGGCGCTGTGTGCGTTCTCGACGGCAACCAAGGTGTTGAGCCGCAGACGGAAACCGTTTGGCGTCAGGCCGACAAATATAACGTTCCGCGCGTTGTGTTCGTAAACAAAATGGACAAGACCGGCGCTGACTTCTTCAATTGCGTGGAAGAAATTGTCTCGCGCGTTGCGGGTAAGCCTGTCTGCATCCAATTGCCGATCGGTTCAGAAAATAATTTCAAGGGCATCATCGACCTCGTTCGCATGAAGGCCGTCGTATGGGACAACGAAAATCTCGGCGCGACATTCCGCGACGAAGAAATTCCCGCTGATCTCCTCGAGCAGGCGAAGGAATATCGTCACACGCTTCTCGAGGCTGCTGTTGAGCTCGAAGATGATGTGATGTCGGCCTATCTTGATGGCAAAGAGCCTGATGAATCCACGTTGAAGCGCTTGATCCGCAAGGCTGTGATCGGCCGCGTGTTTAATCCGGTGCTATGCGGTTCTGCTTTCAAGAACAAAGGCGTGCAGCCTTTGCTCGATGCGGTCGTTGATTATCTCCCGTCACCGCTTGATCGTGAAGCGATCAAGGGCATCGATTTCAAGACGGAAGAAGAAACCATTCGTACAGCCAATGATGACGAGCCCTTCTCGATGCTCGCCTTCAAGATCATGGACGATCCTTTTGTTGGCACGATCACATTCTGTCGCGTTTATTCGGGTAAAATAGAATCCGGCACCACGGTGTTGAATTCGACGAAGGACAAGAAAGAACGTATCGGTCGCATGTTGTTGATGCATGCGAATAACCGCGAAGACATCAAGGAAGCCTATGCCGGCGACATCGTCGCGCTCGCAGGGCTCAAGGAAGTGCGCACGGGTGACACGCTTTGCGATCTCGGCAAACCCGTCATTCTTGAGCGTATGGAATTCCCTGAGCCCGTCATCGAAATCGCGATTGAGCCGAAGTCAAAGGCTGACCAAGAAAAGCTTGGCATCGCGCTCTCGAAGCTCGCTGCAGAGGATCCATCCTTCCGTGTCTCGACCGATCAGGAATCGGGTCAGACGATTTTGAAGGGCATGGGCGAATTGCATCTCGACATTAAGGTCGACATTTTGCGCCGGACCTACAAGGTCGATGCGAATATTGGCGCGCCGCAAGTCGCTTATCGTGAAACGCTCACGAGGAAGACGGAAATCGATTACACGCACAAGAAGCAGACCGGTGGTACAGGTCAGTTTGCGCGCGTGAAAATCATTGCCGAGCCAAATGAAGTCGGCAAGGGTTATCAATTTGAATCGAAGATCGTCGGCGGTGCGGTTCCTAAGGAATATATCCCGGGCGTTGAAAAGGGCCTCAACAGTGTCATGAATTCAGGTCCGCTCGCGGGCTTCCCGGTTGTTGACGTAAAAGTGCAACTGATCGACGGCGCTTATCACGAAGTTGAC
Organism: Hyphomicrobiales bacterium; assembly: GCA_046091665.1. GTDB lineage: Bacteria > Pseudomonadota > Alphaproteobacteria > Rhizobiales > Beijerinckiaceae > CAIUPE01. The sequence continues at coordinate 15,665 of JBJTCD010000039.1, forward strand.
TCATCGGCACTGGCGTTCGAAATCGCGTCGCGTGCAGCGTTCCGTGAAGCGATGCAAAAGGGCGGTGCGGTCCTCCTCGAACCGATCATGAAGGTCGAGGTCGTGACGCCGGAAGACTATACGGGTTCGGTCATTGGCGATCTCACCGGTCGTCGTGGTCAGATCCAAGGCCAAGACATGCGCGGCAACGCGATCGTCATCAATGCGATGGTGCCGCTCGCCAACATGTTTGGTTACGTTAATACGCTTCGGTCTTTCTCGCAGGGCCGGGCGAATTTCACCATGCAATTCGATCACTATGAGCAAGTGCCTCAGGCCATCGCGGCTGAGGTTCAAGCGAAATACGCTTGATCGGATTGAGTTCTTTCACTTCAGGTCCCGGCGACGGAGGATACGATGGCCAAAGAGAAATTTTCACGCACCAAGCCGCATTGCAACATCGGCACGATTGGTCACGTTGACCACGGCAAGACATCGCTGACAGCAGCGATCACGAAAGTGCTTGCTGAAGCTGGTGGCGCAACCTTCACCGCCTATGATCAGATTGACAAGGCACCGGAAGAGCGCGCTCGTGGTATCACGATTTCGACCGCACACGTCGAATATGAAACCAAGAACCGCCACTATGCGCACGTCGATTGCCCCGGCCACGCCGACTATGTGAAGAACATGATCACGGGTGCTGCGCAGATGGACGGCGCGATCCTCGTTGTGTCCGCTGCTGACGGTCCGATGCCGCAGACTCGCGAACACATCCTTCTTGCTCGTCAGGTCGGCGTTCCGGCACTCGTCGTGTTCATGAACAAGGTTGACCTTGTTGACGACGCTGAATTGCTCGAACTCGTTGAACTCGAAATCCGCGAGCTTCTCTCGAAGTACGAATTCCCTGGCGACGACATTCCGATCACCAAGGGCTCGGCTGTGTGCGCGCTCGAAGGCAAGCGTCCTGAAATCGGTCATGATGCGATCTTGAAGCTCATGGAAACGGTTGATGCTTATATTCCGCAACCAGAGCGTCCGAAGGATCAGCCTTTCTTGATGCCGGTCGAAGACGTGTTCTCGATCTCGGGTCGCGGCACGGTTGTTACCGGTCGTATCGAGCGTGGCATCGTGAAGGTCGGCGAAGAAATCGAAATCGTCGGCTTGAAAGAAACACAGAAGACGATCGTCACCGGCGTTGAAATGTTCCGCAAGCTCCTTGATCAGGGTGAAGCTGGCGATAACGTCGGCTGCTTGCTCCGTGGTACGAAGCGTGAAGACGTTGAGCGTGGCCAAGTTCTCTCGAAGGTCGGTTCGGTTAAGCCGCACACGAAGTTCAAGGCTGAGGCTTACATCCTCACCAAGGAAGAAGGTGGCCGTCATACACCGTTCTTCACGAATTATCGTCCGCAATTCTATTTCCGCACGACGGACGTCACCGGCATGGTGAAGCTTCCGGAAGGCACCGAAATGGTTATGCCGGGCGACAACATCGCCATGGAAGTTGAGCTCATCGCCCCGATCGCGATGGAAGAAAAGCTTCGCTTCGCGATCCGCGAAGGCGGCCGCACCGTTGGTGCAGGCGTCGTCGCTTCGATCATTGCCTAAGTTACACGTCTTCATGATGGGCGCCGGCAACGGCGTCCATTCTTTCGGGTAACATGCCCCGGGGATTTCTTCGATGAACGGTCAAAATATCCGCATTCGGCTCAAGGCTTTCGACCATCGCATTCTTGATGCGTCGACCCGTGAGATCGTTTCGACGGCCAAGCGCACAGGTGCTCAGGTTCGCGGTCCAATTCCGCTTCCGACGCATATCGAACGCTTCACGGTCAACCGCTCGCCGCACATCGACAAGAAGTCGCGTGAGCAGTTTGAAATTCGCACGCATAAGCGCGTTCTCGACATTGTCGATCCGACGCCGCAAACGGTTGACGCTTTGATGAAGCTCGACCTCGCGGCTGGTGTCGATGTCGAGATCAAGCTTTGAGCGGCGCGCGGGATACGGGGGCCATTATGAGGTCAGGCGTTATCGCCCAGAAACTCGGCATGACACGCATCTTCACAGATGCGGGCGTTCATGTGCCGGTGACAGTCCTGAAGGTCGATCGCTGTGAAGTGGTCGCCCATCGGACGAAAGAAAAGAATGGTTATACCGCGCTGCAAGTTGGCGTCGGTTTGGCCAAGGTCAAGAATGTTGCGAAGGCAGAGCGCGGTCATTTCGCGATTGCCAAAGTCGAGCCGAAGCAAAATGTCGCTGAGTTCCGCGTTGATGATCAGGATTTGATTCCGGTCGGCGCTGAAATCACGGTTGATCATTTCGTCGTCGGTCAGTTCGTCGATGTGACGGGCACGACAACGGGTAAAGGTTTTGCTGGTGGTATGAAGCGCTGGAATTTCGGCGGCCTTCGCGCCACGCACGGTGTTTCGATCTCGCATCGTTCGATTGGTTCGACCGGTGGTCGTCAGGATCCGGGTAAAACCTTCAAGAACAAAAAGATGCCAGGCCATATGGGTGTCGAGCGCGTTACAACGCAAAATCTTCGCGTTGTGCAAACCGATCTCAATCGCGGTCTCATTCTCGTTGAGGGTGCAGTGCCGGGCGTGAAGGGCGGTTACATCTATGTTCGTGACGCGGTGAAACATCCGCTTCCGAAAGATGCGCCGAAGCCAGGTGCGTTTCGCTTGAAGGGCGATGGCGCTCAAAAGGTTGAAGCATCGGCCGCTGAAGTGCAGGAGAATGCGTGATGAAACTTGATGTCACGACACTCGATGGCGGCAAGGCGGGTTCGGTTGAACTCTCCGACGACATTTTCGGTTTGGAGCCGCGCGTCGATCTCATTCAACGCATGGTGCTTTGGCAGCTTGCCAAACGTCAGGCGGGCACGCACAAAACAAAAGGTCGCGCTGAAATCTGGCGCACCGGCAAGAAGATGTACAAGCAGAAGGGCACCGGTGGTGCACGTCACGGTTCGGCACGCGTGCCGCAATTCCGTGGCGGTGGTCGTGCCTTCGGTCCTGTCGTGCGCAGCCATGCGCATGAATTGCCGAAGAAAGTGCGTCAGCTTGCGTTGCGTCATGCTTTGTCGGCCAAAGTGAAGGACGGCGCTGTGCGCGTGTTCGACACAGCGGCATTGAATTCGCCAAAGACGAAGGATCTTACCGATCGTCTCGGCAAACTCGGTTTGGCCAATGTGCTCGTCATTGATGGCGCTGAAGTCGAAAAGAATTTCGCGCTTGCCGCGCGCAACATTCCGAATGTGGACGTCCTGCCGGTTCAAGGCATCAATGTTTACGACATTCTCCGTCGTGAAACTTTGGTGCTCACCAAAGCCGCTGTTGACGCTTTGGAGGCTCGCTTCAAATGAGCATCGACCCGCGCCATTATGACGTCATCGTCAGCCCTGTGATCACCGAGAAGGCAACCGCTGCTTCCGAGCAGAACAAGGTTGTGTTCAAAGTTGCACGCACGGCGACAAAGCCGCAAATCAAGGCGGCTGTTGAGAAGCTCTTCAATGTGAAAGTGAAGAGCGTGAATACATTGATCCGGATGGGCAAGATCAAGACCTTCAAAGGCAAGGTCGGTCAGCAATCCGATGTCAAGAAAGCGGTTGTGACTCTCGCTGAGGGTTCTTCAATCGATTTCACGACGGGTCTCTGAGGAAGGATCGCGCGCTATGGCTCTTAAAACATTCAAGCCGACGACACCGAGCCTTCGCCAGCTTGTGCTTGTTGATCGCAGTGACCTTCACAAGGGCAAGCCTATTAAGGCTTTGACCGAAGGTAAATCGTCGAAGGGCGGTCGCAACAATAATGGCCGCATCACGGTTCGTTTCCGTGGCGGTGGACACAAGCAGTCTTATCGCGTGATTGATTTCAAGCGTCGCACGCAGCCAGGTGTTTCAGCGACGGTCGAGCGGATCGAATATGATCCAAACCGCACAGGCTATATCGCGCTCATCAAATATCCTGATGGCACGCTCTCTTACATTCTTGCTCCGCAACGTTTGCAGGCGGGTGATCAAGTCGTGTCGGGTGAGCAGGCAGACATCAAGCCGGGCAATGCGATGTCGATCGGCAATATTCCGGTTGGCACACTCGTGCACAATATTGAAACAAAGATTGGCGCAGGGGGCACGCTCGCGCGCTCTGCCGGCAACTATGCTCAGATCGTTGGTCGCGATCAGGGCTATGTCATTCTTCGGTTGAAGTCGGGCGAACAACGCCTCGTTCATGGCAATTGCTATGCAACAGTTGGCGCGGTTTCTAACCCCGATCACATGAACACCACGATCGGTAAAGCCGGTCGTCAACGCTGGCTCGGCCAACGTCCCCACAATCGTGGCGTCACGATGAACCCGATCGACCATCCGCATGGTGGTGGTGAAGGTCGTACATCAGGTGGTCGTCATCCAGTGACACCGTGGGGCAAGCCGACCAAGGGCAAGAAGACGCGGTCCAACAAGCGCACCGACACATTCATTGTGTCGAACCGCCATGCCCGCAAGAAGAAGTAAGGGAAGGTTCTGATGACTCGTTCAGTCTGGAAAGGCCCGTTTGTCGACGGCTACCTCCTCAAAAAGGCGGATGCAGCGCGCGACGCGAAGCGGTCTGAAGTGATCAAGATTTGGAGCCGTCGTTCGACGATCCTTCCGAATTTCGTCGGTCTCACTTTCGGCGTTTACAACGGCCAGAAGCATATTCCGGTTGCTGTTTCGGAAGAAATGGTCGGCCATAAATTCGGTGAATTCGCACCGACCCGCACATTCCACGGCCATGCGGCCGACAAGAAGGCAAAGAGGAGCTGATCGCGATGGGCAAGGCATCCACCCCCCGCGCTCTGGCGGAGAATGAGGCGAAAGCGGTTGCGCGGATGATCCGCGTGTCGCCGCAGAAGCTTAATCTCGTTGCGCAATTGATCCGTGGCAAGAAAGTTTCGCGCGCGCTCGCTGATTTGGAATTCTCCCGCAAGCGCATTGCAGCTGACGTCAAGAAGTGCCTCGAAAGCGCTATTGCGAATGCTGAAAACAATCACGACCTCGATGTTGATGATCTTGTTGTGTCACAAGCTTTCGTTGGCAAGGCGCTTGTCATGAAGCGTTTCCATGCTCGTGCGCGTGGTCGCGCCGGTCGTGTTGAAAAGCCTTTTTCAAATCTCACCATCATCGTGCGGGAAGTTCCCGCATCGGCTGAGGCATAAGGAGTAAACGATGGGACAGAAAGTCAATCCGATCGGCCTTCGCCTCGGCATCAACCGCACCTGGGATAGCCGGTGGGTTGCAGGCAAGAGCGAATTCTCGACGCTTCTTCATGAAGACATCAAGATCCGTGCATCTTTGATGAAGCTTTTGAAGCAGGCAGCGGTCGCGAAGATCGTGATCGAACGTCCGCACAAGAAGTGTCGCGTGACGATCTACTCGGCGCGTCCGGGTGTGGTCATCGGCAAAAAGGGCGCTGATATCGAAAAGCTCCGTTCAGCTGTCGGCAAGATGACAAAGTCGGAAGTCGTGTTGAACATTGTTGAAGTGCGCAAGCCCGAAATCGATGCGACACTCGTTGCTGATGCGATCGCTCAGCAGCTCGAGCGTCGTGTAGCGTTCCGTCGTGCGATGAAGCGTTCGGTGCAGTCAGCCATGCGTCTCGGCGCAGAAGGCATCCGCATCAATTGCTCGGGCCGTCTGGGAGGTGCTGAAATAGCGCGTCTCGAATGGTATCGCGAAGGACGCGTTCCGCTTCACACATTGCGCGCTGACATCGATTACGGTGTGGGCACCGCATTCACCACCTATGGCACTTGCGGTATCAAGGTCTGGATCTCCAAGGGTGAAATCCTTGAGCATGACCCGATGGCGCAAGACAAGCGTATGGCTGACGACGGTGGTCGTTCGGGCGGCCGTCGCGAAGCGGCCAATTGATAGGGCGGCAAGGACCGAAGGACCAGGAACATGCTGCAGCCAAAGAAAACAAAATTCCGCAAGCAATTTAAGGGACGCATTCATGGCGTCTCGAAAGGCGCGACATCGCTCGATTACGGTGAATATGGTTTGAAGGCCATGGAGCCGGAGCGTATCACCGCCCGTCAGATCGAAGCCGCGCGTCGCGCATTGACCCGTCACATGAAACGTGCGGGCCGTGTGTGGATCCGCGTGTTCCCAGATGTGCCGGTGTCGTCGAAGCCTGCCGAAGTTCGTATGGGTAAGGGTAAGGGCGCGCCCGAATATTGGGTGGCGCGTGTGAAGCCTGGTCGCATCATGTTCGAGATCGACGGCGTGTCGGCTGAACTCGCGCGCGAAGCGTTGACGCTCGCGGCTGCGAAGCTTCCGATCAAGACGCGCTTTGTCCAGCGCATTGCCGAGTAAGGAAGATCAACGCCATGAAAAACGCACAGCGTCTCTCCGATCTCAAAGCGATGACCACCGATCAGCTCAATGAAGAGCTGGTGAAGCTCAAGAAAGAGCAGTTCAACCTGCGCTTCCAAAAGGCCACGGGTCAGCTTGAAAATTCCTTGCGCGTTCGCGTTGTCCGTCGTGACATCGCGCGCGTGCAAACGGTTGCCAATGCCAAGCGGGCAACCGCTGAAAAGGCTTAAGGAGCACGATATGCCGAAGCGCATTCTTCAGGGCGTCGTTGTCAGCGACAAGCAAGACAAGACGATTGTGGTGAAAGTGGAACGTCGTTTCACCCACCCCCTGCTTAAGAAGACCGTCCGTCGCACGAAGAATTATCATGCGCATGACGAAAATAATAAAGCGAAGGTGGGCGACGAAGTTCGCATCGAAGAGTCAAAGCCGATCTCGCGCTTGAAATCATGGGTTCTCGTTGACGTCGCGTCTTCTTGATCTTGTGAAGGAATGAAATGCGGGGGGCATAGACCCCCGTCAGTCGAAGTCCGGATGCCCTCGACCTAAGGGTTTTCGGAAACCAGTCTGAGACAGAGAAAGGATCAAAACATGATCCAGGTCCAAACCAATCTCGATGTTGCCGATAATTCCGGCGCCCGTCGAGTGATGTGCATCAAAGTGCTTGGCGGCTCAAAACGTCGCTATGCATCGGTTGGCGACATCATCGTTGTGTCCATCAAGGAAGCCATTCCGCGCGGTCGCGTGAAGAAGGGCGATGTGATGAAGGCCATCGTTGTGCGCACCGCAAAAGACATCATCCGTGCTGATGGTTCGGTCATTCGTTTTGACTCGAATGCCGCTGTTCTGATCAACAATCAGAAAGAGCCGGTCGGCACTCGTATCTTCGGACCGGTGCCGCGTGAATTGCGCGCGAAGAACCACATGAAGATCATTTCGCTCGCGCCGGAGGTGCTGTAATGGCTGCCAAGATCAAGAAGGGCGACAAAGTCGTCGTATTAACCGGCCGCGACAGCGGTAAGTCCGGTGAAGTTCTTCAGGTGATTCCGAAGGAAAGCCGCGCCGTCGTGCGTGGTATAAATGTTGTGCGCAAGCACCAGAAGCAGACGATGCAGCAAGAAGGCGGCATCATCTCGAAAGAATTGCCAGTTCATCTTTCCAATCTCGCGATTGCGGATCCGAAAGACGGCAAGCCGACACGCGTCGGTTTCAAGATTATGGACGACGGCCGCAAGGTTCGTTTCGCCAAGCGGTCGGGAGATCTGATCGATGGCTAATCAGGTAGACACAGCCGCGCCGCGGCTGAAGAAGACCTATTCCGAGATTGTGATTCCGAGGCTCATTCAAGAGTTCGGTTACAAGAACCATATGGAAGTTCCGGTCATCGAAAAGATCGTGATCAATATGGGCGTGGGCGAGTCAACAACGGACTCGAAGAAGGCCTCGGTTGCGGCTGCGGATCTCGCGTTGATCGCGGGTCAAAAGCCTGTGATCACGCGTGCCCGTAAGGCGATTGCGCAATTCAAAGTGCGCGAGAATATGCCGATCGGCGCGAAGGTGACGTTGCGTAAGAATCGTATGTATGAATTCATTGATCGTTTGGTAACCATTGCGTTGCCACGCGTTCGTGACTTTCGTGGGCTAAACCCGAAGAGCTTTGATGGTCGTGGCAATTACGCCATGGGTATCAAGGAACATTTCGTGTTCCCGGAAATCAATTACGACAAAGCGGAAAATGCGTGGGGGATGGACATCATCATCTGCACATCCGCGAAAACCGATGACGAAGCACGTGCTTTGCTTCGCGCATTTAACTTCCCGTTCCGGCAGTAAGAGTTCGCTCTTAAACGCGGGCACCAGGAGAGAGAGCCACATGGCCAAGAAGAGTGCAATCGAGAACAACAAGCGTAAGCAGAAGCTTGCGGCACAATATGCGGCGCGTCGTCGTCGTCTGAAGGCAATTGCCGATGACATGACAAAGCCAATGGAAGAGCGTTTCGAAGCGCGTCTGAAATTGGCGCAGCTTCCGCGCAACTCAGCCGCCAATCGTGTTCGCAACCGTTGCGAAGTGTCGGGTCGTCCGCGCGCTGTTTATCGCAAGCTGAAAATGTCACGTATCGCTTTGCGTGAAATGGGTTCGAAGGGTCTGATTCCAGGCCTGACGAAGTCGAGCTGGTAAGGGGGATCTGACCATGGCAGTGAATGATCCCGTCGGTGATATGTTGACCCGCATCCGCAATGCGCAGATGCGTCGCAAATCGTCCGTCTCCACACCCGGTTCTCGTCTTCGTGCACACATCCTTGATGTGTTGAAGTCGGAAGGCTTCATCCGCGGTTATTCGACAACTGAATATGGCAATGGCCGTACCGAATTCGAAATCGAATTGAAATATTTCGATGGCGAACCGGTCATCCGTAAAATCGAACGTGTGTCGAAGCCAGGCCGTCGCGTTTATTCATCGGTGACATCGATGCCGCGCGTGGCAAATGGTTTGGGCGTCACGATCCTCTCCACACCGAAGGGTGTGATGGCGGATCACGAAGCGCGTGAAAAGAATGTGGGCGGCGAAGTGCTCTGCATGGTCTTCTGATCATCAGAACACAGGGTAGAATTGGAGAAACAGATCCATGTCTCGTGTAGGCAAAAAACCCGTCGCCATTCCCTCCGGTGTTACAGCCGCAGTCGAAGGTCAGACGGTCAAAGTGAAGGGCTCGAAGGGCGAATTGTCATTCGTCGTTCCCGATCTCGTCGAAGTGTCGCAAGGCGAGGGTGCAATCAAGGTTGTGCCGCGCAATGAATCAAAGCAAGCACGCGCTCTTTGGGGCATGTCGCGCGCGCAAGTTGCTAATCTCGTGAAGGGCGTCACGGCTGGTTACGAGAAAAAGCTTGAAATCAACGGCGTTGGTTACAAGGCCGCTGTTGCAGGCACTGTGTTGAAGCTCAATCTCGGTTACAGCCACGATGTCGATTATGCGATTCCGAAAGGCATCCAGATCGTCACACCGAAGCCGACCGAAATCATCATCACCGGCATTGATAAGCAGAAGGTCGGTCAGACCGCTGCTGAAATCCGCAAGGTACGCGGCCCCGAGCCCTATCAGGGCAAGGGTGTGAAATATGCCGACGAATTCATCTTCCGTAAGGAAGGCAAGAAGAAGTAAGGGGCCCATCATGGCGAAGAAATCTGTTGCCACCGATCGCCGTCAGGCCCGTGTGCGCCGTGCTCTCAAGAGTGTGGGCAATGGTCGTCCGCGTTTGTCGGTGTTCCGTTCCTCAAAGCAGATCTATGCGCAAGTCATTGATGACGCGAAGGGCGTCACAATCGCTGCGGCTTCAACTCTTGAAAAAGATTTGAAGACGAAGATCAAGACGGGCGCAGACATTGCGGCGGCTACGGCTGTCGGCAAGCTTGTCGCTGAGCGTGCCGTGAAAGCGGGCGTGAAAGCGATCGTGTTCGATCGTGGCGCCTATATGTATCATGGTCGCGTCAAAGCGCTTGCAGAAGCAGCGCGCGAAGGCGGGCTTGAATTCTAATCATCTGGGGGCGAAGAAATTTGCCCCCGTTAACTCGAAGCGAGCGGGCCGGTCCCGGCCCGCGTTTTTAGTGAGAGGCCTGAAATGGCAAAAGAACCAAGAGAACGTAAGGATCGCGGCGATCGCGAAGAACGCGATTCCGAATTTGTGGATCGTCTCGTCCACATCAATCGCGTTGCGAAAGTTGTGAAGGGCGGCCGTCGTTTCGGTTTCGCAGCCCTCGTTGTTGTGGGCGACCAAAAGGGCCGCGTCGGCTTCGGTCACGGTAAAGCGCGCGAAGTGCCAGAAGCAATTCGCAAGGCGACAGAAGCGGCAAAGCGCGCTGTCGTGCGCATTCCGCTCCGTGAAGGTCGCACACTTCATCACGATGTCGCTGGCCGTCATGGTTCGGGCAAAGTCGTTCTTCGTGCAGCACCTGCCGGTACTGGTATCATCGCCGGTGGTCCAATGCGTGCAGTGTTCGAAGCGCTCGGCATGCATGATGTGGTGTCGAAGTCACTCGGCTCATCGAACCCCTATAATCTTGTGCGTGCAACCGTTGATGCTTTGAAGCATCAGGATAATCCGCGCACAGTTGCCGCTCGTCGCGGTCTCAAAGTCTCCCAATTGCAAGCCCGCCGTGGTGACACGGATGGTGCTGGCGCTGACGCATAAGGGAGCGATGAGCCATGGCCAAAGCAGCAACCAAGAAAGCCGCGTCCTCAACGGTTACCGTTGAGCAGGTTGGCAGCCCCATCCGTCGCGTGTCTGAACAACGTCAGACCTTGATCGGTTTGGGATTAAACAAACTTCATCGCCGCTCGACATTGCCGGACACGCCAGAAGTGCGCGGCATGATCCATGCGGTTCGTCACCTCGTTCGCGTCGTCGACGGTCAGTGAGGAGGGCGCTATGAAACTCAATGGTATCAAGGATAATGCAGGCTCGAAGAAATCCCGCATTCGCGTTGGTCGCGGTATCGGTTCGGGCAAAGGCAAGACCGGTGGTCGTGGTGTGAAAGGTCAGACCGCGCGCACAGGTGTTGCGATCAAGGGCTTCGAAGGCGGTCAAATGCCGCTCTATCGTCGTCTCCCGAAGCGCGGCTTCACCAATATTCACGCCAAGCATTTCAATGAAGTGAATATCGGTCGCATTCAAACCGCGGTTGACGCGAAGAAACTCGACGCGTCAAAGCCTGTGACGATTGAAGCTTTGGTGGCCGCAGGTGTGTGCTCGCGCATGCTTGATGGCGTGCGTATTTTGGGCTCGGGTGAACTCAAGGCGAAAATCGCCGTGGAAGTCGCCGGTGTCACAAAGTCAGCGCAAGCGGCGATCGAAAAGGCTGGCGGTTCAGTGAAGATCCTCGGCGGCACAGAAGCCACCGCTTGATTTTCGGCGACCAACTCCTAGATTGGAGTGACGCCAAGTAGATTATGATAAGCCGGGCGGCGGATGACAAAACTCCGTTAGCCCGGTTTTTCTTTCGGAATGATCGTAGGGAAGGGCAGCGGTAATGGCATCGGCAGCAGAGCAGCTTGCGGCAAATTTGAATTTCGGCGCGCTGGCAAAAGCCGACGAGTTGAAGAAGCGCATTTGGTTTACGTTGGGTGCGCTGCTCGTTTATCGCCTTGGTACTTATATTCCTTTGCCTGGGATCAATGTTGTTGCGCTTGCTGAATTCTTCAAACAACAACAGCAAGGCATGTTGGGTTTATTCAACATGTTCTCGGGCGGTGCTGTGGGGCGTCTCGCGATTTTCGCGCTCGCCATCATGCCTTACATTTCGGCATCGATTATCATTCAACTTTTGACATCCGCTGTCCCGCAACTTGATCAATTGAAGAAAGAAGGCGAGGCGGGTCGTAAAGTCATCAATCAATATACGCGCTATCTCACAGTTGTGCTTGCTGCGTTTCAAGCTTGGGGTATTGCGGTGGGTCTTGAAGGCTCAACCAATGTTGTGCTCGAACCCGGAATGTTTTTCCGTCTCACCACGACGATCACACTTGTTGGCGGCACATTGTTTTTGATGTGGCTTGGTGAACAAATCACACAACGCGGCATTGGTAATGGCACATCACTGATCATCTTCGCGGGTATCGTTGCGGGCCTTCCAAGCGCGATTGCGAATATGCTTGAACTGGGTCGTCAGGGTGCGATTTCCTCCTTCTTGATCTTGGTGATCGTGGTGATGGCTTTTGCGGTGATCGCTTTCATCGTGTTCATGGAGCGCGCACAACGTCGTCTCTTGATCAATTATCCGAAGCGTCAAGTCGGCAATCGCGTGTATGAAGGCCAGACATCGTTCTTGCCTTTGAAGCTGAATACATCCGGCGTCATTCCGCCGATCTTCGCGTCATCGCTTCTCTTGCTGCCAACAACGGTTTCAAGCTTTGCGGCGCAATCCGGTGCCGCAGGGTGGCTCGGGACCATTGCAACGTATCTCGGCCATGGTCGACCCCTCTTCATGCTCGCTTATGCGGGTTTGATTATCTTCTTCACCTTTTTCTACACCGCGATTGTTTTCAATCCGGCCGAGACGGCGGATAATTTGAAAAAGCAGGGCGGCTTTATTCCGGGCATTCGTCCAGGCGAGCGTACGGCGGAATTTATCGACAAGGTTTTGTCGCGTATCACGGTCCTCGGCGCCGCCTATCTCGTCATCATCTGTATGTTGCCCGAATTGCTAGTATCGCAGGCGGCACTTCCCTTCTATTTTGGCGGGACGTCGCTCTTGATTGTTGTGAGTGTCACAATGGACACTGTGGCTCAGATCCACGGGCATCTGCTCGCACATCAATATGAGGGCCTCGTCAAAAAGGCCAAATTGAAGGGGGGAAGACGGTGAGGCTCATTCTGCTCGGACCGCCAGGCGCGGGTAAAGGCACACAGGCAACCAGGCTCGTTGAAAAATACGGCATTCCTCAACTCTCTACCGGCGACATGTTGCGTGCGGCTGTGGCGGCCGGAACGCCCGTTGGGCTTAAAGCTAAAGCCGTCATGGAGTCGGGGGGGCTCGTTTCAGACGAGATCGTTGTTGGTATCATCCGCGACCGGATCGCGGAGGCGGATGCCAAGAAGGGTTTCATTCTTGATGGCTTCCCGCGCACCGTCGCCCAGGCCGAAGCGCTCGACACGATGCTCAAAAGCGAAGGCTTGAAGCTCGACGCGGTGATTGAGCTCGTCGTTGACCAATCAAAGCTCGTGGCTCGCATCGTCAACCGCGCGGCTGAGGCAAAGGCTGCTGGCCAGCCCGTCCGCAAGGATGATGATCCGGACGTCTTCAAAACCCGCCTCGAAGCCTATAATCGCGACACCGCAATCGTTGCTCCTTACTACGAGAAGGGCGGCAAACTTACCAAGATTGACGGGATGCAGGCGGTTGATGCCGTCTCTGCGGCGATTGCGAAGGTTTTAGGGGCGTAACAGCCCTCTTTGTAAACTGTCCTGAGTGTAAGTTTTTCTTGAAACTTTTTCCCTTCAGTGCAATAGTTGCACTAAAGGGTTGGATGGATTTATGCCGACCCTTCACAGGATTGGGGCAATCAGTATTCGCATTTATGCGGATGATCATCGACCACCGCACGTTCATATTGTGTCGGCTGAGTTTGAGATATTGGTGAGTATATCTGATGGTTCGATTATCGCTGGAAAAGCACGGCAATCCGAAATTAGAGAAGCACTTAAATGGGTTAGCTGGAATAGAGAATATTTAGCTTTAAAGTGGATCGCTTTACATGAGCGAGGATGATTATGCCGAAAAAGCACCTTCCCCGGCTGCACTCGGTCCGTTCGGCCCAGCGTTTTCCCTTTATTGAGGTCACGTGGCAGAATGGAGAACACGGTGTGGTTGACCTTTCTGGACCGATTTCGACCTTTAAATTTTATGAGCCGCTCCGAAACAATTCTGAACTTTTTCAAACCGTCCGGCTCGGCGAATTTGGGACGGATATTGTTTGGGATGGCGATCTAGACATGTCGGCCGACACATTGCGACGACTGGCTGACGAGCAGACTGGTCTTACCATGTCGGCAGAGGGGTTTCGAAGCTGGCGAGAGCGGAATTCTCATACGCTCGATACGGCTGCAAAAGCGTTGGGGTTAAGTCGCCGCATGGTTGCCTATTATGAGCAAGGTGAGAAGCCGATCCCGCGCGTCGTGGCGCTTGCCACAAGGGCCCTCGAACTTGCTTAAAAATGTTCTGTCCTAAGCCTCGCAGCCCCGAACAGCCTTCACGGCGGAGTGATGATTTATCTGCGCCCATCATTGACTCAACCCCCGCAATCCAATAATCACCCCTCACTCGCTTCTTGATCAAGGCGCTGGAGACGATCCGATGGGTTGTCGCTAGAGCCCTTTTGTTTTGAGAAGCACCCCGCGCAGGGGCCGGCCTCCACCGGACGCGCGGTATCTGTAACCCGCTGATCGCTCCTTTGGACGTGATTGGCCGACCATGGAGACGGACGATGGCCCGTATTGCAGGCGTAAATATTCCGACTGGCAAGCGCGTGATTATCGCGCTTCAATATATTCACGGCATTGGCCCGAAAAAGGCCGAAGAAATCACCACCGCTTTGAAGATTCCTGCTGAGCGTCGCGTCAATCAATTGAGCGATGCGGAAGTGCTTCAAATCCGTGAAATGATCGACCGCGATTATCTCGTTGAAGGTGATCTGCGTCGTGAAGTGTCGATGAACATCAAGCGTTTGATGGACCTTGGCTGCTATCGCGGTCTTCGTCATCGTCGTCAGCTGCCGGTTCGTGGTCAGCGCACGCACACCAACGCCCGCACCCGTAAGGGCAAGGCGAAGCCGATCGCCGGTAAGAAGAAGTAATCACTACCTCCCATCCCCAGCGCCTGGTGTCACGGGCGCGCATGAAGGATTAAGAACATGGCAAAAGAAGCCACACGCGTTCGTCGTAAAGAGCGCAAAAATATTGTTTCAGGCGTCGCGCATGTGAACGCCTCGTTCAACAATACGATGATCACCATTACGGACGCCCAAGGCAACACGGTTGCTTGGTCGTCAGCGGGTACGATGGGTTTCAAAGGCTCGCGTAAATCGACTCCTTACGCTGCGCAGGTTGCTGCTGAAGACGCAGGTCGTAAGGCTTCGGAACATGGCATGCGCACTTTGGAAGTTGAAGTGACGGGTCCGGGTTCGGGCCGTGAGTCAGCGTTGCGCGCTTTGCAAGCTGTCGGTTTCACCGTGACATCCATCCGCGATGTGACGCCGATCCCGCATAATGGATGCCGTCCGCGCAAGCGTCGTCGCGTCTAATTTTGATTTGTTTTCGAAGACGCGTCTTTCGCCGACGGGCGAGAGCGCGAAATGCAGCGTTCATCGAGGGTATGGGGCCAAGGTCGACGGACCGATATGCCTCATGCTTCCAAAGTGAAGGAAAAAGTCCGTGATTCAGAAAAATTGGCAAGATCTCATCAAGCCGTCAAAGCTCAATGTCACACCGCATGATGACAAGCGTTCGGCAACACTCATTGCTGAGCCGCTCGAGCGTGGCTTCGGCGTAACGCTCGGCAACGCGCTTCGTCGCGTGTTGTTGTCGTCATTGCAGGGCGCAGCAATTGTGTCCGTGCAGATCGACGGTGTGTTGCATGAATTCTCGTCGATCCCCGGCGTGCGCGAAGATGTGACCGACATCATCCTCAATGTGAAGGCCATTGCCATCAAGATGCAGGGTGAAGGCTCGAAGCGTTTGACGTTGCGTAAACAAGGCCCAGGCCTTGTTCATGCGGGCGACATTGCTGTCACGGGTGATGTGCAAATTCTCAATCCTGATCTCGTGATCTGCTCACTCGACGAAGGCGCAGAATTGCGCATGGAATTCGTCGTGAAGACCGGCAAAGGCTATGTGCCTGCTGATCGTAACCGCAGCGAAGATTCACCGATCGGACTTATTCCGGTTGATGCGCTTTATTCGCCTGTCAAGAAAGTGTCCTATCGCATCGAGAACACACGCGAAGGTCAAATTCTCGACTATGACAAGCTCATCATGGTTGTTGAAACCAATGGTGGTGTTACACCGGATGACGCAGTGGCTTACGCCGCGCGCATTCTCCAAGACCAACTCGAAGTTTTCGTAAATTTCGAGGAGCCGCGTCGCGAAGAAGAAAAGTCGGCAATGCCGGAACTCGCTTTCAATCCGGCGCTCCTCAAGAAAGTCGACGAACTGGAATTGTCGGTTCGCTCGGCAAATTGCCTCAAGAACGACAACATCGTTTACATCGGCGATCTCATCCAGAAGTCGGAAAGCGAAATGCTGCGTACGCCGAATTTCGGCCGCAAGTCGCTTAACGAAATCAAGGAAGTGCTCGCATCCATGGGCCTCCATCTCGGCATGGAAGTGACGGGTTGGCCGCCTGAAAATATCGAAGAGCTCGCAAAGCGTTTCGAAGAACATTACTAAGTCGATCTAAAGACCGGCCGTACCTTGGCACGGCGGCCGGATAACCCTCATCGAAGGAGAGAGCCATGTATCACGGACACAAAGCACGCCGCTTCGCGCGCAGCGTAGAACACCGCAAAGCGATGTTTGCCAATCTCTGCCAGGCTTTGATCAAGCATGAGCAGATTGTGACAACACTTCCCAAGGCGAAGGATCTTCGTCCCGTTGTCGAAAAGCTTGTCACCCTCGGCAAGCGCGGTGATCTTCATGCCCGTCGTCAAGCAATTGCGCAGATCAAGGATGTCGATCTCGTGAAAAAGCTCTTTGACGTTCTCGGCCCGCGTTACAAGGCCCGCAATGGCGGCTATACGCGTGTTCTCAAAGCCGGTTTCCGCTATGGCGATAATGCACCGATGGCTGTGATCGAGTTCGTTGATCGTGATGTCGATGCCAAGGGCATGAATTCCGGCCCGACACAAAAGACGGAAGTCGTCGAATCCTGATGATTTTGCCTCTTTAAGGCAAGACTTTTTTGATCATGATAGCGGATGGGCGGTCCTGGGCCGCCCATTGTCGTTTCTGCGGCCTTTTTCGAAGGCGCGGCGCGGTCTATAAAGACGTCATGAAATACACAATGACTCGTTACGCCGCCGGTCTTCTCCTAGCGTTCTCAATCGTACTCTTTGGTGCTGCGCCGCTTTCTGCGCAAACGCCGAAGACCGTCGCCGAGATGAAAGCCTCCTTCGCGCCGGTCGTGAAAAGGGCCACGCCTGCGGTTGTGAATGTCTATGCGGCGCGCGTGCAAAAGGGTGCGCGCAATCCCCTACTTGATGATCCCTTCTTTCAGTATTTTTTTGGATTGGAAGGTGGACCTGCGCCTGATCGCGTTCAACGTTCGACAGGCTCAGGTGTCATCGTTGATTCCGAAGGCCTCGTCGTCACCAATCAACATGTCATCGAGGGAATGACGGATGTTAAAGTCGCGCTCTCCGACAAACGCGAATTTGATGCCGATATAATTTTGCGCGATCCGAAAACGGATCTTGCGGTATTGCGTCTTCGTGGTGTGCGCGGATTGCCGGTGGTTGAGCTTGGCAATTCCGATGCAATTGAAGTGGGTGATCTTGTTCTTGCGATTGGCAATCCTTTTGGTGTCGGACAGACGGTCACATCGGGAATCATTTCTGCTCTCTCACGCACACAAGTTGGCGGAACCGATTATCAACTTTTCATCCAAACCGATGCGGCGATTAATCCCGGAAATTCTGGTGGCGCGCTTGTTGATGTGAATGGTCGTTTGATTGGCATCAACACCGCGATCTATTCAAAGACCGGTGCCAGCGTTGGCATTGGCTTTGCGATCCCCGTCAATATGGTCAAAGTTGTTGTGGCCTCCGCACGCCAAGGCAGTAAGATTGTTCGCCGCCCATGGCTTGGCGCGCGCATGCAACCTGTAACAACAGATCTTGCCGAAAGCCTTGGACTTGAAAGAACTGTTGGTGCGCTGATTGTATCTGTCGTGAATAAAGGCCCTGCGGCCGATGCGGGTCTTAAAGCCGGTGATGTGATTTTAGCGCTTGATGGACAGCCCGTTGACGATGCCGATGGGTTTGGTTTTCGATTAGCAACAAAGGCCATTGGTGATCGTGTTGAACTCACGATCAATCGCGGTGGTAAAACACAAACCCTGACTGTGCGCATGGATCCTGCGCCGGAGATTGTGCCGCGTGATCAGAAAGCACTTTCGGGCCGGTGGCCTTTATCGGGGGCAACCATCGCCAATATGTCACCCGCTTTGGCAGAAGAACTGGCAATTGAGAGCAGCGGTGAGGGCGTCATTGTGACAGCAATCAAGCCCGGCTCACCCGCTGATGATATCGGTTTGCAGAAAGGTGATTATCTCGTTTCCATCGACAAGAATGACGTGAAATCAACACGCGATGTTGTGGCGTTACAACAGGAACGCGCTTATTATTGGACGCTTATTATTCGCCGCAAAGGTGAATTGTTGAAGAGTAAAGTCGGTGGCTGATCACGATGGATAGGCTTGATGGATAATCTTTTCGCGGCCGCAGGACTTGAAAAAGCAGCGCCGCGGCCGCTTGCGGATCGGTTGCGACCACAAAAGCTTGATGAAGTCGCAGGCCAAGACCATCTCACAGGTGCTGATGGAATTCTGACAAGATTGATTGCATCAGGGTCTTTAGGCTCGCTGATATTCTGGGGACCGCCCGGCACCGGTAAAACAACAACCGCGCGTTTGCTCGCGCATGAAACAACGCTTCATTTTGAACCGATCTCCGCGATTTTTTCGGGCGTTGCCGAATTAAAAAAAGTTTTTGAAGCGGCGCGTGGACGTCGCGCGGCAGGGCAGGGCACGCTTCTCTTCGTTGACGAGATTCATCGCTTCAATCGCGCGCAGCAAGATGCTTTTTTGCCGGTAATGGAAGATGGCACAATCACGTTGATTGGAGCCACAACAGAAAATCCATCATTTGAATTGAACGCTGCGCTTTTATCGCGCGCGCGTGTTCTCACCTTCAAGTCCTTGGATGAAGCCGCAATTGATCGTTTGCTTCATCGTGCAGAAGAGATTGAAGGCAAACCTTTACCGCTTGATCAGGATGCGCGTGCGGCATTGCTCGCGATGGCTGATGGCGATGGCCGCGCGTCTTTAACATTGGCAGAGGAAATTTGGCGCTCGGCAAAGCCCAATGAAATATTTGACGCAGCAAAGCTCGCTGAAATCGTGCAACGTCGCGCACCGATTTACGACAAGAGTGAAGATGGTCACTATAATCTGATCAGCGCGCTGCATAAGAGCGTGCGCGGTTCGGATCCCGATGCCGCGCTTTATTATTTTGCGCGTATGCTTGACGCGGGAGAGACGCCTTTGTTTCTCGCGCGTCGTCTCGTTCGAATGGCGGTCGAGGATATCGGTCTTGCCGATCCGCAAGCCTTGGTGATTGCAAATGCCGCCAAAGACGCGTTTGATTTTCTTGGCGCGCCCGAAGGTGAACTCGCGCTCGCGCAAGCGGTGGTCTATCTCGCCACCGCGCCGAAATCGAATGCGCTTTATGTGGCTTACAAGAGCGCGCTGCGTACCGCAAAAGATGCAGGCTCTTTAATGCCGCCAAAAGTGATTTTGAACGCACCGACAAAATTGATGGCTTCGGAAGGCTATGGCGAAGGCTATCGCTATGATCATGATGAGCCTGATGCTTTCTCTGGCCAGAATTATTTTCCTGAAAAGCTTGGTCGCAAGAACTTCTATGAACCCGTAGAACGCGGCTTTGAACGCGAAATCAAAAAGCGGCTTGAATATTGGGCGAAGCTCAGGAAAGAGCGGGGGT
>JBJTCD010000040.1:0-15899 GCA_046091665.1 Hyphomicrobiales bacterium
ACGCGAATGGGATGATAAAATAAAAGGCGATTGTTTGTTATAATTGACATTGTAAAGAGCCCGTAATTGCGAGCGAACGCGAAGCAATCCAGGTGGTGTCAACGAAAGAGGTACAGTCGATCCGTTGCATAAAAATAATAAACATCAACTGGATTGCTTCGCGTTCGCTCGCAATGACAAATAGTAAGATGCTCAGAATTCGGGTGATTTGAATATCACTTCCGCTTCAGGGCAATACCTTGGCCCGCATCATCAGGCGTGGGCATAGTCGAGTGATCACTTGCAAGCTTTTGTAATGCCGCGCCCGCTTTTGACGGGAACGGTGAAATTCTTGGACCCGTCTGATCGATTGACGCCAGAAGCTGTTCACAAGTTGCGAGTAGCGTGCCGGTTTCACCATGACGAAGCCATTGATAGAGCCGAAGCCTTTTGGCGTCGATTTCAAGAATTTGTCCTGAGACTTTGAGCGGTGCCCCTTCTTTCACTTCGTGATGAAATCGTAATTGCATCGCGAGTGTGAAAAGCGTGTGGTTGGTGGCTTTTCGCCCCTCCGCATCAAGTCCGATCATATCCATCAGCGCATCAATCGCGCGTGAGAAGGGAATCGCATAAGCGGCGTCATTCATATGGCCGTTGAAATCGACCCACTCTTTCAAAACGACAGCGTCATAAAGATGCATTGGTTCGGTCATAAGCGCGCGCCTTGATTAGATATGATCCGGACGACCTTCTGCTTCGGGCCAGTAATTTTTTACAAGTTTCAAGAGATCATTCAAAAACGCATCACGGCGACGCTCAAGCTCTTTCACAGAACGACCAGCCGCTTGATGTTCGCATCCGTCAACAATGCGGTCAATGATCTGATCGGTGAGTTCGGGCGCGGGCGTGTAAGAATAGGGCATTTTCAACGCCGGGCCGAATTGATGCATGAAATGACGCATGCCGGCATCCCCACCCGCAAGCTGGAAGGTGAGGAATGTGCCCATGAGCGACCAACGCAAGCCGCAGCCATAAACAACGGCAGCATCGATTTCTTCGGTCGTTGCGATGTCATCTTTGATGAGCCAGAGCGCTTCACGCCACAAGGCTTCCATTAACCGGTCAGCAATGAAGCCTTCAATTTCCTTGCGCACATGCAAAGGCCGCATGCCAATCAAGCGATAGAAATTTTTTGCCGCTTCAACAGTGGCGGGCGCTGTTTTCTCGCCAGCGACGATTTCAACGAGCGGCAAGAGATAGACGGGGTTGAAGGGATGGCCGACAACAATGCGCGACGGATCTTTGCAAAGTTTTTGCAGGCTTGTTGGTAAAAGATAAGAGGTCGATGAGGCTATGATTGCGCCGGGTTTTGCGTGCGAATCAATTTCTGCCAAGAGTTTCTGCTTTAATTCTTCGCGCTCGGGCGCGTTCTCTTGAATGAAATCGGCATTTTTAACCGCATCCGCAACACTTGAAACATAGGTCAAACGTGACGGACTTGCCCCTTTCGCGAGCCCTGCGACCTCTAACGCGGGCCAGGCATTGGCAATCGCCGCGCGGATTTTGGTTTCGCCATCAGGCGCCGGATCAAAGGCCACAACATCAAGTCCATGCGCGAGACCGCGCGCGGCCCAACCGGAGCCGATGACGCCCGATCCGATAATGGCGACGGTTTTGACTGATGAAGACATGGCTCACTCCCGCATGGATGGTTGACTGCAAGAGACTATTGCCGAACCAAAGCCCGAGGGAAAGCCTCTCAGCGACTGTGTTTTAGCAGGGCCCGACGGGGTATTGTATTGAGCCGCGCGTTGTCATGTCGTTTCCGGTGAGGTCTGTGTCCTTTTTGGGGGCGCGATAAATCGAGAATAATGAAAGATAAGATTGTGTTGCGGACTTAAGTTTTCCCATTTTAAGCTTTCTCATGTCTTTGTCGTCGTCCTCCCTTGAAGTTGATCATGATGCGTTGAGAAAAGCGCGACGCTCGCGCTGGCGCGGCATCGCCTATGTTGCGATCGCCGCCTTTCTCTGGAGCACGGCCGGCATTTGGGTGCGTTATCTCACACTCGATATTTGGACCATTCAATGCGGCCGCGCCTTTTTCGGAGCGCTTTCACTCTTTATCTATGTCGCTTGGGTTGATCGCGACAACATCATCCGCCCTTTCGCAACCATTCCCTTTGCCGGTTTTGTGATTGTTCCAATCAATACAATTGGCATGATGGCCTATATGCAAGCGTTGAATTGGACAACAGTTGCCAATGTGATGATCGTCTACACAACCTTGCCTTTTGTTGTGGCGTTGTTGGGCTGGCTCTGGATTCGTGAACGCGTGGCCATGCGCACAATGTTTGCGAGCGCGGTTGCGCTTTCAGGCGTTATGTTCATGGTGGGTGGGTCCTATCAAGCCGGTAATGTCAAAGGCGATCTCGCGAGCTTTGTGATGGTGTTGAGTTTTGCCGCGCTTGTGATTTTAGCGCGCCGTCATCCAAAAATGTCGATGGCGGCGCATTCGATTCTATCGGGAATTTTATGCGCGATGGTTGCGTGGCCGATGAGTGACTTTTCGCATGTTACAATCCGCGATTTGGTTTTGCTCGCGGTTCTGGGCTCGATCACTATTGGTGTCGCGAATGTGCTTTATATGCGCGGTGTCGCGCGCATTCCCGCAGCTGAGGCCGGATTGATCGGCTTGCTAGATACGGTCATCGCACCTTTATGGGTGTTTATGATTTTCAGCGAACGCCCGGCTGATGGCGCCATCATTGGCGGATTGATTGTGTTAGGCGCGGTGATCTATCAAATTTTGGGCGAGCGCTCTCGCAAAAGCGATTAACGTCCCTTCCATTCCGGCTTGCGTTTTTCTGCGAAGGCTTGCGGCCCTTCAAGCGCGTCTTCCGACTTCAACATTTTTGTGTAAGCGGGAATCGCGCCTGAACGCATAAGCGCGTAACCCTCTTTCACATCAAGCGGTAAAGTGGCTTTGATCACCGCTTTGATGGCTTTGAGCGCAAGCGGTGCATTCTGTGCGATCGTTGCCGCTAGCACGCGCGCTTCTTGCATGAGTTTATCTTTCGGCACGACTTTGTTCACAAGGCCCCATCGTGCGGCTTCATCAGGCGATAGCCGTCGCGCGGTCATCAAGAGTTCCATCGCAATCGGAAGCGGAACGCGTTTGGGCAAACGCAGCACGCCACCTGAATCCGCCATAATGCCAAGTGTCACTTCTGTGAGGGCAAACTCAGCGGTTTCAGCGGCGATGATGAGATCAGCCGCCAGTGCCAATTCAAAGCCGCCACCAAAAGCCAAACCATTGACAGCTGCAATCACCGGCTTGTCGAGATCCCACAACTCAGTAAGTCCCGCGAAACCGCCAGGCCCGTGATCGGCATCAACCGCTTCGCCTTCCGCGCCCGCTTTCAAATCCCACCCGGCTGAAAAGAAACGCCCTTCACCGCCCGATAAAATCGCAACCGATAAAGTTGGATCATCGCGAAATTCGGCGAAGGCCTTATAAAGCGCCTTGCTGGTTTCAACATTGATTGCATTGGCTTTCGGCCGATCGAGTGTGATCTCAAACACCGCGCCATCGCGCTTGGTTGTGACGGGATAATTCATATTGAAATTCCTTTAACTGCGCATGATCTTTAACGAAAAACCGGAGACCACTTTTTCGAGATCATGTATTCATTATCCTAGCGCATGATCTTTATCGAAAAACCGGAGACCACTTTTTCGAGATCATGCGCGTGCTACTCTAATCATCGCATCAACCGCGACCGCACCTTGTTCAAGAACGAGAACGGGATTGACATCCAATTCAACGAGCCTATCGCGCTCGCGTTCCGCATAAGAGGCCACGGCCATGATCGCATCAATCGCGGCTTTGCGATCACCTTTCGCGCGACCACGAAACCCTTCGACAAGATGCGAGAGCTTTAGTTTATCAAACGCATGTTCAACCGCTTCACGCGATGTCGGCAGGAGAAGCGATGCGGCATCTTTCAAAAGCTCGACGAGAATGCCGCCTGAGCCAAATGTCAGCGTCGGTCCAAACAATGGATCGCGCGTCACGCCGATGATCATTTCCGCAACAATGCCCGATTGCATCGCTTCAACCAGCACGCGATCAGAAAGATGCACCATGGCTTTTGCGGCCGCTTCAACCTCGGAAGGAGATTTCAAATTGAGCTTCACCGCGCCTGCTTCTGTTTTATGCGCGATGGTGTCGGATACGGCTTTCACGACGACGGGAAAGCCGATGCGGTCTGCGGCTTCTGCGGCATCCATAATGGCCACCACTTCGCCTTTCGGCACGGTGAGGCCAAACGCTTTCAACGCGGCTTTGCCTGTCGGTTCATCGAGCATGTAAGCGCGCCCGACTTCAAAAGAGGATGCGTGCTTTAACGGCGCTTCATGTTTCCGCGCGCGCACAGCGCCGATATCGGCAGCGATGCAGATTGCTTCCATACACTCACTCAAGCCTTGCATTGGAGCGATGCCAGATGCGATCATGCGACGACCGACATGTTCAGGCAAAGATTCAGGTAGTGAAGCTACAAGCGCCGCTTTTGCGCCCGTTGCCTTTTGCGCATTCTCGAAGGCTTGCAGCGTCACATCCCAGCTTGAGGCATCGCATCGATCGCCGCGCGGAAAATCGAGGATCAATAAATTCATGCCGTAACCAGCGCCAAGCATGGCCGAGAAGGTTGCGGTTGAAGCTTCAAGATCGCCCCAAATGTAAGTGTGATAATCAAGCGGATTGGCAAGGGGCACTTTAGGCCCGAGCGCTTCAAAAAGTTTGGCTTCGGCGTCTTTCGGTAAAGGCGGTGTCGGCAATCCGGCGTCGGACGCCAAATCAGCAACAAGCCCCGCTTCACCGCCAGAGCAACTCATCGATGAGACGGTGCGGTTAGAAAGCGGCCCATGCACGTGAAGAAGTTTCAGTGTTTCTAAAAACGTGCCCACATCTTTGGTGCGGCCAATACCGTAACGTGCAAAAAGCGCATCGAAGAGTTGATCAGAACCTGCAAGCGATGAGGTGTGCGACATCGTCAAGGCCGCACCAGCTTCTGACCGCCCAGTCTTGATCGCAACCAGTGGCACGCCTTGATCAAGCGCGCGCAACGCCGCTTTTGAAAAGCGTTCGATATCATCAAGACCTTCGATGTGAAGACCGATCGCGGTGACGCGCTCATCGTCAAGCAGCGTGTCAATCATCTCACCGAGATCGCCTTTGGCTTTGTTGCCCGCTGAAATCAAATAAGCCAGCGGCAGGCTTCGTGATTGCATGGTCAAATTCAAACCGATATTGCCTGATTGCGTGATGATGGCGACGCCGCGTTTAACAGCCAAACCGCCATGTTGATCAGGCCATAAAGCGGCACCATCAAGATAATTCAAAAGCCCGTAACAATTTGGGCCAAGCAAAGCCATGTCACCTGATGCTGCAACAAGCCTCGCTTGCGCATCAACACCATCACCACCGACTTCGGCAAAACCGGATGCGTAACACACCGCGCCACCGGCTCCCATTTTGGCAAGTGTTGATATGCTTTCAATCGTCACCTCGCGCGGCACCGCTATGAAGCTGGCATCCGGCACGCCGGGCAAATCAGCAAGGCTCGCAAAAGATGTTCGTCCCGCCACTTCGGGGCGCTTGGGGTTCACGGGCCAGATCTCGCCTTGAAAGCCGATACGTTCGCATTGGCGGATCACTTCGGCCGCTTCGCGCCCGCCGATAACGGCGAGCGAGCGCGGGGAGAGCAAGCGGGCAAGGGCGGAGCGACTCATTTTGCGGGACTCTCGAAATAAAATATCGGTTTATTTCTTCTTTTTATCGCTTCAGGGCTTGAAAGGCGAGGCATCAGCGGCGACGATCCTTCAACGAAAAGCGACATCAGGAGGACGCCATGTCGGAAGACATTCGTCAAATGCGGGTTGATCTGGCCGCCGTGTTCCGCATGGCGGCGTATTATAATTGGCATGAATCGATTGCCAATCATTTCAGCCTGTCGGTATCTGATGACGGCAAGAAGTTTTTGATGAATCCAAAATGGGTTCATTTTGAAAACATAAATGCCTCATCACTTTTATTGGTGGATGCGGATGATCCTGAAACCATGAACCGCGCGGATGCGCCGGATCCAACGGCCTGGATCATTCATGGCCATCTTCATCGCGCAGCCCCGCAAGCGCGGTGTATTCTTCATGTCCATTCGCCTTATGCAACGGCGGTTGCCTCTTTGGCTGATCCCGAGATCAAGCCGATTGATCAGAACACCGCACGCTTTTTCAATCGCGTCGCATATGATGATCACTATGGTGGATTGGCTGAGAATGATGACGAGGGCGCGCGTCTTGTGCGTGTGCTCGGGAATAAATCGATTATGATGATGGGTAATCACGGCGTGCTTGTCACAGGCCCTACCGTTGCGGATGCGTTTGACAATCTCTATTATTTTGAACGCGCGTGTCAGACTTTGGTGCTTGCTTATTCAACAGGCCAGAAGCTTTCGGTGCTGTCAGATGAGGTTGCAGAGAAAACC
This sequence comes from Hyphomicrobiales bacterium, assembly GCA_046091665.1. GTDB lineage: Bacteria > Pseudomonadota > Alphaproteobacteria > Rhizobiales > Beijerinckiaceae > CAIUPE01. The sequence goes on from JBJTCD010000040.1 coordinate 6,528, forward strand.
GCGCAATCTTGGGAAGATTATGGCGGCTATGCAGAAGCGCATTTCAATCAGACAAAAATTCTGATGGCAAAGAAAGATGCGGGATTTGCGGCTTAGTGTTCGAGTGTGATTGGGTTAAACGCCGTTTATGAATCTCCCTCCCCTGTAGGGGAGGGTGGCGAATGCGAAAGCATTCGACGGGTGGGGTCTTAATCAGAGCCCCCTCCGGTTGCTACGCAACCACCTCCCCCCTGCAGGGGGAGGAAAAAACTGTTTTATTTTTATGCGCAATAGCGAAGGAATAATCAGAGCGTCGCGCGTCTTTCATCCGCTGCGCGTTTGGCCTCAACGATATGATCAAGACCCAAGCCGCAACACCCGCCGATCATCTGCGCGCCTTCGTTCAACCATTGCCGCACAAAGTGGCCATAACGATCCGGTGGAATGATATCGACAAATTTCCAGTCCGGCATTTCGAAATAGCCGGAGTCCGGATAGGCGGCGAGCGGGCCACTATAGTGCTTTTTGATTTCAATAAGCGTGTCGCTGATCACTTCCGCGCCCGTATGCATCACACCCACGGCGTCAATGCCTTGCGACGGTATGAGCTTGATGATGTCCGCAATCGGTAGGTCTTCCAAATGATGGAAGGCTTTCACCTGGCCATCGGCTCCGCGACGCGCGCTAATACCGAACCAAACGGGCAAACCAGTTGAAAGCGCCGCATCAACCGCGAGCTTTGTGCGCTTCGGCTCATACATCATTTCGAGCAAAATGAGTTCAGCGCCCGCGCGTTTCAACCCATGCGCCAAAGCATGAAACGCATCGGAAATTTCAGCCGGTGACGGAATTTTTGACGGATCAACTTTTGCAGTACCTTCAGCCACAGGTACCATGTGAGAGAGCGATCCCGCGATAACCACTTGCGCGTTGCCTGATATTTCGCGTGCCTTCAAAGCCGCTTCCACAGCGCGCGTGACAATTTCATCCGAACGGTCCGCAAGCCCTGCCGCTTTGAGCATGATCTTTGACGCCGCGAATGTGTTCGCCGTTACAACATCGGAGCCTGCTTCAATATAGTCCCGATGGATGGCGGTTAGAATATGATCATTCTCGAGCGTTGCAGGGCCACACCATGCAGCCGGATCCATAGGCGCGCCGCGCCGCTGCAATTCTGTCCCCGTCGCGCCATCGAGAACGATGATATCGCCTTGATCAATGCGGGATTTCAGCGCGCTGTAAGCCGTCATGATGATCCTTTAAGCGCCACGCGGACGCAGCAACGCGCGCGAAATAATATGGCGTTGAATTTCACTTGTGCCATCCCATATGCGCTCGACGCGTGCATCACGCCACCAGCGCTCAATCGGCAATGACGACATCAAACCCATGCCACCATAAATTTGGATGGCTTTATCGGTCACGCGTGCGAGTGTCTCGGACGCAAACAATTTCGCCATTGCGAAATCCGTGTCTGTTGCAGTGCCTTTGTCGAGCTTATCGGCAGCGGCAAGCGTTAACAAATCGGAGGCTTCGATTTCAGTCAACATATCCGCGAGCTGGAAGGATACACCCTGAAACTTTCCGATCACCTCACCAAACTGTTTGCGCTGCGAAGCCCAATCGAGTGCTGAATCGAGGACACGCCGTGCGCGGCCGACGCTTGTGGCGGCCACAGTGAGACGGGTGGCACCCAACCATTCGCCCATCAATTCAAAACCTTTGTGCTCTTCGCCCAGCACTTGGCTTGCCGGAATCACGCAATCATCGAAAAACATTTCGCATTGGTGATAGCCTTTATGCGAGACGCATTTCGGACCACGTCGCATGGTGAAACCGGGCGTGCCCATATCGACGAGAAAGGCTGTAATCTTCGCCTTTTTGCCGCGCGGGGTCTCATCATATCCAGTTGCCGCCATCAGCACGACGAAATCGGATTTATCCGCATGGCTGATGAAATGTTTCGAACCATTGATAACGTAAGTATCGCCTTTTTTCTCAGCGCGTGTTTTCATCGAGCGCACATCCGAGCCTGCACCCGGCTCTGTCATCGCAAGGCAATCATGCCGCTCGCCTTTGATGACGGGGATGAGATAGCGCTCGATCTGCTCACCCTTGCAGCCTTGGAGAATATTGGATGGACGCGCCACGCACATTTGCAAACCGTAAGACGCACGACCCAATTCGCGTTCGAGCAAAGTCAGCGAGAGATTGTCCAATCCGCCGCCGCCATATTCAGCCGGCATATTGGCGGCATAGAGTCCAAGCTCAATCGATTTTTTCTGGATTTCTTTGGCGAGATCTTCCGGCACATCGTCAATCTCTTCGACGTGATCTTCATGCGGATAGAGCTCGTTCTCAACAAAGCTCCTGACAGTGTCGACGAGCATCTGTTGCTCTTCGGAAATCGGAAATCCGCTCATGATTTACCTTTCATTGCCGCATGCGGTTTATCGAAAAGCCGGTATCCACTTTTTCGCCGCATGCTCTAGCGTCTAATGCCCAACACAGTGCCGACCGTTTTCTGTTTTGGCAAAGCGGAATGGGCCTTCAAAATCTGGCTTAAGCGATAAAACAAATCAACCGGCAGCGTCGCACTTTTTCCGGCCTTCATATCGACATGCATCAGAAGCTGCTCGCCGGTCGCGAGCAATTCACCGGTCTTGGCATTTTGCATCTCGTGGAAAATATGCAGGCGCTTCTGATCAAGATCGACCAGCGTCAGCGCGAATTCGATCTCGTCACCTTCCGAACATTCGCGATAATTGTGAATGCGCGTCTCGATTGTGTAGAGCGAGAAACCTGTCGCGCGATAGGCCTCGTCAATGCCAAAAAATCTAAAAAACGCGTCGGAATGATCACCCATCACGAGCAGATAAATACTCTCGCTCATATGGCCGTTATAATCGGTCCATTCGGGCTTCACGATGCAGCGAAGCAGTTTCAACGGCGCGGGGATCGGTGCCGTTTCATCCCACCCTTTGAAGGGAATGCCTTCATAAGGCGCAGTAACGCGTGTCACTTCACTCATTTCTGCTTCTTCAATTTAAGTTTCTGCCGTGCTTCTTCCGGCGAGAGTGTACGTGCGCCCATGCGGTTGATGATTTCTTTCGCGCGCATCACAAGCGATTCATTTGAAGCGGGCACGCCCTTGTCGAGCCAGATATTATCCTCAAGTCCCACGCGCACATTGCCGCCAAGCACAACAGATTGCGCAACAAACGCCATCTGGTTGCGGCCAATGGCAAAGCCCGCCCAGTTGCATCCTGCGGGCAGATGATTGCGCATCGCAAGCATCGCTTCCGTTGTCGCTTCCGCGCCCCATGGAATGCCAAGGCACAATTGGAAAAGCGCCGGATCGTCAATCAAGCCTTCGCTCATCAATTGTTTTGCGAGCCAGATATGGCCGAGTTCAAACGCTTCGATCTCCGGCTTCACACCTGCCTTCTGAATGCGTGCTGCCATATCGCGCAAGAGATCAGCAGTCGCGATAAAGGCGCCATTGCCGAAATTCAATGAGCCGCAATCAAGCGTGCAGATTTCAGGACGCAGCTCTTCAACATGAGCGACGCGTTCCGCCGCATTCGCCATATCCGTGCCCGCGCCACCCGTTGCGGGGTTATCTGCATCAAAGAAGAAATCGCCGCCCATCCCTGCGGTGAGATTGATCACCGTATCAACGCCTGAATCGCGGATGAGTTTTACAGCTTCGCGATAATTCGCAAGATCGCGACCTGCTTTGCCCGTCTTCACATCGCGCACATGGAGGTGGACAATCGCCGCACCGGCTTTGGTGGCTTCAATCGCGGAAGCGGCGATTTGCTCAGGCGTCACGGGGATTGCCGGATGTTTGCCCACTGTGTCGCCTGCGCCTGTAATCGCGCAGCTGATGATGACATCCTGGTTCATAGGTCTCTCCCGCGTTACACGCCGCATCCCGCGCGGCTTTCAAAATTCTTTTATCGGCTCGGCATTATCGTTACAAAAAATCCATGTCAAAAATCTATGTCCTGACCGATTTATTGATCGCTTAGCCTTGCGGCTTTTTGAAGAGAACCGGTTGACCGAGCCCGACCCCGTCGGGCTAGGATGCGACACTCTCACCGAAACAAAGGCGTCGAGGATACCGGGTCCATGACTGACATCAAAAAAGGTACCGATCGGCCCATGGCTTGCGAGCGCTGCGGCACGGCTTTTACCTGCACAACCGGTGGGCCCTGTTGGTGCTCGGGCGAGGATTTCCGCCTGCCTTTGACGACGGAAGGCGGCCCGGCCGATTGTCTCTGTCCCGCCTGCCTCAAAGCCTATGCGCTGGAGCTTAAAGCCAAGGGTTTGGGGCCAAAAGAGGCCTAACGCCGGTCTCAAGGGCTCAATATCACGCATCTCTGACCCTCATTTATTCGTTAGCGCGTAGTTTAGTTGACGCAGCGGCATATTCGTTACACGCTCTTTTCTGGATTGATTTAACCTCTTGAAAAATACGTCAATGACGTATATACCTTTCCATGGAAATCGTTCGAACGCGGCGTTTTATGAAAGACATGAAGCGGCTCGGGGCGAGTGAAGCCGATATTGAATATCTTGAACAGAGGATCGCCAACGCTCCAACTTCGGGAGCGGTCATTCCGGGCCTTGGTGGTTTGCGCAAACTGCGGTTCCAATTTGGCAATCGGGGTAAAAGAGGCGGGGGTCGCGTTATCTATTTCTTGATGATCGAGGATAACCTAGCGGTTCTTCTGTTTGCTTATTCAAAGTCTGTTCAAGAAAATTTGACGCCCAATGAGAAAAAGGCCGCGTTGCAGATGATGCAGGAGATTAAGAATGGAAAAGCTTAAATCAAAACCTAAAACTAAATCAGCGAAAGGCTCAGCTTTCAGCTTAGCTCTGCGAGAGAGTCTCGGTGAAATCGTCGCCTGGAAGCGTGGGGAAATTGAGTTGCCGGTTCGGACTGTTGTTGCAATGTCGTCAGAACGCGTCAGAGATATTCGTAAATCGGTTGCAAAGTCCCCGCGCGAATTTGAAGCGCGATTTGGGATACCCGCTCGGACGATTGAAGGATGGGAGCAAGGCCGTCGTCAGCCAGACCCGACAGCTTGCCTATTACTGCGTGTGATCGAAAAAAATCCAGAGCTTGTAGAAGCCGCAATAAGCGACAAATAAGTCTCACCGCGGGCCTAACGCCTCTCCCTCAAAAGACCGCCGAAAAGATCGCTGTCATTGCAAAGGCCGATGAGGCGGCCGTCTGCATCAACAAGGCCCAAGCCATGCCCTGAGGTTTGCCTCAGGGCGATCGCTGTTTTGAGTGTTATCTCGGGTGACGCGATTGCGATGCCGTGTTTCGCATTGTTTGGGATCACGCCATCGGCTTCGACGCGCAAAAGCGGAACATCATTGCCGTCAACCTTCGCGCTCACAGCTTTGCCTGAAGCATCAATCACAATCGACGCCTTACGCTCATCATCAATAAAATAACGCTCGCCATCACGCGCGCAGTCGGCAAGTGGTCGCATGATCGAACGCGCTTTTACGACGTGCAGCGGATTCATATGCGCGACGAATTCGGCAACATACTCATTCGCAGGCCGAAGAATGATATCTTCCGGCGTGCCCCACTGCACGATGCGGCCGCCCTCCATAATCGCGATGCGATTGCCGAGCTTCATCGCTTCATCAAGATCATGGCTTACGAAGAGGATGGTCTTTTTCAAATTCTTTTGCAGTGACAATAGCTCGTCCTGCAACTTGGTACGAATGAGGGGATCAAGCGCCGAGAAGGGCTCGTCCATCAATAAGAGGCTTGCATCGGTGGCGAAAGCGCGCGCAAGGCCAACGCGTTGTTGCATGCCGCCTGAAAGCTCATGCGCATATTTTTGCGCCCATGAATCAAGCTGAACCATTTTGAGTTTCTGATCGACAATCGCATCGCGCTCGGCCTTGCTCATGCCTTTGAGTTCAAGGCCGAAGCCGACATTGTCTTTCACGGTACGCCATGGCAGCAAAGCAAATTGCTGGAACACCATCGCCACGCTCTCGGTGCGCACCGCACGCAGCGTATCGGCATCAATCTTTGCGATATCGACCATAGCGCCGCGATGTTTCAGTATCACTTTTCCGCGCGAGACTTTATTGAGACCATTCACTGCGCGCAAAAGTGTTGATTTCCCGGAGCCTGAGAGGCCCATCAACACGCAGATTTCGCCTTCTTCAACCGTAAGAGATGCATCGGCAACACCAATGACAGCGCCTGTTGATTTCAAGATCTCATCACGCGTGCCGCCTTGATCAAGCAGACGGAGCGCTTCCTTATGCGCCTCGCCGAAAACAATATCGACGCCTTTAAAAACGATATGACTCATTTCGCGCTTCCCTGTTTTTTTACGTCAGGGAGTTTGCACACGCGATCAAGAATGATGGCGAGAATGACAATCGCAAGACCGGCCTCAAATCCCATGCCGATATTAACGGAGTTCAACGCTCGCACGACGGGCTTGCCTAAGCCCCCTGCGCCGACAAGTGCCGCGATCACCACCATCGAGAGCGAGAGCATAATGCATTGCGTTACACCCGCCATGATCGTGGGCAGCGCGGAGGGTATTTCAACTTTCCAAAGCAATTGGCTTTTTGTGGCACCAAAACTTTCACCGGCTTCGATCAAGTGTTTTGGCACGGCGGTGATGCCAAGATGAGTCAAGCGAATGGGTGCGGGGATTGCAAAAATAACCGTCGAGATAAGCCCAGGCACAACGCCGAGGCCGAATAAAATCAAAGTTGGAATCAAATAAACGAAGGTCGGGATCGTTTGCATCAAATCAAGAATGGGCCGCAGTGCTGTGTAAAGCCAAGGGCGATGCGCTGACGCAATGCCGAGTGGAACGCCAATAATGACAGAAACCAATGTTGCTGACACAACAAGCGACAATGTCTCCATCGTCGCAGCCCAATAGCCGAGATTGGCGATGAGCAACAATGCGAGCGCTGATCCAATTACAAGCGCAAGTGAGCGATGGAGCAGATAAACCAGAACAGAAAAAATCAGAATGAACAGCGTTGCCGGGATCGCTTGCAAAGCGGCGGTGACACTATCGATGCCCGTACCAACGACTGTCGAGATGGCATCAAAAATCTCTTGGCCCTGATCGGTCAGCGTTGAAACCGCGCTTTCGATATAGGGGCCGAGCGGCACTTTTGATTGGGTGATCCACTCATCCATCAGCGCGTTGTCCCTGTTGTTTGTTTGTGCGTCATTATGTGTGTGACGCTTTACTTCGTTAGTCCGTCATTGCGAGGAGCAAAGCAACGAAGCAATCCAGTCCTTTCTTGAATTATCAACTGGATTGCTTCGCATGCGCTCGCAATGACGGTTCAGAAATTAAAGCCCCAACGACGCTTTCACAGCAGCAAGGCCCGGCTTGCCATCAAGCGTTGTGACGCCATCAAGCCATTTGTCGAGAAGGGCCGGGTTGGCTTTGAGCCATGCGGCAGCGGCTTTGTTGGCATCTTCTTTATCAAAGAGAATTTTGCCCATGATTTCATTTTCCATGGTCAATGTAAAAGTGAGGTTGGTGAGAAGCTTGCCGATATTCGGGCAATCTTTCGCAAAGCCCGCACGAGTATTTGTGTAGATTGTCGCGCCACCGAGATTTGGGCCAAACACATCATCGCCACCTTCAAGATATTTCATCTTGAATTTCGAATTCATCGGATGGGGCTCCCAGCCGAGGAAGACAATGTCTTCGTTCTTTTTGGTTGCGCGCTCCACTTCGGCAAGCATGCCTTGTTCACTTGATTCCACAAGCTCAAAGCCCTTGAGATCAAACTTGTTGTCTTTGACCATATCAAGGATCAAACGATTGCCGTCATTGCCTGGCTCGATGCCGTAAATCTTGCCTGCAAGTTTGTCTTTGAATTTTGCAATATCAGCGAAGGTCTTCAATCCGGCTGTGTAAGTATATTCGGGAACCGCGAGTGTGTATTTCGCGCCTTCCAAATTCACGCCTACAACTTCGATCTGCTTCTTGTCGAGATAGGGCTTGCGATCGGCTTCCATCGTTGGCATCCAATTGCCAAGAAACACATCGATCTTTTTATTTTTCATTGATGTGTAGGTCACAGGCACCGACAACACTTCCGTCTTTGCTGTATAGCCCAAGCCTTTTAGGACTTCCGACGTGGCAGCGGTAGTTGCCGTAATATCGGTCCAGCCCACATCCGAGAAGCGGACCGTTTTGCATGAGCCCGGGTCCTTTGCGATCGCGAGGGCTGGAACAGCCAAAGCCGCAACAGTTCCAAGAACAGCACCGAACACTCGTGAACGCATGACATGTGAACGCATGATCAAATTCTCCCATATGTTTTGCGGGGTATACTGGTTGTTCCCCGGATCCGAGCCGACGAGTCCTTTTCCGGGCCGCCAGTCTTCTAGTGCATCAAACAGTCTGGCAGAGTTTTTGTCACCCCCTTTCTTAAAGCCGACGCATAAACTCAACTTCCTGTCGCTTTCTGGCGGGGGTTGACGGGCGCGCGGCTATTCTGTCGAAGGTGAAATTGCGATCAACAGATCGGGGTGGGGAGATGTCCCTTAGGGAAGCGGATTTCGTCATTGTCGGCGCGGGTTCTGCAGGGTGCGTGTTGGCTGATCGGCTGAGTGCTGATGGTGCACATCGCGTTGCCGTGCTTGAAGCTGGCGGCAGCGACCGTTCGATTTTCATTGAAATGCCGACCGCGCTTTCAATCCCCATGGGCATGGCGAAATATAGCTGGGGTTATCATACAGAGCCTGAACCTTATCTCGATGGTCGGGTTATGGATCTGCCGCGTGGTCGCGTGATTGGCGGCGGCTCTTCCGTTAATGGCATGGTTTATATCCGCGGTAATCCGCAGGATTATGACGGCTGGGAAGAGATGGGTGCGCAAGGCTGGGGTTATCGCCAGGTGCTTCCTTACTTCCGCCGCGCCGAAACGCGGGCCGAGGGTGGTGATGATTATCGCGGCGGTGAGGGGCCGCTTCACACGAGCTATGGCCCGATGAAGAACCCGCTTTATTCCATTTTTGTCAAAGCGGCCGAGCAGGCGGGCTATGCAGCCACTGATGACGTGAATGGCTATCGTCAAGAAGGCTTTGGCCGCATGGATCGCACGATCCACAAGGGTAAGCGTTGGAGTGCGGCTTCCGCCTATTTGAAGCCCGCTTTGAAACGCACCAATCTTGAACTTGTGACAGGAGCGCACGTGACGCGCATTCTGTTCGAGGGGCGTCGTGCGGTTGGTGTTGAATATCGTCGTGGCAATGAGATCGTCACCATTCACGCACGTCGTGCTGTTGTTCTTGCAGGTGGGCCGATTAACTCGCCGCAGCTTTTGAAGCTGTCAGGCATTGGTCCAGCTGAAGAATTG
>JBJTCD010000041.1:0-4608 GCA_046091665.1 Hyphomicrobiales bacterium
CCCGATGGGCCAAGCAGAGCATAAGCGCCACCCGTCCGCCAAACCTGGTTAATTTCTTTCAAAGCATAATCTTGCGGTCCCGCGGGATTTGCCTTGTATGAATGGGCAAGTTTCTCGAGGCGGAGTGTCGTCATAATGCAACTCCTGGGACCGCTTGCCCCGAAGTCGCATTATGCGGCGCACGCAAGAGATGCCCAGCCGGATCAAACACATAAAGATGTTCGACCGCCACATGAGCGTTTAGCTTTGCTCCCTCATCGATACGATGGACACCCTGCTCCAACAAAACAAATTTTGTTGAACCGAGCGCAACATGAATAAAACTTTCAGAACCTGAGATTTCAGACCCGCCAACATCAACAGGCAATTTTAAAGATGAAGTACCAGATGATCGCAATGACAGGTGGTGCGCTCGGAACGCAAGTGTCATCGATCCGTCAGCCAAGTGTGTGAGATCATCATAAAGAGAAAGGGTCTTGCCATTTGCCAATATGAACATGTTGCCATTCTTATGGCCATGAAGAAGATTTAAGGGAGGATCAGAGAAAACTTGACCAGTAATCAAATCTTTAGGTTCGCTATAAACGGCCGTTGTCCGCCCAAACTGGGTAACGCGACCTTGCCAAAGCGTCGCGGTGTTACCGCCCAGCAAAAGCGCCTCGGACGGTTCGGTCGTCGCATAAACAAAAATCGCCCCTGAGGACGAAAAAATCCGAGGCAGTTCCTCACGCAGTTCCTCGCGCAACTTATAGTCGAGATTGGCAAGCGGTTCATCCATCAAGACGAGATCAGCGCGCTTGACCAATGCGCGCGCAATCGCGGTGCGCTGCTGCTGCCCGCCTGACAATTGCAAAGGCGTCCGATCAAGCATCGACGTCAGGCGAAGTAATTGTGCCGCTTCTTGAACACGGCGATCAATCTCGCTGCGATTGACACCGGCAACACGCAATGGCGACGCAATATTTTCATATACGGACAATGTCGGATAATTGATAAATTGCTGATAGACCATCGCAACATTACGTTTGCCTACTGAAAGGCCTGTTACGTCTTTCCCATCAACGTGAATAAGCCCTTGATCAGGGATATCAAGTCCTGCCATCAAACGCATCAATGACGTTTTGCCGGATAGAGTTGGACCAAGCAAGACATTCAATGTGCCACGCTCCAAAGTGAGCGAAACATTGTCGATGTGGATATCGTCACCAATCTTTCGTGTAACTGAGCGAAGAGACAAGGTCATGCTGCTTGATCTCCCTCAGTCGGCTTTTGCTTTTCGAGCATTATTTGTCGACGGTTAAGAATTGCGGTTAGAAGACTTGATCTTTCACCCTCACTCAGAACCAGACCGAGCTTTGTGCGACGCCACAGAATATCATCAGCAGTCTGCGCCCATTCCTCGCGCATCAAATAGTCAATTTCACTGCCCGTCAACGTACCACCAAATTGTTGTCCAAGGTCATTGATTGATTTCGCTGAACCAAGAATTTCTCTTGCGCGCGTCCCGTAAAGGCGGCAGAGACGCTCAAGATATTCGCGCTCAAAACGTGGATAGTCGGCGATCATTTGGTCAACAAGAATCTGAAATCCCGTTGCAGAAAAATTACCACCTGGCAAAGGCAGATCAGCAGTCCAGCCCGCTTTCGAAACAGACGCTGGAAAATAAGTTTTTAACCTTTCGAGAACAGCCTCCGCAAGACGACGATAAGTTGTAATTTTGCCGCCAAAAACTGATAGTAAAGGCGCTTTACCATCTGAGGTATCAAGTTTCAAAACATAATCTCGCGTGGCTTCCTGCGCTTTCGATGCTCCATCATCGTAAAGGGGACGCACCCCAGAATAGGACCAAACCACATCCTCACGCTTGAGTGATGTTTTGAAATACTCACTAGCTGCTGCAATCAAATATGCGATTTCTTCTTCGGTTGCATGGACATCCGCAGGATCACCTTGATAGTCACGGTCAGTTGTTCCGATCAATGTGAATTGCTTTTGATACGGAATCGCAAAGATAATTCTGCCGTCAGCATTCTGAAAAATATAGGCGCGGTCATGATTATAAAGGCGGCGCATGACGATATGTGAGCCCTGTACGAGCCGAACCCGCGCTTCCATAGAAGACTGCATTTTATGATGCAATATATCAGCCACCCATGGTCCTGCAGCATTCACAAGGGCGCGCGCATCAACATGTTTAATCGCTTTTGATTCTTGATCTTCAATCGTTAGGCGCCACAATGGACCCATGCGTTCGGCAGCAATCAATTTTTGGCGCGTTTCTATCACAGCGCCTCGCGAACGCGCGTCCATCGCGTTCAAAACAACCAAGCGCGCATCGTCAACCCAGCAATCCGAATATTCGAAACCAATATTTGCCTCGGACTTCAAAGGCACGCCGACCTCATCTTTTAAGAGATCTAGCGTCCTCGTCGCCGGTAAAAGTTGACGGCCGCCAAGATGATCATAAAGAAAAAGACCGAGACGTAATAACCAAGCGGGCCGCAATCCACGATGGGCCGGCAAAACAAATCGAAGCGGCCAAATAATATGCGGCGCAAGGCGCCATAGCCGCTCACGCTCAATCAGAGCTTCGCGAACGAGCCTGAATTCAAAATGTTCGAGATATCGCAAGCCGCCATGGATGAGCTTAGTCGACCAGCTCGATGTTCCACTCGCCAGATCATTTTGTTCGCACAAGTAAACGGACAAGCCGCGACCGGCGGCATCCCGCGCTATGCCACAGCCATTAATCCCACCGCCGATTATGGCGATGTCCACTTTCATGGCGAACCCCCAACTGATCCTTTTTAAATTCGTTAGATGTTCATTCGGAATAGAGCGAATTGCAACCGAAAAAATTTGGTTCTCACCATTACGATTGATTTTTTATAGAATTGATCAAATTCAGGGATTTTCCTCCCTATTGCTTTGGGTCTCGATAGTTTTTACCCCATTTTGGCGGCAAATCGAGTTAAACTCGCCGTCCGGAAGGTGATCGGTAACGAAAATATCAATGTCCGAAATATGCGCAATGCGAACCGGAGCCGTCCGTTCAAACTTCAATCGGTCCGCTACGAGGATAACTGTTCGCGCATTTTCGATGATTGTTTTGGCAACGCTGACTTCCCGATAGTCGAAGTCGAGCAAAGCACCGTCCTGATCAAGCGCGGACGCTCCAATGATCGCATAGTCCACCTTAAACTGGGAAATAAAGTGTGCCGCAGCTTCACCAATAATCGCCCCATCAGAGCGACGAACGGGTCCGCCCGCCATGATCACTTCAATATTGGGGCTGGCATAAGTCATCATAGCAACGTTTAAGTTATTGGTAATAATCAATAATTCCTTATGATCCACCAAAGCGCGGGCAACCTCTTCGGTTGTCGTCCCGATATTGATGAACAAGGAAGCCCCATTCGGGATGAGAGCCGCGGCCGCCGCGCCGATGATTTGCTTTTCGGAATGCGCGATGAAGCGGCGCGCCTCATAAGAGGCATTGATGACGCCCGAAGCGATGATCGCGCCGCCATGGATTCGCGACAGAAGGCGTCGATCACAGAGATCATTAAGATCGCGTCTGATCGTTTGCGGGGTTACATCGAAGCGTGACGCCAGATCATCGACCAGTACACGCCCGCTTTTACGAGCAATCTCAATGATTTCCCGTTGTCTTTCGGTCGACTCATCCATCCCAAAGATCCCACTTTATTCTTTATCTGAGCGTGTTTAACCTAGAATACACAAAAAATGAACATTGCACCATAGCGGCAAGCGGAGGATATCGCGATGAGCCATATTTTATCGATCGACCAAGGCACGACATCCTCTCGCGCGATCATATTCTCATCAGATCTTTTGCCGATGGCGAGCGCTCAAAAAGAATTCTCCCAGCATTTTCCAAAAGCGGGCTGGGTTGAGCATAATGTTGAGGAGATTTGGTCAGGCGTCATCGAAGTTGGCCGCCACGCGCTTGGGAAGGCCGGCCGACAGGCTCAAGACATCGCAGCCATTGGCATTACCAACCAACGCGAAACGACTGTCATCTGGGACCGGGCGACAGGAAAAGCGATCCATAAAGCGATTGTTTGGCAGGATCGGCGCACCGCAGACCAATGTCATGCGTTGAAAGCGGCAGGACATGAAAGCCTCGTCGCCAAAAAGACAGGCCTTCTTCTCGATCCCTATTTTTCTGCGACAAAAATAGGTTTCATTCTTGATGCCATACCCGGAGCACGTGAGCGTGCGGAACGCGGTGAACTGGCATTCGGCACGATCGACAGTTTTCTGATCTGGCGTCTGACAAAAGGTCAAACCCACGCCACCGATGCCACAAATGCCTCCCGTACGATGTTGTGCAACATTCATACTGGGCAATGGGATGATGAGCTTCTCACATTATTTGGCATTCCCAAAAAGCTCATGCCGGAGATACGCGATTCATCCGCTGATTTCGGGATCGCAAGCGCAGACTATTTCGGATCGGCCATACCTATTCGCGGCGTTGCCGGCGATCAGCAAGCGGCGACAATCGGTCAAGCCTGTTTCGAACCCGGCATGATGAAATCAACCTACGGAACCGGATGTTTTGCGCTTCTGAACACCGGAGAC
>JBJTCD010000042.1:0-3886 GCA_046091665.1 Hyphomicrobiales bacterium
GCAGGATTTCAACGCGTGATTCAACGCGCGGTTATTCATGTGCAATCATCGGGTCGCGAAGAGGTGACGGGCGCGAATATTCTCGTCGCGATTTTTGCTGAGCGTGAATCTTATGCCGCCTATTTCCTGCAAGAGCAGGATATGACGCGATATGATGCAGTGAATTATATCTCGCATGGAATCGCGAAACGTCCAGTGACGCCTGATCAGGACGCTGCGGATGAGGATGAAGAGGCGGTCGGCGGCGAACAAGCCGCAGGTAAAAATGGAAGCGCGCCGCGTAAAAAAGGCGAAGCGCTTGATGCCTATTGCGTCAATCTCAATAAGAAGGCTGTTGATGGCAAAATCGATCCTTTGATTGGTCGCGAAGCGGAAGTGAAACGCACGATCCAAGTTTTGTGTCGGCGTCAGAAAAACAATCCACTTTTGGTCGGTGAACCGGGTGTTGGCAAGACAGCCATTGCCGAAGGTCTCGCTTTGAAGATCACACGCGATGAAGTGCCAGCGGTGCTCTCCGGCGCGACTGTCTTCGCGCTCGATATGGGTCTTCTGCTTGCTGGTACGCGCTATCGCGGTGATTTTGAAGAGCGTTTGAAGCAAGTTGTGAAAGATATTGAAACGCATAAGAATGCGATTCTGTTTATCGATGAGATTCACACTGTCATCGGCGCGGGTGCGACTTCCGGCGGGGCCATGGATGCTTCGAATTTGTTGAAACCAGCGCTTGCGCAAGGCACGCTTCGCTGTATCGGTTCGACAACCTATAAAGAATTCCGTCAATTCTTTGAAAAGGACCGCGCGCTACTGCGTCGCTTCCAGAAGATTGATGTGAATGAACCGTCAATTCCCGATGCGATTGAAATTCTCAAAGGGTTGAAGCCCTATTATGAGGATTATCACGGGCTTAAATATTCGAATGACGCAATCAAAGCGGCGGTTGAACTCTCTGCGCGCTATATTCATGATCGCAAATTGCCAGATAAAGCCATCGACGTGATTGATGAGAGCGGCGCAGCGCAAATGCTTGTTGCTGACAGCAAGAGAAAACGCACGATTGGCGTTGCAGAAATTGAAGCGACCGTTTCGACCATGGCGCGCATCCCGCCAAAGACTGTCTCAAAAGACGATTCAGAAGTCCTTCAATCGCTTGAGACCACATTGAAACGCGTTGTCTATGGTCAAGATCAGGCGATTTCGGCTTTGACTTCGGCGATCAAATTGGCACGTGCGGGTTTGCGTGATCCTGAAAAGCCGATTGGATGCTATCTCTTTGCAGGTCCGACCGGTGTCGGCAAAACGGAAGTCGCGCGCCAATTGGCGTCTTCGCTTGGCGTTGAAATCAAACGCTTTGATATGTCCGAATATATGGAGCGTCACGCGGTCTCGCGTTTGATCGGCGCGCCTCCGGGCTATGTTGGCTTTGATCAGGGTGGCTTACTAACCGATGCGGTGGATCAACATCCACATTGCGTGTTGCTGCTTGATGAAATTGAAAAAGCGCATCCGGATTTGTTCAACATTCTTTTGCAAGTGATGGATCACGGCAAGCTCACCGATCATCACGGTAAGGCGGTTGATTTCCGAAATGTAATTTTGATCATGACGACGAATGCCGGTGCAGCGGATCTCGCCAAAGCCGCATTCGGATTTACGCGGACAAAACGGGAAGGGGACGATCAAGAAGCGATCAATCGTCTCTTTGCGCCGGAATTCCGCAATCGTCTTGACCAGATTATTTCTTTCGCGCAATTGCCGAAAGAAGTGGTTGGCAAAGTCGTTGATAAATTTGTGCTTCAACTTGAAGCTCAATTGGCGGATCGCAATGTCACGATTGAACTCTCTGATGATGCGCGTGTGTGGCTTGTCGATCATGGTTATGATGAGACCATGGGTGCACGTCCTATGGCGCGTCTCATTCAATCTGCGATCAAGCAGCCGCTTGCCGATGAACTGCTCTTTGGTAAATTAAAGCAAGGCGGCGGCGTTCGTGTTGTTGTTGAAGGCGAAGACAAGGATAAAAAACTTGGCTTTGTTTATCTTGAAGGTCCCGTGACTCCGAAGCCGGAAAAGGCAGTCGCTGACGCCAAAGCCAAGACCGGCAAGAAAGTACCACCGCGCAAAGCCGTTGCAAAACAAGTGCGTTCAGTGCCGAAAGTTCCGCTCTGAATCATTGTTTAAGTAAGAGGAGCGTGGCCGGGTGAGAACGAGCCGCCAACGTCGCATGGATCGGTATCGTGCACGACTGCGTTATGAAAACGCCGTCGCGTGGATTGTGGTGCCGATTACACTTGTCGCGTTTCTTTATGGCGCGATGATGCTGTGGAAACAGGTCGCGGACACGCCGATTGCGCGCATGATCACCGGACAGTGAAAAGATTATGCGGTGAGCGATGCGCGGATTTTATCCGCATTCGCTTTGATGATCTCTGATTTTTCCATTTGTCCCGAATGTGCTTTGAGTGGTATGCCCTCTTTGCGCGGAAGAATATGAACATGAAGATGGAAGACGGTTTGCCCAGCGGCCGCGCCATTAAATTGCATCAGCGTTACGCCGTCAGCTTGCATGGCCATCTTCGCAGCGCGCCCCACTTTTTGTACCGTTGAAAAGAGTGATGTGAAAATTGTCGGGTCAGCATCAAGAAATCCGGTCGATGGCTTTTTCGGAATGACAAGGCAATGGCCTTCTGCTTGCGGCATGATGTCCATAAAAGCGAATGTGTGTTCGTCTTCATAAAGTTTCTCGCAAGGAATTTCGCCGCGCAAAATTTTCGCGAAAATATTACTGGGATCATAAGTCATCTTCATCGTCTCCGAGAGTTTTCGCCGGATCACTGTTGAGGGATTTAGCTTTTCGAAAAGGTAAATGCTCGGACAGAACACCGCCAAGTCTTTCGACATAGGCGCGTTCTTCTTCTAGATAATTCGCAACTGCTTGATGTAGCCCGGGATCGCGCAAGAAATGCGCGGATCGCGTCATTACTGGACGATAGCCGCGCGCGAGTTTGTGTTCGCCTTGCGCGCCTGCTTCAACAGAGGCGAGTCTATGCGCGATGGCAAAATCCATCGCCTGATAATAGCAAGTCTCAAAATGCAAGAAAGCATGATGCTCAATCGCTCCCCAATTGCGTCCATAAAGCGTGCGAGAGCCAATGAAATTGATGGCGCCCGCGATATAGCGCCCCGCGCGTTTTGCCATCACGAGAAGAATTTTTGCCGCCATTCTTTCGCCGATCATCGAGAAGAATTCGCGCGTCAGATAGGGGCTTCCCCATTTGCGTGAGCCTGTATCCATATAGAATTCAAAAAATGCATCCCAATGATGTTCTTTGATGTCAGATCCCGTGACCCATTCCATCATGATGCCTTCGCTCAACGCATCGCGTCTTTCGCGTTTGATGGATTTCCGTTTACGGGATGAAAGACTCGCCAGAAAATCATCAAATGATGAATAGTGATCATTCACCCAATGAAATTGCTGATCATAGCGCTCAAGATAATTTATCGCCGCAAAACTCTTCAAATCGGCTTCGGTGACAAAAGTCGCGTGAACCGAAGAGGCATTTGTTTTTGCCGCAACATTTTTCAACGCTAAAGCCAATTGTTCTCGCAATTCATCTTGCTGAGACGTTGGGGCAACAAGAAGGCGAGGGCCGGTGACCGGAGTAAAGGGCACGGCAATTTGCAGTTTCGGATAATAGTGACCGCCAACGCGCCGATAGGCATCTGCCCACGAGTGATCAAATACATATTCGCCGCGCGAATGGCTCTTAAGATAAGCAGGCACTGCGCCGATCAACTGTTCTTGATCATCATGCATCAAGAGATGCGCGCCCCCCCAACCGGTTTCAGCAATGGCAGAGCCTGAATCTTCTAACGCAGACAGAAA
>JBJTCD010000043.1:0-3965 GCA_046091665.1 Hyphomicrobiales bacterium
GCAAGCGGCATGTGAAGCCGCACCCGTTCATTGATGTCTTGAACGCTTAAGGCTTGAGATGGATAAGCTTTGCGGGCCATGGCTCAGGCTCCCACCGCTTTTCGTTCTGTTGAAATTGTTGGGCGGAAAAAGCCAATGGCCCCTTCATCAACCGCTGGCGGCGTCGTCGAGTGAAGCTTTTCGGCAATGCGCATGATTGCTTTTGCCGAAACTGAATTCGGAAAACTCGACACAACCGGTTCACATTTGCCAACCGCGCGTGCGAGCCGCTCGTCTTCCGGCACCGTTCCGATGTGATTCAGTGTGACTTTCAAGAAGCGATCGGTGATGGCACGAAACCGCGAAAAAATTTGTGCGCCCACCGCGTCATTGGCTGCACGATTGATGATGACATCGAAGCGATCGCGTCCGGTATCCTGATGAAGCACTTTGATCGATGCATAGGCATCGACAAAAGCGGTCGGTTCACCCACCACAACAACAATCACACGATCACAAGCCGCTACAAAATCGATGACATTGGCTTCCACACCGGCGGCGGTGTCGACAATCAAATGATCAATTGTGCCGGAGAGTTCAGAAAAATTTCTGATGATTTCTTGTCGTTTTTCAACTGACAGCCCCATGACCTCGGCAAGGCCGCTGCCGCCGGCAATCATCTTCACGCCCAAAGGCGATTCAACAACTGTCTCAGCCATCGTGCATTGGCCCGAAAGCGCATCGACAATGGTTCGATTGGGTCGACAACCCAAAACGAGATGCGCATTGGCAAGCGCGAGATCGGCATCGAATATGCCAACGCGTTGACCGGCCTTGTGAAGGGCAAGGGCGAGATTGACGGAGAGGTTCGTCTTGCCGACTCCACCTTTTCCGCTCGTGATGGCCGTGGCCTGGGGACGTTTCATAATACGCTACCGACGCTACGCGATAATCAAAAACAAAGGTCAGTTCAGCTGTTCGGCTTCGCTGCCCACGAGGCTCGAATGAATAACGCTTTCGAGCATATCCGAATCAGGTTCCATCAATCCTTTCACAAGATGCGAGGTTGAGGCAAGGAAGGCCACGCCCGGGCCGCGCAAACTCAGAAGGCTGAAGGTTGAAAGCGAGAGCGGAGCCTCATCAAGTTTTGTGAGTGCCAGCGCATCAAGGTTAGGATAGCGAGACAACATGCGATCCACCGCGTCAGTTGAGAGATTAGCGGCAATCGCTCCGACGCTATACATTTCCGGCAACTCATCACGATGACGCTCGAGAATATCGAGCAACACGCCATTTTCATGCGGTTGGCTCGGCATATCAATGAAGAGCGACAAACGCTGTCCAGAATTTGTAGTGAGTTTGGCAAGCTCTGACGGATGTTCGACATCAATCACGGGAACATCGAGAATTTTGCCATAGGCACGCAATTGCTCGGCCGCACCAAAGCGATTGGCGTCGGCATTCACAAATGTAAGCTTTTCATCAGGCGACTCGATGCGGGCTTTCGCTGCCAATTGCGCAAGCAATGTTGTTTTACCGGAACCGCTCGGGCCGAGCGTCAACACAACACGCGGACCGCCAGTCAATTTCGGCGGCGCTTTGTGAAGCATCCGGTTGGCTAAAAATTTTGCAAAGCGACGATCTGGATCAATCGAGGCGAGCGCGCCTGATTGCGCCAAGAACACAGAGATCAAAGCCGGAGAAGCGCCTGCAGATTTCAATCCGCTCATCATCACTTCTTGGCCAAGCATTGCACGAATTTCTTTGACCGATTGCTCAATCGCATTGAGACGACGATCATCAAATTTTGCTGTTTCGACAGGCGCGGCTTCTTGTGCAGCCGGGCTTTCGTCCGCTGGCTCTTCACTCTTCATCGCGGCTGCCTTTGCTTTTGGTGCGGGGCGGAATTGAAACCCTGACGGACGCAACAATTCTTCTGCGCGACCGCTTTCAAGAAGAATGTCGGCGAATTTTTGTGATGCGCTTTTTGGCGAAGACGCTTTTTTGAGAACATCGCTTGTGCGTTCAGCGACGACATCGGCCTGCTGTTTCTTTTGCGCCTTTTTCAATCGCGCCAAAGTGGGTTCTTCATCATCGACATCAAATTTCGGTGCGCCTTTCGCAGGATGACCGGCAATGATTTCAATGCCGCCGGGCACATTGCGCGTTGAGAGGATCACAGCATCTTCGCCGAAATCCCGCATGATCCGGGCCATGGCTTCGCGGCTATCTTCCGCCACGATTTTTGTACGTTGCATCATGGTTCACTCTCCTCAGGACGCGCCGCCGATAACGGCAACAACATTGATACGTTTGGTTTCAGGAAGTTCCTTGAATGACAGAACGAGCCCATCGGGAGCGGCCTGTCGCACAAGGCTTGCGAGTTCACGGCGCAAAATCGGCGTTGTCACGACAACAAGTGTTTTGCCGGTTTTGGCCAACAGAGTTGATTGTTCTTCAAAGGCTTCGATCAGCTTGCGCGCCAAGCCCGGTTCAATTGCATTGCCCATCGCGCCATTCTGTTTGGCGTTTTGAATCATCAATTGTTCAAGCCCGGTATCGAGCGTAACAATCGGCAATTCTTCTTTCGGAGACGAGATGCGTTGGATCAGGATCGGACCAAGAGCAATGCGTGCGGCTTCGATCAGATCATCAGTTTCGCGACCTTTCGCGCCTGAAACGGCTTCAAGAATGCGCTTCATATCCGAGATCGGAATCTGCTCACCAACCAATGATTTGAGCACTTGTGTGAGTTGCGGCAAGGAGACAATCTTCGGCACAACACCTTGAACAAGATTGGGGGCCGATTTGGCGAAGTGATCGATGATCTCTTGCACATCATCTTGACCGAGCAAATCAGCACCACGTTGCATCAACAATTGATGCAAATGTGTCGCAATCACAGTGCCTGCATCAACGACCGTATAGTCAGCGGCGAGAGCCCGTGGCTTATCGGAAGGATCGATCCACACAGCATCAAGGCCGAAGGTTGGATCCTTCACGGTCTGGCCCGGAAGAACAACATTCGAATTGGCACCTTGAATGGCGAGGAGTTTGCCATTGATCACTTGATCTTCCGCCGCAATCACACCAGCGATGGTGATGCGATAGGCTGAAGGCATCAAAGAGAGATTGTCGCGAATACGCACTTGCGGCACGATAAAGCCGAGATCCCGCGAGACCTGTTTACGAATGCCGGTGATGCGCGAAACGAGCGCGCCGCGTGTGGCATCTTCTATGAGCGGAATGAGACCATAACCAACTTCGATCAAGAGCGGTGTTGTGTTTGCCACATCACTGATCGTGACTTCATTTTTCTCTTCGTCACTCGCGCTGCTTTCAAGGCTGATATTCGGCTTAGCCGCTTCAAGCGCGAGATCTTCCGCTTCTTTCTTGTCGCGTTTGTTAACGAAATGCGCAATGGCCGCAGCGCCAGCCGCAGCGGCAAGAAAGAGAAAATTGGGCATGCCTGGCAAAATGCCGATGAGAGCGAGAATGCCCGCAACCGGATACCAAGCGCGCCGAGCACCGATCTGGCGCGAGAGTGTTTTTGAAAGATCGGATTCGCCAGATTCACGCGTCACGATCACGGCGGTGGCAATTGAAAGCAACAAGGAAGGGATTTGAGCAACAAGACCGTCACCAATCGTCAAGGTGACGTAAGTTGAAGCGGCTTCACTTGCAGAAAGACCATGCTGCACGAGGCCGATGATCAAACCGCCGATGATGTTGACGAGAAGAATCAAAATGCCGGCGATCGCGTCGCCTTTGACGAATTTCGTAGCACCGTCCATCGACCCGTAGAAATCGGATTCGCGGGCCACTTCTTCGCGGCGCTTGCGGGCGACTTCAGCGGTGATGATCCCTGCATTCAAATCGGCGTCGATCGCCATTTGTTTGCCCGGCATCGCGTCGAGGGTGAAGCGGGCCGCGACTTCCGACACGCGGCCAGTGCCTTTCACGATCACGACGAGGTTGATGATCAT
>JBJTCD010000044.1:0-35277 GCA_046091665.1 Hyphomicrobiales bacterium
GCCATAGACTTCATGGATACCGAAACGCGTCATCAATCCATCATCAACCATGGCTTTGCCACCGCCGCCGCCTTCTTCAGCCGGCTGGAAAATCACCGCGACTTTGCCAGCAAAATTTCTTGTCTCGGCGAGATATTTTGCGGCACCCAATAACATCGCCGTGTGACCATCATGACCGCACGCATGCATTTTTCCAGGCGTTAAGGACGCATGCGGCTTGCCACTCGTTTCATGAATGGGCAGCGCATCCATATCAGCGCGCAAACCAATGACGCGATCCCCTGAGACACGACCTGTAATGATCCCGACAACGCCGGTCTTGCCGATGCCGGTGATGATTTCATCGCAGCCAAACTCTTTGAGTTTTTCAGCAACAATGCCAGCCGTGCGATGCACATCATAATCAAGCTCGGGATGGCGATGGAGATCATGGCGCCACAAAGCGATTTCATCCGCCAATTCAGCGATCCGGTTTTTAATCGGCATAAGAAGGCTCCTTTTGAATATCTACTATCCGCCAGAACCGAGCGTCTGCCAAGCCTCGGAATGACACGAAAGAGCCACCTAAACAGGGCTGACGCGCTCTTTTGCCTGTGTTAGGAGGAGCGCGAAAGAATGAACTGAAAGCCGCGCAAGATGACTTCGAAACTCGACCAACTCAAAGCCATGACCGTCATCGTCGCCGACACAGGCGATATGGAGGCGATCCGCACCTTCAAGCCGACAGATTGCACAACCAATCCGTCGCTTATTTTGAAGGCTGCTGATTTGCCCGCTTATGAAGGCGTGATTGCCGATGCGATCTCATGGGGCAAAAAGCTGAGCGGCGCGAAAGATGCTGTCGTCGCCGCTGTTGCTGATCGTTTGGCTGTCGCCTTCGGCACCGAACTAGCGCGCCTTGTGCCGGGACGCGTGTCGACCGAAGTTGATGCCGATCTCTCATTCGACACAAAAGCAAGCGTTGAAAAAGCGCGCGCGATTATCAAAGCCTATGACGCGAATGGCATTTCACGCGACAAGGTGCTGATTAAACTTGCATCCACTTGGGAAGGCATTCGTGCTGTCGAAATTTTGCAGAAGGACGGCATTGATTGCAATCTCACTTTGCTCTTCTCGCTCGCGCAGGCGGTTGCGGCAGCAGAAGCGAATTCATTTCTCATCTCGCCTTTCGTCGGCCGCATTCTCGACTGGTATGTGAAGAATGAAGGAAAGACCTATACGGCGGAAGAGGATCCGGGTGTGCTCTCGGTGCGCAAGATTTATTCCTATTACAAGCGCCACGGTCACGGCACGATTGTGATGGGCGCGAGCTTCCGCAATACGGGCGAGATCGAAGCGCTGGCCGGTTGCGACCGTTTGACGATTGCGCCCGCTTTGCTTGAACAATTGTCCAAAGACCAATCGACGCTTGAGCGCAAGCTTGAGCCGAAGACTGCCGCGCAAAATGGCGGCGACAAGATTGCGACGGATGAAGCACGCTTCCGTTATCTCTTAAACGAAGATGCGATGGCGACCGAGAAACTCGCAGAAGGCATTCGCGCATTTGCAAAAGATCTCGGCACGCTCAAAGCGATGGTTGCGAAGAAGCTAGAGGCTTAATGAGATCGTCATTGCGAGCGAACGCGAAGCAATCCAGCTGATGATGGGCATTAAGGCGCAGTGACTTCATTGCGCCTTTTCTTTTGACTCCAACTGGATTGCTTCGCTCACGCTCGCAATGACGAAATTATAATCACGGCGAGATCGCCCAATCCTTCGGCCGCAACGCATTATCACGAATCTTCGTGAGTGTTGTTGTGGGCGAAATGGCTTCCGGATCAAGGAAGCAATGAAGGATCGACGGTTTTCCGGATGCGACTGCGCGCTCGAAAGCGGGTGCGAACTCATCGGTCTTGCGCACGGTTTCGCCATGCCCGCCAAAGGCGCGGGCATAAGCGGCGAAATCCGGATTCTTCAATTGCGTCGCGGAGACGCGCCCCGGATATTCACGCTCCTGATGCATGCGGATCGTGCCGTAAATGCCGTTATCGACGACGATGCAAATGATCGGCAAATCATATTGCACGGCGGTTGCAAATTCCTGACCATTCATCAGGAAACAGCCGTCGCCTGCAAATGCAATCACCATGCGATTGGGGAATGTGCGCTTCGCACCCACTGCTGCAGGAACACCAAAACCCATCGACCCCGAATTCGGCGCAACTTGCGTGCCGTAATTCCTGAAGCGAAAGAAGCGCCCCGGCCAGATCGCATAATTGCCTGCGCCATTTGTGATGACGGTATCATTCGGAATGCGATCACGTAACCACCGTACCGCTTCGCCGATTTGAAAGTCACCCGGCACTGTCGGAATTGTGTCGGTCCATGCGAAGAATTCATCGCGCGCCGCTTTGCGCGCATCGGCCCATGCAATCGTCTGCGGCGGTTGCAGTGTTTCAACAGATGCAGCGAAGGCACGCGGACTCGCGTGAATGCCGAGCGTCGGATGATAGACGCGACCCAACTCTTCCGCATCCGCATGCACGTGCACAAGCTTTTGCTTCGGCACGGGGATGTCGAAGAGTGTGTAGGATTGCGACGGCATCTCGGCCATGCGGCCGCCAATCAACAAAACAAGATCCGCGCCTTCGATCCGCGCTTTCAATTTCGGATTGGGGCCGATGCCGATTTCGCCCGCATAATTTTGATGATCACCATCAAACAACATCGCACGGCGGAAGGATGTCGCAACCGGCAAATCAAACCGCTCGGCGAAACGGATGATCGACGCGCGCGCTTTCTCGCTCCAGCCACTGCCGCCTAAAATTGCAATCGGGCACTTCGCGGCCCAGAGCAATTTCTGCAGCTCGGCCATGTGCGTGAGGCCCGGCCATGTCTCGACCGGCTCGACACGCGGACCGACTGCGATTTGCGCTGTCGCAACAAGCATATCTTCGGGCAACGCAATCACGACCGGACCGGGACGGCCCTGCATCGCAACGTGAAATGCGCGCGAGATGACTTCCGGCACCCGCGCGGGATCTGTGATCTCTGTCACCCATTTCGCGGTCGAGCCGAAATAGGCTTTGTAATCCATCTCCTGAAACGCACCGCGCTCTTTCATGCCGGTTTCAATCTGACCGACAAAGAGAATGAGCGGAACGGAATCATGTTCGGCAATGTGAATGCCGGCCGACGCATTCGTCGCGCCCGGCCCGCGCGTGACCATCGCAATGCCCGGTCTGCCTGTGAGACGTGCCGAGGCGTCCGCCATCATCACCGCGCCACCTTCTTGACGGCAGACCGTGACTTTGATCGACGCGTCATGCAGCGCATCGAGAACGGCGAGATAACTTTCCCCCGGCACGCAGAACACATGCTCGACACCTTGCGCCTGCAAGCAATCGACAATCAATTGGCCGCCTGTGCGTTCGGGGAGCGTCGTCATTCTTGTATCCACTTCATCATCGTCTTATGCAGCGCGTTAAGCGCCCCACGCTTTATCGTTCAACACGTTTTCAGTATCCGCACCGAGACGCGGCGAGGGACGCGCGGCGACCATCGGTTCGCCATTGATCACAATCGGCGTGCGTACGCTCGGCACATGGCCGAGCAGCGCGTCGGCATTCTCAAGATCCACCTTCATACCGCGCGCTTTGACTTGGGTATCGGCAAAGACATCCGCCACAGTATTGATCGGCCCTGCGGGAACGCCCGCTTTTTCAAGCGCCGACAACAGATCATGGCGCAACAATGTTGATGTCAGCTCGGCGATTTTCTCGCACAGCACCAAGCGATTTGTCACACGCGCGGGATTGGTTGCGTAAAGCGGGTCATCGGCAAGATGAGCACAATCCAAAATCTGGCAGAGGCGTTTGAATTGTCCGTCATTACCAACCGCGATCACGACGTGACCGTCGGCCACGGGAAAAACTTGATAGGGCACGATATTCGGATGCGCATTGCCCAAGCGGCGCGGCGCTTTGCCGGAGACGAGATAATTCATCGCCTGATTGGCAAGCACGCTCACCTGCGTATCGAGCAAAGCCATATCGATATGCGCGCCCTCGCCTGTGAGATCACGCTGACGCAAAGCGGCCTGAATACCGATGACGCCATAAACACCGGTGAAAATATCGGCGAAGGCCACACCGATTTTTTGCGGCTCGGCATCGGGCGCGCCCGTCAAATCCATAATGCCGCCCATCGCCTGAATCATGAAATCATATCCGGCGCGTTCGGCATAAGGTCCGTCCTGACCAAAGCCTGTAACGGAGCAATAAATCAATTTCGGATTGATCGCTTTCAAGCTTTGATAATCGAGGCCGTATTTTTTCAAGCCGCCGACTTTGAAATTTTCGATGAGCACATCGGCATGACGCGCGAGACGTTTGACAATCTCTTGGCCTTCAGAAGTTTCGAAATCGACAGCGATTGAACGCTTGCCACGATTGCACGCGTGGAAATAAGCGGCGGACAAATCACCGCCATCTTGGGCTGCAACGAAGGGCGGGCCCCATGTGCGCGTATCATCGCCCGTGCCGGGACGCTCGACTTTGACAACATCCGCGCCAAGATCGGCAAGCGTCTGCCCGATCCACGGCCCCGCGAGAATGCGCGCAAGCTCGAGAACACGAAGACCGGCAAGAGGTTTTTGTGAAGACATATTATACTCCTCCCTCCCCTGCAGGGGAGGGTGTCGAACGCTTTGCGTTCGACGGGTGGGGATCGCTATCTACGGCATCGCGCCAGATTGGATCAAGAACGCCTTCGATTTCTCTATCAACTTCATGATTCCAAAATCGCAAAACACGAAATCCCAATGTTTCCAATTCGAAATCGCGATTGCGATCCTTCTTCAGACCGGCATCAAACCCATATTGCTCACCATCGACCTCAATCAATAATTTTCGAGAAGGGTAGGCAAAATCGATTATATAGTTTTTAATCGGAACTTGTTTTCGAAAATGTAGGCCCTGGCTTTTTAATTCTTTGAGACGTACCCAAAGTTTTGCTTCTTGAGGAGTCAGATTTCTGCGGAGTGTCTTGACGAGAGAAGGCGCAACGTCACGGGGTCTTTTTCCCCACCCGTCAGGCGTTGCACGCCTGACACCCTCCCCTGCAGGGGAGGGAGAAAGGTCAGCACCACCATTATGTTTCTCGTTGATCATCCAGGTTAACACTCTTTTTCCTCCCCCTGTAGGGGGAGGTGTCCGCGAAGCGGACGGAGGGGGAACAATCAGAAAAACGCCTGCAGACCCGTGATCGCGCGACCGAGAATCAAAGCATGCACATCATGCGTGCCTTCATAGGTGTTCACGCTTTCCAAATTCTGCGAGTGACGCATCACGTGATAATCCTGACTGATGCCATTGCCGCCATGCATGTCGCGGGCGATGCGCGCGATATCAAGCGCCTTGCCGCAATTGTTGCGCTTGACGATGGAGATCATTTCCGGCGCGAGCTTGCCTTCGTCAAACAAACGACCCACACGCAGCGATGCATGAAGACCAAGCGTGATGTCGGTCATCATGTCGGCAAGTTTTTTCTGCACGAGCTGTGTTTGTGCGAGCGGCTTGCCGAACTGGATACGATCCAGCGTATATTGCCGCGCGCGATGCATACAGTCTTCTGCCGCGCCCAACACGCCCCATGAAATGCCATAGCGCGCGCGGTTCAAGCAGCCGAACGGACCTTTGAGACCCGACACGTTTGGCAGCAAATGATCTTCCGAGACGACAACGCCATCCATGACGATTTCACCGGTGATGGACGCGCGGAGCGAGAGCTTGCCTTCAATCTTCGGCGCGCTCAAACCCTTCATGCCTTTCTCAAGCACGAAGCCGCGAATTTCGTTGTCATGCGCGGCGGATTTCGCCCACACAACAAATACATCTGCGATTGGTGAGTTCGAGATCCACAT
Source organism: Hyphomicrobiales bacterium (assembly GCA_046091665.1). Classification (GTDB taxonomy): domain Bacteria; phylum Pseudomonadota; class Alphaproteobacteria; order Rhizobiales; family Beijerinckiaceae; genus CAIUPE01. The sequence continues at coordinate 5,903 of JBJTCD010000044.1, forward strand.
TTTGGAGCCCGTGAGCTTGTAACCGTCCGCCACTTTTTCAGCGCGTGTCTTCATCCCTGCGGGATCGGAACCTGCATCAGGCTCAGTGAGGCCGAAGCACCCGACCCATTCGCCGCTTGCAAGCTTCGGCAAATATTTTTTGCGCTGCGCTTCCGAACCATAGGCATAGATCGGATACATCACGAGGGAGGATTGCACGCTCATCATCGAGCGATAGCCTGAATCAACGCGCTCGATTTCGCGCGCAACGAGACCGTAAGACACATAGCCAGCATTCGCGCATCCATAGTCTTCCGGCAGCGTGACACCGAGAAGACCGAGCTGACCCATCTCGTTGAAAATTTCGCGATCGTTTTTTTCTTTCGCGTAAGCTTCCGTCACGCGTGGCATCAATTTCTCTTGCGCGTAATCACGCGCCGTATCACGAATCATCCGCTCGTCTTCCGTCAATTCCGCGTCGAGGAGCAACGGATCTTCCCAGTCGAATGTCTGGAGGCTGTGCTTTATCTGTCCATGCATGGCGTATTCCCCCTTTTACAAAATTCAATCGAGTAGTTGATCGAGACCGCGCCGCAAACCTTTCACGTCGCGCACGTGACGCGCGGCATGCAGCGTGCCTGCCACATAGGGTGCGGCCGATGTGCCCGCATCATGACGAATAACAAGCCGCTCGTCCGGCGCGCCGAACACAGCTTCGCAGGACAAGAGATAGCCGGGCATGCGCACCGAATGGACTTGCACCGCGCCGATAGTTGCGCCGCGTGTTTCCTTCGCGCCGCTCAACTCGTTCACCGGCTTTGCGTTGGAAGGCTTACGAATGGCGGACAAACGCTCGGCCAATTCACGGCCCGTGCCTGATGGCGTATCGGGCTTTTTGGCTGATGCGTAATCAATCACTTCGACATCGGCGACATGTTTTGCCGCCATCAACGCAAAGCGTGTCATCAATGCCGCTGTGATCGAATAATTGCCGGAGGCGAATACGCTCAAACCCTTTGCAAGGGCGAGTTTTTCGATCTCGGCGAAATCTTCGGCCGTCAATCCCGATGTGCCGATCACAACATGCACGCCCTCGCTAAGCGCCGTGATCGTATGGCCTTTGACGACATGCGGTTTAGTGTAGTCGATTAGAATATCGCACTTCTCTTTCAAAGCGTCTTCAAGCGTTTCAGAGACTTTTACGCCGACCGCGTCACGGCCGAGCACCGTGCCGATATCCTGTCCGGCTGCGCTGCGCGCAACAGCGCCGACAAGCGTCATATCCTCGGCATCGAGCACGCCTTTGGCGACGGCACTGCCTGTCCAACCTGTTGCACCTGCAACGATGATGCGAAGTGTCATAATCTTATCCGATATCGAAGCTCACGCCCTGTGCGAGCGGAAGTGTTGTGCCGTAATTGATCGTGTTGGTGGCGCGGCGCATATAGGCTTTCCACGCATCGGAGCCCGCTTCGCGGCCGCCGCCTGTTTCCTTCTCGCCGCCGAATGCGCCGCCAATTTCCGCGCCTGACGGGCCGATATTGACGTTCGCGATGCCGCAATCAGAGCCGACATCGGAGACGAACAGTTCTGCCTCGCGCATATCAAGCGAGAAAAGCGACGACGAAAGACCGGCCGACACAGCGTTCTGCATCTGAATTGCATCTTCAAAGTTTTTATATTTCACAACATAGAGAATGGGTGCGAATGTTTCACGCAACACCGGACCTGTATGCTCCGGCATTTCAACAAGTGCGGGCGCTGCGAAATAGGCATCTGCATGACCACCGACGGACGCGCGTCCGCCACCCGTGATGCGCGCGCCTGCGGCTTTTGCTTCACCCAAGGCTTTTTCCATATTGTCGAACGCGGCTTTGTCGATCAGCGGACCGACAAGAACGCCTTGCTCACGCGGATCACCGACCTTCACGCTGCCGTAAACTGAGCGCAATTTCGCAACGAGGTTTTCGTAAATGCTTTCATGCACAATCAGCCTGCGAAGCGTTGTGCAACGCTGCCCTGCTGTGCCCATCGCCGCGAATGCGATGCCGCGCAGAGTGAGATCAAGATCCGCAGAGGGCGCGACGATGGCGGCATTGTTGCCGCCGAGTTCGAGAATCGCACGCGCGAAACGCTCGGCCAATTTCGGGCCGACTTGTTTGCCCATCGCGGTTGAGCCCGTTGCTGAGATCACCGGCACGCGATGGTCGGCGACAAGTGCTGCGCCGACATCACGACCACCGACGAGAACTTCAAGCAAGCCATTGGGCACGCCGCCAAATTTTTTCGCTGCGCGATGGAAAATCGCTTGGGTCGCAAGCGCTGTGAGGAGCGACTTCTCCGACGGCTTCCACACAACGCTGTCGCCGCAGACAAGCGCGAGCGCTGCATTCCATGACCAGACTGCAACAGGAAAGTTGAATGCGGAAATCACACCGCATACGCCAAGCGGATGCCATGTTTCCATCATGCGATGCGACGGACGTTCGGTCGCAATCGTCAGGCCGAACAATTGACGAGAAAGACCGACCGCATAATCGCAAATGTCGATCATCTCTTGCACTTCGCCCAAACCTTCGGAATTGATCTTGCCGACTTCGAGCGTCACCAAACGACCGAGATCATTCTTTGCAGTTCGCAATTCTTCACCAAGCAGACGGACGAATTCGCCACGACGCGGCGCGGGCACAAGCCTCCATTCGCGGAAGGCTTTGTCGGCGCGGCCAATCGCAACGCCCACATCTTGCACCGAATGCGTCACAAGCTCGGCCATGGTTTCACCGGTGATCGGCGAGCGCGCGGCATGACCACCACGCACAAAGGCGCTTTCGGGAACGCCGAGACGGGCGAGAATTTCAAGGGCTTCGGCAGAGGCAGACATCGACATTTTGGGATCCTGAACTGATAGGCGGCGCTTTCTCGCGCTGTTGAGACGGGCTTCACTCTATCGTCCGCGTCGCGTCACGGCCATAGAGGGACATGCCGAGATCATTTCCTCCGTTTTTTGCATGATGTTCGATTAAATTGGCGCTTGCAAATCATGATTTCGAAAGACATCATGAGTTTTAATCATGAACTTACCCCGCTCTCTCCTCCCCTCCCTCTCAGCCCTTCAGGCTTTTGAGGCTTCTGCCCGCCATGTGAGCTTCACCCGCGCGGCGGAAGAACTGAATTTGAGCCAAGGCGCGATCAGCCGACAGGTCGCAACTTTGGAGGAGATGCTCGGCGTTCCGCTTTTTGTGCGGGTCCGGCAGCGAATCAGCCTGACCCCCGTCGGCGCCGCCTATGCCGAAGAGATTCGCGATGCGTTAAACCGCCTCTCCGCCGCCACTCTCAACGCGGTTGCTTTCAAAGGCGCAGGCGGAACACTGGCGCTCGCCATTCTCCCCACTTTTGGCACGCGCTGGCTCATTCCGCGTCTTCCTGATTTTTCGCAAAAACATCCGGAAGTAACGATCAATTTCTCAACGCGGATTTTGCCTTTCGATTTTTCACGCGAGCCGCTTGATGCGGCGATTCATTTTGGTGATCCCATATGGCCCGACGCGGTCTTGCATCGGTTGATGGGAGAAACCATCATACCGGTGGCGAGCCCTACGCTTGTCGATCGATTGCAGATTTTAAAGCCTGAAGATCTTTTACGCGCGCCTTTGTTGAAACAAGCAACACGCCCGCGCGCTTGGGCTGAATGGTTCACTGCGCAAGGGCTCGATCACAAAGATGCAATTCAAGGCCCTGGCTTTGAACAATTTGCGATGGTGGCGAAAGCCGCTGTAGCGGGATTAGGCGTTGCCATTGTGCCGCGCTTTCTTGTTGAAGATGAGCTTGCTTCTGGTGCGCTAACCGTTCCGATCAATCAACCGATTGAAAGTGAACAAGCCTATTGGCTCGTCTATCCTGAAGAAAAAAAAGATCGCCCAGCGGTAAAAGCCTTTAAATCTTGGCTTCTCAATCAATGCGCGCAATAGCGTTTAAGTCTCATCAAAGCGCGCAATACGCAAAGAAAAAGCCTCGAGCATTTTTTCAAATTCATCACTTTTGAAAAAGTCATATTCTTGATCACGCGCGGTGGTTACTGGATCAAGCGCGGCGAGTGTTTCATCGCTCACACCCGGATGGCACATCACAAGATGTCGCTTGCCGTTAACAAGTAAAAACCGTTGAAATTCGCGGGCGAAATTGGCGTAAGGATTAAAAGACCGCACACCTGAAAATGTATCATTCACGCGATAACCATAGCGCTTGGCCTCGCGTGCAAAGCCTGATGATAAAAATGAAATAAACAAGCCTTTGCCGACTGACACGCCGCGCGCCACGATTGACCCAAGATGATCAGCGGGCACACGCAGCCAAGGCTTACGATCCGGTTTTAACATCTCAAGCGCTTCAAAAAGTGCGCGTCGGATTCCGGGCAACACATGAACATGTTGATGCCCGTCGATGAAATCCGGAAATTGTCCTGTAGCCGTTTTGAAGAGCTCGATCTGGCGCACAATCTCATCGCGAAATTCGCGGCGCGGGATCGCGTTAGAAAAACACTTCACCATCAGCGAAGAGAGCGGAAGAAACTGCCCCTCGGGCGCAAGCATCGGAGAAGCCCTGAGCGGCGCGCCGAGCGTGAGCGTCAGATGAAGACCGAGATCGCGACGCCCCTGAAAAGGCTTCAAAGCCTCCGCCTGAGCGGCCCAGCCCGGCTGATTCACCATGGATCCGGTGCCGGAGAGGCGATTTTTTGCCAAAAGGTCCAAAATTGCGTCACTAACGCCCTTTGAGAGCCCGAAATCATCGGCAATCAATATGAAAGGAACGGGTGGCATCAAAGCGCAGGCACCTGTATGAGTAGCGCGTAAAATCTAACGCATCCCGCGTGGAACGCGGCCCCAAGGAAGTCAAGACGTGCCGAGCCTAGCACAGTCCCCTCTCAGCCCCATCGAAAATCCCTGCGAGCTCACGCTCGTCATCCCCGCTTTCAACGAAGCGGGCAATCTCGAGGCGCTGCTTCAGCGTATCATTCCGCTGCTTGAGCGGCTCTCAAAAGATTGGGAGCTGATTTTTATCGATGACGGCTCATCGGATGAGACCTTCGCGCATATTGTGGCGGCGCATGTGAAAGATTCACGCATTCGTTGCGTCTCCTTCAGCCGCAATTTCGGTAAAGAAATCGCGATTGCCGCAGGGCTTGATGCCGCACGCGGTGATGCGGTTGTGATCATGGATGCGGATTTGCAACATCCGCCCGAGATGATTGAACGATTCATCGAACTCTGGCGCGAAGGCTATGATGTTGTTTATGGACAACGCATCGACCGCCATACCGATAGTTGGGCGCGACGCGCTTTCACAGCGGTGTTTTACCATCTCTTTGCAAGCTTTGGCGAAACGCCTTTGCCCGATGGCGCGGGTGATTTCCGTTTGCTTGACAGAAAAGCAGTGAATGCCCTGCGCTTGATGGGCGAACGTGCGCGGTTTTCAAAAGGTCTTTATGCGTGGATCGGATTCAAATCGATTGGTGTGCCCTTCGAAGTGTCTGATCGCATCACCGGCAGTTCGAAATTCGGCTTTGGACGTTTGATCAGCTTTGCTTTTGATGGCATCGCCTCGTTCTCAACTGTACCTTTGCGGGTGTGGACTTATATCGGCGCGCTTGTCTCGGGCTTTGCGCTTTTGATGGCGGCGTCTGTTGTCATCAGCACGCTTCTATACGGCATTGATGTGCCCGGTTATGCTACAATTGTTGTGTCGATCACCTTTTTTGCGGGCGTACAATTGCTCTCGCTCGGCATTATTGGCGAATATATTGGTCGCATCTTTGCCGAAGTGAAAGGCCGCCCGCTTTATCTTGTAGGTCAACGGATCGGCTTTGGTGAGACTGAAGACAAGCCCCGTTCCCCGCGGTCGACTTCACACACATGATCCGCTCTTTTGCTTCCGTCAGCGGCTTCACACTTCTCTCGCGTATCACTGGTTTTGCGCGTGACGTGACACTCGCTTCGATCCTCGGCTCCGGTTTGATGGCGGATGCCTATTTCGTGGCGCAACGGTTACCCAATCATTTTCGCGCGATCTTTGGTGAAGGCGCTTTTAACTCAGCCTTTGTGCCTGCCTATACGCGTGAACTCGAAAGCCATGGTGAGGCGGCCGCGCGTGATTTGGCATCGGCCATCCTTACCGGTCTTACATTTATTCTTCTGATCCTCACCGCTCTTGCGCTATGGCAGATGAATTTTCTGATTGATCTGCTCGCGCCGGGTTTTTCCGATGAGCCGGAGAAATATGCGCTTGCCATCACGCTTACGCGAATCACATTTCCTTATCTCTTGCTCATTTCTGTTGTGACTTTGATTTCAGGTACACTGAACGCACATCAGAAATTTGCAAGCGCGGCAGCCGCGCCCGTGCTTTTGAATCTCGCGATCATCGCGGCGCTCGCGTTAAGTTTTCTTTTTCCCTCGGCCGCTCATGCCGCCGCATGGGGCATTGCGATTTCAGGCGTGTTGCAGCTCGCACTCGTTGCATTCAACGCCAAACGTGCCAATTGTTTGCCACGCTTCACGCGGCCGCGCTCATCACCGGCATTCAAGACATTTTTGAGAGCGCTTGGCCCAGCGGTGATCGGATCAGCGGGCGTGCAAATCGCAATCTTTGCTGACACGATTATTGCTTCGCTTTTACCAACCGGCGCGGTCTCCGCGATTTCTTATGCGGACCGCCTTTATCAATTACCCGTCGGTCTTATCGGTATTGCAGCAGGAACGGTCCTGTTGCCTGAAATGAGTCGCCATCTTGGGCGTGATGATGCGTCAAAAGCCTATGAAGCGCAAAATCATACGATGGCGCTCACGATTCTTTTGACGATGCCCTTCTTTGTGGCTTTTCTGATGATTCCTGAAGAGATCATTCGTGGCGTTTTCATGCATGGTCGTTTTACGGCCGCCGATGCAACCGCTTCCGCACTTGTTCTTGCTGCTTACGGCATTGGCATTCTTCCTGTTGTCTTGATCCGCTCGCTTGTTGCGAGTTTTCATGCACGACAAGATACGACGACGCCTTTGATCGCGGCGTTTATTGGTATCGCCGTCAATGTCATTTTGAAACTCGCGCTTTATCACTCATGGGGGGCGTCAGGTCTTGCTTTCGCCACGGCGATAGGTGCGTGGATCAATGGCGGCCTCTTGGCGCTTATCGCCTATCGCAAATCATGGCTCGCACCCGATCAAAAACTTTTTCGTTTGATCATCGCGATCGGGCTTGCGGGCCTCGCCCTCGCTCTTGCGACGCCGTCACTCAATACCATTTCTGTGATGATCACAGCATCGCTTCCGCAGACAGCTGTGTTCACGCTTCTTTCTCTCGCCTTCGGCGGCGGCGCGCTTTATTCCCTTGTCGTTTTCATCGCGACTCGTCTTCTTTCGGTTCCGCTGCCGCTCAGCATGCGTTGATGTTGATCAATGCTCTTTTGAGGCATTGATGCACAATGAACCGCATTCCTTCGTGTTGAACAAAAGGAAGCGGATCATGAAAACCAATATCGGCATTATTGACCGTAGCCTGCGCATTATCATTGGCATTGTGTTGCTCGCATGGGCCATTCCTGTGGGCTTTCCGCCGATGGAGTATAATTGGATTGGGTGGATTGGCATTGTGCCGATCATCACAGCTTTTGTCGGCTATTGCCCTCTCTATGGGCTTCTCAATCTTATAACCAATGGACGGCCAAAAATTCACGCCTAATAAAAAGGGCGCCCGGTAAGATACAGGGCGCCCTTCATTTTTTGAGCAGTTAAAAATCAAAATGTTTTATTGCCGCGCACAAGCACATAATAGGCGTAAAGCGACGTCGTGCCGCAAATATAAAGACGATTGCGATTGATGCCGCCAAAGCACACATTCGCAACCACTTCCGGCACATGAATTTTCCCGATCAATGTCCCATCGGGATCGTAAACATGAACGCCATCGCCTGCTGAGGTCCAAATCCGTCCGTCTTCGTCAACGCGCAACCCGTCGAAGAGGCCATTGGTGCATGTCGCAAACAAACGACCATTCTTGATCTTATCGCCATCAACGTCAAAGACACGAATGTGACGCGGACCGTTTTCGACATGGGTCGCGCCGGTGTCGACGATGTAAAGTTTCTTCTCATCGGGTGAGAACGCCAAACCATTCGGACGCACGAAATCATCCGCAACGCGTGTGATGGCACCCGTCTTCCCGTCGATGCGATAGACGTGGCAACCGTCTTGCTCCATCGGCGAGCGAAGGCCTTCATAATCCCAATCAATGCCGTAAGCGGGATCGGTGAACCAAATTGAATCATCGGTTTTCACCACCGCATCATTCGGCGAATTGAAACGTTTGCCGTTGAATGTTTCCGCAAGAGTTGTGATCGTGCCATCTATTTCGGTACGCGACACACGGCGGCCTCGATGTTCGCAGCTGATCAAACGGCCTTGCCGATCAACCGTATGGCCATTGGTGTAATTTGAGGGATTACGAAATTCCGAAACACTGCCATCGGTCTCGTCATAACGCATCATCCGGTTATTCGGGATGTCCGACCAGATGAGATAGCGCCCAGCCGGAAAATAGGCCGGACCTTCAGCCCAGCGGCAACCGACATAAAGCCTATCTAGTTTTGCTGTGCCGTTGAAAAGCCCTGCGGCTCGTTTATCGAGCACTTCGTAAGGCGTCAGCAAAATATCATCATATGGTCCGCTCATCGGTCCTCCCCCTTCTCATTTTCTGAGATTTTTTGCACCCCGATTATGCAAGTCCTGCGCGCGCTGACAAGGAGGGTGCCACCGCGACAGAGCGCCATTCTTGACCTCTCTTCTGAGATCGGCGATCCCTCGGCTCGAAAAGGGACCCGTAATGGCTGATATTGATGCAATTGTGGTGGGCGCGGGCGTGGTTGGCCTAGCCGTAGCGCGGGCGCTCGCGCTCTCGGGCCGCTCGGTCATTGTGCTTGAGGCGGCCGAGGGCATCGGCACCGAAACCTCGTCACGCAATTCCGAAGTCATCCATGCCGGCATTTATTATCCAACGGGAAGCCTGAAGGCGAAACTCTGCGTCGCCGGGCGTCGGAAGCTCTATGAGTTTTGTGACACTCATAAAGTGTCCTATCGCCGCTGCGGTAAATTGATCGTCGCAACGGACGCGGCAGAAACAGCGGCCATCGAAAAGCTCAAAGCCACTGGCGATGCAAATGACGTTGAAGGCTTGACGCTGATTTCTGGCGATGAAGCGCGCGCGATGGAACCGGCGCTCTATGCGACTGCGGCTTTGTTCTCGCCCGTGACAAGTATTCTCGATAGCCACGCTTTCATGTTGGCTCTGCAAGGCGATGCGGAAGCGCATGGTGCCGCCTTTGCCTTTCACACACCGTTTCTCAGCGCCGATGCTACGGGGAACACGATCCGCGTGGAAACGGGCGGTGCCGAGCCGATGAAGCTCACGACAAATCTTCTGATCAACGCGTCGGGCCTTCACTCATCAAAAGCAGCCGAAGCGATCAAAGGCCTCTCTGAGAACCATATTCCGAAAACACTTTATGCACGGGGCAATTATTTCACGCTGCAAACCCGCGCGCCTTTTTCGCGGTTGATTTACCCCGCACCGCATACCCACGGACTTGGCGTGCATCTAACGCTTGATCTCGCCGGGCAAGCACGTTTCGGCCCGGATGTCGAATGGATCGATGAGATCAATTATGATGTTAACCCGAAACGTGCCGAGGGATTTACGGAAGCCATCCGCCGCTATTGGCCCACTTTGCCCGATAACGCACTCGCGCCAGGCTATTCCGGCATCAGGCCGAAAATCTCCGGGCCGAAAGATCCCGCCCCCGATTTCCGTATTGATGGGCCTTCCGCTCATGGAATACCAGGCCTCGTCAATCTTTTCGGGATCGAGAGCCCGGGCCTCACCGCGTCGCTCGCCATCGCCGACGCTGTGATCGACGAGCTGGCATAACGTCACGAAACCGTCCCTGAACCGCCATAACAACGCCCTGTCTCGGGGTTCCTTTCCTTTTTTCCTCCGTTGTGAATAGATGCGTCCGCCGCAAGTGAGACCCTACCCATGAATTTGTTTGCCCGCGCGTTTTTGGCTCTTTTCGCCTTCGCTGTTTTAACCCCCGCTTTCGCCGCTCCGCGTACCGATCTTGTCATCGGCGTGCGTCTTGAGCCCCCGCATCTTGACCCGACGGCGGGTGCCGCTGCGGCCATTGGCGAAGTTACTTATGCGAATCTTTTTGAAGGCCTCACCCGCATTGATCGCGATGGTAAAGTAAAACCCGCACTCGCCTCCTCTTGGGAAATTTCGGACGACGGTAAAACCTATGTGTTTCGTTTGCGCAGCGGCGTCACCTTTCATGACGGCACGACCTTCTCGGCTAGCGATGTGAAATTTTCGCTCGAACGTGCGCGTGGCGAAGGCAGCGTCAATCCACAAAAGGGATTGTTCGAACCGATCGAAAAAATTGAAACGTCTGATCCGACCACAGTGAAGATCACATTGAAGCGACCGACCGGTGCGTTTCTTTTCAATTTAGGATGGCCCGCGGCCATTATTGTTTCGGCAAAATCGGCCGAGACCAACAAAACAAATCCGATTGGCACGGGTCCCTTTCGCTTTTCGAATTGGACAAAAGGCGCAAGCGTCGAACTCATGCGCAATGAAACTTATTGGGGCCGCAAACCTGCGCTTGAAAAAATTCTATTCCGCGTGATTGCGGATCCCTCAGCCGCATACGCCTCTTTAATGGCGGGCGATGTTGATGCCTATCCGATTTATCCCGCACCGGAAAATCTTGATCAATTCCGCGCCGACAAACGCTTCACCGTTGTGGTCGGCAATACCGAAGGCAAAACCATTCTCGCCATCAATAATGGCAAAGCGCCTTTTAATGATCTCAAAGTGCGTCAAGCACTTGCCTATGCGGTTGATCGTAACGCGGTGATCACAGGCGCGATGTTCGGTATTGGCCAACCGATTGGTTCGCATTTCTCGCCGACCGATCCAGGCTATGTCGATCTCACCGCGCAATATGCTTATGATCCCTACAAGGCCAAAGCGCTGTTGCGTGAAGCGGGCGTGAATGATCTCAAGCTTCGCCTCGTGTTACCGCCGCCAGAATATGCGCGGCGCGGCGGTGAAATCATTGCACAACAATTGAAAGCCATCGGCATCGCGGTTGAAATCGTGCCTGTAGAGTGGGCGCAATGGCTCTCGGACGTTTTCAAAGCCAAGAATTATGATCTGACCATCATCTCGCATGTCGAGCCGATGGACCTCGATATCTATGCGCGAGATGATTATTATTTCGATTATAAGAGCCCTGCTTACAAAGCGCTTTATGCAGAACTTGCTGCCACGACGGATGAAGCCAAACGTCTGGAGCTCATCGGCAAAGCCCAGAAAATGCTCGCTGATGATTGCGTGAATGTGTTTTTGTTCTTGTTACCAAAGAGCGGCATCTGGAACGCAAAACTCAAAGGACTTTGGGAAAACGCTCCCATTCCGGTCAATGACCTCACAGAGGTCGAGTGGGTGGAGTGATGAACTCGAACCCACTCGCATTTTACTAAAATCCTCTCACGCACTTTCACCGCCTCTCATCATCTCATGCCTAAGCTTGATGGTCCGCGCGTTGAGCGTCGGGCGATTTGCGTTTTGGTATGAGGCTGATATATTTCCCTTAGGTCATGAACATCATGACTCGGGGAATTGAAAGACCCCACCATCATCGGCAGTGCATCTGCCGTGACCAAACTGCCCTGACGCTCATAACGTCGGGGTGGCGGCGTTATGTCCAGGTCGCGAGACTAAAAGCGTCGCGGCCATATGATGGTGGCTCTTTCAACACCCCGGCTCCAGTGCGTTTTGCACGGGGGTCGTTTTCTTATGAAAAAGGGGTGCGTCATGGAGTTCAAAGAGTTCCCCAACGAGTTTTCCCTCCGCGCGCAAGTTCAAGTGCTTTGCATTCACGCGGAATATGTTTTGAAATTTGCTGAAGAGATTGCCGCTGAAGGCCCGGAGCATTTATCGGATAACGATAAAGCGATCTATGACGCGCTTGCCGATTATCTCGACCGCGCGTGTTATCAAGCGGAGAAATTGAGAAAGCAGGTGCGGCGTTAGGCTGGCTGTAATTGCGAGCACGCAACACTTAACCCGTCATTGCGAGGCGCAATGACGGTAAAAAGATTCGTTCGCTCGCAATGACTTTTTTGATCCTCATGCTGAGCCACTGCAAAGCGACGAGTCGAAGGACAGGTTATTAATCAACCGTGGTTCGAGACGCATCACTTCGTAATGCTCCTCACCATGAGGATGAATAAACACCCTCATCCTGAGCCGTCGCGAAGCGACGAGTCGAAGGACGTGGTTTTTCTACTCGTCATGGCAGGCCTTGTGCCTGCCATGACCGAATGGGGGCTTGGCTCTCGTTCGTAATGAAGATTTTGGCGTTTCACGCGCGCATCCGCTTGCCTTCAGGATCGAACAGCGGATCGACAATGATCGTCGCTTTGCGTAATTCACCCATGATCTCGATAGCGAAGGAGCCTTTGCCAAGATCATTCGCGATCTCTTTCGGCACATAGCCCTGCGCAAGCGACTTATCGACGTAATGCGCATAGCCGCCTGACGTTACCCAGCCAACAACCTTGTCGCCATGCCAAATCGGTTCATCACCGAGCACGTCGGCATCGGTCGCTTCAACGATCATTGAGACGCGACGCAGCGTGCCACCGCTCTTCTGCTCTTCAACCGCTGCGGCCTTGCCGATGAAATCCGGCTTGTCGAGACGGATAAAACGATCCATCTGCGCTTCGAATGGTCCATAGATCGGACGCAATTCTCGGAACCATGTGGGGAAGTTTTTCTCGAGACGCAGAGCAAGCAACGCACGCATACCAAAATTGATGATGCCATGCGGCTTACCGGCTTCAAGAATGGCGAGATAGAGGCGACGTTGATATTCCGGCCTCACCCAGATTTCATAACCCAAGTCACCCGTATAGGTGACGCGGTTCACCATCGCCGGAACATTCGCGATGTCGAAGCTCTTGTGATCCATGAATTTGAATGCAGCGTTCGACACATCTTCATCCGTCAAAACCTGCAACACATCGCGCACCTTAGGCCCTGCAATCGAGAGGCCCACAAGACCCATATCAAGACGCTTCACCGAGACAGAACCATCCTTCGGCAGATGCTTTTCGAACCAGCGCATGTGATAGATCTGCGCTTGCGACGAGCCCCACATATAGAATTTGCCTTCGCCCGCTTTCGCAATCGTGAAGTCACCGATGAGCTTGCCCTTTTCATTGAGCATCGGTGTCAACACCAAGCGACCCGTCTTCGGCATCACATTGGTCATGAGGCGCGCGAGATAGGCTTCTGCGCCTGTACCTGTGAATTCATATTTTGCGAAGTTTGCAATTTCCGTGACGCCGACTTTCTCGCGCACGCCTTTGCACTCGGCTTTGACATGCGGGAAATCATTCGAACGACGGAAGGAGAAAATATCTTCCTGCGGAACACCTTTTGGCGCGAACCAGAGCGGCGTTTCCAATCCCCATGAATCGCCCATTACAGCGCCGTTTGCGACCATCAAATCATAAGTTGCCGTGGTCTGATGTGGACGCGCGGCGGGCAATTCTTCATTCGGGAAACGGATGCGGAAGCGGCGGGAATAATTCTCGCGCACTTTTTCGTTGGTGTAAGAACGCGTCGCCCATTCGCCATAGCGCGCGACGTCCATGCCCCAAACGTCAAAGCCCGGATCGCCATTGACCATCCATTGCGAGAGCGCGAGACCGACGCCTCCGCCCTGGCTGAAGCCTGCCATCACAGCACATGCGACCCAGTAATTCGAGAGGCCCTGCACGGGGCCAACGAGCGGATTGCCATCAGGCGAGAAGGTGAACGGGCCGTTGATGATTTTCTTGATGCCGGCCTTTGCCATCGCGGGGAAATGGTCGTAACCGATTTCAAGCGACGGTGCGATGCGATCCAGATCCGGCTGCAACAATTCCGCACCAAAATCCCATGAGGTTGTCTTTGGCGACCATGGCACACCGGCGCGTTCATACGTACCGAGCACCATGCCCGTGCGCTCCTGGCGCATATAGATTTCCGCTTTGAAATCGATGGCATGCGGCAATTCATGGCCGCGTTCTTTATTATACGCCACAACTTCCGGCATCTCGTCGGTCACAAGATACATGTGCTCCATCGCGAGCACCGGCAACTCGATGCCGACCATGCGGCCAACTTCACGCGCCCAGAGACCACCGCAATTCACAACATGTTCGGCGACAATCGTGCCCTGATTGGTCACGACATCCCAACCGCCATCCTTGCGCTGGTTGAGCTCTTCAACCTTTGTCTTCAAATAAATTTCAGCGCCTTGGATACGCGCTGATTTCGCATAAGCATGCGTTGTGCCGTAAGGATCGAGATTGCCGTCGGCCTTATCAAGCATGGCGCCGATGAATTTCGTTTCATCAAGCAGCGGCAAAAGATCTTTCGCCTCTTTGACCGAAATCAATTCGGTTTCGAGGCCGAGATAACGCGCACGCGCATGTGCCATTTTGAGCCAGTCCATACGCTCTGGCGTATCGGCAAGCATCAAGCCGCCGGAACGATGCAGGCCACAGCTCTCACCCGAGATTTTCTCAAGCTCGTCATAAAGCGCAATCGTGTAGCCTTGGAGCTTGGCGACATTCGGATCGCCATTCAGCGTATGGAAGCCGCCCGCCGCATGCCATGTCGAGCCATGGGTCAGCTGCTCGCGCTCGACCAGCACGACATCTTTCCAGCCGGCTTTGGTGAGATGGTAGAGAACCGAAGCGCCAACAACGCCGCCACCAATGACGACAACACGGGCATGGGTTTTCATGGCGACTTAGTCCTTTCAATCACGCGTAAAATTCGCCGCCACGCTAAAAAGAGGCGGGGGCATGGGCAAGCCCGTTTTTTCGATGGGGGCGTGCCGTCAGGCGATACCAAAGAAGATCGCAAGTGCGCGATTAACAGCAATCATGGTCGCGGGGTCAGCTAGGCCAATTGTCGCGCCAATTTTTGCCCCCGAAACGGTCTGGGCCTTGTCGATCATGATTTGAGACTGAACGGCCAGTCCGGTCTTTGGCCCGGCTTCGATATTTAGCCGCAATTGGTCGAGGTCTCGAAGATGGCTCGTAATCGGCAAAATTGTCACCGAACTCAATTCTTAAAAGAGATCGCTTTGGATTATGAGGGCGGGGCGCGGTTTGCCGTAATCACCCTGCAGGGCAATGGTGACGATATCGCCGCGCCTCATTCCCAACCGGACCGATCAGAAACCCGCTCGATCCAATCGAGGATCTCAGCTTCATGAGGATCATTCCGCAAAGCCAAAGCCTGCCGATGACATTCTGCAACAAAAGCGGCGTCTCTTGTATCGGGAACCCAGATTTGGACAGGCCGCAATCCGGCGCGCCGCAAAGTGTCGCGTCTCTTCCTCACCCGTTCTGCTGATTGTGATGCCATGTCACGCCCTCTTAAGCGTTACATGTAACAGATTTTCACGCTGATTTCAACGTCGATACCGCCGCTCGAGCAGCTCAAACACAAGCCGCGCGGCGTGAACTTCCCCGCCTTCGGGTCTGCCGGATTTAGGCGATGGCACCCAGCAGAACACGTCGAAATGCGCCCAAGCCTTCGCCTTCTCGACAAAGCGTTGAAGGAACAATGCGGCGGTGACAGAGCCGGCAAATCCGCCCGATGAAATATGATTGATGTCGGCGACTTTTGAATCGAGCATTTTTGCATAAGGCTTCCAGAGTGGCATACGCCATACGGGATCATTCACGGCGAGGCCTGATGCAGTGATGTCAGCAGCAAGCGTTTCGTCGTCTGTGTAAACGGGCGGCAGATCGGGCCCGAGCGCCACGCGTGCGGCACCGGTGAGCGTCGCAAAATCGAGAACAAGATCGGGCGCCTCTTCATCAGCAAGCGTTAACGCGTCACCCAAAATCAAACGGCCTTCCGCATCCGTATTGCCGATTTCAACCGACATACCTTTGCGACTTGGCAAAACATCACCGGGACGAAACGCAGACCCTGAAATTGAGTTTTCAACAGTCGGCACAATCAAGCGAAGGCAGATTGGTAAATTCGCTGCCATCACCATGCGCGCGGCCGCAAGCGCCACCGCCGCGCCACCCATATCTTTTTTCATGAGCAACATGGAATTGTCAGGCTTGATATTGAGCCCGCCTGTATCAAAGGCAACGCCTTTACCAACCAATGTCACTTTAGGATGCGAAGGATTCCCCCACCGCAAATCGACAAGGCGCGGCGCACGAGATGAGGCGCGACCGACTGCATGAACCATCGGAAAATTCTGCGTGAGCAGATCGTCGCCAATCACTGATGTCACTGTCGCGCTGAATTGTTTTGCAACCGCACGAATGGCCGCTTCAATCTCACCGGGGCCAAGATCATTCGCCGGCGTGTTGATGAGATCGCGACCTTCAAACACGGCCTCTGCAATTTTTGACAAACGCGCAGCATCAACGCCTGCAGGCGGCACGAGTTTAACGGTCACGCCTTTGGGTTTCGATTTGTAACGCTCGAAGCGATATGAGCCCAAAAGAAAAGCAAGTGTGGCTTGTGCGGCATCACCCCAATCACCCTCAAAGCGATAGGTGCCGGGCGGCAATAGCGTCGGCAATTTTCCGGCAATGAACGGATCAGCATCCACAGTGCCTTTTTTGCCGAGGCCAAACAACACCGCCGCAATTCCGGCACCGCGCCCCGGAACGAGACAGAGCGAACCCTGCCCGCCTTCAAAGCCCGACGCCCGCACAAAATCGACAAGCGCCAATTGCTCGGCCGTCGCGGTCCATGATTCAGGGGTGGCGGCATAGACGGGAATGGCGGTGGCAGCGTCTTTCGAGAATACGGGATGCACGAGACTGTCCTTATCGATGAAGTGAGCGATGAAACCGATGGAAAGCGTGGATTGGCTTTAGCGCAAATTGAGCAGAATGGACATCATCCGCGACCTTTATCCAAAGGTCCTCCCCCTTGCAGGAAAGCGGATGATCCAGTAACCCGCCACGGAACACGCTGAAACATCTTTCAAACCCGCCTCCGAAAGGCCGCGCCGATGTCGAAAAAATCAGTCAAAAAAGTCGTTCTCGCCTATTCGGGCGGCCTCGACACCTCGATCATCCTCAAATGGCTGCAAACCACCTACGCTTGCGAAGTGGTGACCTTCACTGCCGATCTCGGCCAAGGCGAGGAACTCGGACCCGCGCGCGACAAGGCGCTTCTCCTCGGCATCAAGGCGGAAAATATTTTCATCGAAGATTTGCGCGAAGAATTCGTGCGCGATTATGTCTTCCCGATGTTCCGCGCGAACGCTGTCTATGAAGGCGTCTATCTCCTCGGCACGTCGATTGCGCGCCCGCTCATCGCCAAGAAGCAAATCGAAATTGCAGAGCGCGTTGGCGCCGATGCCGTCTCGCATGGCGCAACCGGCAAGGGCAATGATCAGGTGCGCTTCGAGCTCGGCTATTACGCGCTCAATCCGAACATCACGATCATCGCGCCATGGCGCGAATGGGATCTGCGCTCGCGCGAACAATTAATCGCTTTCGCCGAACAACATCAGATTCCGATTGCGAAAGACAAGCGTGGCGAAGCGCCTTTCTCGGTGGACGCGAATTTGTTGCACGCCTCATCTGAGGGCAAAGTGCTCGAAGACCCCGCAGTAGAGGTGCCGGATTATGTTTATTCCCGCACCATCGGGCCGGAATCCGCACCCGATAAAGCCACAACGATCACGATAGATTTCGAAAAGGGTGATGCGGTCGCGATCAATGGCGAAAAGCTCTCGCCTGCGACATTGCTTGCCAAGCTCAATGCACTTGGCAAAGAGAACGGCATCGGCCGTCTCGATCTTGTCGAGAACCGTTTTGTCGGCATGAAATCGCGCGGCATGTATGAGACACCGGGCGGCACGATTTTGCTCGTCGCGCATCGCGGCATTGAATCGATCACGCTTGATCGCGGCGCGGCGCATCTCAAAGACGAGCTGATGCCGAAATATGCCGAACTCATTTACAACGGTTTCTGGTTCTCGCCGGAACGCGAAATGTTGCAGGCACTGATCGACAAATCACAAGAAGCGGTAACAGGTCGCGTGACGCTGAAACTCTATAAGGGCAATGTGTGGGTCATCGGTCGCGAGAGCCCCTATTCGCTCTATGATCAAGATCTCGTGACCTTCGAGGAAGGCGCAGTCACCTATGATCACCGCGATGCAGCGGGCTTTATTCGCTTGAACGCCTTGCGTTTGCGCACTTTGGGCCAGCGGAAGCGCAAAACGGGGAAGTGAAAGAATAGGGTGTAAGGTTTAGGGTGTAGAAGGCTTTGCCAAACGCTATCGTTCTTCTCCTCCCCCTGTAGGGGGAGGTGTTCGCGAAGCGAACGGAGGGGGCAGCTTAATGAATGCCCCCACCCGTCTCATGCTATCGCATTCGCCACCCTCCCCTGCAGGGGAGGGAAATTTATTGAACCTTTTTCAAACGCTTAACCCCGCCGCACTCGCTTTCTCAACTTATCAGCCTGATAACACGCGCGGTCGAGATAATCGGCAAGCGCATGAAAAATCGCTTTATCGTCATCCGATAAATGCTCTGGGCCTTCGGCGGCGATTTCTTCGGCAAATTTCAAAACTGAATCTGCATGAATACAAAGCACTTGCACTTGCGCGCGTAGGGAAAACTCGTTGGGGAACTCTTTGAACTCCATGGCGCACCCCTTTTTCAAAAGAAAACGACCCCAGTGCAAAGCGCACTGGAGTCGGGGTGTTGAAAGAACCACTACCTCATGGCCGCAGCGCTTTTAGCTTTGCAGCCTGGACATAACGCCGCCACCCCGACGTTAAGCACCGTCAGGGCAGTTTGGTCACGGCAGATGCACTGCCGGAGGCAGAGGGGCCTTTCAATTCCCCGAGTCATGATGGACATGACCTAAGGGAAACATATCAGCCTCATACCAAAACGCAAATCGCCCGACGCGAAACGCGCGGACCATCGAGCTTAGGCATGAGGTGATGAGAGGGGATGAAAGTGAGTGAGAGAGTTTTAGTAAAATGCGAGTGGATTTTCTAACGTGATGGCTCCACGCTATTCGTCATGATCAAATTCATCTATTAGATCATGAAAGTGTCGATCAACATCACGACCAGCATAAAAGATCCGAATGATTATAATCGTTTCGTCAGTGACGGTAAAAGCAATCGTCACGCGTCGTTCAAAACCGATAAGCCGAGCGCCCGGATAAAGATCATCTCGCGGCATTCCGCGATTAGGGAAAGTAACAAATGAATTGCAATATACTCTAATTCGCTCGGTGAAATTATAATCAACGACACTTGAGCTGCTCGCGTTCAAAATGAACGAAAAAATCGTATCGAGGTCATCTTCCGCCTCGATACGATAGGAAACCTTAAGCGGCATTGCTTGCCCTCTCCTTGGCCTTTTCTGCTTGATATCTTGCCTTGAGGCGCTCACCGACTTCTTCGGGAGTGCGGGTTGGCCGCGGATCTTCCATGGCTTCGGTGATCGCAGCTTTCATATAGTCAAACTGCCGCTTGCGCTCAGCTTCATGATCCTCAAGCAGGCGCAAGCCCGCGCGCACGACTTCACTGGCATTCTGATAGCGCCCCTCGCGGATTTGCTCCTGAATAAAGGCTTCGAACCGTTCACCAAGATTGACATTGGCCATGACACACTCCCACAATAATTAACATTAGATAGCAATAAATGATAATTGTGGATCTGAAAAGTGCCCAATTTAGCGCGCACACAGGTAAGCGGGTGCAAGACATCCCTTCCCTTTTGGCCCCAAATCCTGTATTTGCGGCGCAACAATTTGAAACCGCAGGCTCGGGGGTTTTCGAACTCGCCGGGTTTTATATTCCCGCATGACGCGAAAAAGTGGTTACCGGTTTTTCGATTCAGTCATGCGGAAACATAAAAACCCCGAGACGCTCGGAAACCGAAAGAACCGCAAATGGATATCCGCAATATCGCGATCATCGCGCACGTTGACCACGGCAAAACGACTCTCGTCGACAAGCTCCTCGCCCAGTCCGGTACGTTCCGCGAAAACCAGAAAGTTGCCGAGCGCGCGATGGATTCGAATGATCTCGAACGCGAACGCGGCATCACCATTCTCGCAAAATGCACGGCGGTGAACTGGAAAGACACGCGCATCAACATTGTCGACACGCCCGGCCACGCCGATTTCGGCGGCGAAGTGGAGCGTATCCTGAATATGGTTGACGGCGTGATCGTTCTTGTTGACGCGGCTGAAGGCCCGATGCCGCAGACAAAATTCGTTGTATCGAAAGCCTTGAAGCTTGGCCTGCGTCCGATTGTTGCGATCAACAAAATCGATAAGCCCGAAGCGCGCGCGAATGAAGTGGTGAACGAAGTGTTCGATCTCTTCGCTGCACTCGACGCCACCGATGAACAACTCGACTTCCCCATTCTCTATGGGTCAGCCAAGCAAGGCTGGATGTCGAAAGATCCGGATGGTCCGAAGGATTCGCTCGGTCCAATGTTTGATTTGGTGCTTGAGCATGTCGCGCCACCAAAGACGGAAGACGGTTCTTTCCGTTTGCTCGGTACCATTCTCGAAGCCAATCCTTATTTGGGCCGTATCGTAACAGGCCGCATCACATCCGGCACGGTGAAGCCAAACCAATCGTTCAAAGTGTTGTCGGCCGATGGCAAAGTGATCGAGCAAGGCCGCATTTCGAAAGTGCTTGGGTTCAGGGGTCTTGAGCGCGTGCCCGTTGATATTGCTGAAGCGGGCGACATCGTCGCCATCGCCGGCATGGAAAAAGGCACTGTGGCCGATACATTCTGCGATATGTCGATTGATGTGCCGCTGCCTGCGCATCCGATTGATCCGCCGACGGTGACGATGCAATTCCGCGTGAATGACTCGCCGCTCGCAGGCACCGAAGGTGACAAAGTGACGAGCCGCATGATCCGCGATCGGTTGATGAAAGAAGCGGAAGGCAATATCGCGCTCCGCATTACAGAATCTGCCGACAAAGATTCATTCGAAGTCGCAGGCCGTGGTGAATTGCAGCTTGCGATTCTCATTGAAACCATGCGCCGCGAAGGTTTCGAGCTCGCTGTGTCGCGTCCGAAAGTCGTATTCTCACGCGATCCGGACACGAATGAAATTTTGGAACCGATCGAAGAAGTCGTCATCGACGTCGATGAAGAACATTCAGGCGTTGTTGTGCAAAAAATGTCGGAACGCAAAGCCGATATGATGGAAATGCGTCCGTCAGGTGGTAATCGTCTGCGTCTTGTTTTCCACGCGCCGACACGCGGTCTCATCGGTTATCTCGGCGAATTGCTGACGGATACACGCGGCACGGCGATCATGAATCGCTTGTTCCATTCTTATGGCGCTTACAAGGGTGAATTGCAGGGTCGTCGTAACGGCGTTCTGATTTCAAACGAAGCCGGTGAAGCTGTTGCTTACGCGTTGTGGAATTTGGAAGATCGCGGCCCGATGATGATCGAGCCCGGCTGGAAAGTCTATCAAGGCATGATCGTCGGCGAACATACGCGCGACAATGATCTCGAAGTGAACGTCTTGAAAGGCAAGAAGCTCACGAATATTCGCGCCGCGGGTAAGGACGAAGCCGTGCGCCTCACACCGCCGATCAAGATGACGCTCGAAAAAGCGCTCGCTTACATTCAAGACGACGAGCTTCTCGAAGTGACGCCGAAGTCGATCCGTTTACGCAAAGTGCATCTCGATCCGAATGATCGCAAACGTGCAGAACGCGCGAAGGAAGCTGTGGCTTAATTTAAGCGCGTAGCGAATAGCGAATAGAATAACGGGCGGCAGAGCAATCTGCCGCCTTTTTTGTTTTTTGAAATCGCTAACGCTCCACCCACGCCGCAATATCTTGAATGGATCGAAACAAAACCGACGAGTCAGTTTGCGAACGTATAAAGCCGCAAGATTGCCAATAGGTTTCCGCTTCGCGGTCTATGGCGCGAACGATTACCGCGCGCCCACCAATGGCTTGTGAAGCCATAACGCAGCGCTCTAAAGCATGGCGCAATAACGCGCTTCCGATGCCTTTTCCTGCATAGGCCAAATCAACCGCCAATTGACCAAAAAGAATACATGGCACGGGATCTGGTGGCCTGCCCGAGCGAATGCTGCGCGATAAAATTGCGGGCGGCACAGCCGTTAGAGCAAGACCGTAAAAGCCAACAACGCGCAGAGCGTCACGCACAACCATGACACGCGTGAAGCCTTTATTTTGGTTGCTCAAAGCGTAAACGCGCAGCCATTCATTCAAAGCCGGCTTACCACAATCGAAAATCGTCAGATCATGATCAGCACGAAGTGGCTCAGGAGGCGTCATCTTGATGTGAGCCGCGTTTTAGAGGGCATCCTTCCAAGGCGAAGGACGTGAGAAACGCTCCTTCAATTTTTCCGGAACGTGAGCCAGAGGCGCATCAATCGCCGCTATGAAATGATCAAAGGCATCGGGGTTCAACCGAACGACCGTCTCGTTCAGCATGGCAAGCTTCGCTTCATGGAGCGCGGCGCGACGCATGAATTCAGTTCGGGACAGACCGCTAAGTTCGG
This sequence comes from Hyphomicrobiales bacterium, assembly GCA_046091665.1. GTDB lineage: Bacteria > Pseudomonadota > Alphaproteobacteria > Rhizobiales > Beijerinckiaceae > CAIUPE01. The sequence goes on from JBJTCD010000044.1 coordinate 28,580, forward strand.
CGCCCCTATCAATGAGGCTAAGGTCTTCATCGCGAAACCGCATGGATACGGCCAAGTCGCGCTTCTGAGCCAGATCAACCATCATCATCTCCTCTGTATTGCGTTTATATATACATTAAGACGGTGAAGAGTTCCAGCCCTCGCTCAGCACATCCTTCTGCGAGCGGATCATTCCGCGCATTCCGCCTCTGCTTGTATAAACATTGCAACTACATTACACTTACATAATGCAATTACGTTTAGGCTTATAATGCCCCGTTCCAGCCAAAGCCCCAAAGAGACGAGTTTCAATCTGAGGATTGATCCCGCCTTAAAGTCGGCCTTCACGCAAGCCACCGAAGCGGAGGATAAGCCCGCCGCCCAAGTGATTCGCGATTTCATGCGCGCTTATGTGCGGGCGCGGGCGCGGCGCGCTTTTGCGGCTCAGGCCGAGCGGGACGCGCTCGTCATCAAGAAGGCCGCGGCTGACCTAAAGGGTGACGAGTCGCAGGTGATGCGCGAAATCGAGGCGGAAATGGCCGAGCCTGGCTTTTGGGAAGACTGAACGTCATGAAACGCGGCGATCTGGTGACGATTGCTCTCCAAGGTGATTATGGCAAACCGCGTCCGGCGCTGATCATCCAAGCGGATGCGTTCGAGGCGCTTGAAAGCGTGACGGTTTTGCGTCTCACAAGCGATATTCGGGACGCTCCGAGCCTGCGGCTTACGATATCTCCAACAGCGGCAAACGGGCTTCGCACCCCCTCACAAATCATGATCGACAAAGCCGCCACGCTTCCGCGCGAAAAGATTGGCGCTGTGATTGGAAAGCTTGATGCGTCTATGATGCGAAGAGTTAATCAGGCGCTCATCGCCTTTTTTGATCTTGAGGAAGACGCCGCGTGACCAACATAAACTCCCCCCTCACCCTCATTCTCGGCGGGGCGCGGTCGGGCAAGACACGGCATGCGGAAGATCTGATCAAGGCGCTCCCGGCGCCGTGGATTTATGTTGCTACCGCGGAGATCTGGGACGAGGAAATGCGCGCTCGCGTCGAGCGCCACAAGTCCGACCGGTCGGAAGCCGGTTGGATTACGGTGGAAGCGCCCTTAGACCTCGCCGCCGCGCTCAATACCAACACCCCCGTACTGGTCGATTGTCTGACCCTATGGGTTACCAATCTGATGCTCGGTGGGCATGATCTTGAAGCGGCTTTTGATCGGCTTGAGGCAGCGCTCGCCATGCGCACCGCGCCGACATTTCTCGTCGCCAATGAAGTGGGCTTGGGCATCGTGCCTGACAACAAAATGGCGCGCGACTTTCGCGACCATGCTGGCCGCCTTCATCAGCGTCTCGCGCAAAAGGCCGATCATGTGATTTTGATGGTGGCGGGGCTGCCGCTCGCGGTGAAATAGTTGCAAAGTGTGGGCACTTAACCCCGTTCCAACGGAAAATTATCCGGAATCTTACGTAAAATATGGCGCGCTCGCTTGCGCCTTTAACCGAAAGAGGCTTGGATAGAGGCACTGGTCCACCGCGGGCACCATAAGCCCGCGAGAATGAGACCACGCAAAACCAGAGGGACAGTTCATGATTTCAAAAACCCTGAAAACCGCAGCCGGCGTGACTTTCGCCGCGATGCTGCTCGGTGCGACCGCCGTGTCTGCCAAGACATTGGTTTATTGCTCCGAAGGCAGCCCAGAGAATTTCACACCGGCCATCAACACGACCGGTACAAGCTTTGATGCCGCGCGCCCTGTCTATGACAAGCTCGTCGCCTTCAAGCGCGGCACATCGGAAGTTGAGCCTTCACTCGCTGAAAGCTGGGATGTGGCCGATGGCGGCAAGACCATCACTTTCAAACTCCGCAAGGGCGTGAAGTTCCATTCAGGCGTTAACGGCTTCAAGCCTTCACGCGACTTCAATGCCGATGACGTGCTTTGGTCGTTCAACCGCCAATGGAAAGAAGATCATCCTTACGCGAAGGTCTCAGGCGGCAAATATGATTATTTCAACGACATGGATATGCCGACATTGCTCGAGAGCCTCGAGAAGAAAGATGACTATACCGTCGTCATGAAACTCAAAGAACCGAATATGCCGATCCTCGCCAATCTCGCGATGGATTTCGCAGCGATCGGTTCAGCCGAATATGCTGACATGTTGTTGAAGGCGGGGAAAGCAGAACAGTTCGACCAAGCTCCAGTTGGCACAGGTCCGTTCTCATTTGTTGCGTATCAGAAAGACGCCGCAATCCGCTTCAAGAAAAATCCTGATTACTTCGGTGAAAAAGCGCTTGTTGATGATCTCGTTTTCGCGATCACACCTGATCCGACCGCACGTCTTGCAAAATTGAAGAAGGGCGAATGCCACTTCATGATTGCACCGCGTCCGGCCGATCTTGAAGAGATCAAGAAAGATGCTTCACTCAACCTGATCAGCCAGTCGGGCTTGAACATTGCTTACTGGGCCTTCAACGTTCAGAAGCCGCCTTTCGACAAGAAGGAAGTGCGTCAAGCCTTCAATATGGCGATCGACAAAGCCGCGATCATCAAGGACGTCTATATGGGCGCAGGTTCAGCCGCGAAAAACCTGATCCCGCCGACGCTCTGGTCCTATAACGATAAAGTACAGGACTATCCTTACGACTCAGCAAAGGCCAAAAGCATGCTCGAAGCCGCTGGCGTAAAGAACCTCGATATCGATCTCTGGTATATGCCGGTGCAACGTCCTTACAATCCGAATGCGAAGCGCATTGCTGAAATGATGCAGGCTGACCTCGCAAAAGTGGGCGTGAATGCGAAACTCGTCACCTATGAATGGGGTGAGTATCGTAAGCGCGCGCAGCAAGGCGAACACACCACCGCTCAGCTTGGTTGGACGGGTGACAATGGTGATCCGGATAACTTCTTCTTCCTGCGCGGTTGCGCAGCGGCACGTCCGGGCGGCCAGAACCTGACGAAATGGTGCAACAAGGACTACACCGACAAGCTCGACAAAGCGCGCGCTTCAGCGGATGTGGCCGAACGTACCAAGCTCTATCAGGAAATGCAGGTCATCGAACATGATGAAGCGCCTGATATGAAAATCGCACACTCGATCGTGTTCGAAGCGATGCGCAAAGAAGTCACCGGCTTCAAGCAGTCACCGCTCGGCTCGCATGAGTTCCAAGGCGTCGATGTGAAGTAAGCTTGCGAAGAGATGCTCAGACGTTGTGACGTTTGAGTTTTCTGAAGCTTCAAAAATTGAACCTCCCCCTTTCACGAGGGGGAGGTTTTTTGTTGGGTCGACGTCTCATCCCGTCATTGCGAGCGAAAGCGAAGCAAACCAGTTGGAGATTCAGCAACCGGCGCTGTGACTTCATAGAACTTCAATACCAATCATCTGCTGGATTGCTTCAGGTTCGCTCGCAATGACGGTTGATAGAATGAGTCATAATGGTTGAAACCAACCGCCCAACCAAATAAAACCTTACCCATGATTAAATTTATCTTGCGCCGCCTGTTGCTAACTCTGCCGACTTTTGTCGCGCTGATGTTTGTGACCTTTATGGCGATCCGGCTGGTGCCAGGCGATCCGGTTGAAGTGCGCACCGGCGAACGCGGCATATCGGCTGAGCGCCTCGCTTATTTCAGGCATGAATTGGGGCTTGATCAACCGCTCTGGAAACAATTTGTCGATTATGTCTGGCAACTCTTGCATGGCAATTTCGGCGTATCACTTTCAACCAATGAGAAAGTGCTGACTGAATTTTTGACACTCTTCCCCGCAACGCTTGAACTCGCCTTCGCCGGCATGTTGTTCGCCGTTGTCATCGGCGTGCCCTCTGGTGTGGTGGCTGCTGTCAAACGCGGCAGCATTTTTGATCAGTCATTGATGGGCTTTGCGGTCACCGGATTTTCAATGCCCATCTTCTGGTGGGGACTTCTTCTCATCATGCTTGTGTCCGAAGGTTTGGGATGGACGCCCGTCTCCGGTCGCATCGATATGATTCAATTTTATTTTGAACCGATAACAGGTTTTATGCTGATTGACTCAGCCTTATCGGATCAAGACGGCGCCTTCTGGTCTGCGTTACATCATCTCATCTTGCCGATGATTGTTCTTGGCACTGTGCCTCTTGCTGTGATCGCGCGCATGACACGTTCATCCATGCTTGAAGTGTTGTCTGAAGATTACGTGCGTACTGCACGCGCGAAAGGTCTATCCGAATTTCGTGTCATTTCCATTCATGCTTTGCGCAATGCACTCATTCCTGTTGTCACCGTAATTGGATTGCAAGTCGGCGGCCTGCTTGCGGGCGCGGTCTTGACCGAAACCATTTTCTCTTGGCCTGGTGTTGGCAAATGGTTGATTGAAGCGATTGGAAGACGCGATTATCCCGCGCTGCAAGGCGGTATTCTTCTCATCTCGTCCTTGGTAATCATCGTGAATGTGATCGTCGATGTGCTTTATGGCCTTATCAATCCGAGGATCCGTCATGCCGGCTGAACCCGCTCGTCATGCGTCTAAGCCGCAAGGCCCGGTTGGCGCTTTTTGGTCGAGCTTCACGCAAAATCGCGGCGCGGTGAGTGGTCTTGTCATTCTCGCTCTGGTGATTGGTGTTGCGATTTTTGCCGACTTCATCGCGCCCCATTCAGCCGTCGAACAATTTCGTAACTTCACAAAGTTACCCCCCGCTTGGGTTGAAGGCGGTAACAAGGAATTTCTTTTGGGCACCGATGCACTCGGGCGCGATATGCTTTCGCGCTTGATTTATGGCGCGCGCATATCACTTTTCATTGGCCTCTCCGTGATGATCGTTTCAGTCGTCGCGGGGATTGCGCTGGGCCTGATCGCCGCCTATCTCGGCGGTGCTGTTGATGCCGTGATGATGAGATTGATGGATCTTATTCTTTCAATCCCGAGTCTTGTGCTCGCCATTCTGGTTGTTTCAATCCTTGGCCCATCACTGACAAACACAATCGTCGCCGTTTCTGTTGTTTATCTTCCGAATTATGTGCGGCTCGTACGCGCATCAGCTCTTGCAGAATTCAACAAGGATTATGTGATCGCTGCAAAAGTCGCTGGCGTCGGACCAATCCGCCTGATGTTTAAAACCGTTCTGCCGAATTGCTTGGCGCCTCTCATCGTGCAAGCGGCACTTGGAGTTTCAAATGCGATTCTTGAAGCCGCAGCGCTTGGCTTTTTGGGGCTTGGCGCGCAACCGCCTGTGCCGGAATGGGGCGCGATGTTGGCTGACAGTCGCGAATTCATTCGCTCCAATCCCTGGATCGTAACACTTCCCGGTTTGGCGATTTTGATTTCGGTGGTTGCGATCAATCTCTTTGGCGATGGCTTGCGCGATGCGCTTGATCCAAAACTCAGGAGGTCGTGATGATGGCGCTTCTTGATATTCGCAATTTGTCGGTGTCCTTCGCCACGCGTAACGGTGCTTTCAAAGCGGTCGACGGCATTGATCTTTCTGTCGATAAAGATGATGTGCTCGCCATTGTGGGTGAGTCAGGCTCCGGCAAATCGGTGGCGATGCTTGCGGTCATGGGTCTTCTCCCCTGGACAGCCACTGTCACCGCCGACGCAATGAATTTCAACGGAATTGATCTTTTGACCATCTCGGCGAAAGACCGTCGTAAAATCGTGCGGCGTGATATCGCGATGATTTTTCAAGAGCCAATGTCGTCGCTGAATCCCTGTTTCACCGTCGGCTTTCAAATCGGCGAAACATTAAAAACGCATTTCGGTATGGATCGCGCGGCACGCAAAAAGCGTTCGATCGAGTTACTCGATCAAGTTGGGATCACTGATCCGGAACGCCGCTTGAATGCATTTCCGCATCAGCTTTCTGGCGGCATGAGCCAACGCGTGATGATTGCAATGGCGCTTGCAAGCGAGCCGAAATTGCTGATTGCGGATGAACCAACAACGGCTCTTGACGTGACAATCCAAGCGCAGATTCTTGATCTGCTTTTGCGCCTTCGTCACGAGACGGGTATGGGCCTTGTTCTCATCACGCACGATATGGGCGTTGTGGCTGAAACGGCTGAACGCGTTGTTGTGCAATATGCAGGGCAACAGGTTGAAGCTCAAAAGACCGATAGCCTCTTCCGTGAACCGCGCCATCCTTATACATCGGCACTGCTCGCCGCATTGCCGGAACGCGCAACAGGACGTGTGTTGCCCTCCATTCCCGGCGTTGTGCCCGGACAATTTGACCATTTACAAGGTTGCATGTTTGCACCGCGTTGCGCCTTCGCGACAGATCATTGCCATCATGTGAAGCCTCATCATGCTTCAGATGGTTTTGGTCGTGCGCTCTGCCATACGCCGCTCTCACAGGGTGTGCCACAGACTGCAGGAGCTGCGGCATGAGCGTGGTTCTTCAAGCCAAAGGTTTAACGCGTGACTATGCCGTGAAACGCGGTGTCTTCACCAAACAAGCGATTGTGCATGCACTGGCCGATGTGAGTTTTGATTTGGAAAGCGGTAAGACTCTCGCCGTTGTGGGTGAATCAGGGTCGGGCAAATCAACACTTGCACGTTTGATCACCATGATTGAAACACCAACTGCCGGTGCGCTCACCATCAATGGTGTTGATCTTGCTACCGCGAGTGCTTCTGATCGCAAAGCGCTGCGCCGCGAAGTACAGATCGTTTTTCAAAATCCTTATGGTTCACTCAATCCGCGCCAAACGATTGGTGATGCGCTTGAAGAACCGTTG
>JBJTCD010000045.1:0-16984 GCA_046091665.1 Hyphomicrobiales bacterium
TCCCGGCCGCGCATGACGGCCATAATTGTCAAAGTCTAAAAAGCGGAACTCGATGATGGACTATAATTCTTTTTTCCAATCGAAAATCGATGAATTGAAATCGGAGGGCCGCTATCGCGTCTTTGCGACATTAGAGCGCAAAGCCGGGGCCTTCCCGACAGCGGGACATCATGGCGCATCTGCAACAAAACCGATCACCGTCTGGTGCTCGAATGATTACCTAGGCATGGGACAGAACCCCTCCGTGCTCAAAGCCATGCATGAAGCAGTCGATCTTTGTGGCGCAGGCGCGGGCGGCACGCGTAACATTTCTGGCACCAACCGGTTCCATGTCGAATTGGAACAGGAACTTGCCGATCTCCACGGCAAAGAATCAGCGCTGCTTTTCACCTCGGGCTATGTGTCGAATTGGGCGGCACTGGGCACGCTTGCAGGCATGATCCCTGATTGCATCGTATTGTCAGATGCTGGCAATCACGCCTCGATGATCGAAGGCATTCGCCATTCGCGTGCTGAACGTCATGTCTTCAAACATAATGATGTCGCGGATCTTGAGCGCATCCTCAAAACTCTTGATCACAAGCGTCCGAAACTCATCGCCTTTGAAAGTGTCTATTCGATGGATGGCGATCTCAGTCCGATCAAAGAGATTTGCGATCTCGCCGACAAATATGGCGCGATGACCTATCTCGACGAAGTTCATGCTGTTGGTATGTATGGCCCGCGCGGTGGCGGCATTGCCGAGCGCGAAGGTTTAATGGATCGCGTCACCGTGATCGAAGGCACGCTCGGCAAAGCTTTTGGTGTCGTGGGCGGCTATATCACCGGTTCAGCCGCGCTTGTTGATTTCGTACGGAGCTTCGCCTCGGGCTTCATTTTCACAACCTCTTTGCCGCCAGCCTGTGCGGCGGCGGCGGCGGCTTCGATCAGACATTTGAAGAACAGCGAAGCGGAACGCATAGGCCAGCGCGATCGCGTGGCGCGGCTTCGCAAGAAGCTCGATGCGGCGGGCGTACCCTATTTGCGCAATGAGAGCCATATTGTGCCCGTGATGGTGGGCGACGCGAAGAAATGCAAATGGATCAGCGATATTCTGCTCGACTCCTATGGCATCTATATCCAGCCGATCAATTATCCGACGGTACCGCGCGGCACAGAACGGTTGCGCATCACACCGACGCCGCTGCATACGGATGCGGATATTGATCATCTCGTGGGCGCTCTCTCGAGCCTCTGGTCGCAATGCGCCTTGGCCCGCGCCGTGGCGTAACGCCGCGTGGATGATCCCGCTTGGGCAGGAGCGCGTATCTCTCCCATGAAACGGGAAACGCACTCCATGACTTTCTATGTATTGCTCTGGGCTATTGCTTTCGCCCTCCTCCTGATTATCGACATGGTCTGGCTCATGTGGCTCGGCCGTGGCTTTTATGTTGAAGAAATCGGCAGTTTGCTACTTGAGCAACCCAATCTGATCGCCGCTTTCGCCTTTTATGCGCTTTATATCGCCGGCCTTGTTTATCTCGTGATCGCTCCGGCGGCTGAGGCTGACTCGGTCATGAAGGCGGTAATCTCGGGAGCCGTCTTCGGTCTCGTCGCTTATGCGACCTATGATCTGACCAATCTCGCGGTGATGAAGGGCTTCACGCTCAAAATCGCTCTCATCGATATGGTCTGGGGCATGGTGCTCACCTCGGCAGTGAGCGGCTTGACGGTGAAGATCGTAAGCCTCTTTCAATCATCGAACGCCTGAAGCGCTTGCTCGGGACCGGGCGCGCCGTTAGCGTGAAGGCGCGTTGTCCCGGAGCGTTTCTCGATGTTGACTGCTAATGCCGCTGGCGTGTTCCCCATTGCACCGACCCCCTTTTTGCCTGATGGCACAATTGACTGGAACAGCACGGATCGCATGATCGATCACTATGTCGGCTGCGGCGCGACGGGCGTAACAATCCTCGGCATTATGGGCGAAGCGCCGAAACTTGATGCGGATGAAGCGCTTCTCTTCACCAAACGCACAATCAAACGCGCGCCGCAATTGCCTTTCATTGTCGGTGTTTCTGCGCCCGGCTTTGCCGCTATGCGCGCGCTTGCGCGTGCGGTCATGGATGAGGGTGCAGCGGGTGTGATGATCGCACCCCCCTCCTCTCTGCGGACCGATGATCAGATTGTGACTTATTATGCGCAAGCGGTTGAAGCGATTGGCTCTGACATTCCTTTCGTCATTCAAGATTATCCTTTGACTCTTTCCGTCATCATGACGCCCAATATCATCAAGCGCATTGTGATGGACAATCCCTCTTGCGTGATGCTCAAGCACGAAGACTGGCCGGGCCTAGAAAAAATTTCAACGCTTCGAAAGTTTCAAATCGAAGGCACACTGCGCCCGCTTTCCATTCTCACCGGCAATGGTGGTTTGTTCTTGGATTTTGAAATGGAACGTGGTGCCGATGGTGCCATGACAGGCTATGCCTTTCCTGAACTTCTCGTTGATGTTGTCGCTTGGCAAAAAGCGGGACGCCGCGATGAGGCGCATGATCTTTTCGATGCACATTTACCTTTGATGCGCTACGAACAACAACAAGGCGTCGGTTTGGCCGTGCGTAAATATACGCTGATGCGACGCGGTATTCTTGCATCTGACGCGCAAAGAAAACCCGGCAGCGGCTTGAGCGAAAAGGCGAAAGCGGAAGTCGAATATCTTCTCGCACGCCTTGCCAAACATGATCCGCGCGCGGTGAAGCTTACATCACGCTAACCCTCGTCCGGTTGCATCGGATAGATTGTTGGAATGAAGGGCAAGTAACGCGCGCCTTCGGCCACCAGAAATTCATTGAATGCACGCATGGCCGGATTGGCTTCGCGATCTGAGCGCGTGACACCATACCATTGTCGTCTGATCGGCATGCCTTCAACATCGAGAATTTTCAAACGTCCGAGTTCAAGCTCCATCGCGATCGTATGCGCGGAAATAAAGGCGATCCCCATGCCCGCCATCACCGCTTGTTTGATCGTTTCATTCGATGTCATTTCGGTGTGGCGAAGTTCCTGCCATCCAGAAACATCACTCATGAAAATATCAAGCGAAGAGCGCGTGCCAGAGCCCACTTCACGAACAATGAAGGGGTTACCGAGAAGATCTTCTTTTGCAAGAGCTCGTCTTTGCGCCAGCGGATGCGTGGGTGCCGCAATCATCACCAGCGGATGATCACCAAAAAGCAAAGAGCGCACACCGAAATCGCGCGGGGGTCTGCCCATCAATGCAAGATCAATATCATATTGCCGAAGCGCATCGATGATGCCGAAGCGATTGCCAACCGAGAGCACGATCTCGATGCCCGGATGTTTCGCGCGGAACGCCGCGATCAATTGCGGCGCGAAATATTTGGCAGTTGAGACCGCGCCAACCGCAAGCCGCCCTGTGCCCGCCTCTTTGATCGCATCGACCTCTTCAAAGAAGGCGCGCAGGCGCAGCTCGATATCGCGCGCCGCTCGAAGCGCCGCATCGCCTGCGACTGTTGCGCGCATACCCTCGCGGCTCCGGTCAAAGAGGGGGAGTCCCAATTGCTCCTCAAGCTGCTTTAATTGCAGCGTGATCGCCGGACCGGTGAGGTTAAGCTCTTGCGCCGCTTGCGAAATCTTCCCCGACCGCTTGATCGCAAGCAGTGATTGCAATTGCCGGAAGGTGACGTGACGCATGACTAAAGTTAAAAAAATTTATCTATATTCTAAACTAAATAAAATTTACTAATCTATGAAAACCGCGATGGTGGCGCCGGTTCCCAGCCGGGCTTTGAGCATCAAACGCCCTCGGAACCGACAAAGGGGGGCCTCATGCGCGGATCGACGCTCGCGGACTATCTTGGAAAGCTGACCGCCTCAGCCGACGCGGCTCATGCCCGCGCGGCCTTCCTCATCGAAAATTTTGCGGGAGCGGCTGCGGATATGCGGCGCGCGATCAATGAAGGTGCGCTTGGTGCCGCTTTCGCCCACAGCACACAAAACAACAATGCCGATGGCGACGACCAGAAAGCGCTTGATGTTCATGCCGATAATGCCTTCATCAATGCCGCGCAAACTGCGCGCGTCGCCCATTATGCTTCTGAAGAACAGGCGCACCCGCTCACCATTGATCCGTTAAGTCCGATCTCTGTGGCGGTTGATCCGCTTGATGGATCTTCCAATATCGACACGAATATTTCGATTGGTTCGATCTTTTCAATCTTGCCGACAAAAGGCGACGCCACACAAACATTTCAACAACCGGGTTCGGAACAGATCGCGGCGGGCTTTTTCATCTATGGGCCGCAAGTCGCGCTCGCTCTCACACTCGGCGACGGCACAGCGATCTTTGTTTATTCAGAGCGTCGTAACGCATTCATTCTCGCATACGAACGCGCGCGCATTGATGCGGATGCCAAAGAATTCGCAATCAACATGTCGAATTATCGGCATTGGGACGAATCGATGCGTACTTATGTCGATGATTGCCTCTCAGGCCAAACAGGCCCACGCGAAAAAGATTTCAATATGCGCTGGATTGCTTCGCTGGTTGCCGAAGCCTATCGCATCTTCATTCGCGGCGGCGTGTTCATCTATCCGCGTGACAATCGCAAAGGTTATAACCAAGGACGTTTGCGTCTCATCTATGAAGCCAATCCGATTGCGCTTCTGGTGGAACAGGCTGGTGGCCGCGCCATTGATGGCGAAAATCGCATTCTTGATATTCATCCGACAACGCTTCACCAACGCGTGCCTTTGATATTCGGTTCTGCTGGTGAGGTCAGAAAAATCGCGCGCTATCACGCCGACCCCTCACGTTTGGCCATTCGCCATCCCCTCTTCAGTAATCGCGGCTTGTTCCGGGCGTAAAGGAAGCGTCTCTATGTCTCAGCGTCATCCAATTATTGCGATCACCGGCTCTTCCGGTGCAGGAACAACAACGGTTAAAGACACGTTCTCGAAAATTTTTGTACGCGAAGGCGTGAAAGCCTCCTTCATTGAGGGCGATGCGTTTCATCGCTATGACCGCGCCGCGATGAAAGCGAAAGTGGCTGAAGAAGAAAAAAACGGCAATCCGCATTTCACGCATTTCAATCCAGAAGCCAATGAACTCGAAACGCTTGAGAGTGTCTTTGAAACCTATGGCAAAACGGGAACCGGGAAGACGCGCATTTATGTGCATGATGATGGCGAAGCCGAGCATTACGGTACGCCCCCCGGCACATTTACACCCTGGCATAATCTACCCGAATCCGATCTCCTTTTCTATGAAGGTCTTCATGGTTGCGCCGTGACCGACAAAGTCAATCTCGCACGTCACGTTGATTTGAAGATCGGCGTTGTGCCGGTGATCAATCTTGAATGGATTCAAAAAATCCATCGTGACAAGTCGTTGCGCGGTTATTCGACCGAAGCGATCACAGAAACAATTTTGCGCCGTATGCCGGATTATGCGCGCTATATCTGCCCGCAATTCTCGCACACCAATATTAATTTCCAACGCGTGCCGACGGTTGATACGTCAAACCCCTTTGTGGCACGTTGGATTCCGACACCCGCAGAATCCATGCTGGTCATTCGTTTCGCCAATCCGCGCGGCATTGATTTTCCCTATCTCCTCTCAATGCTGTCAGGCTCATGGATGTCACGCGCCAACTCGATTGTTTGCGGCGGCGATAAGCTCGACATCGCCATGCAACTCATTCTGACGCCGCTCATCAATAAACTCATGGACATTAAACGTCGCGTCTCGTGATCAAGACTCATTATTCATACGCCTAGCCTCGCATTTCTTTTTGATTTTTCACTGTGAAAGGTTTCCTCATGGACCAGCCCGTCTCCTCTGAACTCAAAGGCAAAGACCGTTATCGCGCCGGCGTGCTGAAATATGCACAAATGGGCTATTGGAACGGTGATTATCAGCCAAAAGATACCGACCTCATCGCGTTATTTCGCATCACACCGCAAGATGGCGTTGATCCGATTGAAGCCGCAGCCGCCGTTGCCGGTGAAAGCTCAACCGCAACATGGACCGTGGTATGGACCGATCGTTTGACCGCTGCCGATCAATATCGCGCGAAAGCCTATCGCGTTGATCCGGTGCCCGGACAACCCGGTCAATATTTCTGCTACGTTGCTTATGATCTCATTCTCTTTGAAGAAGGATCGATTGCGAATCTTACGGCTTCGATCATCGGCAATGTGTTTTCATTCAAACCTTTGAAAGCCGCACGTCTTGAAGATATGCGACTGCCGGTTGCTTATGTGAAAACCTTCAAAGGACCGCCAACGGGAATCGTCGTTGAGCGCGAGCGCCTTGATAAATTCGGCAAACCTTTGCTTGGTGCTACAACAAAGCCGAAGCTTGGTCTCTCGGGTAAGAATTATGGCCGCGTTGTGTATGAAGGGCTCAAAGGTGGTCTCGATTTCATGAAGGATGACGAGAACATCAACTCGCAACCTTTCATGCATTATCGTGATCGCTTCCTTTATTGCATGGAAGCCGTGAATAAAGCCTCAGCTGAAACGGGTGAGGTGAAAGGTCATTATCTCAACATCACCGCAGGCACGATGGAAGAAATGTATCGTCGCGCGGAATTCGCCAAAGAACTCGGCTCCGTCATTGTGATGGTTGATCTCATCGTGGGCTGGACCGCCATTCAATCCATCTCCGAATGGTGCCGCCAGAATGATATGATCCTGCACATGCATCGTGCGGGTCATGGCACCTATACGCGTCAGAAAAATCACGGCGTATCTTTCCGCGTGATCGCAAAATGGTTGCGCCTCGCAGGTGTTGATCATCTCCACACGGGCACAGCGGTCGGCAAGCTCGAAGGCGATCCAATGACCGTGCAGGGTTACTATAATGTCTGCCGCGAACTTAAAAACCAAGTTGATTTGCCGCGGGGTATTTTCTTCGAACAAGATTGGGCAGATTTGCGCAAAGTGATGCCGGTCGCATCAGGCGGCATCCACGCAGGGCAAATGCATCAATTGCTTGATCTCTTCGGCGATGATGTGGTGCTGCAATTTGGTGGTGGCACGATCGGCCATCCGATGGGCATTCAAGCAGGTGCAGCAGCCAATCGCGTCGCGCTTGAAGCGATGGTGCTCGCACGTAACGAAGGCCGTGACATCAAGAATGAAGGCCCGGAAATTCTGCGCGCCGCAGCCAAATGGTGCAAGCCGCTTGAAGCCGCGCTCGATACTTGGGGCAATATCACCTTCAATTACACATCAACCGACACGTCCGATTTCGTGCCGCAAGTCTCTGTCATCTGAGCGGAAAGGATCACTCTCATGCGTATCACTCAAGGATGTTTTTCTTTTCTGCTCGATCTGACTGACGAACAAATCTCAAAGCAGATCGAATTTTGCCTCAAAAATGATTGGGCGATTGGTCTCGAATACACGGATGATCCTCATCCAAGAAACACCTATTGGGACATGTGGGGTTTGCCCATGTTTGATCTTCACGATCCGAAAGGCGTGATGATGGAGCTTGAAGACTGCCGTAAAGCGCATCCGGAATCCTATATCCGCGTTAATGCCTTTGATTCGACGCGTGGTTTTGAAACCGTGCGCATGTCATTCCTCGTCAATAGACCGAAGAATGAACCGACGATTGCGATGTCACGCATGGATACGGTTGGTCGCTCGCAGCGTTATGCCTGGCAAGTTACGCGTTAAGCCTTCAACAAAGGATCTTTCATCATGAATGACGCAACGCCCGCACCGATTACCCATATTGATCTCCAGGCCGAATACCAGGCCTCGGGCGTTGCGGATATTCTTGATGAGCTTGATCGTGAGTTGATTGGCCTCTCCCCTGTCAAACAACGTATTCGTGAAATCGCGGCGCTCTTGATTGTAGAACGCGCACGAAAAAATCTCGGCCTCTCTTTTGATCCGCCAACACTTCATATGAGTTTCACCGGCAATCCCGGCACGGGCAAAACTACGCTCGCGCTCCGTATGGCGAATATTCTTCACCGCTTAGGCTATATCCGCAAAGGTCATCTCGTTTCGGTGACGCGCGATGATCTTGTCGGCCAATATATTGGTCACACCGCTCCCAAAACGAAAGAAGTATTAAAGCGCGCTATGGGCGGCGTGCTCTTTATCGATGAAGCCTATTATCTCTATCGTCCCGATAATGAACGTGATTACGGGCAAGAGGCGATCGAGATTCTCTTGCAGGTAATGGAAAATAATCGTGAGGATCTTGTGGTGATTCTTGCGGGCTACGCCGACCGTATGGATCAGTTTTTCACATCGAATTTTGGCTTCCGTTCGCGCATCGCCCATCACATCGATTTTCCCGATTACGCGAATGAAGAGTTGCTTTCGATCTCGGAAAACATGCTCGCACGGCAAAATTATCATTTTTCAGCCGATGCCAAGACGGTGATGGCTTCCTATATCGAAGCGCGGCGACAACAGCCTCATTTTGCGAATGCCCGCTCAATAAGAAATGCGCTTGACCGCGCGCGGCTTCGTCAGGCAAATCGTCTCTTCATTTCGGCGAAGGGGCCCCTTGATGCAGACGCCCTTTCAACAATAGCGGCAGAAGACATCGCGGCGAGCCGTGTCTTTTCCGGCGGGATTGAACAGAAGAAAGCGTAAGTGATGGCAAAGACCGTAATCGCCCCCTCCGTGCTCTCGGCGGATTTTTCGAAACTTGGCGATGAGGTCGAATCAGTCGTCAAAGCGGGCGCGGATTGGATTCATCTTGATGTGATGGATGGCCATTTCGTGCCGAACATCACGTTCGGCCCGCCGGTGATCAAAGCAATCCGCAATCGCACCGATAAGATTTTCGATTGTCATTTGATGATCGCGCCTGCTGATCCCTATCTCGCAGCCTTTGCTGATGCGGGCTGCGATATTATCACGGTTCATGCCGAAGCTGGTCCGCATCTTGATCGCTCGCTGCAAACCATTCGCGCGCTCGGCAAGAAAGCGGGCGTGTCGCTCAATCCCTCAACCCATGAAAGCGTCATCGAATATGTGCTTGATCGGCTTGATCTCATTTTGCTGATGACGGTCAATCCCGGTTTTGGCGGGCAGGCTTTCATTCCGGCGGTGATTGAAAAAGTGAAGCGCGTGAAAAAAATGATTGGCACCCGCAAGATCGACATCGAGATTGATGGCGGCGTGACGCCTGAAACCGCACCGCTTCTCACCGCGGCGGGAGCGAATGTGTTGGTTGCGGGCTCAGCAGTGTTCAAAGGTGGCGAGTCTCATTACGCCGCGAATATCAAAGCCATCCGCGCGACCGCCGATGCCGCAGCCTCGTGAGTCGATTGCCCATGTATTCTCTGCTTTTTGATCTTGACGGAACGCTGATTGAATCCGCGCCCGATATTGCCAATGCGTTGAATGTGGTTCTCAAAGACGCAGGCCGCGCCACAGTGACAGTCGAAGAAACGCGTTTGCTGATTGGCGAAGGTGTCGCACGCCTTGTCGAAAAAGCTTTTGTGATGCGCGGTGGCATTCCAGAACCAACGGCACTTGCCGCGCATGTTGCCAAAATGAACAAACTCTATGACGCAGCACTAACCGTTGAAACGTTTTTGATTCCGCATGCGAAAGAAGCAGTGGCTTCCCTTCATCAAGCGGGCCATCGCACAGCGGTTGTGTCGAACAAGCCCGGCTTTCTTACCGAACAAATCATCTCGCATTTCGGTTTGACGCCGCATCTTCACGCCGTGCAGGGTGCTGAAGATCATCTACCCAAAAAACCGGCGCCCGATATGCTGTTCGCCGCTTTGGAAAAAGCGGGCGGCGCGCGTGAAAGCGCGTTCATGATCGGCGATTCCGCGATTGATGTTGCTGCTGCTCGCAATGCCAAGATACCTGTGATCCTTGTGCGTGGCGGCTATACAACTGCGCCCGTTGAAACACTCGGCGCGGATCTTGTGATCGATCATCTCGGCCTTCTTGCCGATGCGCTTTCGCGATTGAAATAGAAAACTCATGCCGCTTCATGCGCTGATCTTTGATGTCGATGGCACACTGGCCGAGACTGAAGAGCTTCATCGTGAAGCGTTTAATCAAACATTCAATGAATTTGATCTTCCATGGCATTGGGATCAGGATCGCTATCGCGCGCTTTTAAAAATCACCGGCGGCAAAGAACGTATGCTTGCGCATGCGGGCTCTCTTGGCATAGATAATTTTGATCCGGTGCCGCTGCATAAACGAAAGACCGCGCTTTATAATGAAAAACTCGCACAAGGCGCGATCGTCTTGCGTCCCGGTGTCGAAGCGCTGATCCGCAAGGCTAAAGAAAAGAGCCTTCGCCTTGCGATTGCGACCACCACAAGCCGTGAAAATGTCGAAACTTTGATCCGCGTGACATTAGGCGGCGACCCGCATCACTGGTTCGAAGTGATCTCTACGGGCGAAGATGTCGCGATTAAAAAGCCTGATCCCGAAGTGTATCGGCTCGCTTTATCACGCCTTGCGCTTCAAGCGGATCATGCGATTGCGTTTGAAGATACGAGAAATGGCGTTCTCGCTGCGCGCGGCGCGGGCCTTGATGTGATCGTCACGCCAAGTCTTTATTCAACAGGTGAAGATTTTACGGGCGCGCTTGCTATTATCGAAACGCTTGAAGCGCAAAATCTTTTTGCAATCAAAACTTTATCCGCGCGCCTTGGCATTTAAACAAAGCGCGCGGATCCATTAAATTAACGCTTAGAACAAGCCTTCAACTTCACCTTTGGCGTTAAGCTTGATGACTTCGGCTGACGGCACTTTCGGCAGACCCGGCATCGTCATGATTTCACCGCAGATCACGACGATGAAGCCTGCACCGGCAGAGAGACGCACTTCACGCACAGGCACTGAGTGACCCGTCGGCGCACCGCGTACATTCGGATCAGTTGTGAAGGAATATTGCGTCTTCGCCATGCAAACCGGAAGATGGCCGTAACCTGCCGCTTCCCATGTCTTCAATTGATCGCGAATCGATTTGTCAGCGATCACTTCATCGGCATGATAAATGCGTTTTGCGACAGTTTCGATTTTTTGGAAGAGCGGCATTTCATCGGGATAAAGCGGCGCGAAATGTGACTTACCCGATTCAGCAAGCTCAACCACCTTGCGTGCGAGATCTTCGATGCCTGCTGAACCATGCGCCCAATGTTTGCAGAGAATAGCTTCTGCACCTTGCGAAGCGACGTATTCTTTCACAGCAGCGATTTCAGCATCCGTGTCGGTTGCGAAATGATTGATCGCCACAACAACGGGCACACCGAAGCCCTTTGTGTTTGCGATATGACGGCCAAGATTCGCGCAGCCCTTTTTAACAGCATCAATATTTTCTGCACCAAGGTCGGCTTTTGCAACACCGCCATTCATCTTCATCGCGCGCACGGTCGCAACAATGACAGCCGCAGCAGGCTTCAAACCGGCTTTGCGGCATTTGATGTCGAAGAATTTTTCAGCGCCAAGATCCGCACCGAAACCCGCTTCGGTGACCACATATTCACCAAGACGCAGCGCGGTTGTTGTCGCGATCACGGAGTTGCACCCATGCGCGATATTCGCGAACGGACCGCCATGCACGAAGGCAGGATTGTTTTCGAGCGTCTGCACCAAATTCGGCTGCATCGCATCTTTCAAGAGCACCGCCATCGCGCTGTCAGCCTTGATGTCGCGGCAATAAACAGGCGTTTTGTCACGACGATAAGCAACAACAATATCGCCCAGACGCTTTTGCAAATCTTCCAGATCTTTCGAGAGGCATAGAATCGCCATCACTTCGGAAGCGACCGTGATGTCAAAACCGGTCTGACGCGGGAAACCATTCGACACGCCACCAAGCGACACGACGATGTCGCGCAATGCGCGATCATTCATGTCCATCACGCGACGCCATGTGACGCGACGCTCATCGATGCCGAGCTCATTGCCCCAATAAATGTGATTGTCGATCATCGCCGAGAGAAGATTATGTGCTGACGTGATCGCGTGGAAATCGCCAGTGAAATGAAGATTCATTTCTTCCATCGGCACGACTTGCGCATAGCCGCCGCCGGCCGCGCCACCCTTCATGCCAAAATTCGGGCCGAGCGAAGCTTCGCGGATGCAAACAATCGCTTTCTTTCCGATGCGGTTCAAACCATCGCCGAGGCCGACCGTCGTTGTGGTCTTGCCTTCGCCTGCAGGCGTCGGGTTGATGGCAGTTACGAGAATGAGCTTGCCTTCAGGGCGGCCCTGAATGGATTTGATGAAGCTTTGGCTGACTTTCGCCTTGTCATGGCCATAGGGAAGCAGATCATCGGCCGGAATGCCCAATTTGGCGCCGATCTCCATGATCGGTTTTTTCTTGGCTTCACGCGCAATTTCAATATCGGTCTTGAATGCCATGTCGTCCCCCATGCGAAGTATTTTTGATTGCTGAGCCTATGCGCCGATTACCTCATTTCCTCTATCGAAAATCCGTCCTTATCTTTTCAAAGCAAGGCAAAGCTTGACAGATCAGGGCCTATGATTGTCATTTAGCGCCATACGATGACGAAATTTGAACAAATATGAGCCTGAACCTGAGACTTGATTGATGAGCATCCCCGTGACTCTCGAACGTCATCTGCGCTTACCGGCGATCGTCGCTCCGATGTTTTTGGCATCTGGAACCGATCTCGTCGTCGAGACATGCCGCGCGGGTTTGATCGGGACGTTTCCGGCGCTTAACGCGCGCAGCACAGACGAGTTTTCGCGCTGGCTCGATGAGATCAAAGCGCGCCTTAATGAAGGCCCGCCAGCGGCGACTTATGGCGTCAATCTGATCGTCCATAAAACCAACACGCGGCTCGAAGCGGACCTCGCTGAAATTGTAAAGCATCGGGTGCCGCTGGTGATCACGTCGCTCGGCGCGGTCAGCGATGTTGTCAAAGCGATCCACTCTTATGGCGGGCTTGTCTTTCATGATGTGATCAGTCGCCGCCATTCCGAGAAAGCCGCTGAAGCCGGTGTTGATGGTTTGATTGGCGTCTCTGCGGGTGCTGGCGGTCATGCGGGAACGCTTAATCCCTTCGCGCTTCTCTCCGAGATACGTTCGGTTTTTTCCGGCACGCTTATTCTGTCAGGCTCGATGAATACCGGACGTGATATCGCAGCGGCGCGCATGATGGGCGCTGATTTTGCCTATCTCGGCACGCGCTTTCTTTCGACGCGCGAAGCGATGATCCCTCAAGATTATAAAGACATGCTCGCCACATCCCGTGCAGCGGACATTCTTTATACGCCGAACATCTCGGGCGTGCCTGCGAATTTTCTAAAACCAAGTATCCGTGCGGCTGGACTTGATCCGGATGATCTGCCTCCACCACATGCACTCGATTTATCGAAAGACGTGAAAGCCTGGAAAACAATCTGGTCGGCAGGGCACGGCGTTGGCGCGATTGACGATTGCCCGTCAACTGCGGAACTCTGCGCTACTCTCATCAAAGATTATAAAGCGGCATTTGCAAACGCCGCTTCTGATCCGTTTAAATGAAGTCGTCTTATTAATGCGGCATCATGCGTGAGAAGGTTTTAGTGTCATCAATGAATTGATGTTTCAACGCCGCGAGCACATGCAATGCGAGAAGCGCGAGCGCAATTTTGCTTCCCAATTTATGCAGGATAATTGTTTTAATCGGTACCGCCGGCGCGAGGGGAAAATCCATAAAGCCAAACAGATTGAGACCCACAACCTCAGAATGTTTTGCAAGAAACCCAGGCAACGCAAACCAGCCTGTAAGCGGCAAGCCGAACATCAAAACATAGAAGAGACCATAGGTGATGGTTGCGAGTTTTTTCTCCCAAGGCTTCACAGTATCAGGCAAAGCCGGTGGCGGATTGGCGATCCGCCAGACAATGCGAAGGACGGTGAGAACCAAAATCGCGATGCCGATATTGACGTGAAGATTGATCAAACCGATACCGCCCTGACCATGATCCTCGCCGATCTCTTTCTCGATCTCCATCATGTCTTCGCCAAGCAAAAGCATGCCGATGAGAAGGATTGCCATCAGCCAATGCAATATGATAGCGACACGATCGTAAGTTGTTCGGGGCGTTGTGGTCATCCGATTAGTCCTCAAAGCGTATGAAAAGATAAGTCGTTAGCACTCTGGCGTTGACTTAAGACTTGGCTCTGGATCGTCCGGTCTTGTCGCAGGCCCGGAAATCTGTCAACCGAGTCTTTCGGATCAATGAAGCCCCAGACCCCTAAGAGGATTTTGGATATACAACCTGTGGTTCCTTTTCTCGGTGACCCACCTTGTTGATCCCCTCACATTCGTTTCACTCACCATTCTCTCCTCACAAATCGGGCAAGAGCATTTCCCTATGATTGATAAAGCCACACTTTTGAAACATCTCCGTGAAGACGTCTATTGCCGCATTGATGCGTCTCCCATTCACGGCGTCGGCGTATTCGCCATGCGGACCATTCCGAAAGGCATTGATCCTTTGAAAAGTCTCGTGCCGCGCGACGAAATCGAACTAAAAAGCGTTGACCTTGAGGGGTTGCCGGAAGGCGTTTTAGCGCAAATGGAAAAATACTGCTTCTTTGATGGCGATCAGATCCTCGCCTCGGCCAATGGCCTCAACACGGTTGATATGGCAATCTATATCAATCATTCGAAGTCGCCCAATCTTCGCCTTGTTGCACCGGGGCAATTTGAAACCACACGAGCGGTGAAAGAGGGCGAAGAACTGGTGATGGATTACGACATCACCTTCGGCGAAGAACATCATTTCGACTGAGGTGACAAGATAAAGAAAAGGCCCCGAAAACGGGGCCTTTTTTAATTTCGAGTGACGCTGAACCGGAGACGCTGATTGTGAGCGCCGGATCAACCAGCGCGACGCATTCTCATCACCGGCCGCGGCTGTTCGCGATAGACACGGTTCCAATCCGACATTCTGAAATCCGTGTGAAGCGGTGATGTGAGATCAAGCGCTAACGGATTATCGAGTTCAGTGAGGACCAGCGAATAGATCGGCTCGAGATCGGTCACGAACAAATTCTTGTAACCATAGTCGCCGACAGGGCCAAGATTATAATAGCGGAGATTGTTCCGCTGCGCCCAACGCGAGGCCAAAAGGCACGCATAGATCCCGGGAGACTTGTTTTTGAAATCCCGGTTCCATTGGCAGAAGCTGCCATAGAGCTGATTATATTTCGGCAACACCACCGACACATCAGTCAGCACCAATTCGCCTTCCGGCGAATGGACGTGGATGACCAACACATCAAGCGTGCGGACATAGTCGATAAAGCCTTCGATCTCGCGATCATCGATGTAGCAATTCTCGAAATGGGTACCGCCCATTTCATAGAGATCATCGAAAGTTAGAGTCGATCCCGCGATCACAGTCTCCGTGACGGTGAAATTGCGGAACATTTTGTCGAGCTCATGAAACTTCCGACGACGGCGTTCATCAGCCCAAAAGGCCGGTGACTTCGTATCGACGAGACCATAATGGTCATTGATCGGAACGCCGAACGCACTGTCTGGAGGAAGTGCGTAAACAATAAAGGGACGCGGAACACTCGCCAACATCTCCTCACTGACCTCGATATAAGGACAGAGAGCATCCCAGCGAGTCGTATAATAAACGAGATCGTTATGGGTGCTTTCGACGAGGAGATTGTCGGGGGTCCAACTCTGATTACCGACCCGCTTGATCATGCGAGAAACTTTCGTTCTACCCGACTGTGGCCCGACCTACCGGGCCTTGTTACTTTACCGTTTATAGGACGGTAATTCCTGTAAATCAAAATAGTCCACATCTACTGAACGATTTGTAAACAGAAATTTTGGGTCTGTCTTCTTTAATTTTTCGATCTGACCCGACATTTCCGACAAATGTCTCGATGCATCACTCTCGGGATCATCCAGTTGCGCGAAGTAGGTTTCCTTCAACGGACAATCGCGATCGAAGCTGAAACCATCTGATTCGGGATCATAAGACAAGGGGTAAAGCGAACATGAGAAGGGCTTCTCATCACCGAGCGTGCACCCTTTCGGTCCGAGATTGGTGCAATCGGTCTTGATGCAGAGGGAGCCGAAACGCTTCTCCTCTCGT
Organism: Hyphomicrobiales bacterium; assembly: GCA_046091665.1. Classification (GTDB taxonomy): domain Bacteria; phylum Pseudomonadota; class Alphaproteobacteria; order Rhizobiales; family Beijerinckiaceae; genus CAIUPE01. Next base: position 16,090 of record JBJTCD010000045.1, read on the forward strand.
GCTGTCAATGTGATCTCGAGAGGTGGATAGCCCTCTTCAATCGTGCAGCACATCCGACACACAGCGCAATGATCAAACAACATCCGCGAAAACTCCGCGCGAAAAAATGTCGGGAGAGGCAATACGAATCCGCGCCGCTTGTCCAGACTCTCTTCGAATTTGTTTCGCGCGAAACCGTCGTCATCCCCATCTGCGTGCGCATTTTTGATCCAATTTTACAAAATCGATCATGAGAATTCGCGGTGATCATCCTCGCGGCATAAAGAACATCACGCCATGAGCGCGGAAAATTTCCTGACGAATGCAGGATTGTGATGCATGCGAATTGGTTCGAGACACGCGACCCCCAATGTGAAAGCACGTCACATTCGATCGGGACCAGCACACGCCGAGGGCAACGAAGGATCGCATTTGCACGAACAAAAGACGCGATGCGTCTTAAATAGGGTGAGCGCTCACGAGGACATCTGATCGCTTAGTTTTCGTGACGCGAAAGGTCATTGCAACGACAAACGCCGAAGCGAAAAAGCAGCTATGCTTATGAAAAAGGAAAGTGGCGCGCCCGGAACGATTCGAACGTCCGACCCTCAGATTCGTAGTCTTAGGCTATTGGGAAACATACTGAAACATATATAGACAAAAGCATTGAAATTAATTGATATTTTTTGTATACCCTCTGATTATAGAAACATAGAGCGACAATTAGAAGCAGGATATTGCTTCCCATACGCTTCCCGGAGGTCTAAATGCGTCTTGTCCGGCGTCAGGGCTTATGAGACAAACTGGCTGAGTTGAGGAAGAGAGGATTTTTGGCTCATCGTAGCTCTAAGGAGAAGCGCAGATGAGACAAAAATCCGAGACACGAACGCGGTCAACCGAGCAGGTTGTGAAGGAC
>JBJTCD010000046.1:0-19317 GCA_046091665.1 Hyphomicrobiales bacterium
CTTAATGATCTCTAAGGAGACTTCGATGAGCACGACCCCGGGATTTTCAACCCTCGCCGTCCATGCCGGCGCCGCCCCTGATGCAGCGACTGGTGCCCGCGTGACACCCATCTACCAGACAACGAGTTTTGTTTTCGACGATGTCGATCACGCTGCTTCTCTGTTCGGGCTGCAGGCCTTTGGCAACATCTACACCCGCATCACCAACCCGACCAATGCCGCACTTGAAGGCCGTGTGGCCGCGCTTGAAGGCGGCACCGCTGCACTGGCTGTCGCTTCAGGCCATGCTGCTGAGTTTTTGATTTTTCACACGCTCTTGCAGCCAGGCGATGAATTCATCGCGTCGAAAAAACTTTATGGTGGCTCGATCAATCAATTCAATCACTCCTATAAGAGTTTTGATTGGCGCGTGAAATGGGCAGATCCGGATGATCTCTCCACGTTTGAAGCGGCGCTCTCGCCAAAAACAAAAGCAATCTTTATTGAATCCATCGCCAATCCGGGTGGTGTTGTGACCGACATCGCAGGCATTGCGGCGATTGCCAAAAAAGCTGGTGTGCCGTTGATCGTCGATAACACGCTGGCAACGCCCTATCTCATCAAGCCTTTCGAACATGGTGCCAATATCGTTGTGCATTCGGCAACCAAATTTTTGGGCGGTCACGGCAACTCGATTGGTGGCGTCATCGTTGATGGTGGTAATTTCGATTATGTTTCAAGTGGCAAATATCCGCTGCTTTCGACACCGCGTCCCGAATATAATGGCATTGTCATTGGCGAAACCTTCGGCAATTTTGCCTTTGCCATTGCCGCACGTGTCTTGGGCCTTCGTGATCTTGGTCCCGCTCTTTCACCCTTCAATGCGTTTTTGATTTTGACAGGCATCGAAACGCTACCGTTACGCATGCAAAAACATTCGGATAATGCACTTGCGGTTGCGCGCCATCTTTCAAAACATCCGAATATTGCCTGGGTCAGCTATCCTGGCCTTGAAGGCGATAAATATCACGCACTTGCCAAACGCTACACACCGAAAGGTGCAGGTGCTGTGTTCACCTTCGGATTGAAAGGCGGATATGATGCGGGCATCGCGCTTGTGAAGAATTTGAAACTCTTCTCGCATCTTGCAAATGTCGGCGATACACGCTCACTCGTCATTCACCCCGCATCAACAACGCATCGTCAATTGACGGATCAAGAGAAGAAGATTGCCGGTGCTGGTCCCGATGTTGTGCGCATTTCGGTCGGTATCGAAGATGTTGCCGATCTCATTGCTGATCTCGATCAGGCATTGGCCGCGAATTAAGTAATAGGGATTAGGGTGTAGGGTGTAGTTGTTAGGGCGTAGAAACAGTTCTGCCCTTAAGCTTCATTCTACACCCTACACCCTATTGACCGATCTCAATTCATAAAGTTTTTTTCCTGTCATAAGTCTCTATTCTATTATGAGTGGAGACTCGCCATGTATCATCATATTCTGATCCCTACCGATGGCTCAGCGCTTGCAACAACCGCTGTTAAACAGGGACTTGATTTTGCAAAAGCCGTTGGCGCGGAAGTGACTGTTTTAACGGTTCACGAACCCTTTCATATTTTCACACTCGAAACTGAAATGGTCACAGACACTTATAGCGCGTTCAAAGAACATTCGAAAAAACGTGCCAAATCCATTCTTGAAAAAGTTGAGACGCTTGCTGAGGCGCGCAACATCAAATGTGAGCTCCTCAATCTTGAATCGGATTATCCCTATGAGGCGATCATAAGCACAGCAAAAAGGAAAAAATGTGATTTGATCGCGATGGCGTCCCATGGGCATGGCGGCGTGAAAGCCATGATCCTCGGCTCAGAAACGCAAAAAGTCTTAGCACACTCGACGATTCCGGTTCTCGTCTATCGCTGAGAGATCAACCTCAACCGCGTGACAAAGCGGCGCGATGGGTCGCCACCATGCCAAGAACCACAAAAGCGAAGGCTTGATGAAGAAGACCGAGCCAAAGCGGCACGGCGTAAAGAAGTGTAGCAATGCCAATCACCGCCTGAAGACTCACAAGCCAGACATTTGAAACGGCGCGACGACGCGCACGCGTTTGCGGCATCGCGCGCGCGATTTGCCAGCCATGATACAAAGCCACCGCAAGCAAAAGATAAGCACTCATACGATGGTTGAATTGAACAAGCGCAGTGTTATCGACAAAATTTTCAATCCAAGGGGAAACCGAAAACAACATTTCTTTTGGGGGAACAAAATGGCTGTCAATCAAGGGCCATGTATTCCATGTGAGGCCGGCTTTTGATCCTGCAACCAATGCCCCAAGCGCAATCTGCAACAAAGTCACCAGCAAAACTACGGTTGCAATTCTTTTGACGTGAATAGGGGCTTTCTCACCAAGAGAAGATCCGAGACTCGTCGCCTGCATCACAAGCAATGTGTAAATCACCGATGCGGTTGTAAGATGCAGCATCAATTTAACCGGTGCCACCGCGGTCATATCCCCTTTGAGACCTGAGGCGACCATGATCCACCCAATCATAGCTTGAAGACCACCAAGCGCACCGACACCCAAAATCTTCAATGCCAAGCGGCCGCGCAACGCGCCTGTATAAAAACCCCACAAAAATCCAAGCGCGAAGACAACACCTATCGCGCGACCCAATTGCCGATGCGACCATTCCCACCAGAAAATGAATTTGAACTCGTCAAGCACCATGCCTTCATTGACGAGACGATATTGCGGAATGGCTTTGTATTTTTCGAAGGCCTCAAGCCAGGCGCTGTCGCTCAAAGGCGGGATCGCGCCCATGATCGGGCTCCATTCGGTAATTGAGAGCCCCGAGCCTGTGAGCCGCGTCGCGCCGCCCACCACCACCATCGCGAAAACCAACGCCACCAAAACCCACAACCACAAGCGGACAAAGGACACCCCCCTGTCGTGTGTTTGGTCATTGATTTTTAGGGCGAATGCGTTGGCCATCAATTTTTCCTCAACTCAATCACGCAACAAGCGTAAACCCCTTGAATAAGGCGCCTCTGCCTCTCATAGTCGCGCCACATTTCCGGAGCAACTCCGGCAGATTGACACATCCAAGGGCCACTCCATGCGTCGCAGAACCAGAAAACTCATCGGCACCATCGCGATGCTTATTTTCGTTATCGTCTATAGCCTCGCGGCGATGTCGATTGCCCAAGGACGCCTGCAAGATGCGGGTAAATTATGGCAGGGGATTTATTATCTTGTGGCTGGCATGGGATGGATCCTGCCGCTGATGCCGCTCATCCGTTGGATGGAAAAACCCGATAGCGAAGACGCTTAAGCCATCCCCATAGTCATTTCGAACACCACAAAGGAACACCGCTATGAGCGACGAAGAATTGATCGTGAAAGATTGCAACGGCACGCGTCTTCATGAAGGCGACACGGTGCATGTGATCAAAGATTTGAAAGTCAAAGGTACATCATCGGTGATCAAGCAAGGCACAAAGATCAAAGGCATCCGTTTGACCGACAGCGAAGATGAAATCGAATGCCGCGTCGAAAATATCAAAGGCCTCGTGTTGAAGACCGAGTTTTTGAAACGGGTGAATTGATCGACGAAGCGCAGCGGAAATTTATCTCGAAAAAATGGTCGGAGTGGCGGGATTCGAACCCAAATCTTTTACGATCACGCGGTTGGGCTTTGCTCAGAGCGTGATCGTAAAAGATTTGGGTTCGAATCCCGCCACTACGACCATTTTTTCCAGATAAATTTCCGCAGCGCATTGTCGAACCCACGACTGAAATCGACCACGCGGTTGGGCTTTGCCCAGAGCGTGATCGTAAAAGATTTGGATTCGAACCCACGACCCCTAGTCCCCCAGACTAGTGCGCTAACCGGGCTGCGCTACACTCCGACTGCCACTCCCTATATTGAGTGAACCTCGTATTGGCAACCCGAGACGCGCTACCTCACTCACCGCGCGAGGCACGGCTTTCGCTCGCAACGATCCGTGCGGTTGAAATCAGCTGGCCACATTCTTCGAGTTCGGCGAGCACCGCCTGCAATTTCTGCGAGACTTGGCTTGAAACCGAAACGCCGCGCCAAGCCGATGGCAGCATCCGCGCAACCGCTTGCGGCGATGAGCTGTCGCCCTCGTCTTCAACCACCTCGCCAAAGAGCCCGAGCTGGGCTTTGTTACGTTTAGCGGTGCGTTGGGGCGCACGCGGACGCGGTGCGATCAACGCTGCAAGATCCTCAGCGGAGCCGGGTTTCGGCGCGCCGAGAGGTTCTGCCTCGGCTTTGGCTTTCAGTGGTGAAGCAAGAACCACGCGCTCGGCGGCTGCTTCTTGCATGGCGGCCTTGGCAGGGAGTTTCCCTGTGCGCCCGATGGCCTGAATATATTTCGGCCCCTCCTCCTTGAAGATGCGCTGCACGCCGCGGATCGTATAGCCGGTTCCATGAAGCAAATGTTTGATGCCGCGCACGAGATCGACATCATCAGGACGATAGAAGCGCCGCCCACCGCCACGTTTCAAAGGTTTAATTTGAGAGAAGCGCTGCTCCCAAAAGCGCAACACATGCTGAGGCAGTTCGAGATCACTCGCGACTTCGCTAATCGTTCTGTAGGCGTCTGGAGCTTTATCCAAAACCGCGCCCTCCCTCATGAAACGAGATCAGAGCCTAGCGCGATCAATCCGAGTCGGGAACCGCCTCGCCATTCACGCGGGCTTTCATAATGTTTGACGGCTTGAAAACCATGACCCGGCGCGGCTCAATCGGCACTTCGACACCGGTTTTCGGGTTGCGGCCCACGCGTTGGCCTTTGTCGCGAACAAGGAAAGAGCCAAAGGAAGAAAGCTTTACGCTGTCACCGCGCGCGAGCGAGGCCGAAATTTCCTCAAGCACCAATTCGACAAGCGCCGAGGACTCGCTGCGCGACAGACCAATCCGCTGATAAACGGCTTCGCTCAATTCCGCGCGTGTCACAGTTCGCTGCGCCATGCCCACTCCTTAATCTGCTAAAACCCTATTGCGGGCGTTTGAGCGCGTCAATGCTCTATTTACTAAGATTTTTCAAGCGCTTCCTTACCATCGGATGAGCGCAGACCCCCAAGTAAAGCCGCCACCCATCGCCTCAATGAGCACGAGTTCACCCTGTTTGATGCGACCATCATGGCGGGCGACCGACAAGGCAAGCGGGATTGAGGCCGCCGAGGTGTTGCCGTGCTGATCGACTGTGATCACCACTTTCGAGGGATCGATGCCTAATTTTTTGGCGGTCGCGTCGATAATCCGCCGATTGGCCTGGTGGGGCACAAACCAACTGATCTCCGACGCCGCAAGGCCCGAGCGGTGCAGCGCTTCGTCCACGGTCTCAGCCAAATTAACGACCGCATGACGGAAGACTTCCTTGCCCTCCATGCGCAAATGGCCAGTGGTCATTGTGGTTGACGGCCCGCCATCGACATAAAGCTTATCAAGATGGCGGCCATCGGAACGCAAATGGGTACAAAGAATGCCGTGATCTGCATTCGTTCCCCCACCCTCTTGTGCGTCAAGAATGACGGCCCCTGCCCCATCGCCAAACAACACGCAGGTGGTGCGATCGGTCCAATCAAGAATGCGTGAGAATGTTTCGGCACCAATGACAAGCGCGCGTTTCGCTGATCCTGTTTTTAAAAAATTATCAGCTGTGGTGAGCGCATAAACAAAACCGGAGCACACCGCTTGAACATCGAAGGCTGCGCCGCCTGTGATGCCGAGTGCGGCTTGCACCTGCGTGGCCGTTGACGGAAATGTATAATCAGGTGTTGCGGTGGCAAGCACAATCAAATCAATGGAGTTTGCATCAATCTTTGCATCGGCGATGGCCGCTTTCGCCGCTTCAATCGCAAGTATGGATGTTGTTTCACCTTCGCTCGCAATGTGGCGCGCACGAATGCCCGTGCGTTCGACAATCCACTCGTCATTCGTATCCACCAATGACATGAGATCCGCATTGGTCATTCGCTTTTTCGGAAGATAATGACCCGTGCCAAGAATAACCGAACGAAGAGTCAAGACGTCACTCCTTGATCAGAGGACGGTGGCGTTTGTTCCGCATGATCTGCGGCTTCAAGACTTGCAAGAGACGATTGCAACGCTGTCTGAATTCGATCCTGCAATTCATATTTGACCATATCATATCCGACATCGATGGCGGCGGCAAAACCCACACCATCAGTGCCGCCGTGACTTTTAATCACCACACCATCAAGACCTAAAAACACACCACCATTCACTTTGCGCGGATCAAGGCGATCTTTAAGAGCAGCAAAAGCGGAATAAGCAAAGAGATATCCGATGCGGCTCATAAGACTCGAACCCATCGCCTGACGCAAATAGGTCGCGATTTGTTTCGCCGTACCTTCAGCGGTCTTTAAAGCGATATTGCCGGAGAAGCCTTCTGTGACAACAACATCAACAGTGCCCTGACCAATGTCATCGCCTTCAACAAAACCTTCATAACGCAAAGATGGGAATGGCAGTTCACGCATCACACGACCCGCTTCGCGAATTTCATCTAGGCCTTTCACATCTTCGGTGCCAACATTCAAAAGACCCACCGTCGGTGTATCAAGATCAAAAAGAATGCTCGCCATCGCGGCGCCCATCAATGACATCGTCACAAGATGACGCGAGTCCGCACCAATGGTTGCGCCCACATCGAGCACAATCGACTCGCCACGAATGGTCGGCCAGATCGCGGCAATTGCGGGGCGATTGACCCCATTCATCGTGCGCAAACAGAAGGTCGCCATTGCCATCAAGGCACCGGTATTGCCTGCGGAGACGGCGGCATCAGCCTCGCCATCTTTCACCGCTTGGATCGCTTGCCACATGGAAGATTTTCCGCGACCGCGCCGCAGCGCCTGTCCCGGCTTCTCATCCATGCCGATGAAAATTTCTGACGCCCTAACTTCACTTACAGTTGCAAGGCGTGGATGGTTTACAAGCAATGCGCGAATGCGCTCGGGATCACCGAACAACAAGAAACTGATTTCTGGATGACGCTCAAGCGCCAAAGCGGCACCCGGAATCACGGTTTCAGGCCCGTGATCGCCTCCCATTGCATCAAGCGCCAGTCTAACCCGTGCCGCCGTCATCGCGCCTCAATCAATTCTGGATCGCAACTCTGGATCGTGAGCGATCCTGGATCTCTTGCACCGAATCCCGTCGGCCCGTTCACATTCGAATACGACATTAGCGGTCCCAAGCGCTCGGGCCAACCCCCTCGCCCGTCCTTCTCCAAAAGCCAAAACCACGTCACGATTTCGATTTAATCGCCGCAAGCTTGGCAAAAGGCGATGGAGGCTTGTCGTCATCATCTTCGTGATAGTCGAAAACAACGCCCGGCTTTTTCGGATAGGGATCGAGTGACAAAGCCGCAAATTCCGCCGCGAGTGCACCGAGATCGATCTGACCATCAATGATCGGATCGAGCCCCTCTTCATCATGGTCTTCTGTTGAAATCTCTTCGCGCGGCTCATCATAATCGACTGAAGCCGCTTCATGAAAATCCATGTCAAAAGGCTCAACCGACAAAACACAAAGCCGTGTGACGATGCCCGACACATCGCCGCGCACTTTCACACGCGAGCCTTTGCGCGTGAGTTTGAATGAAGCATTAAGTTTAACAACCGCCGGTATATCAAAAAGTTTTGCAAGTCCTGCGCGTTCTGTCTCGGTGGCTTCGAAATTTACAACCAAACCGTCGGGTTTAATTGTCGCGACATCGATCGGATGAGTGAGAGGCAGAGCCTTCTGATCATGAGCTTGAGATGATGACATAGGATCACTCCTTGGCCGCATGGATGATGAGGGTCCTCGTAATCGAATCTGACGTAAAAATTTCAAAGCCTGTCTGATCGAGCGTCTTTGAAAATAGATTTACATAGGAGATCAATTTCTCAACATTCTCATCTGATGGTGGCTTTGACGCATAGATATTGCGGATGAGCACCGCTTTCAAAACCGCATGATCTTCAGACTGCAACGCATCAACATAAGCACCCGCGCGGCCAAGAAAAGCCGCTGCCATCTGTTTGATGCGTTTGGGAACACCCAAATCGCCCACGCCCATTTCTCGCAACATGCCATCAAATTCGGAAAAAATCCGATCGACGTAATCGCGCGCCAAATCAGGCGCAGGTGATGGAAGGCTGTTTAACCGCTTCGCCACCAAAGACGCGTGAAGCGTAAAGGACTCAAATCGCCCCTCAAATGTGTCAGGCACTCCATAATCGCGATAGAGAGACTCAGCCCGCGCCGCCGCCATCACAGCGCCATAAAGCCGGTCGAGAATCTCGCGGTTCGCGCGTCTTTGCCGAAAGTAAGAGAAAATGCCCATGATCCGTCCACCGAACCCCGAGAGGCGCATCCGCTGCGCCCCTTGCCATGGCTGCGGGGTAAGGCATAAGGAAGGGGTCGCGCAAGAAAAATCCCGTGCCTCAACCAAGGCCCTACCGGAGTCTTTTGCCCTATGAATGGTTCACTGCGTAAAAATGCCTCATCCCTTCTCAGGAATGCGGCGCTTTCGGCTCTCCTTTTGAGCCCGCTCGCCGCCTGCACCACCGCGGGGCCGCAGACACAAGGCTATGTGATCGACGAACAAGCGGTTGCGGAAATCAAGCCTGGCATGGACGCGAAAAAGGTCCTGTCGATTTTGGGAACACCATCGACGGTTTCAACGGTCGGCAATCAAAGCTGGTATTACATCAGCCAAAACACCAACCGGAAATATATGTTCCAGAAACCTGAAATCACCGATCAGCGCGTATTGGCCGTGATTTTCACAAAGGCTTTGAAAGTTGAAAGCATCGCCAATTACGGAATGAAAGATGGCGAAGTGTTCGACTTCAACAAGAACGCCACACCTACGGGGGGCACTGAACTCTCTCTCGTGCGCCAGATGTTGCGAATGGTGGGTTCAACCTAAACCGTAATTTAAAAAAATTCTTGAAACAAAAAACCCCCGGACGATGTCCGGGGGTTTTTATTTGATGAGATGCTTCGAGCGATCAGCCCATATGGGCGAGGATCGCAATCAAGAGCAGCGCAACGATGTTTGTGATCTTGATCGCCGGATTAACCGCAGGACCTGCGGTATCCTTGTAGGGGTCGCCGACAGTGTCACCAGTCACCGATGCTTTATGCGCATCCGAACCCTTCAAATGCTTCACGCCGTCCTTATCAACGAAACCATCTTCGAAGCTCTTTTTCGCATTATCCCAAGCGCCACCACCTGAGGTCATCGAGATCGCAACGAAGAGACCATTGACGATCACGCCCAAGAGCGACGCGCCGAGCGCTGCGAATGCATTCGCCTTCGAGCCTGAAACAAGCAACACGCCGAAATACGCTACAAGCGGTGCAAGTACAGGCAAGAGTGACGGGATGATCATTTCGCGAATGGCGGCCATTGTGAGCATGTCGACCGCACGTGCATAATCAGGCTTGTCGGTGCCTTGCATGATGCCCGGCTTCGCTTTGAACTGACGACGCACTTCTTCAACAACCGAACCCGCTGCACGACCCACCGCCGTCATGGCGATACCGCCGAAGAGATACGGGATGAGACCGCCAAAGATGAGGCCTGCAACGACATAAGGATTCGAAAGGTCAAAAGAGACCTTGCCAACATCCTTGAAGTAAGCGACGCCCGAAGCAGCGAAATGTTCAAGATCGCTTGTATAGGCGGCGAAGAGAACAAGCGCGCCAAGACCCGCTGAACCAATCGCATAGCCCTTTGTCACAGCTTTCGTTGTGTTGCCCACCGCATCAAGCGCGTCGGTAACGTGACGCACCTCTTTCGGAAGACCCGACATTTCGGCAATGCCACCGGCATTGTCGGTAACCGGGCCGAATGCATCAAGCGCGACAATCATACCGGCGAGGCCAAGCATGGTTGTCACCGCAATCGCGGTACCGAAAAGACCAGCAAGTTGGAATGTTGCGATAATGCCACCAACGATCACAAGTGCCGGAAGCGCGGTTGATTCAAGCGACACAGCGAGACCTTGGATCACATTTGTGCCATGGCCCGTTACAGAAGCTTGCGCAATCGACACAACCGGACGCTTGCCTGTACCTGTGTAATATTCCGTGATCCAGACGATGAGGCCCGTGACAGCCAAACCGATCAAGCCGCAGATGAAGAGCGCCTTGCCCGTGATGTCAACGCCATTGGCCTGACCGATCACGCCCCAACCGATCTGGTTGGTTGAATACCAAAGACCAACAATCGACAACACGCCCGTTGCGATGAGGCCTTTGTAAAGCGCACCCATGATCGAATTGTCGGAACCAAGCTTCACAAAGAAAGTACCGATGATCGAGGTCACGATGCAGGTCGCGCAGATCATCAGCGGATAGAGCATCGCTGAAGCGAGAACACTCTGACCAGCGAAGAAGATCGATGCGAGCACCATGGTCGCAACAACCGTCACCGCATAGGTTTCGAACAAGTCAGCGGCCATACCGGCGCAGTCGCCGACATTGTCGCCGACATTGTCAGCGATCGTTGCCGGGTTGCGCGGATCATCTTCCGGAATACCGGCTTCAACTTTACCGACGAGGTCGGCGCCGACGTCCGCACCCTTGGTGAAGATACCACCACCAAGACGCGCGAAGATCGAGATGAGCGAAGCACCAAAGCCGAGAGCAACGAGTGCATCAACAACGATACGATCTGATACGGTGTAACCCATCGGACCTGTCAGGAGCCAGTAATAAACGGCAACGCCGAGAAGTGCGAGGCCCGCAACGAGCATGCCTGTTACGGCACCCGCTTTGAAGGCGACATCAAGACCGGCGGCGAGCGACTTAGAAGACGCTTGCGCTGTGCGCACATTTGCGCGCACCGACACATTCATGCCGATAAAGCCAGCAGCACCCGAGAGCACGGCACCGATGGCAAAGCCAATCGCGACCGGCAATTTGAGAAGTGCCGCGATCACAACGAACAACACAACGCCGACGATCGCAATCGTCGTATATTGACGCTTGAGATAAGCCTGCGCGCCTTCAGCGATCGCAGCAGCAATTTCTTGCATGCGGGCATTGCCCGCGTCGCGGCCGTTCACATCCGCAATCGCCCACATACCGTAGGCGATGGCGAGAAGGCCACCCAAAATGATCAAGCCCATTGTCATGATGCTGTTCCGTCCTCTTTTTTATCGCGTTTCGTCCCGAGCGTTGGGATGTGGTCCCACCTGACCGAATCCGGCATGGATCGGCCAAAGCCGCCCGATTCCGGCCCCGTCTCTGCCAAAATTACGCTCGAATGGCAAATGCGACTTTGCGCTGAAGCTCTATGCCGGGCGACTCGATTCGAAGCGTTTCACGGAAAACAACGCGACGATTCCGATGAAAACCAGAGGAAAAACGATCATATTGACCATATCCCATCCGAAATCGACCAGAATCCGGCCCGACGAGAAGGAACCGACCACCATGGTACCGAACACCAGAAAATCGTTGAAAGACTGAACTTTGGTCCGCTCGGAGGGGCGATGGGTCTCGGTCACCAAAGCGGAAGCCCCGATGAAGCCGAAATTCCACCCGAGCCCGACAAGGATCATGTCCGCCCAAAAATGCGGAACCGTGGTGCCCAGATGTCCGGCAATCGCCGCCGCAACAATCAAAGCCATACCCGCAAGTATGATTTTCACCGCGCCAAAACGCGCAATCAATGCGCCGGTGAAAAAGCTTGGCGCATACATCGCGATGACATGAAATTCGACGGCAAGATTTGAATCAGTCACCGGGTGACCGCAAAGTTTCATCGCGAGCGGTGCCGACGTCATGATGAAATTCATCAAGCCATAACTCACAATGCCGCAGATCACAGCGGCAATGAATTTCGGTTGTCGTGCAATTTCACCTAAGGGTCTTGTTTCAAGCGCGTCAGCGGCCAAAGGTGGCGGCGCTTTCACAAGCACAAGAACAAAGATCGATAAAGCCGCGATGGCGGCTTGAAAGAGATAAGTCGCAGCAAACAAATAAGGTTGCCACAATTCCATTGTGTGTGTGACCAATTGCGGCCCGATCACACCTGCGAAAATTCCACCTGCAAGCACCCATGAAATCGCTTTCGGACGAAAGGCCGCGCTCGCAGAATCCGCTGCTGCAAAGCGATAAGATTGCGCGGCGGCCTGATAGAAGCCCCCAAAAAAAGTTGCAAGACAGAGAAGAGGAAATTGTCCCTGCACAACGGCAAAACAAGCAAGAAGACCCGTAATGATTCCGGCTAAAGCGCCTGTGAGAAACGCGGCGCGTCGTCCGAATTTTTTGGCAATCCATCCGACTGGCAATGTGCCTGCCGCCATGCCAACAACAAAAATTGAAATCGGTAACGTCGCAAGACCTTTATCAGGCGCGAGAACAGAACCCACAATTGCAGCGGTCGCAAAGATAACCGTTGCATTCGCTCCCGCGAGTGCGGTTGCTGTTGCGAGCAGCACCGCGTTGCGACGCGCCAAACGATCATCAAAAGAGGAAGGCTCTGAAATCGAACTTGAAACCGTGGAAGACACAACAAGCACTTTCAAACATATAAAGCGAATTCACTTCGCTCAAAAGTGACTGAAGGATCCTGCGCGGGTGAGAAATCTTTCACCGCGAAATGTCACGGTCAAAGGCTGATTCCCCGCCATGACCTCTCCAATCACGGTGATGGCACATCCCGCAGCACGCGCGTCTTTGACAATGTCGTCAAGGCGCTCGGGCGGAAGCGTGAAGAGGATTTCATAATCATCCCCGCCTGTCACCGCGTCTGCAAGCAGACCAGGGTTGAACCCAATGGCGACATGGGCGGCGGGTGATAAAGGCACGGCCTCAATTTGCAATCGGCCCGTGACATTCGAAGCGTGAAGCAATTTTGAACAATCGCCGATGAGACCATCTGAAACATCCATGGCGGCAGAAGCATGCTTTCGCAACGCATCCGCAAGAATGAGGCGCGGCTGGGGTCTCAAATAGCGGCCAAGCAAATGCGCATAATCCGTCTCGGAAAGACCGCCCGCCCATTCTCGTTCGGGGGCTGAACGGATTTTCAAACCCAAAGCGGCATCACCAATCGTGCCGCTGACGGCAATCAGATCACCAGGCTTTGCGGTCGTGCGCCGAACCATGGTTCCTGATGGCACAGAACCAAAAACCGTAATGGAAATGGATAAAGGACCCGCCGCGCGCGTTGTATCGCCACCAAGAAGCGGACAAGAGCCTTTCTCAGACGCCTTCCCTAATCCTTCGGCAAATTGTGCAAGCCACTCTTCATGCCAATCATCGGGCAGCGACAAAGCCATGACAAAGCCAAGCGGCGTCGCACCTTTTGCGGCAATATCAGAAAGATTGACGCCGAGCGCTTTCTCGGCGACCGCATCTGCGGGATCATCGGCAAAAAAATGCACGCTTGCGACAACCGTGTCCACCGTGACCACGAGATCACAGCCCTGAGGGGGCGTGAGCAAAGCGGCGTCATCTTTCAATGCCAAACCGGCAGGCCCGGCCAATGGCGCAAAATAGCGCGCAATAAGCCTATCCTCAGAGGATCTCGCGATGCTCCCGTCCATACTCTACTCCACTGACACACTCACCGCCCTGACGGAAGGGCAAGACTCAAGTCCTATAGGGCGGAACGCACTATGCCAACTCACCGCTACGCAACTTATGCGCGAGTCCGTCGAGGACGGCGCTCACCATGCCGATCTCGTCGCCATCGTAAAAAGCCCCGGCAATATCGCCATATTCGCGGATCACCACTTTGGCCGGAACATCAGGGCGGGCAAGCAATTCGAAACATCCCGCACGCAAAACCGCGCGCAAAACGGCTTCGATCCGTTTCAATGGCCAACCTTTGGCCAGCGCTTCATCAATCTTCGGATCAATATCGCGTTGCTTTAAAACGACGCCTTCAACGAGGCTTCGAAAAAACGCACCTTCCGCCGGTTTCATTTCAAGACCGTCAATCTCCCGACCAAGCCAATGCGCTTCGAATTCGGCGATCACATCGCCAATGCCTTTGCTGGTAATATCCATTTGATAAAGCGCTTGAACCGCTGCAAGCCGCGCGGAGGAACGCAATTCACCGCGCGCCATCAGACCGCACCGGCAATCGCTTGCCGCTTGATGCGCAACACGCTTAAAGCGGCTTCAGCGGCTCCACCGCCTTTATTGCCTTCGCTGATGCGCGCCCGCGCCCAAGCTTGATCATCATTCTCGACCGTCAGAATTCCGTTGCCGAGCGGCATGCCATAAGCGACCGAGAGATCCATGAGCGCGCGCGCGCTTTCGCCAGCGACAATTTCAAAATGATAGGTTTCACCACGGATAACCGTGCCGAGCGTGACAACCGCATCGAAAGGTGTGCCATGAGCGGAGGCCGCCTCAAGCATGATGGCAACCGTTGACGGAATTTCGAGCGAGCCGGGAACTGTGACGACCGTAGCGGTCACGCCTGCGCCTTTCAACACGCTCAAAGCGCCTTTTAAAAGCTCATCGGCAAGATCATCATAATAGCGCGCCTCAACGACGAGAACGCGGGCATCCTCAAGCGGTTCTGACGCAAGCGATGCGGATTGACGGGCTCCGGCCATGATTGATCCTTAAATTTCGGCCGAAACGGCGCTTTGATGAGCGCTTCCCTACTCTCGCGCCGCAACTTCCGCAAGTCGGGCCGCATAGCGCGCCATTTGATCGACTTCGAGATTGACGAGATCGCCCGCTTTCGCGTTACCCCATGTTGTGACGTGCAGCGTGTGGGGAATGAGCAAAACCGATAAATGATCCTGCTCTACAGTGTTGATGGTCAAAGATGTACCATCCAATGCCACCGAGCCTTTGACCGCAATGAATTTTGAAAGCGCTTTCGGCACGTTCAAAACAAAACGCGTTGTCGCGCCCCAACCGGAACCCGCTTCGCCCGCAGTCACCTCTTCACGCGCGATGATTTTGGCCAAACCATCAACATGACCCGAAACGAGGTGGCCGCCCAATTCATCGCCAATTTTGAGCGCGCGTTCGAGATTGATGCGCGTACCAACAGTCCATTGCCCCACCGTCGTGAGGGCAAGCGTTTCTGCCGCCGCATCCACTTCAAACCAGCAACCGCCTTCGGGACGGTATCCAAAATCAACAACTGTAAGACAGACACCTGCGCAGGCAATTGATGCACCAAGCGCGATTGTGTCGGCATCATATGACGCATTAATGCGCAAGCGTTTCAAAGATGATCCATGCGCGGATACCGATGCGATACTGCCGCAGTCGCTGACGATTCCGGTAAACATCAACGGACCCTTTCAAAAAAGTGCACATGATCACGCCCCACCAGATGCGGGGGCGACGATACAAAAAGCTTTTGATCAGCAAGAGCGGATTTTAATCCCGAGCGCAAGGCCACGGTGCCCGCACGTCCCAAGGCTTCAGGACTTGTGATGATCTCAACACAATCAACAAGACGATTACTCACCAAGTCTTCCGCCAAAGTCGGACCGCCTTCTGAAAAAATTCTTGTGATGCCGATCTCAGCAAGCTTTCGCATAGCCGCCTTGATATCGACATGGCCTTTTTGATCTTTCTGAACGCGAATGATTTGCACGCCTTCTCTCGTCAAATTTGTTTCGCGATCAAGCGGCGCATCGTCAGCTGTAAGAATCCATGTTGGCACTTTCGTCGCCGTTTCAATCACACGCGCTGAAGGTGGTGTATCAAGATGCGTATCAATAATGATGCGAATGGGAGAAAGATGCATCATACCGGAAAGACGGCATGTCAAATCAGGATCATCCGCAATGACAGTTCCTACACCCACCATGATCGCATCATGCGAGGCGCGCTGAAGATGCACGCGATGTTTCGACATCGCACAAGAGATCATCAAGGGCTTACCATCAGCGCCTGCAAATCCATCTGCTGTTTGTGCCAATTTTAAAGTTATGAACGGACGCTGCTCGCGCACGCGCAAAAGAAAACCTTGATTGACGCGTTCAGCTTCCGTTTTCAAAACGTTGGTTACAACGGAAATTCCGGCATCATGCAAAATGCGATGCCCTTCTCCACTCACACGCGGATCAGGATCTTCGAGTGCGGTGACAACGCGCGCGACACCGGCTTTCACGAGCGCTTCGGCGCAAGGCGGTGTTTTGCCGTGATGCGCGCAAGGCTCTAACGTTACCGCAATCGAAGCACCACGCGCGGAATCCCCGGCCATGCGCAAAGCTTCTGTCTCGGCGTGAGGACGACCGCCTTTTTGCGTGTAACCACGACCAACAATAACGGGTTCACCATTCTGCATCTGCCAAATGACAGCACCGACAGACGGGTTCGGCCATGTATGCCCCAAGCCACGCTGCGCGAGCGTCAACGCGTGACGCATCATCATCTCGTCGATGTGTTTCGCAGTCATGAGGATGTTGGGTTCCGGCGCGACGGCTCGCGCTCTGGCGTTTCATCGGCAGACAATTCATCAATCAATTCACCGAAATCTTTTGCTTCGCGGAAATTGCGATAGACGGAAGCAAAACGAACATAAGCAACATCATCAAGACCTTTAAGACCTTCCATCACAAGCTCGCCAATCATCTGGCTTGTGATTTCACCTTCGCCCATGCTCTCTAATTGACGCACAATGCCATTGACCATGCGTTCAATCCGCTCGGGATCAACCGGGCGTTTGCGCAAGGCGACTTCAACAGATCTTAGAAGTTTTTCACGCTCGAAAGGAATGCGACGGCCGGAGCGTTTCAACACCGTCAATTCGCGCAATTGAACGCGCTCGAATGTTGTGAATCGTCCGCCGCAATCGGGGCAAACCCTGCGGCGGCGGATCACGGAACCATCCTCACCCGGGCGGGAGTCCTTCACTTGGCTTTCGAGACTGCCGCAATAAGGACACCGCACGGAGAACTACCTCTTATTGATAGATGGGGAACCGCTTTGTCAGAGCATGGACACGGGTTTTGACACTGGCTTCGACAGCGCTATTGCCTGCTTCGCCATTTTTGGCAAGCCCATCGAGCGTTTCGACAATGAGACGGCCCACTTCGCGGAATTCGTCGACGCCGAAACCGCGCGATGTGCCGGCCGGTGTACCGAGACGGATGCCCGACGTGATCGTCGGCTTTTCCGGATCGAAGGGAACACCATTCTTGTTGCAGGTGATATGCGCGCGGCCGAGCGAGGCTTCCGACGCTTTTCCCGTAATCGATTTGGGGCGCAGATCGACAAGCATCAGATGATTGTCGGTGCCGCCGGTGACGATTTTAAAGCCGCCCTTGATGAGTTCATCAGCAAGCGCTTTCGCGTTCTCGACAACAGCGCGTGTGTAGGCTTTGAATTCCGGCGTGAGCGCTTCACCGAACGCAACCGCCTTCGCTGCAATGACGTGCATGAGCGGGCCGCCCTGCATGCCGGGGAACACGGCCGAATTGACCTTTTTCGAGATGTCTTCGTCATTCGAAAGAATGATGCCACCGCGCGGGCCGCGCAATGTTTTATGCGTTGTCGATGTCACAACATGCGCATGCGGGAAGGGCGACGGATGCGCGCCGCCTGCCACGAGGCCCGAGAAATGCGCCATGTCGACGAGGAAGTAAGCACCGATCTTATCGGCAATCGCACGGAAACGCGCGAAATCCCAATGCCGCGCATAGCCTGAACCACCCGCGATGATGAGCTTCGGCTTGGCTTCGAGCGCGAGCGCTTCCACCTTGTCCATATTGATCATCTGCGTGTCGGGTTCGACGCCATAGGACACAACCTTAAACCATTTGCCCGACACATTCGGCGGTGCGCCGTGCGTCAAATGACCACCTGCTGCGAGATCGAGACCCATGAAGGTGTCGCCGGGCTGAAGTAAAGCCAAAAACACGGCTTGGTTCGCCTGCGAACCCGAGTTCGGCTGGACATTGGCAAATTTGCAGCCATAAAGTTCGGTCACGCGCTTGATCGCGAGATCTTCGGCGATGTCGACGAATTGGCACCCACCATAATAGCGGCGGCCCGGATAGCCTTCCGCATATTTGTTCGTCATGATCGAGCCCTGCGCTTCAAGAACCGCGCGCGAGACGATGTTTTCGGACGCAATCAACTCGATCTCGTCACGCTGGCGACCAAGCTCAAGTTTCACGGCTTCGGCGATTTCCGGATCGCGGTCGGCCAACGAGGCCGAGAAGAAAGAATTCGAAAGGCGCGAGGCGCGGTAAGCGGCGAGATCATTCATGGACAGAAACCCTTTCAAGGCGGGCGCAAACTGAGGGAAAGTGGCTTATCTACGAGCCCGCGATCCTTCTGGATCGAGTCGGACTTTCTGGGCGGGGTCGTAGCATGCGGAGCGGCAGGGTCAAATTGCAAAAGCCCGAGGAGGTCATAAAGGGCTTTTATGGGCTGCTTTTTTGGCGGAACCCCTTTCCCGCTCGGCCAAGAGATTATGCCCTTGGCGGGCCTGCAAAGGGCCCTGATCACCCCGCAAGGACGGACGCTAGACAGGCCCGACTTCACCCCCTATAAGGCCGCCTGTCCCGATGCTGCCTGAGGCGGCCGGACGCCCGGGTAGCTCAGTTGGTAGAGCAAGCGACTGAAAATCGCTGTGTCGGTGGTTCAATTCCGCCCCCGGGCACCATGATTTCAATGACTTAGCCAGGGGTGCCTAAAAAAGTTTGACACTTTTTTGGATTGAGTTTGACACTTTTGTTCAGGTTTTGGTCTTTTTTGCCTCAGATTTTTGCCTTCAAAATCCAACCTAATTTTGATCTTTTTTGACAATCTCAAGACGTCTCACCACGTCGCTTATCTTGTCAGAAAGACCCGCTTCTTTGCTGTAATGACGAGCCATTGCGGTCGTCGTTTGACCCAGAACATCGGCGATCTCGCCGTCATGCGCACCGGCCTCTTTTAGTAGTGTTCCGAGCGTGTGACGCAGGCCATGGATCGTCAGCCCCTTTTCAATTTTCCCCTCGCTTTCCAGCCTTGTTTTCAGCTTGTGCCAAGCCGTACCGAAGCCGTCAGGCGTCCATGGTTTTCCATCCGAACGAACCGCTATTTGAAAGGTGCTTACATTGGGCCTGTCCTTTAGGGCTTCCACTAAGATTGGATGTAACGGCAATTTTATTGGAACACCGCGTTTTGACGTGCGAACAGAGATCAAACCGTTAGAAATCGATGCCATCGTGATCGTGAAAATATCAGTTTTCCGAAGGCCGGTGCACATGGCTAAAGCCAATGGCAACTTGATGTGAGGCGATGCACTCTCAAGAACAATCGTCCGTTCACTTGCCGACCACGGCCTATTTGCAGGTACCT
>JBJTCD010000047.1:0-2548 GCA_046091665.1 Hyphomicrobiales bacterium
TATTAGGACAAATATTTATAGAACCAGAAAAATATAAATAATAACAATAGTTTAGGTGTATATATTGGCGGAGACGGTGGGATTCGAACCCACGATACCCATTTCTGGGTATGCTCATTTAGCAAACGAGTGCCTTCAGCCTCTCGGCCACGTCTCCGTTACGTGGCGATATGCCCCATTTCAATCCGCTTTGGCAAGCCGCGCAGGTCGGGATCCGTGCATTCACGCTGAATAGCGGATCAGGTCCCGTGCCCGGCGTTGGGCAAGAGCGATCTCTGCGGGCGTCATTTCGGCCGCGAGTTCCTGCCGCAACCGAAACGCGTCCCGCGCGCCCCGCGCTGCCGCGAGATTAAAAAGGCAATGCGCCTCGATCCGGTCTGGCGCGTTTATGGCCTCAGCCATCAATCTCTCTGCCTCGGAAGCACCGCCTGCGGTGCCCTGCGGGCCTTCTGTCCCCTCAAACATGATAACGTCCCCTTCTGGATGGCGGCGCTTTTGAAAAAGCCCCGCAGAGCGCTCCTGCGCCCCAAAACGCCATCAAATCAGGTCCCCGTAAGCGCCTGATAAAGAATTATGGGAAAGATTTTCGAAAATTTTAGCAAGTGAGCGCGGGCACGCTTTGAGATCCAGCCGCAAGGCGCAAACCCAGATCCGCGCCCACTTAAGACCAGTTATGCAGGCGGGGAAAACCCTCTTTACAGAGACTTATGAAAAGCTAATGACATGATCTTGAAAATTGTCTTCACAAACCGGAGCGGCCTTATACCTTTAACGAATTCAACGCTTTTCGCGTTGCAAAGCCCTTCCCTTTCCGATCAATGCCTCTCAGAAACGCGGCAATAAGCTGCGGATGACATCAAGAAACCCAAACCGCATACAGGTGGACCTCTATTATGACCGCAATCAAAGTGACCGGCGCGCTGAAGCCCCGTTATACCGAAATTCTGAGCGCGGACGCGCTCGCATTCCTCGAGGCCCTGCATAAGAAATTCAACGCGACGCGTTTAGCGCTGCTTGATGCACGTCAAGAACGACAGAAGAGCTTTGACAAAGGTGCGCTGCCTGATTTTCTCGCCGAGACAAAATCTGTGCGCGAAGGCTCGTGGACGGTCGCTCCTCTACCAGACGATCTTCTTGATCGTCGCGTCGAGATCACAGGTCCGGTTGATAAAAAGATGATTATCAATGCGCTGAATTCCGGCGCACGCGTGTTCATGACCGATTTCGAAGATGCGTCATCGCCCACTTGGGCCAATATGGTTGAAGGCCAGATCAATCTCAAAGATCTTTGGGCAGGCACGCTCGGCTTCACTGATGAGGCGACTGGAAAAGCCTATGCGGTGGGTGCCAACCCTGCCGCATTAATGGTGCGTCCACGCGGCTGGCATTTGAGCGAGCGCCATGTACTTGTTGATGGGGAGCGCATGTCAGGCTCACTATTCGATTTCGGGCTCTATGTGTTTCATAATGCGAAGACGATGATCGCGCACGGCAAAACGCCCGCCTTCTATCTGCCGAAAATGGAAAGCCACAATGAAGCACGTTTGTGGAATGATGTGTTTTCATTCGCTGAAGATCATCTTGGTTTGAAACGCAGCGCTTTGCGTTGCACAGTCTTGATTGAGACATTGCCTGCCGCTTTCGAGATGGATGAAATCCTCTATGAAATGCGCGACCACATCATCGGTTTGAATTGCGGCCGTTGGGATTATATTTTCTCCTTTATCAAACGCCTTGGCACAAATCCGAATTTTCTCACACCAGATCGTTCGGTGATGACGATGGCGTCGAATTTCTTGGCAGCTTATTCGCTTCTGTTAATCAAGACCTGTCACCGTCGCGGCGCGTTTGCGATGGGCGGCATGGCCGCGCAAATTCCGGTTAAGGGTGATGATGCGGCGAATGAGACCGCATTCAATAAAGTACGCGCGGATAAAGAACGCGAAGCCTCAAATGGCCATGACGGCATATGGGTCGCGCATCCCGGTATGGTGAAGCTCGCAACCGAAGTTTTCGATCGCTTGATGCCGTCACAAAATCAAATCAGTCGCCAGCGCGATGATGTAGCGATCACGCAAGCCGATATGTTGTCACTTCATAAAGGTGAGCGCACGGAAGCGGGCTTGCGCGAAAATATCCGCGTCGGTGTGCAGTATATCGAAGCGTGGTTGCGCGGGCGCGGTGCCGTGCCGCTCTATAATCTCATGGAAGATGCAGCCACTGCTGAAATTTCACGCGTGCAAATCTGGCAGTGGATTCATCACAGTGCAGAACTTAATGATGGCCGCAAAGTCACGTCTGCATTGTTTGAAAGCGTGTTAAAAGACGAGATGGAAAAAATCCGCAATGCGCTCGGCGCATCGACCTATGATGCAGGCCGTTTTCCTGAAGCAATCAAACTCTTCTCGGATATGTCGCTCGCTTCAACCTGTGCGGAATTTTTGACACTCCCCGCTTATGAACTTATTGACTGATCGCTAACGTTACAAAATAAAAAACGCCGCAGCCATTGATGCTGCGGCGCTTATCTTTTTAAACCAATTAATAT
>JBJTCD010000048.1:0-10291 GCA_046091665.1 Hyphomicrobiales bacterium
GAATTATTGTCGACCTAAAAAATTTTTGATTAGCTAACCAATCACAGAAAGCAACACCAGATCAGACAGGCAGACAAGATCTTCAATACCGGAAACTGTCCTTGCAAATTATGAGATGAATATGGTTGCACACTCATTGGCAATTACTGTCTGACAATCCAACGCTCTTCAAATGCCTTCGACCTCTGCCATCTGGTCAAATTTGATTCAGCCATCTCGTACGAACTCTCAAAAGCATCTCTCCTCATCGAAAACTCATTATCTGCAACCCACCCGGAAAAAGAACATCGTTCCACATATTTGCCTAAAGTCCTGTTTTTAATCTTTACAACAAATTTTACAAAGACGGCATCAATCCTTCGATCGTTCCATTTTACAGTACCATAATCATATAATTCAAAGCGACTATCTGCAATCTCCCGCTGCTCAATCATTGGGTTAGGTAAAATGTTTCGTGCGTCAAAAAGCAGTCACGGCGCCGAAACCGTATTATATAAAGAACAATATTAACCTTTTTGCCGAACTTTAGAATAGCCACCTAATGTTTGACCATATCATCGCCGGGTTACCCGCTAGAAAAGCAACCTCTCAAATATACGGCTTTTGGGGCCTGTAGAGGAGTGAAAGGTGAGCGGAAAGCAAATCAGTCGAAAAAAACGGTTTAAAATGGACGGCTGTTTGCAGATCTGAAGACAGATGGCCAATCGCTTCAGGCCTGCTGAAAACCAAAGGTCTGTCTGGACCACCAAAGCCAAGCGCTTCAACTCAACCGTAAAAACATTCGTGTCAGTCCAAATTGGGTTCAGGCCAAGGCAGAAAAGTCACTTGGCATCGTGACGGGCCGAAAATTTCATGGTTCTATGCTTCCCGTTGTCATGGACAGGTTCTGAGATGGTTGATCAGCCACTTCTTCAGCTTGAAAATATCCGTAAGAGTTTTGGCGCGATTGAGGCATTGCGTAACGTTTCGTTCTCTGTTGGGCGCGGCGAGGTTGTTGCGCTTCTTGGCGATAATGGTGCTGGTAAATCAACACTTGTGAAGATGATTTCGGGCGGTCTTGAACCGAGCGGCGGGAAGATCGTATTTGAAGGCGAGGAGCGCACATTTCGCTCTCCCCTGGAGGCGAAGAGAGCCGGCATTGAAACCGTCTACCAAGACTTATCTTTGTGCACAAATGTTGATGTTGTTGCGAATTTTTTCATGGGGAGGGAAATCACAAAGCGTGTATTTGGCATCCCCGTGCTTGACGAAAAGGCGATGGAAGAGCGCACAGCGAAGGCGATCGCTGATGCCGGTACGCGCATTCCATCACTCAGGGTGAATGTCGAGCATCTTTCTGGCGGTCAAAGGCAGGCAATTGAACTTAATCGTTTCGTTTATTTTGGGGGCAAGCTAGTTTTACTTGACGAGCCCTTTGCTGCGCTCGGTGTTGAACAAACGCGGCGCGGTTTGGAAATGATCCGCAAGGTGAGTGATCAGGGTATTGGCGTGATTATTATCACGCATATTATGCAGCAGGCCTTTATGGTTGCGGATAGAATTGTCGTGTTGCGCCAAGGAACTGTGGCCGGCGACGTGGCCACGTCAAAAACAAATCCAGATGACGTCATCAAAATGATTACCGGAGAGGATCTAGCCAATCTCTCCGCACACCAACGGAAAGAGACACGATCTCAAACCGTATAACAAAGGGGGACTGAAGAATGTTAAAACTTTCGCGGCGTATCCTCATGGCAGGCTTTGCCATGGCGCTCGTAGGTACGATCGCCGTGCCTGCTGAGGCGCAAACAAAGGGAAAATTATATTATCTCGTTCCGACATTGCTTGATGAATTCCAAACGGAATCAGTCAAGGCCTTGGAAAAGTTCTTGAAGGATGTTGGCTATGAAACCGTTACCCTCAATGCAGATAACAAGACCGACGTCCAGCAGGGGCAAATCAATGATGTGATCAACTTAAAGCCGAAGGCGATCATCCTTGCTGCTGTTGATTTTGAAGCCCTTAAGCCTGGCATTGAAAAGGCTATGTCTGCAGGCATCCCAGTGATCGAATTCGATCGGCAGATCACGTCTACAAAGTCTGCATTCACGTCGGTCGCTGGTACCGTCGAGATCGGATACGTCGCTGCGGACGAAATCCAAAAGCTGCTCAAAGCGAAAAAAGGAAGTGTAAAAGGCAAAATTCTTCAGGTCTTGGGTGATCCAGGCGACCCTTATACGCTCGACATCCAAAAGGGCTTTGAAGAGAAGATGAAGGCCTTTCCTGGCGTGACCATTATTTCGAAGCCTGCGATGCAGTGGGAAGCATCAAATGCTGGAACAATTGTTAATGACCAGATCCTCGCCAATCCTGACATTGACCTGATTTTCGTGCATGCAGCCCATCTTTCTGTTGCTGCAGTTGCAGCGCTCGAAAGTAAGGGAAAAAAGCCTGGCGATGTCATGCTCGTCTCGTCAAATGGCGCTCCAGTCGGCCTAGATTTGATCCGCAAAGGATGGCAGAATGTCGAAGTTGAGCAGCCTCTCTATGCTCAGGCTGCTGCTGTCGCCATGTTTGCGGACAAGATCATAAACAAAAAGGAAATCAAACCTGGCAAGGTGAAAGTCCTTGGTCTTGAGTCTGAAGTGACAATCGAGACTTGGGGCCCAAATATTAAGATCCCGGGCGCTGCGATTACGAAGGCAAATGTGGATGAACCAAAATTCTGGGGTAATCTGAAGGCACCCACAGAGCCGGTGAAATCCGTCGAGTAATCAGAGCGGATTGGCCGTCAATTTACATGCCGCCTGTTTCAGAGCAGGCGGCATGTTTTTCATAAGAGCGATATAAGAACGCAGATATCATGCGGTGAGGAGAAGATGGTTGTTTCAAAAAGACGAATGATAATTGATTTTGCGCTCGATAATCTTGTGTGGCTGATTTTACTTGTTGTGCTGGTGGTTTTTTCGCTAACGATACCGAACTATCTCCAGATCGGCATTTTTTCAAATATAGTTGAGCAGTCGACGTTTGTCGGAACGATGGCAATTGGTTTGTCGCTCATCATCATTGCTGGAAATATTGATCTATCAGTTGAATCAACGCTTGCGCTGGCTGCGATGGTCACGGGCCTGCTTTTTGCGACGCGCGGCGCTGGAATGGGATTTGCTTTTGAGCCAGAGTGGCTTGTGATACCAATTTCCCTCGTGACTGCACTTTTGGTTGGGGCGGCCATTGGAGCAACTAATGCATTTTTTGTTATAAAATTGCAGATGAATGCCTTTATTGTGACGCTTGCATCATTCATTTGGGTTCGAGGTCTCGTTGTTGCTCTCTCAGGCGGTCGATCTGCTCAGAGCTTGCCTGAAGCGTTGCGTTTCATTGCAATTGAGACGGTGTTTTATGTACCACTCATCGCGTGGATTTCAATTGGTGGTTTTATTTCTTTTGCGTTCATTCTCAATCGCACGCCCTTTGGTCGGCATATCAGAATGATTGGAGGTAATAAGGTTGCAACCTTCAGGGCAGGCATCAAAATCAATACATTGACGACCATGACGTTTATCTTGGCTGGCACAATAGCTGGACTTGCTGGTTGGTTGCTTGCACTCAGGACATCGGGAGCAACTGCCAATTTGGGAACGGGCATGTTATTTCAGGCATTTGCTGCGGTTGTAATTGGTGGCGTGAGTTTGCAAGGTGGTGTGGGTTCATTGTCCGGCGTTTATGCTGGCGTACTTTTGCTTTCATCAATCAATACGGCAATCAACTTAATGGGCATGCCTGCGCATTTTACGCAAATCATTCATGGCGGTCTCGTACTTGTTGCGATGTTACTTGACACCCTCAAGACGCAAATCCGCGCAAAGATGATATAGATATAAGAGAAGGGTTTGAGAATGGTCGATAGACTTAATGGGCGGGTGGCCGTTATTCTTGGAGCCGCGCGCGGTATCGGTGCGGGCATTGCTGAGCGTTTTATTGAAGAGGGGGCGCGCGTTATTATTGGTGATACGGAGAGAGATGCTGGCATTGCAACGGCTAAAGCTCTCGGTGGTGACGCAAGGGCGCGCTTCTGTTTTGTAGATGTCACCAAGCTTGATGATATAGCACAGGCTGTTTCTGAGGCGATTGCGCATTATGGCAGGATCGATATCATAGTCCAGAATGCTGGAATTTATCCATGGACTTTGATTGAAAATACGTCTCCAGAGGAGTGGGACAAGGTTCTTGCCGTCAATTTGAAGGGCTGTTTTCTTGCAGCCAAAGCAGCACTTGGTCGGATGCGTGCTCAAGGATATGGACGGATTGTATTTACCTCATCTATTACGGGGCCGCGCGTCACAAGTCCTGGTCACGGGCATTATTCGGCGTCAAAGGGCGGAATTAATGCATTTATAAAATCGGCCGCGATTGAGTTTGCTGGATATGGCATTACCGTGAACGGCGTTGAGCCGGGAAATATTTTAACCGATGGCATGAAGGCGCATCGTAGTGAAGAATTTATCAAGTCGATGGCAGACATGATCCCACTTGGGGCACTCGGTACGCCGAAAGACGTTGCTAATGCCGTTCTTTATCTTGCATCTGAGGAAGCGAGTTATGTGACGGGAACGACAATTGTTGTCGACGGCGGTCAAACCTTGCCCGAGGGTGCAGATTTTAAAGTTGCACCCAATTAATTTGATGGAGACTTGAATGATGGCGTCACCTGAAGATCGCCTCAAGGCTTTGGGATTGGTGTTGCCAGCTGTGCCGGTTCCAGTTGCGAATTATGTGCCTTACAGGTTCGCAGGAAACCTTTTGTATTTATCTGGTCAGGGCCCGAAGCAGCCAGATGGAACTTATAAGGTCGGACGTCTCGGTCGTGATGCGAGTGTCAAGCAGGGATATGCTGAGGCGCGATTGACGGGCCTGCAATTGCTAGCAGTTGCAAAATCGGCACTTGGAGAATTGGATAGGATCGAAGCAGTCATCAAATTGCTCGGAATGGTTAATGCTGAGCCCGACTTTTCTGATCATCCAAAAGTCATCAATGGTTGCTCTGATTTGTTTGTTGAAGTTCTTGGTGATGCTGGGCGCCATGCTCGCTCTGCCGTGGGCATGGGTTCGCTTCCAAACAGAATGATGGTCGAGATCGAGGCAATCCTTCTGGTTCGCAAATAAAAAGGCTGTCAATGTCGATTGAAAGTTTAAAGTCAGAAATAGCGCGTGATTTTGGCACGCCTGCATTGGTCATTGATCTTGATGTCGTGGATCATAACATCGCAAAGGCTCAAGCTTATTGTGATGCTGCTGGCGTTCGAAATCGGCCCCATATCAAAACGCATAAGAGCCCAATTTTGGCGGCCATGCAGAGAGATGCTGGCGCGATCGGCATCACGTGTCAGAAACTCGGTGAGGCTGAAGTGATGGCAGCTGGCGGCCTCGATGACATACTGATCACGTATAATCTCCTGGGAGAAGAAAAAATTGGTCGATTGGGAAGGCTATCAGCCGAAAAGACGGTAACGGTCGCTGCAGATAATCCGGTTACGATATCAGGCTTGCCGATGGCTGGACGTATTGCGGGTCGTCCGATCAATGTTGTGGTGGAATGTGACTCAGGGCGCAAAAGGGCTGGCGTGGAGACGCCTGGAGAAGCCATTTCTCTTGTGAAACAGATTTCTGAATCGCCAGAGCTTTCATTCGCCGGATTTGTTTTTTATCCCCCTGACAAGACGGTTGCGTCTTCGCAGGTCTTCTTAGATGAGGCGGTCTCTGGTGTTCGCGCTCTTGGCTTGGAGCCACGCATTCTCTCATCAGGCGGATCGCCTAATTTGGGCATGCTGAAGGAATTCAAAGGCATTACGGAGCATCGCGCCGGTACTTATATCTATAATGACCGAATGATGATGGCACATGAAATGGCAACTTTGGATGAATGTGCATTGCACGTTTATGCGACCGTTGTGAGCAGAGCAGGTGAAGAGCGTGGCATTTTAGATGCTGGATCCAAGACGCTGACGTCCGATACGGGTGGTGGCGTCGACGGTTTCGGTTTGATACGGGAATATCCGCAGGCTCGGATTGCGGGCTTTTCTGAAGAGCACGGAATGCTCGATCTCGTAAAGATAAAAGAGCGTCCAAGTGTCGGCACAATTGTGAGGATCGTACCGAACCATGTCTGCGTTGTCGTCAATATGTTTGATCGATATGTGTTGGTGCGTGGAGACAAGCTTGTCGGCGAGATCGACATTCCTGCGCGTGGTAGAATTACATAATTATGCGCGTTGAGTATAAATGGCGTCTCTTAAGCTTTGAATGACGATGGGAAGATGTTCAGGATTGAGGCATATCGGATTGATGCCGATGCGGTTCTCGTTGCGGTACATGGGATCCACGTGGACTGGGATTGTACGGGATTGAAGAGCATTGATGAGCATTGCTGCATTCGCAGGTGAATAATGCAATTTTATGTCAAGGGTTGGGACGTTTGATGAGCTTTCATAACCGAGGCGAGTGATTTCGATGTCATTTATGTCGGATAGGCCATCGGCAACAACATTCATGTAGCTTTTCCAGCGGGCGTGACGCACATCGTCTCCTTCCTCGACAAATAATTGCAATGCAGTAAGAAGGCCAACGATCTCCTCCTTTCCAACTTTGCAGGGACGACCAATTCCGTGCTGCGGGACGCCTATCATTCGACTTTTATCAATGAGCGTTTCAGGTGGTTTCCACATATCCCAGAAAATATCGAAATCCAGGTGCTGAAGAGCTGCAGCCATAATCAGATCTTGCTTGCCGCAGAGAATGCCGCTTGCTTGTGGGCCGCCAATCACTTTTCCGCCTGAGAATGCGACGAGGTCTGCACCCTCATCAATGAAGCGTCGAAGATTGGATTGCGGTGGAAGTTGTGCTGCGGCGTCTACGATGACGGGTATGCCGTGGACTTTCGCCAAGCGAGTGATGTCAGTGAGGGGTGGTCTTGCATGTGCATCAGCGATATAGAAAATGGCTGCCGTACGCTCTGTGATTGCGGCTTCGATTTCCCAATCCTCAGCATCTCGAACGCCAGCTCCTGAATACCGGTCTGGAAGGCCTACTTCAATGATGCTTATGCCCGCAGAGCGAACGGCGTGATCGTAAAAATTCCTCTGGCTTCGGATCATGATCACTTCATTCTTGAGGCCCTTCGTATCGGGAAGGCGCGCCATGCGTGAAGGGTTCAGACCCGTAATGCATGCTGCCGTCGCTAAAAGGAGGCAAGCTGAGGCACCTGATGCGACATATCCGGCTTCAGCTCCCGTGATGTTGGCTATGATGCGAGACGCTGCGGCTTGAAGCTCTGCGATATCGACGCAATGACGGGAAGCATCAGTCATGGCAGACGAAACTTCGCTGCGCATGATGCCACCCGACAGACGCGTTGCGGGTCCCTTGGCATTAATTGCGATTGTAACGCCGAGATTGTCATAGATGGACATTCAATTCTCTTTTAGGTCTAAGAATGGACGATTGTAAGCTCCAAAATATAGATGCTTTCCAAGCACCGATTGTTTCTCTAGTCTGCGCCGGAAGAAGATAACCTTCTTGCTCATTGTTCCGTGCCCATGTGCTCATGGCCTGACCCCATGAGGCGATCCGGTGGTTATGTTAGTTTAAGATTTAGTTAGGCGCTAGCCGCTGAGTGGGCCGCGTAGCTGGTTGGAGTTGCGGAGCCGGCCACTGCAGAACCTCAGGCGCGGGCGGTTGATATCGAAGCGATGAGTGCGGCCTGATTATGTTGTAGTGGCGCCGCAATGTTTCAATCACGATCTTGGCCTCCTTCAGCGTATAGAAGATCTCACCATTCAGCAGCTCGTCTCGAACTTTCGAGTTGAAACTTTCACAGTATCCATTTTCCCAAGGGCTACGCTGCATGATTTAGGCGGTCTTCGATCCGACAGCTGCGAGCCAATTGGTCTGCCCCCTGAAAAGCCGTCAAAGCAGAAGTCTTGCGTTAAGGCTACCAGAGGAAGGAAAAATGAGTAAAATCAGACAAAAGCCGGAACATAACGTCTCAAAGCGGCGATATAAGAAAAAGCGCCGCCATTACGTCAACCGCGTTGCACTTATTACTTAAATCTAAGTCCTTTAAATATGCCGGTATATTTCAATTACAATAAAACCAGAGGCAATTGGGCGTAAAGACCAAGCAACAAGTACGTCAATTTTTCCGGTACATTAAATTTGTTCGAAATCACTTCTCGGGCGAGATAATGCCGTTCAATCGGACGCCCAATGACTAGCCCATCGTGACAACTTCGCCCAAAGCGATCGGGACGCCATTCATCAATATTTTCAAATGTTCGCCAGCGAGCGTATCAAGCTCGACAACGGATCCGACATTCAATTTCAGGAGATCGCGGATGGTAATCATTGTCGATCCCGCCTCGACAGTCAGTTTGGTCTCGATAGTTTCAATCTTCTTGAACTGTGCTCTTATCGGATCAATCTCGTTTTGTTCGCTCTCTGACATGCTTTTTCCAAAAATCGATTGAACACTTTATCCGGCTACCCAAAATTCACGACAAATTTATGTAAAACGAGCAGAGGCCGTTTTTCAGTTTGAAGCTCCCGCGTAACTCAAAAGCAAGTTACCCGATCAATGCCGACCAACACCCTGAATTTTAACATAAGCCTCCTTACATATCCCTAATGTTTAACAGGGGGGCACTCCATATCGAGTAGACTTTGCTCAATCTGGTCCGGCAACTCCTCTCCCTGACGTGAGGCGGCCTCAAGTCCTGCACGCGCCGCATCCGACACGGCCGCAAGCATTCCCATAATCGATTGCGGCGAATGGGTTGCCCCCATCTGGAACGCAAGCTCAATCATGAGCAAGGCTGCCAATTCATCCGGATTTGTACCGGTCGTTTCTCCAACAGCCGGGACAAACTGGTCGATGATCGTATCGACGATTGCCCCGCACTTTTCATCATGGTCCGAGATTGTATCGCTGACAGAGAATTCGATTACGTGAGTCGTTGTCATTGGCTGATCCCCGTCGTGTCAAAGCGCGATCATGCTCGACCCCTTATGGTTACCAAACTCTCAACGAACGAGAGTAAGCCAATAAAAAAGGGATGAGAATATTTTTCGAATTTTTCCTATTTTTCATAAAAATGTCATCGAATAGGGAGTTTGGACTGAAATCGATCGACGCAAAGCCCAATCGCAAGCATCGGAAAAAGCAATAAAAATTCCCGGAAATTTCGTTTACCCTTTGTCAATATTTACTAAAAATTTACTACATATTGGTAAATTTGAGATGTTTCAGATCCTCAAGTCTCAGTTTTTTCCGTTTTTTCGGAGCATGCTCATGGCTTTGGTGATTACTCCCTCTCGGGGACAGACAGGTAACAGTAAAAACAAAGTTCCTACACGTGACCGAAAAAAGGCTCGTGAACATTATGCCTTTGCCCTCTCAGATCCCCCGCCGTTGACCGACCCTCAGGACGATCCTCAGAAGGCCGCTGTCGTCGTCACGGTTTCGGACGAAGGGCAACAAAAGATCGCGGAAGCGATCGACAAAAAGATCAATGATGCCCTCGATGCGATGTCGACAACGGAATATCTCTCAGGCCGGTCACCATTATTGAAATAGCCATGCCTCTTGTTTGGCGAAGAATTATGAAGTTGAAGCAACCTACGTCGGATTAAAAATCAAATGTATCATTTCTCAGGCTCAATAAAAGTTGAAGGCGCCGATCGCTTCCCTCATGCTCTTCGCCGTCTATCCCAGACCTTCCCGAAGATCGTCTTTAACCAATCCGATGGATCAAAAACAATAAGGCTTATCGAAGACAGAACACTGGTCGAGGGCGCATTCCGCATCGAGGCGACATCCGAGTCGGTCACAATTAATGGTGGTCCCTTCTCGGGCATCATTTACGGTGTAGAAGAACTTATTAAAAGAGGGGGCAAGAAACCCGATTGTCTTTATGTAAGCGCAGATCGTGTTCATGAAACGCCGGGACTTGCCTACAGGACATTCTGGACGTGGGACCACTCGACAAACTGGGAACTCTCTCAGATCGGACAGCAAGAAATAGGTGTCTTCAATCCCTACCAGAAGCCGCCCTCAGGCTTTTTGAATGACTACAAAAAATGTATCGATTTCTGCTCGCGCAATCGCATATCGGCCATAGTGATTTACGGCTTTCTGCGTGATCCGCATGGAGGCGTCGACGCGGCAAAGGAGCTTTGCCGCTATGCCTCAGAGCGAGGCGTTCGCATTCTGCCGGGCATCGCCATAGGCTCATACGGCGGCGTCTACTGGGAAGGG
>JBJTCD010000049.1:0-3602 GCA_046091665.1 Hyphomicrobiales bacterium
AGCCATATATGATAATAGACCCACCAGTAACTTCATACAGAGAAATAATCTGCTCGCTTCCTAGTCGCTCAACACCAGTGAGAACCTCCCGGATTACCGGTCTGATTTTATGTCTGCGAACAACATCGTTGAATAAACTAACAACGCCTGCAGGGAGATAGATTGAGCTAACGCCATACCTTTGGATATCGTCAACAAAACCTTCAATATCATCAAGACTCGAAATATTTAGCCGCAACGAATGACCAGAAAGCAATCTAGTAAAGATCTCCCAGACAGACACATCAAAGGCAACCCCCGCATTCAGGCATCCAATCCTGACATCATCCAGCCTCAATGAAGTTTGATAAGACGCAATAAAATTACTTAATGCTTTCTGCGCAATCCCCGCCCCCTTCGGCTTTCCTGTTGTACCTGAGGTGTAGATGACATAGGCGAGCTGATCAGGCGTGAGCGGCTGGACGCGATCAGCGTCCAGAATGGGCGCAGTGGACAACGTAGCGAGTGCGGCC
Source organism: Hyphomicrobiales bacterium (assembly GCA_046091665.1). Classification (GTDB taxonomy): domain Bacteria; phylum Pseudomonadota; class Alphaproteobacteria; order Rhizobiales; family Beijerinckiaceae; genus CAIUPE01. Next base: position 513 of record JBJTCD010000049.1, read on the forward strand.
TGTAATACCGCGTCATCAAGAAGAAGCGCATCTGCAAGCGCCGCTGCGTCAGAACCAGCATAAGACGCAAGCTGCGCATCATGAGGCAACGACGCATCTCTCGCGCTATCATCTCCTGTTATACGCCCATATATCTCACGCGTCGTGATCAATCGCCTGGCGTGACTATCCCTCAGCATGAAGGTTAGACGCTCAACAGGATAATCCGGATCAAGGGGTAAATACCCCGCACCACTCTTGAGAACGCCCAACAGCGACACAACCATCTCAACAGAGCGATCCAACCCAATCGCAACAATATCCTCAGGACCAATATTTTGTGAGATCAGATAACGCGCAAGCTGATTGGCTCTAGCGTCAAGATCACGGTAGCTAACCTCCTCGTCCCCAAAAATCACCGCAATCGCGTCAGGCGTCTTCTCAACCTGCACCGCAAATAACTCAGGCAATGTTGTAGATGGTATCTCCTTCCGCGTCGCGTTAAACGTCGAGACAACCTGTCTGCGTTCTTGCGCGCTAATCAGCGGGATCGATCCAATCAGACGCTCTTCGTTCTCTACACAGCCTGCAAGCAACCGACTAAACTGTTCTCCCCACGACTGAACCGTCTCCTCAGAAAAAAGAGACGCGTCATACTCAAAAACACCCGCTAAAGATCCATCCGCCTGACGTCCTAGCGACAGCGTCACATCAAACTTCGCCGTCGGCAGTTGAGCATGCAGGCTCTCTAAAGACGCCTCGCCAAGTCTAAGACTTGCCTCTTCCTGATCCAGCCACGCAAACATCGCCTGGAAAATCGGCGTATGCGATAGCGACCGCTCAACCGCCAAATCCTCTACAAGCCGATCAAACGGCGCATGCTGATGCGACAACGCCTCTATCGAGCGTTGCTTCACACGCTCAATCAGATCACAAACCCGCGGGCCACCGCTCACATCAACGCGAAGAACAAGCGTGTTCACAAAAAACCCGATCAGATCCTCAATCTCAACCTGATCCCGGCCCGCTACTGGAAAACCAATCAAAACCTCGTCTTGTCTGGCAAGACGGCCCAAAAGCGATCCATAAAGCCCCATCAACACCGCAAACAGCGTCGTTCCATGTGACTGCGCAAGATCTTCCAATGATTTACTTGTCTGGCCGTCTATCTGAACCGCAACATAGCCAGCCTTGCGAGAGCGATCCGCTTTGCGCGTATAATCCGTCGGCAAAGATAAAACATCAGGAGCGCCAGATAAGGATTCGCGCCAATATTCTAACTGCCGCTCTAACTCCCCGCTCTCCTCAAACCACGCACGCTGCCACGCCGCATAATCCGCGTAACTCACAGCAAGCGGCACAAAATCTGCAGCCTCTCCCCTGCGCCGCGCCGCATAGGCAATCTCAAGATCGCCAACCAACACAGGGATAGACACGCCGTCGCCAGCGCTATGATGCAGAACTAAAATCAATACATGGTCTTGTGCGCTCAAACGCAACACGCGCGCCCGAACCATCAGATCCCGGCTTAAATCAAAAAGCCTGTCGCTCTCCGCCGCAATCCGCGCCTTAACCGCTTCCTCTAGATCAGCCCCTGCAAGAACAGATAAGTCCTCAACCGCAACAAGTCGGCCCTCTTCTCCTACTTCTCGAAGACGACCAACCGGTCCCTCTCTGCTCTCAACAATAACTGTGCGCAGCGGTTCATGGCGCAGCACAACGTCCCTAAGCGCAAGCCCAAACGCATCCACATCAAAATCGCCACGAAGTCGAAGCGCAGCCGGCATATTATAGCCAGCCGTTCCACCCTCAATCCGATCCAGCGCCCACATCCGCGTCTGACCATAAGAAAGAACAACATCCTCTCCCTTACGACCAGAGCCAGGAATAATTTGTGAGCGAATACTCCCTAAAGATGACGCCTCTCTCGCGCTATCTATGACAGCCCCAAGAGCTTCTACGGTTGGACCTTCAAACAACGCCCTTATCGCAAGCTCTATCCCAAGCGCTTCTCTGACCCGCGCAACCAATCGCATCGCCAACAGAGAATGTCCGCCTAACGCAAAGAAGCCATCATCCAACCCTACACGCGTCGCCCCCGTCAGCTCCGCATAAAGATCGCACAGCAGCGTCTGCGTCGGCGTCTCAGGAGCCCGATAATCTCCCTCCCCAACAATCTCAGGATCAGGAAGCGCCCGAACATCCAGCTTCCCATTCGCCGTTAACGGCAAACGCTCCAAAACTACAAAGCTCGAGGGAACCATGTAATCCGGCAACGTCCGCAACAACGTCGCGCGTAACTCAGACGCTGCAGGTAGCGAAGAAGACGAGGATGAAGAATGAGAAGAGAAGGAATCGGAGAAAGAAGGCGAAGAGGATGACGAAGACGTAGAGGAAGCGTGTAACGATGTGTCAGCATCAAACGCAAACGCGTCATCATCCAAGCTCAGTTCACTGAGCTCAGAAGGGAGAGATGATGACGTGAGCAATGTTCCTGCGCTGACAACAGAAGACCCCGCGTTGCGGCCAACCAAATACGCAACAAGCCGCTTCTCGCCTGCAACGTCCCTTGCCTGAACGCTAACCTGGCCAACGCCCTCTATCTGCGACAGCGCGCTCTCAATCTCCCCTAACTCAATCCTAAACCCGCGTATCTTTACCTGATGATCCGACCGACCAACATATTCAAGGTTCCCGTCCGCACGCCACCGCGCCAGATCCCCAGTCCGATACATCCGCGCGCCACGCGCACCAAACGGGCACGCAATAAACCGCTCGCTCGTTAAGCCAGCACGTCCCAAATACCCACGCGCCAAACCCGCGCCAGCTATATACAACTCGCCAATTGAACCTATCGGTAATGGATTAAGTGAACCGTCGAGAATATAAATCTGCGTGTTCGAAATAGGAGAGCCAATTACCGATCTTACCAAGTCACTTTCAACACCGCATTTGGTTCCAATTGAATAAACAGCGGCTTCCGTTGGTCCATAAATATTCCAGAGCTCAGTATTCGTAAGGCATAAAATAGTCTTATTCTGTGAATTCGGAGATAGCGCCTCTCCTGCCGCAAGCACATATCGTAAATGATCAATCCTATACGAGCTTTGT
>JBJTCD010000050.1:0-21088 GCA_046091665.1 Hyphomicrobiales bacterium
CACAACATTATATTCTTTGTCTGTTGGTGGTGCAGAGGCGAGCCAGAACGGATTGGGTGATTTGATGCCTAAAAAATTCGTGCGAAGATCGGCCATGGATGTCTCTCCTTCGCGTTATGCGTGAAGCGATTGATGAATGGACAATGCGGCTTGCTTACCGTCTTCAACGGCGGCCACTGTCAGATCTTCACCACCAGCGATGCAATCGCCGCCAGCCCAAAGACCTTTCACACTTGTACGTCGATGCTGATCAACTTTGATACGGCCGCCTTCAAGTTCAAGTCCATCAGCACCCCCCACACCATCAGGCACAAAAACCTGTCCGATGGCTGTCAACACCATATCGGCCTTCACACTATAGCGCTGTCCGGTATCGACGAGTTTACCATTATTGAGATCGGTTTCTTCAAGCGTCACGCCAGTGACAACACCATTTTGACTTTCAAGAGCAACAGGCTTTACAAAAGTACGCAGTGTAACCCCATGGGTTTGCGCAACTTCCTGCTCATACTCACTGGCCTTCATCGCATCTTGCCCGCGACGATAAGCAATCGTTACATGGTCAGCGCCGAGTTTTCTGGATTGCACAGCCGCATCGATGGCCGTCATACCGCCACCAATCACAACAACATTGCGACCAATCGCAAGTTTAGACAAATCTTTTGCTTGTCTCAATTCAGCAATGAAATCGACGGCGTCACGCACACCTTTAAGTGTGCCCTCAGCGTCAACACCAAGCTTATTCACGCCGGCAAGACCAGTGCCGATAAAGACCGCATCATATGAACGACGCAACGAGGCAATATCGATTTGCTTTCCAAGCGCGTGATTGGTTTTCACTTCGATGCCACCAATCGACAAAATAAAATCAACTTCGCGTTGCGCGAAATCATTCGTCGTTTTGTAAGCGGCAATCCCATATTCATTAAGGCCGCCGAGTTTCTCTTTCGCCTCAAAAATCGTGACGCTGTGGCCCAGTTCAGCGAGCTTATGCGCGCATGAAAGCCCCGCCGGACCACCGCCAACAACGGCTATTTTTTTACCCGTCGAGGCCGCGCGTTTGAATGGCTGTTTGCCTGCTTCCATCAAGCGGTCCGTTGCATGACGCTGCAAGAGACCAATCTTCACCGGCTTGCCTTCCGCGGTTTCGCGAACACAAGCCTCTTCGCAAAGAGTTTCCGTCGGGCAGACGCGCGCGCACATGCCGCCCAGAATATTGGATTTAAGGATGGTTTCCGCAGCGCCAAGATCATTACCGGCTGCGATTTCGCGAATGAAGAGTGGAATATCAATCGAAGTCGGGCAAGCCGTCTGACACGGCGCATCCGAGCAGAAATAGCAGCGTTCGGCTTCAACAAAGGCCTCATGCCGCGTCAAAGGCGGGTGAATATCGGAGAAATTGGCTTTGTAATCATCCGCCGTAAGGCGCCCTGATGCCAAACCGCCCGTTCTGACTGATCCCATCGCGTCCCCCTCTTCGATGGCTCGTAACTCCATCGGATGGAATTTGACCAATTGGTCAGATTTCCGCACGGGTCGCGGATTCTGTCAAGGCGGCCTGAGCGGCATGGGGAGCCTAAGAAGCAACCCCTTCCGATTCCTGGCGCGGGACAGGCGGTTTTTCAGATGCACTCGCCGCCACAGTCGTGACTATGACACCTAGGACCACCAAAGCCACGCCTATGATGCGTAAGAGCGAAACTGGACGCTCTGGAAATCCGGCAATGGCGAAATGATCAAGTGCCAAAGATGCGATCATCTGGCCGGTCACAACGGCGGTGATGAATACCACCGCACCCAATTCCGGCGCCGTGATCAGTGCGACAGTAATAAAAAGCGCACCCAAAGCACCGCCAACCCAAATCCACCAAGGTGTTGCCGAGATCGTTGCGAGTGTTGGCGGCCCCACACGAAAAAGCACCAACATCGGCAAGATCGAAATCACACTCACGGTCAAAGACACCATGGTCGCCCATAAAGGATGACCTAAAGTCCGAGACACTTGTGCGTTTAGCCCCGCTTGCACGGTAATGGCCGCGCCGCCTATGGCAGCCAAAGCAATAAAAGCGATAAGACGGATACTCATGATCCCCGCTCCCTGAATAAAGGTCTCATTTAATTGGTGCTGATTCTAAAGCGAGGCGTCCTGTTGAAACGCGCGTGCCAAACGACGCTCGCGATAAATCATATAGAGTCCAGATCCAATAACAATAAAGGCACCGAGAAACACAATCGGATGCGGAATATCGCCGAACAGAAAAAAGCCAATCGCCACCGCCCATACAAGTGATGAATATTCGAACGAAACAATCACAGACGCGTCGGCGAAACGATAAGAGGATGTGATCAGAATTTGTCCGATGCCGCCAAAAATTCCTGAACCAATCAAAAACAAAGCCTGTTCTTCAGTTGGCGGCTTCCACACAAAGATGGATGTCGCAAGACCAATCAAAGATGTCACGACAAGAAAATAAAAAACGATTGTTCCAGTTCGCTCAAGCTGCGCCAGTTTGCGAATTTGAATTGATGAAAAACCATTACAAAGCGACGCCATCAAACCCGCCATCGCCCCAAGCGCCGGACCTTCGGCAAAAAAATCTCTAAAATCACGACCGGAAAAATGCGGTGCCGTCATAATCAAAGTGCCAACAAATCCGATTGCAATCGCGATCCAGCGATAGGGGCGCACATTTTCTTTCAAAAGCAAAGCCGCTAGTGCGGTAGCAATCAAAGGCGCGAGATATCCAAGCGCGGTGGCGTCAGGAAGAGGCAAAAAGGCCAGCGCGGCAAAGCCAAAATACATACCGCCGGAACCGGAAATGCTTCTCAACAAATGACCGCCTAAACGCTTTGTTTTAACCGCGCCGCGTAATTCATCATTCCACCATAACCAAAGTCCGAGGGGGATGAGCGCAAAGAACGCGCGGAAAAACATCAATTCGCCAATCGGCATATCGCGGCTCGCGAGCTTCACAAGCGCCGACATGATCAGAAACGCAAAGATCGACGCGATCTTTAACGCGATCCCGATTGTCGGATTAGCACTTCCGCTCATTCACATTCACTCTTGAATATCGCAATTAGATCACGAACAGGATGTCTTCTTATGAAGTCCACCGACACCATGAAAGAGCGCAAGCCACATGGCAGCTCTGCATCACGGCAATTGAAAAGAAAACTGGCACAGAAGAGTTTTTACTCCTCTATGCCAGTCTGTTACCGTAAACATCGTTTCGCGTGCCTTAAAGCACGCGGTGAGTTTGATTACTCAGCGGGCGCTTTCAAAGTGAGCTTTTTATCTTTGCAGAAATCCATGGTGACCGGATCAATCGACGAGCCGTCGTCAAATTTAGCCGAGATTGTCACGTTGCATTGGCTGCCAAGCTTGAGAGCGATGGATTTTTTCGGGGCCAAAGGCGCCTTCAAAAGATTGGTTTCCTGCGTGGTCGGCTCGGCGGGCTTATCGGACGAGAACCAATTCATTGGGGCAGCCCACCAATCTTGTGATTGAGGTGCAGGCGCCGGAGCCGGAATGACTTCGATCTTTGTGAATTCAACGACCGCCGATGTGCTTCCATTGACAAGCGTGACAGAAGCCGTTGGGGCGGCGTTTTTGGCAGGTGTTGCTGGCTTGGTTGTGGCATGCGCCGCTGATGTTGCAACAACCGCGATAAAGCCAATCGCGAAAACTTTAGACAAGAACCTCATCGGTCAAACTCCTCAAATAGGGGACGGGAAGTGGGACGCAAATAGCACACTTCCCCATACTCAGGCGAGCCCTGCCCCAAGGCAAGAAAAAAGCCGCCCGGCGACCAAATTTTTCCCCGCCAAAAAAGCCTTTAGTCGATAAAGTCTTGGCCTATACCGTCTCATCGAGCGGTCGCGCTTCCTCGGGAATCATAATGGGGATGCCGTTACGGATCGGATAGGCAAGCCGTGCCCCGGCACTAATCAATTCCGAATGGGCTGCGTCATAGCGCAACGACCCTTTTGTTAAAGGACAAACAAGGATCTCAAGCATTTTGGGATCCGGCGCGGCTTGAGTTGAAGTGTTTTTTTCGTTCATGGCTTTCACTGCAATAATGAATCTGAGCCATCGTCGCGTCGCGCCAATTCAATTTGCGTGATCGCCACGAGAAGTTCTGCACGCATTTTTAAATCTTTGGCCTCAAGCAAAGCCTGTTTCTCTCGAATGCCAAAAGGCGCCATCATCGAGAGAGCATTCACCAGGGCTTCATTAGAGGCCGAGTCAATGCCCTTCCAATCAATTGAAAGACCATTGGCCTGAGAGAATTCACGCAATGCTGACAATACAGAGTCGCGATCAACCGCGCTTTCGCCAGCATGCGCTTCAAGATCTGTCACAAATTCGTCATATTGAATCTGGCTTTGACGAAATGGAGTGACCGCGCTCAGTTCTTTTTCAACGCGAAAACGGCATACGCCAGTTAAGGTAATAATATAGCGATTATCACCCGTTTCAGCGAATTGCGTGATACGACCCGCACATCCAACATTGAAAAGATCGGATGAACGCGCACGAAGAGTGGCATCGCCATCAGGCTGAATCATCCCGATCAAACGATGTGTACGAAGCGCCTCATCAATCATTGCGAGATAGCGCGGCTCAAATATATTCAGAGGCATTTGCCCGCGGGGCAACAGTAAGGCGCCCGGCAAGGGAAAGAGCGGCAGAACAGAAGGCAAATCGAAAGGGCCTCGATAAATCACATTCATCTCGAACCTCTTGCAATAGTGGTTGCCACAACTCCTGATTAACGGAACAACAGCGCCGAGAGTTTACGACGCCCGGCTTTCGTCTTTTCATCCATAGGGCCCCAAGCGTCAAAGAACTGAATCAATTGCTTGCGAGCACCATCATCGTTCCATGTACGGTCGCGTTTGACAATCTCGATCAACGCATCAACGGCTTCATCATGCTGTCCTTTTGCAGACAAGGCGAGCGCATAATCAAAACGCGCTTGGTGATCATTCGGATTCGCGGCGACCGAGGCTTCAAGACCTTTTAAATCACCAACAGAGGATGTCTGTTCCGCAAGGTCAAGTGCTGCGCGCGCGGCAACAATCTCCGCATCTTTTTGGCGATCATCAGGGACAGAGTCGAGATAACCTCTGGCGGCATCAAGCTGACCTTGATCGATATAGATTTTAGCGAGCGCACCAATCGCAGCGGTGTTGCCTGGATCTTCATCAAGTGCAGCGCCATAGGCTTCAATCGCCTGCGCGACATCTCCAGCAGCCAAAATTTGAGCCGCGGCGTCGAGAAGCTCTTTCACGCCGCCAGATATTTTGCCGGCGATTCTTTCAAGGAATGTTTTGATTTGGCTTTCCGGCAAAGCGCCGACAAACCCATCAACCGGCTGGCCTTTATCAAAGGCGATCACAGCGGGGATCGATTGAATGCCAAGCTGCCCCGCAATTTGCGGATGATCATCAATATTCATCTTGGTAAGACGCACACGCCCCTTTGTCGCCGCCACAGCCTTTTCAAGCGCGGGCGCCAATTGCTTGCAGGGGCCACACCAAGGCGCCCAGAAATCGACAAGCACGGGTTGGTTCATCGATTCCGCGATCACGTCCTGACGGAAGCTCGCCGTGGTCACATCCTTTGAGCCCGAAGCCGGGCCAGCCTGTTCCTGCAAAGTCATCTTCGTCCTCAACTCAAACCCGGTTCTACTGACACGGATCCAACGCCGAACCGTCTCAAGGCCTTTGTCTTTGACATAGGCATGGTGAGGCCGCGGGGCAATGCGGCCAAAAGCCTAAAATCAAGAATTCTCGCTCGGTGCCGCTTCGCCGACAGTGAGAATGGCAGGCTGATGCCCGGTTTTACCCATGAAAGCGACGAGATCATCTCGCGCAATCCCCGTCGTCATCGTGTTGACGAGCGGATGAACATTGATCCGATCATGTTCCATAAGCCGCCGGTCCAGAATGGCGCTCACCCTCCCGGCTTTGTCATTGATCACGGCAAAGGGCGTCACAGAACCGGGCTCCACACCCAGATGCTCCCGCAATTGATCGGCGGAGCAGAAACTCACCCGGCCCGACCCGCCGATCACTTCATGGATCGATTTGAGATCGATCCGCGTATCTTCCAGCGCCGAAATCAGAAAAAGATTGCCCTTTTTGTCCTTGATGAAGAGATTTTTGACATGAGCGCCCGGAATTTCACCGCGCAGGCTTTTCGACTCTTCAACCGTGAACACGGCCGGATGGGTGAGGGTCTCGGTTTTGATGCCCATGTCATCGAGAAAGGCAAAAAGATCGTCGGGCGTGGCGGGCATGGGCGTTCATTTTCCAAGGGGATTACCGGGAGCCCCCTTCTAGAAGCGCGACGTGGGCCTCGGCAAGAGGCCAATCCGCTTTGAAATTTTAGAAAGTCCGCAGATGTTCTCGACGCTCCGCAAACTCCCTGAGCAGCGTGCCTGTTGCATCTCCCGAGAACTTGAGTCATATAGCCCGCATCGGGGCCCACAAAGCCTCGCCGATTACGGATGCGGGTGTAGCTCAGGGGTAGAGCACAACCTTGCCAAGGTTGGGGTCGAGGGTTCAAATCCCTTCGCCCGCTCCAAAATCGGCTCCCTCTTCCCTTTGAACCCTTAAAGATACAGGATTTGCCTGCATTTTGCGGTCAATCTAGGATTTTTTGCATAAAAACGAGATCAAGCCAGCGATCAAATTTCCACCCGACTTGTTTCAAATGGCCGGTTTCGACAAAGCCCAGCTTCCGATGAAAGTGGATTGAGCCAGCATTATCCGCGGAAATCCCACCAATCATCACATGTTTTCCGAGCGCGCGGGCAGCTTCGAACAGAGGCGGCATCAGTTTTTTACCAACACCTTTGCCGTGATGATGGCGATGGACATAGACCGAATGTTCGACCGTATGAAGGTACCCATCATGCGGCCGGAATTCGCCAAAACTTGCAAAGCCCAAAACATCCTTGCCGAGCACAGCTACGAGAACCGGGAAATTGCGCTCACGCCGCGCCTCAAACCATGCGCGGCGATTTTCAAGCGTGACCGCATGATGCGAGAAAATCGCCGTTGAATTCAGGATTTCATCATTCACGATTTCGAGAATGCCAGGCAGATCGGCGGTCTCGGCGGGGCGTATGGTCAGTGTCATGGTCGTCTGCAAAGAGAAAAAATGTTGCGGGGAGAGATTAGCCCGCGAAGCCAACTGAGGCGAGACGAATTTTTCGCGATCTTGTCTGCCCTTATCGCCGTAAGATAAAGAAGGCCAATTGTCAGGTTCAATACTGCAACAAATGGACGCAATGCCTTGCCTTTAGGCCGAAAGGGCTTAGGTGAGGATCTCTTCCCGATCGCTTTCCCCCTTTTTGGAGTGAAATTACCGTGTCTTTTCTCGATGCCCTCACTTGGCGCTATGCCACAAAAAAAATGGACCCTTCGCGCCGCGTGGCAAAAGATAAGGTGGAGACCATTCTCGAAGCGATCCGACTCTCGCCAAGCTCCAGCGGCTTGCAGCCTTTTCATTTCCTCGTCATCACCAATCAGGCGCTCAAAGACAAGATCGTGCCGATTGCCAGCGGCCAATCACAAGTTGCCGAATGTTCGCATCTCATTGTTTTTGCGGCGTGGGACACTTACACGCCCGAACGTATCAATCAGTCATTCGATTACACGATTGCACAACGCGGCGTCGGCACGAATGAGCGCACTGAAAATTATCGCAAGAGTCTGATCGCTGGTTATTGTGCGCGCGATCCGGAAATCAATTTCCAGCACACGGCAAAGCAGACTTATATTGCGCTCGGCATTGCGATGGCGGCAGCAGCCGTCGAACATGTTGATGCGACGCCGATGGAAGGCTTTGACCCCGCAGCACTCGATACGCTTTTGGGTTTACGAGAAAAAGGATTGCGCTCGGTGACGATGCTCCCCATCGGCCATCGTGATGAAAAGAATGATTGGCTATTGGCTTTGAAAAAAGTTCGTCGCTCCAAGGAAGAGCTTTTCACACATCTTGATTAACAGATTTCGAAGCGTTTCACGGTGATGGTCTCGCGGCGAAACGCTTCGTTTTTACTCTGAGGGAACGCGTTGATGATCAAAGTCTTTTATGACGGTAAATGCGGACTCTGTCGGCGCGAGATCGGTCATTATCAAAAAATCGCCTCACCTGATGTATTCCATTGGGTGGACATCACAGAAGATAAAGACAATTTAGCGAAAGCGGGATTGACGTATGATGTCGCGCTCCGGCGCATGCATGCGCAAGATCAACAAGGCACGCTCTATAAAGGCGTTGATGCCTTTATTCTGGTGTGGAGACATTTGCCGCGCTGGAAATATTTAGCACCACTCATGGCACTGCCTATTGTCAAACAGATCGCCGATTTTGCCTATAATCAATTTGCCGATTGGCGAATTGATCGGCTTCACGCCGCGCGATGCGACCTTCCTGTCGTCACCGAGCGCCGCGACTCTTAATGCGAGAATTTTCGATCGCAGACTGAAGGCCGACCCACTATATGCATCGAGGCGCGCGCTGACGGACGCTCGGCAACAATTTTCCCCTTAGAGATGACCGTCGTCCGATTGGCACGCAACCGAATGGCTTCAACCGGATCATTCGCCTCAAGGATCACGAGGCTGGCTTTGCATCCAACTTCAAGACCATAGTCTTCAAGCCCCATGAGTTTTGCTGAATTCACTGTCACGAGTTCATAGGTTGCGCGCATCTCGGGCGGGCTTGTCATCAAGGTCGTATTTAATCCCATAAAGGCAACATCCAACATATCGGCATTGCCAAGCGCGTACCAAGGATCAAGCACGCAATCTTGCCCGTAGCCGACAAGCACACCGGCTTTCAGCAATTCAGGCACACGCGTTAAGCCGCGACGCTTCGGATAAGTATCACTTCGCCCTTGCAATGTAATGTTGATCAACGGATTGGGTACAATCGCAACGCCTGACTCGGCAATGAGATTGATCAATTTGCCCGCATAATAATTATCCATCGAATGCATCGAAGTGCAGTGAGAGCCCACTGCGCGCCCTTGCAAACCTAAGCGTTTTGTTTCTGCGGCAAGCGTTTCGATGTGACGCGACCAGGGATCATCACTCTCATCACAATGAAGATCGATCATGATCCCGCGTTTAGCGGCAATTTCGCACTGGGCAATGACAGCGAGACGACCATCTTCCATTGTGCGTTCAGCGTGCGGAATACCGCCGACAATATCAACACCCATATCAAGAGCGCGCTCGACATTTTTTACATTCTGGGGCGCGCGGTAATAGCCATCTTGTGGGAAGGCAACGAGCTGCAAGTCAAAATAGGAATTAACGCGTTCTTTGACTTCCAGCATCGCTTCTACGCCGCGCAGATGATCGGGCGTTGTATCGACATGGGTGCGTGTTGCGAGAAGACCCATTGAGACAGCCCAATCAATATAATGGAGCGCGCGATTGACCATTTCTTCACGCGTCGCTAACTGTCGAAGCTCGCCCCAAAGCGCGATGCCTTCAAACAAAGTTCCTGATTGATTGACGCGCGGCATTCCGTAAGAAAGTGTTGCATCCATATGAAAATGCGGATCGCAAAAAGGTGGCGAAACAAGCTGACCGCGAGCATCAATGATTTTGCCAGCCTCGTCGGGAAGCTTTGCCTCTACAGCAACAATCCGATCACCTTTGATTCCGATATCGCGGACCTCGCCATTCGGTAAATGACCGCCTTTGACCAGAAGATCGAAGCTCATAATGCCTCCCGCTCCTTTTTATTCTCAATCCTTAAGAAGTTGAGCATTTTCGGAATCAAAATTCAAATAGACGGATCGACTCGTGTCTAGAGGCAAAGCCGCGAAGCTGCGTTCTGGCATTTGCACTTTCAACTCGGTTCCATCTTTGGCCTCAAAAAACAAAGTGACCATGGAGCCCACAAATTCTTCTGAAAGAAGCTGCGCTTCAATCGAATTCGTCGCAGTGGGCGAGGCCGAAACACTCATCAAATCAGCCGCCACCGAAAAAGAGACCGATGTTCCTTTAGCGCGTTCACCGGAAACAGTCAGCGTGCCGAAAGGCGTGTCAACGCTGCTGCCGCCTTGCGATATGCCGGTGAAAATATTGTTCCGGCCAACAAATTCGGCAACGAAACGATTGACCGGCGCTCGGTAGATTTCACGCGCAGTACCGATTTGTGCGATCTCACCTTTCGACATGATCACGATGCGATCTGCCATCGCAAAAGCTTCCGATTGCGAGTGAGTGACATAAACGAAAGTGATGCCGAGTTCTTTTTGAAGTTTCGTCAACACAGCCTGCATGCGGATAACAAGATGCGCATCAAGTGCAGAGAGCGGCTCATCAAGAAGCAAAATTTTTGGTTCGGTGACCAGCGCACGGGCAAGTGCCACGCGTTGTCTTTGTCCACCAGAGAGTTGATCGACAGGCCGCTCCGCGAATTCGCCAATGCCCAAACGGTCAAGCCAATCAAGCGCGCGACGGCGACGCTCTGTCGGCTCGATTTTGCGCATCTTTAAACCGAACTCAACATTCTCGCGCGCGTTCAAAAAGGGGAAAAGCGCCAACGACTGCCATACCATAGGCGTGTCACGTTCATGCGGACTTTTGCCAACAAGCGATTGACCGGCCAATCGAATATCGCCTTCGCTCGGATCTTCAAGACCTGCGAGCATACGAAGCGTTGTGGTCTTTCCGCAACCGGATGGTCCCATCACCGCAAGAAATTCGCCTTCACAAATTTCCAAATTGATTCCTTTGACGGCCACATGGCTACCAAATCGCTTAACGACATTGTCGAGCACGACGAGCGGTTGTCTCATGATGCGGTTCCGGTTGAGCGCGTGCGACCCATAACAAGGCTTTGCGCGATGACGACAAGGGCGATGGAAACAAGCAACACGACCGAGCCGATGGCATTGACTTGCGGATCAATATTGCCGGTTAGAATTTCAAGGATCACGACAGGAATGGTTTTGTTCAAGCCGGACACGAACCATGATACTGCGAATTCATCGAAGGATACGGCGGCCGTTAGACACAGCGCCGCAATGATCGAAGGTCGCGTGAAAGGAATGATGATGGTGAGCATTGTCACCCATTCAGACGCACCAAGATTATGCGCAGCGGGTTCGAGATTCGGATCCATCTGATGAAGTCGCAAGCGAATGATCGCCATGGCGAAAGGCGCGCATAAAACCGTATGCGCAATCACGATTGAGATCACCATGCCTGAGGCGTGGAAATTCGAAAGCCACCCCAACATCGCAAGCGCCATGATGATGAGCGGAATGGTTGGCGGCAAAAGCCCCAGAATAAGAAATCCCGTCTTTCCAAAAAATTGATAGCGATAATCGGTATAAGCGGCGGTGAACCCAATAAAGGTAGAAAGCAGCGCGGTGGAAAGCGCCACAATCAGGCTATTCGTTGCGGCCGGCAATAGTTCAGCGTTGAAAAATGCTTTCTCGTACCAATGCGTTGTGAAACCACCCAAGGGAATTGTCGGAAAGCGATCTGAATTAAAAGAGAAGACGAAACTCGCAATGATTGGCGCAAAGACAAAGAGAAAGAGAAACGCGATATAAATGCGCAAAAGAACGCGGGTGGGGGCGAGGCTCATCAGCGGCGCCTCCGATACGCATAGGCAATCGCACTGAAGGCAACGCCCATTAAGGTCACAATCATCATCAGTGCGACAACGGCTGCACGCGGCCATTGCTGACCTGATTTGGATGTGTCGATGATCATGATCGACAGCGTTGGTGGTTTTGAGCCGCCAAGATAATAGGGCGCGACAAAATCACCAAAGGAGAGAATGAAACAGAACACGGCCGCAACCACGAAACCGGTTTTGGCAAGCGGCAAGATCACCGCAAAAATCGTATGGAACTTGCCGCAGCCAAGATTATGCGCGGCTTCAACCAATCGCCGATCAACGCCATTGAGCGCAAATGTTTGCAGGATCACAGCGAGCGGCAAACATAAAGTCAGATAGCCGATCATCGTGCCGAACATTGTGTTCAGCATTGTGTATGGACCAAGCCCAAAAAGCGAAAATCCGGCATTGATCACGCCTTGTTGAGCGAGAATAACCTGCCAGGCAAAAATACGCACGAGATAGCTTGTGAAAAAAGGAATGATCAAAAAGAACACCGCCCAGCGGCGGAATGTTTCGCTGGCATGAAAAGACAAAAAGAAACTGGCAGGAAACGCAAAAAGCGTGGTGAGGATTGTGGCGCCAAAAGCCAACCGAAGTGTGAGAAAGTAAGAATCCCAAAATATCGGACGGCCGAGCGTCTTGATCCAATTGCCCCAATCAAAGGCCGCTTCCATGCGGTAATTCTTCACAATGAAGAATGACATCGCGATCATGAAGAGAAGAGGACCAACAAAAAACAGGCCCTGCCAAACAATTAGAGGAATGCGCCATGAAAGCGCATACCAGTCAGTGCGACGTGCTTTTTGCCCGCTCACAAACCTGCCCCCCTTGCAGCACCGATTTTTAAAATGTGTCGGCGGTTCATTCCGCCGACACTTATTCTTATCGTGATAAAATCACTTAGGCGCTCTTATATTCCTGCCAGAAATCATTCCACTCTTCGAGCGACTGCTGATGCGGAATGTCACGATATTGAATGCGACCATCCTTGACCAATTTAACCGGATCAAGCGCTGCGCCATCAACTTGGTTGGAGCGTTGTGCTTCTTTCGGGTTCTTGTCTTGCAAGGCTTTGCGACCCTTATTGGTAACGATATTCGCCGGATAGGCAGCCATATTGGCCGACTTCACCTGACCTTCTGGTGACAGCATATATTGGATGAATTTCTTCACAATCGCCGCTTTCGATGAGCCTTTGCCGATCGAATAGGATTCAGTGAACTGAATGCCGCCTTCTTTCGGAATCATCGATTTAACGGGCGCACCGTCACGCTCGAGAACGCCTGTAATCCAGTCACCAATGCCAGCCATCGCCAACATTTCGCCGGTCTTCAGACCGTTGAATGTGCCACCATAATCGAAGAAGCCACCCACTTGCGGGCGCAAGCTTTTGGCGGTTGCTTTCACTTTGTCCCACTGACCTTTATCAATGTTCCAAAGATTCTTGCCATTGCCATTGTAAAGGCTGATTTGACCAAGATTCGGCAGATGCCAATCGAAGTGACCTACTTTGCCTTTCAGCTCGGGCTTCCAGAAGCATTTATAGCTTGCGGCTTCTGCATCAGAAACGGCTTTGGTGTTGTAGGATACGCCCAACAAACCGAAGCGCACCATCACTGAATAGAGCTTGCCATCTTTCCAGTGACCTGGAAATTTTTTGAAGTCTTCATGCACCATATCATCAAACGGATAATCGGCAGCATTGAGCTCTTCAATGTAACCTGCGGCATTCAATTGCTGAACGAATTCAGCATCAGACAAAATCACATCATAAGTGCCGGGAGGTGATTGCGCGATGAGCGCAAGCATATTGTCGCCACCCGCATAATATTTCGGTTTGAATTTCACATTATTGGCGGCTTCGAATTCGCCCACCACATCAGGCTCACCATGACCATACCAAGCGAGCATATTGATTTCTGTTACGGCCGCCCATGCGCGGCTGACGAAAGGCATCGCGAGCGCAGAGGCCGCTGTGGCCTTTAAGAGCGCGCGCCGTGTTGGCACTAAAATACTGCTCATGTTCCCCCCCCTGAAAGGCCGGACAATCCGGCCGAAATGGGACCCCCTCTTCGTCCCTCCTGAAGATAATGGTCTCCCAAGGCTTGAGGCTAGCTCAGGGTTAGTCATACGCAAAATTTATGATTTCAATAAGTCTATTGTGTTTAGTTATATTAAGAGAGTTACGCCTTGTTTTTAGGCGAAGCGGCATCGTCGAGGCTTGAAATCAGGCATTTGATCAGTGCGAGGCCCGCATCCGTCATTCTCATATGCTTATAAAAGAGGCCAACGCTGATTTTTTCTAACGGTGGAAATCCATCTTCCGGCGTCAACACGACCATGTCCTGAGAGAGCGTCTTGCGGGTGAGCGCCGAAATGCCGATGCCCGAACTCACCGCTCTTTGAAGACCGCTGATGCCGGGATTGGTATATGCGATCCGCCATTCACGGCCCACCGAGCGAAGAGCCGCAAACATCCGGCGGCGATATTCACAACCCTCTGGATGTGTGGCGAGGGGAAGCGGATTTAAATTCCGCAGATCATTGAGCCGCGATCCGGCCCAAATGGGCTGCTCCTCCCAAGCGCGAACGAGATAGGGATTTTTATCCGAGCGCAACAAGGCCACGACAATATCAAGATCATTGCGATGGAGCCCATCGATGATTTCATTTGAAACATCACAAATGATTTCTAGTGAGACGAGTGGGTTTTCGCGCGAGAATTCGGAGATCGCTTCTTGAAGAAAAGCCACTGCAAAATCGGTCGGCAAGCCAATACGGATCGTGCCGCCAACGCTGCGACCCTTGAGTTTCGAGACCGCCTCATCATTGATCTGCAAGAGCTGCCGCGCATAAATCGCGAGTGCTTCACCATCTTCGGTGAGGCGCAATTGCCGCCCTTCAAAGGCGATCAATTGCTTGCCAATCAGATCCTCTAAGCGCTTGATTTGAAGGCTGATTGCCGGTTGAGACCGATGCAGCGCCGCCGCCGCCCGCGTATAGCCGCCAAGATCAATGACGGTAACATAAGCACGCAAAACATCGACGGGGAGATTGGTCTCGCTCAATTTACTCTCCTGATGGTACTATCAAGATAATAAATTTCCATTATGGTCAAGAGGGTGGCAAATTGCCCTCCATGACACGCGACGATTTTCACAAACTCTTCAAATCGCCCGGCCCCGTGGTTCTGCCGGTGATCCATGTCACCGATAATGATCAGGCTGCCCGCAATGTGGCGATCGCGATCGAGGAAGGCGCTGCCGGCGTCTTTCTCATCAATCATGATTTCGCTTATCCCGAATTTCTCCCCATCATCCGCCATGTGCGCAAGCGGCACCCCTCGCTTTGGCTCGGCGTGAACTTTCTCGCTGTCACCGGTCGCGAAGCCTTTCCGGTTCTCGGACAATTGGCGCGCGAAGGCGTTCACGTTGACGCGTATTGGGCGGATGATGCCTGTATCAATGAGCATGAAAAAATCGATGCTCAAACAGAAGCCGGCGCGATACAAAAAATCCGCGCGTCATCCGGTTGGAATGGCCTTTACACCGGCGGCACCTGTTTCAAGAAGCAACGTGAAGTCGCGCCTGAACATTATGCGATTTCTGCTGAAATCGCGACGCATTATATGGATGCGGTGTGCACATCAGGCGTGGCAACGGGTCATGCCGCCGATCTCGGAAAAATCGAGACCTTCCGCAAAGCCATCGGTAATGCTCCGCTCACACTTGCTTCTGGCATCACGCCTGAAAACGCCCATCACTATGTAAAAGATGTCGACGGCTTCATGGTCGCAACCGGCATCAATCACACAGGTGATTTCTACAATATCGATCCGGCGCGCTTACGCGCGCTACTCACCCTCTGCCGCAAAGAAGGAGTCAAGTCATGACAAGAGATAAAGGATCTCGCGACAATCGCTGGTATTTGTCCATCATGGCACCCAACACAAAGGGTAATAAATTTGCCTGGCTTGACCCCACCTCGATCTATATCAACGGCGAAGCCTTCAATGATCTTCTCGATGATCTCGTCGCCGATCTCGATGGTCTCACCATTGATGTGGTTGCCGGTCTTGATGCGATGGGCTTTGTGCTTGGCTCAGCACTCGCAACACGTTTGAAGGTTGGCTTTCTTCCGGTGAGAAAAGCCGGCAAGCTTTGCGTTGAAACTGACAAGGTTGAATTCAATAATTATTCGGGCCGCACGCAGGATATGGAATTGCGTAAACCCGCCTTCGCAGCCGGCACAAAAGTATTGGTCGTTGATCAATGGGTTGAAACGGGAGGCACAATGGATGGAGCCATCCGCTTGATCGAACGCCAAGGCGGAAAAGTTGTAGGCCTCGCTGCTGTCGCCATCGAAGAAAATGCTGCAACCGATGCCTATCGCAAAAAATATCGTTGCGTCTCAGGCGTTGTTCAAGGCTCTCAATGGCAGAAGGAATGCAACGCGCAGCAATTGTCGAGCTTCAAAACCTACAAGCCCGAAATGGCATTCCCGCGGATTCGGTAAGGACCCATCCATGGCACTCCATATCAAACTCATTGCCGGCAATTCGAATGCGCCACTCGCGCAAGCCATCGGCGATCACCTTGAAGTGCCGCTCGTCAAAGCGCAGGTTCGCCGCTTTGCCGATATGGAGATCTTTGTCGAAATTCAGGAAAATGTGCGTGGACAGGATGTGTTCATCATCCAGTCCACCGCCTTTCCGACCAATGACCATTTGATGGAACTCTTGATCATCTCTGATGCGTTACGTCGCTCATCCGCAAGACGCATCACGGCGGTGATTCCTTATTTCGGCTATGCAAGACAAGATCGCCGTGCCTCGGGACGTACGCCGATCTCTGCAAAGCTCGTTGCAAACCTCATCACCGAATCCGGTGTTGATCGTGTCTTGACCGTTGATCTTCACGCCGGACAAATTCAAGGCTTCTTTGATATTCCAACAGACAATCTTTTCGCCGCACCTTTGATGGCGCGCGATATCAAGGAACATATGAACACATCCAATGTGATGGTTGTTTCTCCTGATGTCGGCGGCGTTGTACGTGCGCGCGCACTAGCAAAGCGCATTGATGCGCCACTCGCTATCGTCGACAAGCGTCGTGAACGTGCTGGTGAATCGGAAGTCATGAACATCATTGGTGATGTCGCCGGCCGCTCCTGCATTCTCGTGGATGATATTGTCGACTCGGGCGGAACACTCTGTAACGCCGCCGAGGCGCTTCTCGAAAAGGGCGCGAAGGAAGTTTATGCTTACATCACGCATGGCGTGCTTTCAGGCGGCGCGGTCGCGCGTATCGCAGCCTCAAAATTGAAAGAGCTTGTGATCACCGATTCCATTCAACCGACAGAAGCGGTGAAAGTGGCAAAAAATGTCCGCGTAACGTCGATCGGCGCGCTTCTTGGCGAAGCGATTGAACGCACCGCGCTTGAAACCTCTGTATCGAGTCTGTTCGATTGAAGCCCGTTACCGACGCTGCGGGTCAGGCATGCTTCGAAATTCGTTAGATCAAGAACTCCACTGAAGAAAATGGTGGAGCTGAGCGGAATCGAACCGCTGGCCTCCTCATTGCGAACGAAGGCCGGATTATTCTTTAAGTAACACTCTGAAAAACATGTATATTTCAATTTCTTAGCAGGGCGATAGTCGTGTGCTCCAATCCTGTCCGCCTGGTTACAAAGTTTGAATATTGAATTGGATGACTTCGCTTTGCATGTAGCGGCGCCGCCCATCTTAAAGGTGCACGACGACTAACATAATCAAAAGCAATTTTGTTACCTAGGAACCAGCTGCAAATTCCACGATATTCGTCATCACATCATTCATAGCCCTTGATACAACCGTAAATTTGAATGGTTCGACCTCTTGAAACACTTCGAATTCTTGGAAAGTCATAGTCCGAGCCCCGCACAAATAATGCCAGATCGCGCTTCATGGGCGCCTTATATTCCCAAACTGGATTATTCTGAGCCTGAAAATTATAATTCTGATGATTGAACACGTTCCAAGTGAGTTAGCTCTATCCGATTATCAAACGGTACGTCCCATCACCCACCGACGTAATCTCGTGAACAAGACAATTCGACTCATGGCCAAGCCTGTACGCTTGGCGCTTGATAATAAAATTTATGTTCAAGCAATGCGCACATAGCGAGAGCGAATTAAGAATTTAAATCGCGTTAAACGACGGTTTCGCCGCCGTCAACCACAAGAATTTGGCCCGTCATATACGAAGAACGGTCGGAGACGAGAAAGAGAATCGGCTCTGCAATCTCGGCGACATCGGCCCAACGGCCAAGCGGGACTTGGCTCTTGATATACTCTTCAATTGCCGCTCTTCCACCCATTTGTGAGATAAATGGCGCGTTAAAGGGCGTGTCGACCCAACCCGGACAAAGCGCATTCACCCGAATGCCGAAACGCGCATAATCGCCAGCCATCTGCCGTGTCATGGCAATCACAGCATGCTTTGATGTTGTATAAGCAATCATCTCACGATCATATAAAACGCCGGAAGATGAGGATGTATTCAGAATGACGCCGCGTCCTGCTTTTTTCATATGTGGCATGACCAAACGAGATGCCATAAAATGCGCGCGGACATTCAAGTCCCATGACTTGTCAAAGCCGTCAACAGCGACTGTCTCGAGATCGCCGGCCATTTGGGCACCGGCATGATTGTGGAGAATATCGATCCTACCAAAGCGCGATATCACATCTGCGATTGCTTGCGATAAGCCGTGATCATCTGTGACATCGACACAAAAAGAGACGGCCGAACCGCCCGCCTTCCGGATTAAGGACGCGGCTTCCTCGGCACGATCCGCATCACGATCAAAGACCGCGACATGCGCACCCTCGCGCGCCATAATTTCAGCACCGGCCCGACCGATGCCTGAACCCGATCCTGTCACAATAGCAACGCGATCTTGCAGAATCATTTCAGTTCTCCGGATTTAGAAGCCTTTTCACGAGACAGAAATCGCGAGATAAAAATCAAGATCAACGAGCCGACAAGAACAATAGTCGAAATGGCATTGATCTCCGGTGTCACGCCGCGCCGGATAGAAGCAAAGACATAAATCGGCAAAGTTGTCTTTGATCCCGCAACAAAGAACGCGATAATGAAATCATCGAATGAGAAGGTGAAGGCCAATAAAAAGCCAGAAATAATCGAAGGTAGGATTTGTGGCAGTACAATCGAACGAAAAGTCGTGAAAGGCGTTGCATAAAGATCACTTGATGCCTCCACAATATCACGGCCTAGAGTCGCAATGCGCGCCTTCACAATCATTGTCACGAGCGCCATCGTGAAGAGCCCGTGCGCCGCGATGATGGAACCATAGCCAAGAGACAGGGTTGGCGGCTCTTCGGCTGATGAAAACATAGCGATAGCGGGATTGATCACATTAAACAATTCGACAAGGGCAACGAGCGTTGCGATACCGATCACGACGCCAGGCACAACAATCGCCGCCGCCAGCAGACCATCGAAAATCACGCGCAATCGCGGTGTGACCCGCTCAAGTCCAAGCGCCGCCATCGTGCCAAATATAGCCGCAAGCGTTGCACTTGAAAATGCAATAAGAAGACTATTTTGCAGAGCCTCCATCAAAAACGTGTTGCTTAAAGCCTTGCTATACCATTGCGTTGAGAAGCCGGTAAACTCGGACGCAGATCGGCCTGCATTGAAAGAGAATAGAACAACCAATGCGATGGGCGCATAAAGAAAAAGATAAATTCCTGTTACAAATGCGCGCATCAGACGAGATCAACCTGACGGACGCCCGAGATCCGCCACGCAAATCGCATGGCTACCAACAGAACGAGAACAACAACTGCCACAAGGGTGACGGCGATGGCGGAACCAAACGGCCAATTTCGCGATTGCAGGAAGAGATCAACGAGCGCATTGCCAATAAAGAAAACTTTTCCACCACCGAGCAATTGTGGAATGAGATATTCACCGAGCAGGAGGATCGCAACAAGTGCGACACCCGTCATGACGCCTGGCAAAGACAAAGGCAAAGTTACTTTGAAAAATGTCGAAATCGGATTTGCGCCAAGATCGGCCGAGGCTTCAATCAATCGTCGATCCAGCTTTTCGAGACTGACATAAATTGGCATAATCATCAGCGGCAGATAACCATACACAATGCCAAGCAGGACGGCGCCTGGCGTGTTGATCAGACGCACATCTTCAAATCCAATCATTGTGAGGAGATTCGGTATACCTCGCGCACCTAAGATATACATCCATGAATATGTACGAACGAGCAGGCTTGTCCAGAACGGGACAATCACCAAAGACACCAAAAGCATGCGGTGGTTCGGGCTGACTTTGATCGCGAGAAAATAGGCAACCGGATAGGCAATCACGAGACAGGCCAATGTGCCGATTGGCGCCAAGGTCATCGTGTTGAAAAATGCTGCCGAGCGAGAACCAAGATTTGCGAATTGCGACAGCGTAAAAGCGGCTTCATATCCGCCTTCAGGCGCGCGCTCGCCAAATGCAAAAACAAAGATCGCGATAAATGGCAGAATGAGACAAAAAATCAGCCATAGGCTTGCAGGCGCAAGCAGGCCAATTGTCACAAGATTTTTCCGTGCCGGGGCGGAGATCACCATGTTTATGGAGCTAACTTGGTTGCGTTATTGGATCGGATGATCAGCGCGATCATCCGCTTAAGCGGATGATCGCCTGTATAAAGCCTTAAGCCGATTTGAACCGCGCCATCAATTCGGCGCGACCTGGATCTGTCAAGGTTACAGCTGCACCAAATTCAAGTGGTGTTAATGCAGCTTCGTCCGGATACACAATCTTGTTCGAATTGACCTCTTTTGGCAAAAGATCGATGACGCGACGATCCGTTGTCGGCGCGCCATTGGCGATATGTTCTTTTACCGCATTTTTCGGATCCATCAGATAATTGAGCAAAGCATATCCTGCCGCCTTATTCGGTGCCGATTTTGGTATGGCGTAATAATCTGTCCAGATTTCGCCGCCATCGGTGCCGAGAATATAACTGATGGCCGGAATGTCCTGATTGAGTTGGGCACCGTCATTCGTCCAGCACATCGTTATGAACGCATCATTGGCTCGCATCGCAGGCTGATAATCACTGTTGATGGCAAAAAGATGCGGTTTCACCTTGATGAGAAGCTGCTCTGCTTTTGCAAGTTCATCCGCTTTGATGGAATTGAATTTATATCCGAGCGAAACAAGAGCGCTACCAATTGTCGTTAATTGATAATCATGCACCATGGTGCGGCCGCTGCCTTCGCCCTGCGCCACTTCAAAGAAGTCTTTCCACGTCTTCATCTTGGCTTTGATCTTTGACGTATTCACAGCAAAGCCGGTCGTGCCCCAATTCTTAGGCACGGCATAGGTTTTACCGTTAATC
>JBJTCD010000051.1:0-2559 GCA_046091665.1 Hyphomicrobiales bacterium
TGGGTATGGCTTTACGGCGATCATCGTGTCACTGCTCGGACGTTCGCATCCGATTGGTGTTTTCATTGCCGGAATTGTCTTGGCGGTCACTTATGTCGGCGGTCAAGTTGCGCAAACCGTTGTTCATGTGCCAAACGCCACAGCAGGACTGTTCCAAGCGCTCATTCTTTTCGCCATTCTCGCGAGCGATCTTTTCGTGCGCTACAAGATCAAAATCAAAACCAATAGGCTGGAGGTTCAGTCATGACTTGGACCTTTTTGATCGACGCGCTTGTCACAGTGATCGGGATCACCACGCCCATTCTGCTTGCGGCATCGGGTGAGCTTGTTGTTGAGAAAAGCGGTGTGATCAATTTGGGCATCGAAGGCATGATGCTTGTTGGTGCCATTACCGGTTTTGCGGTTGCGTTTGAATTCAGTAATCCTTGGATCGGTATTGGTGCGGCGGCTTTAGCAGGTGTTGCGACTTCAATGATTTTTGCAGTTCTTGTTCTGTCGCTTGGCACCAATCAAGTGGCGACGGGATTGGCATTGACGATCTTTGGTATAGGGTTGTCATCACTTATTGGTACAAATTACACAGGCTTTGCAGCACTGCCTTTTGATCCGCCCTTCCCCGATGCTTTGGCGCAAGATCCGATTTGGCGCGTGATTTTTGGCCATAGTATCTTTGTTTATTTCGCCTTCATTTTGGTTTTTGCAATTGGTTGGTTTTTATCTTCAACACGCGCGGGACTTGTCCTGCGCGCGGTTGGTGAGAATGATTTCTCCGCGCATTCGATTGGTTATCCTGTAATCGCCATCCGCTATGCCGCGATTGCTTTTGGCGGCGCCATTGCGGGTATTGCCGGCGCGAATTTCTCGATGGTGATCACACCGATGTGGGCCGAACAAATGACGGCAGGCCGCGGCTGGATCGCGCTTGCGCTCGTTGTGTTTGCCGGGTGGCGTGCGGGCCGCCTTTTAGCGGGTGCTTATTTTTTCGGTGTATTAATGACTTTGGAACTCTACGCAAAAGCGTCGGGTTATGCCATTCTGCCCTCACAATTTTGGGCTGCGATGCCCTATCTTATTGCGGTTGCCGTCTTGGCTTTCATCTCGTCGCGAGATGGGCGGAGCGGCAAGGAACCCGCATGTCTTGGCAAACCGTTTCTGCCGAATGGATGAGTCCCGCCAACCGAGGAGAGTTATGATGGGAAATTTTACAAGACGTGATGTGATGAAGGCCGTTGCCGCCGCGTCGGCACTGCCGCTTTTGGGTCAATCGGCATCCGCTGCCGATCCCTTGAAAGTGGGTTTCATTTACTTAGGCCCCATCGGCGACTATGGCTGGACATGGGCGCATAACAAAGGCCGTCTTGAGCTTGAAAAAGCGCTCGGCGATAAAGTGAAGACGACTTATGTCGAGAATGTCAAAGAAGACGCCAGTGCGATTCCGATCCTTCGCGACCTCGCCCGCCAAGGTAACAAGCTGATCTTCGCAACCTCATTCGGCTATATGGATCAGGTTCTCGAAGTCGCAAAAGAATTTCCTGATGTGAAATTCGAGCATTGCACGGGCTTCAAGCGCGCGCCGAATGTGACAACCTATAATTCACGCTTCCATGAGGGCCGCGCGGTCACTGGCACAATCGCTGGTCACATGTCGAAATCAGGCGTCATTGGTTATCTCGGTTCGTTCAAGATTCCGGAAGTTGTGATGGGTGTGAATGCTTTCACACTGGCTGCTCAAGCGATTAATCCGAAGATCCAAACCAAACTCGTAATGATCGATTCCTGGTTTGACCCAGCGAAAGAAACCGCTGCCACACAAACACTCGCCAATCTTGGTTGCGATGTGATTGCCACGCATACAGATAGCCCGGCACCGCTCCAGTTCTGCCAACAGAAGGGCATTTATGGTTTCGGCCAAGGCGCTGACATGTCGAAATTCGCTCCCAAGGCGCATCTCACAGCAATCGAAGACATCTGGGGTCCGCATTATATCGCGCGCGCAAAAGCGATGCTTGATGGCAGCTGGAAGTCTGAAGATTTCTGGGAAGGCATCAAGGAGGGCGATGTAAAAATTGCTCCTTATAGCGCCGCTGTTCCGAAGAATGTTCAGGAAGCTGCAGACAAGATCATCGATGGTTATATGAAGGGTACCTATGACGTGTTCACAGGACCGATCTATGATCAAAATGGCGCAGAAAAAGTTGCTGCAGGCAAGAAAATGGCGCTCGGCGATCTCGCAACAATTGATTGGTATGTGAAGGGTATTCAGAGCGCCTGATTTAAGCGCTTCGTAATCTCACATTTTGAAATGAAAACGCCCGCCAGAACTTGGCGGGCGTTTTTTAATTCATGATCTCATTAAGGGATAAGAATCGTTGCCCCTGTCGTTGCGCGACTCTCAAGAGCTCGATGAACATCAATCAAATCCGAGAGTTTTGCTTTTGCATGAACGGGGATTTTGACATATCCCTCTTCCATCATGTCGAACATTTCACGCGCGGCGCGCAATAGATCATTCCGCTTCGCGATATAGGTGAACAAAGTCGGGCGCGTCACGAAGAGCGA
>JBJTCD010000052.1:0-2769 GCA_046091665.1 Hyphomicrobiales bacterium
TCGGATTGAACTCAAGGGCGAAAGCTTGAGAAAAAAGGACGCCGATCAGTCAACAAAAAAGAAGGAAGCTTGACCGCAACCAAAACATCAAACATCATCAACCAAGATCCGGAAGCGCGAAGCCAGTGTCCGGCTTCGTATTGGAATAAGTGTCCGGCTTCGTCGGAATCCGCACCCCAGCCTCGAATGGATTTTGGGCGTCGCGTTTCCAAACACGCTGACCCGGCCGGGCCGGCTTGCACAGGGGTTCACTTGCGTTCGGTGCTGCGGTTCGCCTCGGGCTTCTTCTCCACACAGCCTCACGGCGCCAGCACTGACGTCTCACAACGGCAAATACTGCATGCGGTTGCCTCCGGCTCGCGGTTGCTACCATCTCGCCCCGCGAAGGACTTTCACCTCCAATCCAGTGCCCATGCCAGGCACACTCGGTCGGGCTACGCCCTCCCTCCGTCACGCCAGTAGTAGCGCATTCTCATCCTGATTGACGCTAGATTCTCATCTTGATTGTCGCGCAACAGCAAATTCCGATGACTATTGCGCAGGCTATCGACGATGCAAAATTTTGGGTTGCGAACGGCACATATTTTCCCGATGAAATCGCCGTACGCTTCTCGCATCGCTTGGTCGCGATCCATCCATTTCCCAATGGCAATGGACGTTTCTCACGCATGGTTGGAGACTCGCTCGCACAGCAATTAGGTCAGCCCCGCTTTTCATGGGGCAGCGCCAATCTTGTTGATCTAAACGAAACTCGGAAAGCCTATGTTGCTGCATTACGGGCTGCTGATGTGCATGACTTTGGAGAATTAATCGCTTTTGCGCGATCATGATGCAGCCAGGTAGGTATGTGTCACCCAAAAGACATCGAATGCTTCACGTCTGGGCTTGAGGCTGGTTCATACTCTCATAGAGCTTGGTTAGGAAAACCAAACCAACTCTGGTCCGCAATTAACGCCCGCCATTAATGGTGTTATAACATCTATTGACGCGATTTCCCGCCTGTTAAAAATAGGCCTACGCTAATCTACGCTAGGGTTTCTTTTACTTCTATTGATGCAATTCAGCTCTTGAGAAACGATGCCTTATTCCTATCTCCCACAGTTTAATGCTGGAGATATAACACTGTGCCAACCACAAAGATTCATTGGGGCCAGATCGTTACTGTTTTTTCAATTATTCTATTTTTTTTGTGGACGGCAACGCAATGGATAGCATGGCAGATTAATGTGGTGATGTTGCAGGTACAAATCATCACTGAATCAGTTAGATTGATAGGCTTTAAGCAATAGCCTATTATCACTAGAGTCATGAGTATGGCAGTCTCAAGAGCGATCAGGCTCAGAGCTAGCAAGAGTCAAGACGAGAAAATGCCTCTCTTAGGAAATAAGTCTCTGATCTACTACTTTAGCAGTAAATCCTTTAAGGAATTCGCGAGAAACTAATCAGACGCGCTCGTTGTCGTCTACGCATTGATCGCGGTAAGACGAAGCCAAAAAGTGCATATCTCTCTTGCTAGATAATCTTGGGATTAATTACTAGAAATCACTAGTGTCCCAACGTTAATCGAATAAATTCAGCTGATTATCCGCGAGTGATTGATTTTCATAAGCAGCGGCTTTTCTAAGTAACTGATTTATCGGTATTCTTTCAAATAGCGTCAGGCTTAGGATCTGTAACATTTCATACAGGCTAATTGAGATGTTGAGCCGCTTTTTAACGATCGCGATCAGCACGTAGACTGATACTGCAATCCATATTTGAGTTTTAACAGCGTTCTCAGACACACCGAAGAACGCTTTTATACGAAGGTGCTGTTTAATCCATTTGAAAAAGAGCTCAACCTGCCAGCGACATCTATACAGTTCAGTGATTGTTAACGCGGGCAGAACAAAGTTGTTCGTTAGAAAAATCAATTCTTTTCTGGTCGCTGGATCTCTAAATTTAATACGACGTAATGGTGTCTCAAAGCTCTGATGAGAATAATATCCAGCAAGCACAACTGTTTGATCGCATATCAATCCAGTAGCCCGGTCGACGGGATGGGAGTAGCGTCGATCAGCTTTCATGTTCGATTTTGCTCGAGTAACAAAGAAGCTCCCCGCTTCATGTAGAGCATGCAAACGTTCGAAGTCGATATAGCCTCTATCCATCACATAAAATGCGCCAGGCTCTGGTACTAGTAGATCGAGCACATTCACGTCGTGTAATTTACCATCACTGATATACAGAAACGCAGGGATATTGCCGCGAAGATCCAATAAAGTATGTAACTTTACTGCCGCCTTTGTAGAGCGAAAGGGAGCCCAGGGAAAAACGGATAAGCATAAATCAATCGTGCTGGCATCCAGAGCGTAGACGGTGTTCTTCAAGTCAACCCCAAACGGCTCTTCTGCGTAAAGTCGGCGTGCAATTGTAATGAGCGACTGAGCCAGGTCAGCATAGACACGCCAATCACGAACAGAATTAGCATTTGCTAACGTATTGCGAGAAATATTCGCGCGGATCCCCATGTGATAGAGCTTGTTTTCCTGAGCGCGAAGGCTTGTCTCTATATCTCGTAAGCTTTCACGATAAGTTAGTTGAGCGAAAGCCATACACAGATACTGATCAAGACAGGAGAAGGACTTGACCTTATGCTCTCCTTTGTAACGCGTCACACAACGACGAAAAGTTGTTAGAGGCAGATGTTCCATAACCTGCGCAAATACGAGCTTGCCAGTATGCATGTATGCCCCCTGCAAATAACCAATTCGCAGGATGGCAAATCCT
>JBJTCD010000053.1:0-74635 GCA_046091665.1 Hyphomicrobiales bacterium
ACGCAGTATTGATCAACCCGAGGCGCATGAAATGCCGAGCGACACGAAACTTATTCTCGCGCGCGGACCTTTTACGGTTGGTAATGAAACGCGGTTGATGCGCGAAGAGCGCATTGATATTCTTGTCACCAAGAACAGCGGTGGCGCACAAACGGATGCGAAGCTTCAAGCGGCGCGCGCGTTGCAGATTCCGGTGCTCATGATCAAACGACCGCCTCTGCCCCAAAGTCGCGTGACTCATGATCTTCAAGACGCGCTTGCCTTTGTTGAAACTCATGGCCGCGCTCCGTAAGAGCGGGGCGTATAAAGCCAGCTTGAGCCATCGGGCTTGTTGATAAAACGCGTTTCGCTTGATCCGATCATCACCAAGGTGGCCATATCGACCACGGAAGGATCGGCCTCAGCCAGTGTCGTGAGTGTGATTTTTTCGTCGTGACGACCGACAGCGCGCGCAAAGGCCACGGGCGTTGACGGCGCTTTCATAGACCGCAACACTTCAAAAGCATCATAGATGCTTTGCGGCCGTGCGTTTGAAGCGGGATTATAAAGCGCGATGACAAAGTCACCTTCGGCTGCAGCCTTTAAGCGTTTCGCAATCACATCCCATGATTTCAAATTGTCTGAGAGCGAGATGGCGCAAAAATCATGACCTAAAGGCGCACCAAGCTTCGCGGCAGCGGCATTCATCGCCGAGATACCGGGATGAATGCTGATGGAAATAGAAT
Organism: Hyphomicrobiales bacterium; assembly: GCA_046091665.1. Classification (GTDB taxonomy): domain Bacteria; phylum Pseudomonadota; class Alphaproteobacteria; order Rhizobiales; family Beijerinckiaceae; genus CAIUPE01. The sequence goes on from JBJTCD010000053.1 coordinate 726, forward strand.
AATCTTCAGGCGTTCCCCGATCGAGCGCTTCAAAGAGTGCGGCCGCCATCGCAAACACGCCGGGATCACCCCCTGAAACAATCGCAACGACTTTGCCATGATGGGCGAGATCGAGCGCATGACGCGCGCGATCAAGTTCAACGCGATTGTCGGTGGCGTGCCGTGTTAATCCTTCGCGCGGCGGAATACGCTCTATATAAGGAATATAGCCGATGAGATCGGTGGCGTCTTGAAGTGCAACATCTGCATCATGTGTCATAAAGCGATGATCGCCCGGCCCGAGCCCGATGACGCGTATCTCGCCCTTCTTGTGTGATGCGTTCATTGCGGGCGTCTCCCGTTGCCGGGCATGACGATGATTGAAAAATAAGGTGCGGCCTCATCCGTCATGGTCGCGAGCGGCATCACGCGTTCACTCGCCATGGTGCCGCGCTCAATATAGAAAGCGCGATCGGTTAATTTTAATTCGTTAAAGACATCGCGGATTTTTTGAAAATTCTTACCGATCTTCATGATGACCGCCGCATCCGCTATGTTTAAACGACGCAGCAATTCAGCACGCGGCAAAGTGCCGGGCAAAACGCAGAGCACATCATCACCCCAAGTCATGGGGATACCCGTTGCCGTCCAACAGCCAGACATTCCGGTAACGCCCGGACAAATCGTAACCTCGAAGCGGTCCTTTAACCTGATATAGGGATGCATGAAGGAGCCGTAAAAAAGCGGATCGCCTTCGCATAACAACGCCACATCACGGCCATCATCGAGGTGAGTGGCGAGATGCGTGGCACTCTCATCATAAAATTTTGCAAGCGCATCGTTATAATCGGGATGATCGAACGGAATTTCCGTCGTCACCGGATAATAAAGCGGCACTTCAATGATATTTTTGGGCATATAGGGCTCGACAATACTGCGCGCGTGACCTGTGCGCCCCGTTTTTGCAAACCATGCAATGACGGGTGAAGACTTGATCGCGTTTAACGCTTTCAACGTGATCAACTCTGGATCGCCCGGCCCTAAGCCCACGCCATAAAGCCGACCTTTTTTAAGAGGCGCACTCATTCTTTGTCACTCGCCAACGCGTTGACTGCACCAACTGTCATGGCGCTGCCGCCTTTGCGGCCTCTGACAATGATCCAGGGCGCTTTATTATGTGCCATCAAAGCGTCTTTTGATTCAGCTGCGCCAACAAAGCCAACCGGCATACCGACGATGCATGCAGGCAAAGGTGCACCGTCATCAATCATTTCAAGAAGACGAAACAAGGCTGTGGGCGCGTTGCCAATGGCAACAATTGAGCCTTTGAGATGAGGGCGCCAAAGTTCCATCGCCGCAGCGGTGCGTGTAGTGTCCATATCTCTCGAAAGCGCGGGCACAGAAGGATCATCGAGCGTGCAGATCACTTGATTGTCAGCGGGCAAGCGTGAGCGTGTGATTCCATTCGCAACCATCTTCGCATCGCAAAGAATGGGCGCACCCTTTAGCAAAGCGTCACGTCCGGCTTTTGCTGCTCCGGGCGAGAAAAATATGTCGGCTGCTGCTTCAACGATTCCGCATGAATGGATGATGCGAACGGCAACTTTTTCTTCTTCCGGCGTGAAGCGCTTGAGATCACTCTCCGTGCGGATGATCGCAAAGCTCTTGTCATAAATCGCCGCACCATCGCGGATATAGTCGTAACGCGAATTCACGCGGCGTCTCCTTCGAGCATATCTTCAATCGCCGCTGCTGCCCGAGTCGCATCAAGTTCGCGTCTCAATGGCGTATCATTAGCTTTGCCGTTGATTACGAGATCATACAAACCCTCGCGACCAATAAGTGTCACACTGCTAGAGCGGGGATGCGCGCAACCCTTTTCGCATCCCGACACATGAAGACGTATTTCGGATAGAGAAGGGCTTTTGAATAGTTTGGAGAAAGTGAGTGCATCTTCTTGCGTTTTCACACTCGCATGAAGGCAAGCGGGTTTTCCTGAACAGGCGGCAACGACAAGACGCGGATCGCGCGGATTTGTGATCAACACATCATTGAAGAGCGCGCGCGCTTCTTCGGCCGCGTCGTCAGAAATGTCCGGTAAGAGCAAGGCGCGCCAAGGGGTGAGACGCAAAGAATGGATATTCTGTTGTTCGGCAAAATGAACGAGATCCGATAATATCTTTGCAGGCCAGCGACCAAAGGGTGCGGCAAGGCCAAGACAACCAAAAGTCCTGAAGCGATGCAAGCCGATAGGGCTTTGCCTTGCTTCTCTCTTGTCGATTGGCGCGTGAATAGCGCGGAATGTTTCAATTTCTATTGTAGAGAATATTTTTCGCGCGCCTTCCTGTTCGACGAGATTCTTCATGCGCCTGATTCGATCTTCATGCCCGCGCCGCGCATTGATAAAATAATGAGCGAGCGCGTCAGCGGTTTTGACAAGATCTTCTGGACGAATGAGAGCGATGTCTTCGGCCTCTGCAAGGCGAATGGCAAAAGAAACGGTTTCATTGTCTCGTACCGCTTCAAAATTGATATCAGTCGAAAAATCTTTGATCGGAAAAGCACCGCCATCATCAATGAGAAAGCCGAATTTTGCCGGTAGGTGATGAAGCGATTTGGTGCTTTTCAGGTGATCTTCCAGCGCTTTCACGTGAGGCGTGATATCGATGAGAGATGTGGGATCAATTCCTGAGAGCGGTGAGGCCATCACATTGCGGACGGATTCCGCGTCTTCATTCGTGTCGATCAGATCATACCGCACGAGTTTTTCAATGAGCTTTGGCCATGTCTCCTGCGTCACGCCTCGCAGTTGCAAATTCGCGCGTGAGGAAAGATCCATCACGCCATTTCCATAATCGGTCGATGCCTTGGCGATTGCGCGCGCCTGTTTCAAAGAGAGGACGCCGCCCGTTACACGCAAGCGCACGATTAAACCATCGCCGCTTTCCATCGGACGCAGCGCGCCCGGACACCAGCCTTTTATTGAAGACGCACTTGTCATTCCGCCGCCTCCGCAAGAAGCGCATCAAGCACGGTCGCGGTTGAATTGCGGCGCGAGGTCCAATAGCCGCGCTGTTCGGCCTCACGGAAGAGGGTTGCAATCGCCGCAGCCGCTTCCGGATTGGATTCGATCAAAAACGCTCTCACGTGATCATCCGCAAGCGTGGCTGAATAAAGCGCTTCGAAATCACGGCTCTCTGTCGCATTTGTGAGTGCCGCATAAGCGTAAAGATTGCGGATAGTCTCGGCAATTTCAGTCGCGCCGCGAAAGCCATGCCGCATTTGACCTTCGATCCAGCGCGGATTGGTCGCGCGCGCTTTAATGACTCGCACCATTTCTTCACGCAAAGTTCTGACTTTCGCCACGCGATCATGGCGCTTGGCATCAACATGATAAAGCTGAGGCTGATTGCCAAGGCTTTGAGCAGCAGCGGCAAAGCCGCCTTCATGTTCTGAAAACGCATCCGAATCGAGAATGTCTTGCCCTTCAAGATCCTGAACATGGACAAAGAGATCGGCATCTTTGACTTGATCGCGAAAAGCGCTTTCGTCTTGCTGCGCTTCGCCCGACGCGCGATAGGCGTGGCTATTGGCTTTCAGATAGGCAGTACCCAATTCATCGCGTTCCGAAAAATTCTGCGCGTTGATTTTTTCATTCACGCCTAAGCCGAATGTGCCGGGAGCAGAGCCAAAAATACGTAACGGCGTTGACTCTGTTGCCCGACGCCGTGCGGCAAGAGGATTTTCATCATCCTCTTCATCAAGCAAAGAGACTGCTTGTACGGCCTCATCAAAAAGCGCGATTTGTTGCGGAAACACATCGCGAAAGAGCCCCGAGATGCGCAATGTCACATCGATGCGAGGCCGGCCAAATTGCGCTGGCGGCAAAATTTCAAAACCATTCACGCGCGAAGACGCGTGATCCCATAAAGGTCTCACACCCAAAAGCGCGAAAGCTTGCGCGAGATCATCACCACCCGTGCGCATCGAGGCCGAGCCCCAGAGATCGATAATGATCGAACGCGGCATTTCGCCATGATCTTGCAGATAACGCGCAACGACTTCATCAGCCGTGCGACGACCGATTTCCCATGCGGTGCGCGTCGGCACGCTGCGCGGATCAATCGTGTAAAGATTTCGTCCCGTCGGCAATACATCAAGCCGCCCCCGCGAAGGCGCACCTGCTGGACCCGGTTTTACAAAGCGGCCTTGAAGCGCCGAAAGTAGCGCTTGTGTTTCGGAAATCGGACTTTGCGCAAGGAGGTGTTTGGCTTTTGAAACATCATCCGCCGCGAAACTTGTTTCGATCCATGGGTGAAGCGCGGCGTGTTCTGCTGCGCGTCCGAAAATATGCAACCCATCGGCGATGCGCATTTCTTTGACGTCGCAAAGAAAAGCATCAAGCGTGGCAAGCTGCGCCTCGCGATCAAGGTCGTCGTTAAGACCTGCGTCTTGATCCAGGTCTAACTCCTTCACGCGTGTGAGAATGAGATCGGCGAGATGTGATGCGCGGCGGGGATCAAGTGTCTGTGCTGTTGAATATTCATCGAGCAAAGATTCAAGCTGTGAAAGATCGCCATAGGTTCCCGCTTCAATGAGCGGCGGTGTGAGATGGCCAATCGTGACTGCGGCGAGGCGACGTTTCGCCTGCGCGGCTTCGCCGGGATTGTTCACGATGAATGGATAAAGGACGGGGAGGGCTCCGAGCAAAAGTTCGGGCGCGCAAGATTGAGATAACGCCACCGATTTACCGGGCAGCCATTCTAGCGTGCCATGTGTGCCGCAATGAATAAGCGCATGCGGTTGATAGATCCGGGTCAGCCAAAGATAAAAAGCGATATAATGATGTGACGGTGGGCGGCTCGCATCATGATAATCATTTTTTTGTTCGCCACGTGTTCCGCGCAAAGGTTGTAGCGCGATAAGAAGCGCACCACTGATGATGAGCGGAAATGTGAAATCATTTTCAGGCACATCGCCCCATGCCGCAATCACAGAGTCGCGGAAGGTGAGAGGCAAAGACTCGAAGAGTGTGCGATAATGTTTCGCAGATAAAGTTTGTTGATGGTCGCCGTGCGTGAGCTGATGAATGAGAGCGCCTGCGTCCGGCAGGTCGTCGATTTTATAACCTGATCGCTTCAGCTCATCCGCAATCGCAATCACACTTGCGGGCGTATCAAGCCCTACCGCATAGGCTTGATGGCCCCCTTTATGGGGATAATCGGAGAGGATGAGCGCGAGTTTTTTATCTTTATTCGGCGTGCGCTGAAGCCTAACCCAGTTTACCGCGAGATCGGCCACAAAGGCGATGCGATCTTCTTTTGGCTTATGGATGATTTTTGTAAATTCCGTGCCACTTGTTTTTGGCGCTTCGGCTTTGAATGAAATTGCACGCGCAATCAGGCGGCCATCAAGTTCGGGCAACACGATGTTCATGGCTAGATCGGCGGCGTTCAATCCGCGTGTCGAGGCCTGCCAAGGTTCTTCACGCGTGGTCGCAAGGATCGTTTGCAAGACGGGCACATTGAAGACATCAAGCACCGTCGTGCCGTCATCGCGTTTTGCGGAAAAGGCCGTTGTATTCAAAATAATATCGGGACGCTTAACTTGTAGATGCGTCTCAAGTGCCGTTATTGCGGCGGGATCTTTGAGGCTTGAAACGGCAAGACATTCAACCGAAAGTTCGCGCGCATGAAGCGCGTCGGCCAAAGCGGTAAGCGGTGCCGTATCATCCGCAATGATAATGGAACGATAGGCAAGGATCAGCGCCTGCGGCGCGTCGGTGAAGTGAGTCCGGCACGCGTCTTCAAATCGGCTTACCGCCGGTTGCGCCTCGGGTGCTTCAGGTTTTGCAGAGAGACCGAGATGCGCCGTGATATGATCAAGCGCGCGCGAAAAATTATCGCGCCCGCTTTGATGAAAACATTGCCACAAAAGTGCGAGGTTAGACCCGTCAAGAGTCGATGCCTCATTCAAGCGTTGATCGGTTTGATAATCGCCGGGGGTGAGGGCGAGTGTGATGTTTTTTTCGCGCGCCAAACGCGCCATTTCATCAACACCATAGGCCCAATAATCTTTGCCACCCAGAAGTCTGATCAATATAAATTTTGCATGCGCTGCGGTTTTCTCAATGAAAAGATCAACCGAATAGGGGTGCTGCAAATCTTTCAGCGAAGCCACGCGCAAAGATGGTAATCTACTCTTGCGTTGATCCCACGCGGCAACAAGGCCGGAAAGATCGCTGTCGGTAAAAGACAGAAACAGAATCTCTGCGGGAGGCAATTCAAGATCGACGGCTTCTGCCGTCTGATCTAATGAAATTGTCTCTGTGCGCAGAAGATGCATGGGAAGATCATTCCGCTTTAGTGAGCGTGAAGCGCGCGTTCGACAGCTGTGCGATCAATGCCTTTCTCGGCGATGAAGACGAGTGCGCCATTCCGCTTCTCATCTTTCGTCCATGGCCGATCAAATTGATGACGGAAGCGCGTGCCCACACCCTGCACCAAAAGCCGCATGGGTTTGCCGGTGACATCGAGAAACCCTTTGATGCGCAAGACATCGAATTGATCCGCAATCTTTTTCAAGCGCGTGATGAAGGCGTCAATATCGGCAACTTCGCCAATGGGCAAAGCGAAACTGTCGAAATCTTCGTGGTCATGGTCTTCTTCATGATCATGATGGGAGGGCCGTGAAGCGAGGTCATCTTCAGCCGCCGCAGACAGGCCGAGCAGAATTTCGCTCGCCACTTTGCCTTCATGTGTTTCAACGACACGTACCGCGCGCGGCACCGTTGAGTTGATTTGATCGGTCACCGAGGCGATCTCGTCTTTCGACATGAGATCGGCTTTGTTCAAAATCACAAGATCAGCGCAAAGCAATTGGTCTTCATAGACTTCTTCAAGCGGATTATCGTGATCAATCGATTGATCCTCTTCGCGTTGCGCGAGTAGTGCTTCCGGATCATCGGCGAAGCGGCCTGCAGCTACGGCTGCGCCATCAACAACGGTCACTACACCGTCAACTGTTAGCTTGGCGCGGATCGGCGGCCAATCAAACGCTTTCACAAGCGGTTTCGGGAGAGCCAAACCCGACGTCTCAACAATGATGTGATCTGGCTTTTGCGGCAGCGCTAAGAGTTTTTCAATTGCGGGAACAAAATCATCCGCCACGGTGCAACAGATGCAACCATTCGCAAGTTCGATGATGTTGTCTTCAGGGCAATTTTCAACGCCACATGATTTAAGAATGTCTCCATCCACACCGACATCGCCAAATTCATTGACGATAAGCGCCAAGCGACGGCCTTTTGCGTTTTCAAGCACGTGACGAATGAGCGTCGTTTTCCCAGCGCCGAGAAAGCCGGTGATAATCGTCACAGGTGTTTTTTGTAATGAGGTCGCGCTTGTCATGGGTGCGTCTCCGGTGAGCGGGCTGAGTTAAGGGATGCGGGCAGGCGCGCTATGACGCCTTTCTTCAAAGCGTCGGGACGCTCTTTCCAGGGAATGAGCCCATCATTCGCGGCCTGGTAAAGTGCTGCACATTCGAGAATTTTTTCGGCAGAGTCATCTGCGGTGAAATCGCCATAGACATAGGTCCATTTGTTTTGATCGGCGAAGGCAATGGTGCAGGGGCGTTTGCAAACGCTTAAACATTCAACGCCTTCTATGATGACATCGCTTTGATGGGTTTGTGCCGCCTCTTGCAGAGATGTGAAGAGCCGCGCGCCGGCGCGAACGGGTGAAGGATCATCCGGCGTTTTGCAGGTGGTGCAGACATAGATCGTGGTCGTCATCAGTGGCGCTCTCATCCCTTCATCGCAAAGTGCGGGCGATGACCCGGGGATGCGCGCAGTGGCGATACGCCACGTCGGGGATGGTTCCTTTGTGGACTCATCCCGCGAACAGGACCGGGGCACCCCGCCCGGGCACATGCGTTCGTGTCACGCCAAGGCAGGTCTCCTGGCTCGCGGCTTTGGCGTTTCGCACCGCCTTCCCGGTCAGTCTCTTTTAGAAAGACATCCCAGTGGCTTAGAGGCGCGAGACTTGCCGCTTACAGTTGCGGGGGCAGCCAAGGCTTGGCTCCTTTTCAGGGGCACCACCTTGTTCCCTTTTCACCCCCCAAAAGGGGGGACCTTGACGAGGAAGGACACTGGCCCCGCTGCGACTTTCTGTCAAACCCAAACCGCGCCCTAGAGTGGTCTTTGCGTGCTGAATTTCGTATGAGCGGCTCTGATTTCGTTTCTGGAGCGATGAAATGTCCGCCGAGAGTGATGCTGAACGCCGCCATAAAGAGAAAATGGCGAAGCGCAAACAGGTGCAGGACGCCGAAGTGGCCTCGAAGACGATTCGGGAAAAAGGCTTGCTCATCGTCCATACAGGCCCCGGCAAAGGCAAATCGACCGCCGCTTTTGGCCTCATCATGCGCGCACTCGGCCATGAATGGGAGATTGGCGTCGTGCAATTCATCAAGGGCGCGTGGTCAACCGGCGAGCGCAAGGCGCTTGAGCGCTTCGCTCACCTCGTGCGCTGGCATTCGATGGGCGAGGGCTTCACGTGGGAAACACAAGACCGCGCGCGCGATATCGCGGCGGCGGAAGCTGCGTGGGCGAAAGCGAAAGAGTTGATGGCAGATCCCGCGATCCGCCTTTTGGTGCTCGATGAACTCAACATCGCTTTGCGTTATGATTATCTTTCGCTTCAGGCGGTGGTGGACACGCTCAAAAACAAACGCGCGGATCTTCATGTCGTTGTGACGGGACGCAATGCGAAAGCGGAGCTTATCGAAGCGGCTGATCTTGTGACCGAGATGACGCTTGTGAAACATCACTTCGCGGCGGGCGTGAAAGCGCAAGAGGGAATCGAATTTTAATGAGCGCGCGCGCATTGATGATTCAAGGCACGGGATCGGATGTCGGCAAATCGCTGATTGTTGCAGGGCTTTGCCGTGTCTTCGCGCGGCGCGGGCTTAAAGTCATGCCGTTCAAACCGCAAAACATGTCAAACAATGCGGCGGTGACTTCGGATGGCGGCGAGATTGGCCGTGCGCAGGCCTTGCAAGCGCGTGCCGCGGGTGTTGCCACGAGCGTTCATATGAATCCGGTCTTGCTCAAACCGCAAAGCGAAATCGGTTCGCAAATTGTGGTGCAAGGCAAGGTGCAGGGCACAGCAAAAGCGCGCGACTATCAAGCTTTGAAACCGAAATTGCTTGAAGCGGTGCTTGAGAGTTTTGCGCTGATCAAGCGCGACGCGGATCTCGTATTGATTGAAGGCGCGGGCAGTGCGGCGGAAGTCAATCTCCGCGCGAATGATATTGCCAATATGGGGTTCGCACGCGCGGCCGATGTGCCGGTGGTTTTGCTTGGCGATATTGATCGCGGCGGTGTGATTGCGCAAATTGTTGGCACGCGCGCGGTGATTGATGAAGCGGATGCGGCGATGATCAAAGGGTTTCTCGTCAATCGCTTTCGGGGTGATGCGTCTTTATTTGAAGAGGGGATGCGGATCATCACTGAGAAATCCGGTTGGCCCTCTTATGGATTGATCCCGCATTTTCGTGATGCGTTTCGCTTGCCCGCGGAAGATGCCGTAGCCCTTGATCGACGTCGCGCATCAAGCGATGCACCGATCACGATTGCGGTATTACAACTGCCGCGCATTTCGAATTTTGATGATTTTGATCCGCTCGCTGCAGAGCCTTCCGTCAAATTGGTGATGCTCAAGCGCGGCGAAGCGATTCCGGCTGACGCTTCTTTGGTGATTATCCCCGGTTCAAAAGCCACAATTGCGGATCTCGCAGCGCTTCGGGAAGCGGGATGGGATATTGATTTAAAAGCACATCTCAGACATGGCCGCAAAGTGCTTGGCCTTTGCGGTGGCTATCAAATGCTTGGTAAAATTATTGATGACCCGCATGGCATTGAAGGGCCTGCATCACGCGTTGAAGGGCTTGGGCTCCTTGATGTTGAAACCGTGATGGCGCCGAAAAAAACACTGCTCTCAGTTGCCGGTCATTTGATTGAAAACCAATCACGCTTTCACGGCTATGAAATGCATATCGGTGTCACAAATGGCGCTGATTGCGAGAGGCCGCTTTTGCACTTTGATGATGGACGTGTTGATGGTGCGACGTCAAAAACTCATCTCGTGCGCGGCATTTATGTGCATGGAATTTTTGCTGATGATCAGCAACGCGCCGCATGGCTTCAGTGGATTGGTGCACAATCGTCTTCGCTTGCGTTTGAAACCATGATCGACGCCACACTTGATGCTTTGGCGGATCATCTTGAAAAGCATGTCGATTGCGACGGATTGCTTAAGCTTGCGCGGTGAAAAAAAGCGCCATCGCGATAATCATTAAACCCTGAATCACGCAAGCGATGCGATAGAGATTTAATGCGCGGTGAATATCCGCCGCATTTAAGTCTCGACGCCCATCGCCCATATAGACATCATCAACGAGCGTATCGCCATAGACACGCGGACCGGCGAGTGCATAGCCAAGCGCACCCGCAAGAGCGGATTCCGGCCATCCGGCATTGGGTGAACGATGTTTGCGCGCGTCACGAAAAACGCATTTCACCGCATGAAAGGGAGACGCATCGCGCACAAAAAGCGAAGCGAGAATAATCAATAGTGCCGTCAGACGAGAACAGGGCAGATTGACGAGATCATCAAGACGCGCCGAGGCCCAACCGAACGCATGATATTTTTCTGATTTATGACCAATCATACTGTCTGCGGTGTTGATGGCTTTATAAAGAACGCCGCCGGTTAGTCCAAAACACGCGGTCCAGAAAATGGGCGCAACCACACCATCAGAAAAATTTTCAGCGAGACTTTCAATCGCCGCGCGGCTTACTCCCGCTTCATCAAGCGCATCGGTTTTACGACCGACAATCATCGAGACCGCTTTGCGGCCGCCTTCAAGTCCCTCATTTTGAAGCGCATCGGCAACCGCTCTGACATGTTCATCAAGGCTTCGTTGCGCGGGCAGAGTGGCGGCCAGACACCTAACCCCAATAAACCCGAGGGCATAATGCCCAAGCCCGCGCTCAATCAGAGAAGCGATGCCGCCTGTGACGAGGATGAGGATGACGAGCGCAAAGACGCCCGTGATCCGGCGCATAAAAAAAGGCCAGTTTTCACGGTTGAGACTGCGCTCAAGACGGGCTATCAACCCGCCGATCCAGGTGACCGGATGGCCGATGGCGCGGAAGAGTGCTTGCGGATACCCAAGGAGCCCTTCGAGCAGGAGTTGAGTAGCCGCAATGAAAAGCGAACCCGTAACCATTGATCCCCTTGACCCGCAACGGGCCCTTGAAAGCCTTGTGGTTCATGGCGGACGCTTGTTCGACGCCCGTCACGCCTTTCCGAAAGCGCCCGAACCCTGGATTGATCTTTCAACAGGGATCAACCCCGCGCCCTATCCGGTGGGGGAGGTTTCTGAGGCATCATGGACGCGATTGCCAGAGGAAAATGAAATTTGTGCGCTCGAAGCCGCCGCCGCCCACACATTCGGGGCGCGGTTTGAGTCCTTTGTGATTGCCGCGCCCGGCACGGAAACGCTGATCCATCTTTTGCCGCGTCTTTTTCCCGCCCGGCATGTCGCAATTCTGGGCTTCACTTATTCAGAACATCAGATTGCGTGGGAAACGGCCGGCGCTGTGGTCGATATTGTGAGTTCGATTGACGATCTTCTTACAACGGACGATTTCGACACGATCGTTGTTGTTAACCCGAATAATCCGTGCGGGCGGCTTGTCGATCCGAAACATCTCACCGCACTTGCAAGCAAACTCGCGCGTAAAGGTGGTCGTTTGATTGTCGATGAAGCTTTCATGGATCTGATGGAAGACGCGGCAAGTTTTGTTCATCGTCTTCCGAATGAAGGCGCGGTGATTTTGCGGTCTTTTGGTAAAACTTTTGGTTTGGCCGGATTGCGTTTGGGCTTTGCGCTTGCGGGTTCGCATGACGGTGAAAAAATCCGCGCAGCACTTGGCTCATGGCCGATCTCGGGTGCTTCGATTGAAATTGGTCTGCGCGCTTATGGTGACACGGGTTGGCTCACCAATACAATGGCGCGGCTCGAAGAAGATTGCGAAGAGCTTGATGCGGTCATCGAAAAGCTTGGACTGAAAGTGATTGGCGGCACACCGCTTTATCGTTTGGCGGAAGGCGATCAGGCGCAAGAGGTATTTCAGCGCCTTGCGCAATCAGGCATTCTCGTGCGGGCCTTCAAAGACAAGCCGAATTGGTTACGCTTTGGCATTCCGGGCGGTGACACTGAGGTCTGGGATCTCTTGATCGAACGCGTGCGGAAATTACTGCCGCGGTAAATATGTTCGGTGGGCCGCTTGTTACTCGCGTTCGCCCCATTCATTTTCCCAATCTTTACCACCGTAGAAAACACGTAAAATCGTAACTTGGGTTTCCTCAACCATAAACGCGATGGTGATGCGGCGTTCAAAGCCGATGATGCGGAGTCCTTGCATGAGATCATCGTGTCGTGTGCCACGCTCCGAAGCGAGGTCGAATTTAGAAATATATGCTTCAATCCTATTGATATAGCGCTCTGCTATAGAATGCCCCGCCACATCAGCAATGCGAAAATATATCGAGACAATGTCACGGCTTGCCTCTGTCGATTGAACGACCCTGCGTCGACGCATTATTTTTCCGATCTAATGCGGGCAATTTCATCGCGGATGAATTTGAAGGCTTCGTCTATCGGCATCACTCTTTCAGGGTGCTCCTTCAAATCTAGCGCGGTGGGGAGGACTTCTTCGCGCAGCCATTTCTCAATAGCGGCATCGCGGGACTGGAGCGCGCGTAGCCCTTCGCGGATGACTTCGCTGCCCGATGCATAATCACCCGAAGCAACTTTCGCGTCGATGAAGTCCGACTGGTCTTTTGAGAGACTAAATGTACGCTTGGCTACACTGGACATAATACTTCCTTCGACTGACGCAGTATGACTAATTCATACCAAGACTTTGAGGAAAAGTCGAGCGTTTTCGAAGTCCTAGGCGGTCCGCTCCACAAAACTATCCAGCACCATTTTGCGGCCAGCTTTGTCGAAATCGATTGTGAGTTTGTTGCCATCAATACTCGCCACTGAACCATTGCCGAATTTGATGTGAAACACACGATCCCCTTCGATAAATCGTGAAGGTGAGCCCGTCGATTTCGCAACAAGCTCGCCTTCAATCAGCATTGTGCCGCGACGCGCGGGCGGGGCGCGATAGGGTTCGGCGCGTTCAGAAAATCCATCCGTGCTGAAACGGCGTCCGCGTTGCGCGTCATCGCGACGTTCGTTGCGATCATCATCTTCATCATAGCCGCCTGCAACGCGTCCGCGACCACCGGGGCCACGATCGGTACTCCCGCCACGCTGTTGTGCGCGTTGCCAGCCGGGTGTTTGATAGGATGAACCACCAAAGCCTTGTTGATCAAAACGCGAGCGTCCATAACCACCTTGACCACTCGCAAATCCTGCCGGTGCATCCATCACTTCAACATGTTCGGGCGGCAATTCATCAATGAAGCGTGAGGGGACAGTCGCGCTCCACAAACCATGAATGCGACGATTGCTTGCGAAATAAAGTTTCGCGCGTCGTCTTGCGCGGGTGAGGCCGACATAAGCGAGACGGCGTTCTTCTTCCAGGCCTGCACGCCCATTTTCGTCCAATGCGCGTTGATTTGGAAAAAGGCCTTCTTCCCAACCGGGCAGAAAGACCGTTTCGAATTCGAGACCTTTCGCGCCATGCAGGGTCATGATCGATACGCGATCGCTTGAATCATTATCGCTCATTTCCATCACAAGTGAGACATGTTCAAGAAAGCCTGCGAGGTCTGGAAATTCTTCCATCGAACGCACAAGTTCTTTCAAGTTTTCGAGACGACCGGCGCTGTCGGCAGTACGTTCCTTTTGCCACATGTCGGTGTAGCCAGATTCTTCCAAAATCTGCTCGGCGAGTTCCGAATGTTTCATAGTCTCGATGAGCGAGGACCACCGCTCGAAACTTTTTGCAAGCTCGCGCAAAGTTGCGCGCGGGCGTGGTTTCAATTCATCGGTTTCGATCAAGCGGCGCACGGCTTCAAGCATCGCGACACTATTCTTGCGCGCGTATAAATGCACTTGTTCTATTGTTGCATCACCCAAGCCGCGCTTGGGCGTGTTTACGATGCGTTCAAAAGCAAGATCGTCAGCAGGGTTCGCGACGACACGCAGATAGGCCATGGCATCACGAATTTCAGCGCGTTCATAAAAGCGCGGACCGCCGATGACGCGATAAGGCAGACCCAATGTAACAAAGCGATCTTCAATCTCGCGCATTTGCGCCGAGATGCGAACAAGAATCGCGATATCGGCAAGCGCATGACCCTTATGTTGAAGCGCTTCGATCTCTTCACCGATCAAACGCGCTTCTTCCTCCGAGTCCCACGCGCCGGTAAGCGTCGGCTTTTCACCTTCTTCATCATCGGTAAAAAGCGTTTTGCCGAGGCGACCCTGATTATGCGCGATCAATTTTCCGGCGGCATTGAGAATATGTCCGGTCGAACGATAATTGCGCTCAAGGCGAATGACGACCGCGCCAGGGAAATCTTTCTCGAAACGCAAGATGTTATCAACTTCCGCGCCACGCCACCCATAGATCGATTGATCATCATCGCCAACACAACAGACATTGCGGCGACCTTGCGCCAAAAGACGCAGCCATAGATATTGCGCGACATTAGTGTCTTGATACTCGTCAACGAGCATGAATTTGAAACGCTCTTGATAGGCACTCAATATATCGGGTTGTTCACGGAAGAGACGCAAATTCTCAAGCAGCAGATCACCAAAATCGGCCGCGTTTAATTGTTTCAAGCGCTCTTGATAGAGTGCATAAAGTTTCGCGCCTTTGCCATTGGCAAAAGCGGCTGCTTCGCCTGAAGGCACTTTGTCGGGCGTGAGTCCGCGATTTTTCCAGCCATCAATATAAGAAGAAAGCGCGCGCGCCGGCCAGCGCTTCTCGTCAATATCTTCAGCGCGGATGACCTGCCGCATCAACCGAATCTGATCATCCGTATCAAGAATGGTGAAATCGGATTTCAAACCGACAAGTTCAGCATGACGGCGTAAAATTTTTGTACCAATCGCATGGAATGTGCCAAGCCACGGCATGCCTTCGGCAACATCGCCCACAAGATGCGCGATGCGTTCTTTCATTTCGCGTGCGGCTTTGTTGGTGAAGGTGACGGCCAGAATTTGCGAAGGGTAAGCGCTGCCGGTTGCGATGATATGGGCGATACGGGTGGTGAGCACACGCGTTTTACCGGTGCCTGCGCCGGCAAGCACAAGCACAGGACCTTCAATCGCTTCGACGGCGCGACGTTGCTCGGGGTTCAATCCCTCAAGATAAGCGCCATTGCCGCGCGCCGCGGTTTGCGCGCGCTGCGCCAACCCTCCGGCTTTCGGCCGATAGGCGAGATCATCATCGAAGGGGAAGGGATCACTCACTCGAAACCTCGAAAGAGACGAACAAAGCGCGAATCAGAGCCGGAGAATGGACGACCCGACCCGCGATGTCGATCTAAAGCGCGGCGTCTAATGGAGGCCAACTTTACCCGCGCGGCCTGTATTGGGGATGGTGATCACGCGGCCGATATGGTCGGGGCGGGGCAAAGCGGCATGGGCCGATTTCATCACCGCGATGGCTTCAAGAATTTCGGGCGGGAAGGGGCCAACTTTCCGCCCCTCATGGAGAATATGGAGCAGCATGACTTCCGCTGTTGCCGCGAGCCAACCTTCTTGCGCATGTCGCATCTCGAGCGCGAGATGCATGCGCTTCACATCATAGTCGATGAGCTGCAGCGTCACCCGTACCGGCATATCGGCAAGAACTTCGCGTCGATAGGAGACATGCGCTTCGGCCACGAAAATGGTGCCCGGCCCGTCGCGATAATAGTCCTTATCGAGCCCGACGAGATCAAGCGCCTCATCGAGCGATCGGTCGAACATGACGTGGTAATAAGCCATATTCAGATGGTTATTGTCGTCAATCCATGACGGTTCGGGCCGCATGACGGAGGAGACAAAAGGCGCAAAAAAGAGCGGATTGATCTTCGGCTTGGCGGACATCGGGGCTCGATCGCGCGGGGGAGACGATTTTTTCTCATTATCGGGATCGGGAAGCGGCTGGCAAGGCGTGAAATTTCTTAATCCTATTGCCTTTCTTTTGCCGTCTGACTTTGAAAAACCGTCGCGCGGGGCTCTTTCCCCTTGTATGGTGCGCCGCGGCGGTCGGACCCTTCGGCTGCAACAACAAAAATGGGTGGGCGTTTCGTGCGCGAGTTTCTGACCGGACTGGCGATTCTGATTATCGGCGTGCTGTTTATGGCACTGCTGGCTCCGCTTTTTGTTGATTTCAATGAACGCCGGGCCTTTGTCGAAGAGACCCTGTCGCGCGCTGCCGGAACCCGCATTGCGGTCGAGGGTGCGATTTCTGTTCGCTTCCTGCCTTTTCCTGTTGTGAAGCTTGAGGGCGTAACCGTCGGCAGCAAGGCGGCCGGTATCGAAGTGAAGGCTGATCGCGTCTCGCTCGATATTGGCACAATGCCGCTTCTCAAAGGCGAAATCCATGTGATGGAAGCGACGGTCGAAAAACCTGTCGTTACACTTGCGATATCGCCTGAGGGTCGCGTACCGAAATTTCCGGCTCTCTCGAATAACAATAATGATGCGGTTTCGGGGTGGGCAATCCGCATCGAGACGCTTGCGCTTCGTAATGGCGAATTGGCTGTTATTCCAACCGCAGACGCGCCGCCGATGCGTCTCTCGAAATTGGATCTCGATGTTGAAGCCGCTGCGCTCTCGGGCCCCTGGCATGTTGAAGGCACAGGGCAATGGCATGGGCGCTCGGTCAATGTGCGTCTCACAACCGGTGCACTTGATGAAGCGGGGCTGCTGCGTGCTCGTGCGGGGATTGATCGCAAAGGTGGCGGCTTTCGTGCCGAACTTGACGGTATCATTTCAACACGCGGTGAAACAGGTTTTGACGGCAAGTTGAAACTTGAAGGCGATATGGCGTGGCCGGAAGATAATGATATCGGCATTCGTCCCGTAACCGTGACATCATCTCTTCGCCTTGCAGGTCGCGGCTTTGATATTTCATCGGCTGAAATTCAAGCGGGTGGTGATGAAAGCGGTTTTAAGCTCACAGGTTCTGGCAATGGTACGCTCGGACAAAAGGGCGGCATGATTTTGTTTCTCGATGCGCGGCAAATTGATCTTGATCGTACCTTGCCGGTGCAGAACAGAAATTTTCCACCTTTGCTCGATGTGTTGTCAACATGGCGCGGTATTTTGCTTGCGTCCGATCAGGATTTAACACCGTCAATACCGGTTGATGTCACGCTGTCGATTGAAAGTGTTCTCGCAGGCGGTGATACGATCAAAAATCTCAAACTCGATACGCATCTTGATTCAGAAGGTGTGAAGCTCAAACAAGGTGAAGCAGATTTGCCTGGTGGTGCGCGCTTGGTCGCGAAAGGCGATATTGGCTTAACGGATGGCGGCGCCTTTTTTGGCAAAGCGACTTTTACGGCAAAAGATTTCCCACGTTTTGGCGCTTGGGTTGATGGCGAAACATCAGGACGATCTGTGCGTTTCGGTGAAGCGCGTGATATTGCGATCGAAGGCGATCTCGCTCTTTCATCAAGCTTGATTGGCGCGAGTAACTTAAAAGTGCGCCTTGATAAATCCAACCTCACTGGTCTCGTTCGTTATGCGATGCCGGAGGAGGGCGCGCGGGCGCGGCTTGATGCGCAATTGGCGTCCGATGGTTTCGATATTGATCAATTGCCTGATTTTCCAATGATGGCGGCGCGCTTAGGCGCAATTGATGCATCGCTTTTGATTGATGCGCGCAATGTGCGCACGGCGCGGGTGAAGGATGCGCATGCCGGTCGCGTTCAAATGAAAGCGCGAGCGTCCGATGAAGGCCTCGTAATCGATACGCTCGATATCGCAGATCTTGGAGGCGCAACGGTTAAAGCAAGCGGTCGTTTGACCGCTGCCGGTGAAAAAGTTGAAGCGATGATTGATGCGCCTGACATGGCGCCGCTCTCAATTCTTTTTGGGAAATTGTTTCCGGGTCATGTGACAAACATGATTACCGATCGCGCTCGGTCGATAAGCCCCGCGCATGTAACGGTGAGTGCGGAACGATTGACGAATGCGGCGCATATTGTGCGTATTGGCTTTGATGGAACGCTCTCGTCCACAACAATCAATGGCAATGGTCGTATCGGCTTTGCCGATGCCGGATCAAATTTTGATATCACCGCAAAAATCACATCAACGGATGCGGCAAGCCTTTTGCGACAAGCGGGAGCCACTCTCTTGCCTCTACCGCTTGCAGGTGGCGCGCGTCTCGATCTTCATCTCAAAGGCGATTCCCAAGCGACAACCGCGCTCACGCTTGAAGGTCAAGTGGCGGGTGTGAATGGCATAGCAAATTTAACCATTGATCCTTCATCCACTCATGTAAGTGGTCCGATCAAATTCGACACAATGGATGCAGCACCGCTTTTGCTCTCTCTTGGCACGCCGCTTCCTGATGCGACTATGAAGCTTCCTGTATCTGCTACCGCGTCGTTGGATTACAAGAATGATATTTTAGCGGTGAATGCGCTTGAGGCGTCTGTTCTTGGTCAGAAGTTAAAAGGTGTGTTGGCTTACAAACCTTCCGCCGCAAAGATTGAAGGCGATCTCAAAGCCGATGCTTTGTCTTTAACCGCAATGACATCTTTGATCACAGGTCCGCTTGCTGATCCTGTGTCTGGATCACTTTGGTCGTCGAGCCGTTTTTCGGAAATGGGCCCGCCGCCGCTCGATGCATTGATCACGCTCCAGATTGATCGTCTTGATACCGCTTTCGGTGCGAAATTCTCGAAAGTGAAAACGGAGATTCTTTGGCAGCCGGATGCGCTTGAATTCAGATCAATCGATGCACGCGTTTTTGACGTGCCTTTTGCAGGCTCATTGACACTGCGCCGGCAGGGAAGTCTTGCGACCTATCTTGGAAAAATATCCGTTAAAGGTGTAGCGCTTTCTGATCTCTTCCCGCGTTCGGGCTTGGGAGGAAGTGCCGACATTCAATTTGATGGGGGCGGTTCCGGAGAAAGTCTCTCCGCCTTTGCCGCTTCTCTTTCAGGCGGCGGGCAACTCAAAATATCGGGTCTTGCGGTTCCCGCCTTTGATCTTGCCGCACTCGCAAGCACAACACGTGCGCTAGATGGAGAACGTGATCCGCCCGAACTCAAACGTGTGACCGACATGGTGACATCAGGATTATTGCGTGGAGCGTTGCAGGTGTCGGAACTTTCCGCGCCGCTTACCGCATCTTCTGGCGTCATTCGCTATGGTCCCTTAGATGCGCATCAAGATACGCAATCGCTTCAAGGCAATTTGGCTCTCGATATGCGTAATTTCAGAGTTGATGGCCGCGTCGTTATCGATACCAAAGATGTGCCGAAAGATTGGACGGCCCCATCTCCACAAGCGATCATATCGCTCAAAGGGCAAACCACGAGCTTTATTGCGCGCGATGTCGATGTGACCAATCTCACCAATATTTTGACAACACGCGCAGTCGCGCGCGAATTAGCGCGGATTGAAGCGCAAGAATCGGATTTGCGTGAGCGCGCCTTTTTTGCCCGCAGGCTAAAAGTTGAACGTGATCTCGCTGAGCGCGCCAAGCGCGAAGCGGAAGAGGCGCGCTTGGCTGAAGATGCGCGGAAAGCGCAAGAAGAAGCGGAAACCAAACGCATACTTGACGAGTTAAAAGCTAAAGAGCTTGAAGCGCAGAAATCGAATGCCGAACAAGCAACGCCGGATCCGACGGTGCCTGCCGCAACGCCGACGCCTTAATCTTTGTCGCGCGCCAAAGCGTCTTTCAATACGTATACTCTGATGGCTGAAGAGAGATTGCGTGTGCCGCGTTCCGCGTCAATAGCCGCGATTTCCGAACCAAGACTTCTGTTGTTGCGTTTGGCGATCTCGCGTAACGCACTCCAAAATTCAGGCTCTAATGAAATGCTCGTCCGATGGCCGGCAATCGTCACTGAATGTTTGACGAGATCGCGTGTCATTCGCTTTTCGGATCATCGCGCTTAGCGCCATCAAGAAGGGCCGCGCGTTTTTCTTCCAAGCGAAGATCATTTTCTTTTTGCGTTTTTGTACGACCGAAGCGAATTCGGTTTTCAACCGCTTGCTGATCATGCGCTTTGCGTGAGAGCGATTTTTTGGTTTTGCGAAACGAGATGATGTCGGCCATCGCCATGCGATCTCGTTTATGGCTTTTTGCGAAATGCGCTAAGGCTTACAATTTCTGCGCCGCTTTGCGGTTCTGAAGTATTTGTGGCGGCGGGTTCGGCTGAATTTTCTTTTGTCTCAACCGAAGCGGGAAGCGTCGCAACCGGTTCGGCATTTTCAATCGTCTGCGTGGCTTCGTCTGTGGCGTCATTGTCGGCGGCATCGGCAGGGGCCAGTTCGAATTTCAATCCGAAATCAACGGAAGGATCCCAGAAGCTTGTGATGGCTTCAAAAGGGATCACCAATTTTTCCGGAATGCCGCCAAAAGAAAGGCCCACTTCAAGATGAGTGGCGGTGACATTTAAATCCCAGAATTGATGTTGAAGAACAATCGTCATTTCTTCGGGATGGCGTTCCACCAAACGGGTCGAGACTTTGACGCCGGGGGCCTTCGTGCGGAAAGACACGAAGAAGTGATGTTCGCCCGGAAGACCTTTTTCAGCGGCTTCGAGGAGCACTTTGCGAACAACGCCCCGCAGAGCGTCCTGCACCATCAGATCGTAACGGATCAGATCTTCGCCCATCACTTACCGCCGAAGACGTCGGCGTTCCCCCATACAAACAAAAGTGGAGGCTTCTGTTGCCAGGCGCCTCCGGGCCCCGCCTTACGCGGCTAAGCGCAAGGGCTTTGATTTCGGTCTTGGCACTGCATTACGCAGCGACGGCAACCGGAGCATAGTTGTCATTGGCAACTATAAGATTAGCCCGATAACGGTGGTACAATGCCGGACGAAAGACCACCCTTTACACCCTCGTCGATCCTAGTTCGCCCCCGCCAGAGCCCGTCCTTTTCGGCTCACGCCGCAACGGGTTCTGGTGGAGGCGCCGGGTACCGCCCCCGGGTCCGAAAGGTTTATTTCGATGACAGTTTATCGTCATAGTCCTCTTGCGAGGACGCTCCTAATATAAGGTGTCTGGTCGAGAAACGGAAGAGCAGGGCAAAAACATGAGGTTCGCTCGCCTTTTTCGTGCTCCTTTTCGCATTCGATTGGGGACAGCGCAGCCTAAAAGCCCGGTTCTGATCTGCCTTTTCACGGAAAGACAAGCTAAGGTCCGGCCTCATTCCCGGGAGAATCGATAAAGACGATGCAGGCCTATCTTGATCTGTTGCGCCGCGTGATGGCGGAAGGCGTGGTGAAGGGCGACCGCACCGGCACCGGCACACGCTCGGTTTTTGGCCATCAGATGCGTTTTGATCTTTCAAAAGGCTTTCCCCTGGTCACCACAAAGAAATTGCATTTACGCTCGATCATCCATGAGCTTTTGTGGTTCATCGCGGGTGAAACCAATATCGAATACTTACGCAAAAATGCCGTAACGATTTGGGATGAATGGGCGGATGAGGGCGGTGAGCTTGGTCCCGTCTATGGCAAACAATGGCGCTCATGGGCGAAACCTGATGGCGGCACGGTTGATCAAATCCGATGGGTCATCAATGAGATCAAACGTAATCCCGACTCGCGGCGTCTTGTCGTATCGGCATGGAATCCGGCCGATCTCGATAGGATGGCACTGCCGCCTTGCCATTGTCTGTTTCAATTTTATGTCGCTGATGGAAAATTGTCTTGTCAGCTTTATCAACGCTCGGCGGATATTTTCTTGGGCGTTCCCTTCAACATTGCAAGCTATGCCTTATTGACGGCGATGATGGCGCAAGTGACCGGATTAAAGCCCGGTGATTTCGTGCATACTTTCGGCGATGCGCATCTTTATTCCAATCATGTTGAACAAGCGACGTTGCAATTAACGCGCGAGCCAAGACCCTTGCCGGTTTTGAATCTTAATCCAGAAGTGAAATCTCTTTTCGATTTTACTTATGTTGACATTACGATTGAAGGCTATGATCCGCATCCGGCAATCAAAGCGCCGGTGGCGGTATGAGCTTTCATCCCAAAGCGCGCGTGACTTTTGTCGTCGCCATGGCTGAAAATCGCGTCATCGGACGCGATAATGGTTTGGCTTGGCATATAGGTTCTGATCTCAAACGCTTCAAAGCCGCGACGCTCGGCAAACCCATGATCATGGGGCGTAAAACATTTTTATCGATCGGCAAGCCTCTGCCGGGTCGTGAGACGATTGTTCTCACACGCGATAAATCTTTCGCGGTAGAAGGTGTTCATGTGGCAACCTCGATTGATGACGCGCTTCGTCAAGGGGAGGCGCTTGCGTTATCGCTTGGCGTCGATGAAATAACTGTTGCCGGTGGCGGTGATGTCTATCAGCAAATGATGGATCGTTGTGATCGCATCATCATGACTTATGTTCAGGCAGCACCGGAAGGTGACGCGTTTTTTCCGGCTTTTGAACATTTGGATTTTCATGAAACCGCGCGTGAATCATATGAAGCAGGACCACGCGATGATCACGCTTTTACGATTGTGACCTATGAAAGGCGCAAAACTGGGACATGAGGTCGCAAAACCTTGCCCGTTGACGGATCGACCGGCAATGCCCATCTGAATTCTGCCAGAAATTACGTAACAAACCCCGAATTGGGTTTTGAAAAGGGAAAAGTGAATGAATTGGAACAATCAAGGCGGCGGTCCCTGGGGTCCGAAACGCCCAAATCCATGGGGTCAGGGCCCGCAAAATGGCGGTTCTGGCGGCGGACGCACCCCCGATTTTGAGGATTTGATCAAAAAAGGTCAGGATCGCCTCAAATCCTTTGCGCCGGGGGGTCAATTTGGCGGGCGTGGAATCGGTCTGATCGGACTGGGTGCGGTCGCTCTCTGGCTCGCGAGCGGTCTTTACACTGTGCGCCCCGACGAAGTGGGACTCAATCTGATTTTTGGCCGCTATGTCGGCACCACCCAGCCGGGTTTGAATTACAATCTTCCTTACCCGATTGGTTCGGTGATCCGTCCGAGCGTGACAACCGTTAACACGACCGAAGTGGGTTTTCGTTCGAGCGAGGGTCGTACCCGCACGGGTCAACGCGATCTCAATGAAGAAAGCTTGATGCTGACGGGCGACGAAAATATCGTCGATATTGATTTCGCCGTGCAATGGCAGATCAATCCCGCGAGGGCTTTTGATTATGTGTTCAACATTCAAGAGCCTGATACGTCGATCAAGGCGGTTGCTGAAAGCGCGATGCGTGAAATCATTGGCAAGCGCAACATTCAAGCCATTCTCACAACTGAACGTGGTGCGATTGAGACGGACGTCAAGCAATTGATGCAGGAAGTGCTCGATACCTATGGTGCGGGCGTTGTTGTCCGACTTGTGCAATTGCAGAAGGTTGACCCGCCGGCGCAAGTCATCGATGCGTTCCGCGATGTGCAAGCTGCGCGTCAAGACCAGGATCGTGCGCGTAACGAAGCCGAAACCTATGCCTCGAAAGTTGTGCCGGAAGCGCGCGGTGAAGCCGCACGGATTCAGCAGGAAGCCGAAGCCTATCGTGAACGCGTGATTGCTGAAGCGAGTGGTCAGGCAAGCCGCTTCGATCAAATCTATACTGAATATAAAAAGGCGCCCGAAGTGACACGCGAGCGTATGTATCTTGAGACGATGGAACGGATATTGGCGGGCTCTGAAAAGACCGTCATTGATCAGAATGGTGCAAGCCAGCAAGGCGTTGTGCCTTATTTGCCGCTCGGTGAATTCCAGAAAAAAGCAGGAGCGCCCAAATGAGTTCGACCCTTCGATTTGTGGGAGGCATCCTTCTCCTTGTGGTTCTTGTTGTCGTCTTGTCGTCGACCTTCATCGTTCAACAGACGCAACAAGCGCTCGTGTTCCGGTTCGGCAGCATCTCGCGCGCGCCGATCACAGCACCCGGTCTTTATTTCAAACTGCCTTTCATCGAAAATGTGATTACGCTTGATAAGCGCATTCTCGACCTCGAATTGCCGCAGCAAGAAGTGATTGCTTCAGACCAGAAGCGTCTCGTGGTTGATGCGTTTACGCGCTATCGCATCACCGATCCGTTGCGCTTTTATCAAAGCGTGAACAGTGTTGCGGGAGCGAATATCCGTTTGACTTCGATCGTCAATTCGACGGTGCGTACAATTCTTGCGGACGCATCGCTTTCAACCGTGGTGCGTGCGGATCGTGCCGGTTTGATGCATCGCATTCGTGATGATGTGAATGAACAGTCGAAGGGCTTGGGCATTCAGATCGTTGATGTGAGATTGCGCCGCGCGGATTTGCCGGAGCAGAACTCTCAGGCGGTCTTCCAACGTATGCAGACCGAGCGTCAACGTGAAGCGGCGGATATTCGCGCGCAAGGTTCGCAATTCTCGCAAGCGATCAAAGCGAAAGCGGATCGTGATGTGGTCGTGTTGCGCGCGGAAGCGACAAAGAAGTCCGAGCAAGTGCGCGGTGAGGGTGACGCGCAGAAGAACAAGATCCTTGCAGAAGCCTATGGCAAGGATCCGGAATTCTTCGCCTTCTACCGTTCACTTTTGGCATATGAGCAATCCTTCCGTTCCGGCGAAACACGAATGGTGTTGAGTCCTGAATCGGAGTTTATGCGCTTCTTCAAGATGCCCTTTGCGAGTGCCCCTTCGGGCGGTTTTGAATGAGATGACATGATCCGGCGGCAAAGAGCCGCCGGTTCTCTTTCAGTTTGACGGAGTGACCGTGATGATGGCGCTTATGCGGAGAGTTGCGTTTATGGGTTATGCGGCGCGGGCAATTGTTCTTGTCACTTTGCTTGCGCTTGTCATGGGGGCGCGCGCGGAAGCGCGTGGGCCTGAATCGCTTTCAGGTCTTGCTGAAAAAGTGATGGATGCGGTTGTCAATATTTCTGCCGCAACAACAGCGCCCGCTGATACGCAACATGGCGTGCCGATGCCGCAATTTCCGCCGGGCTCTCCCTTTCAAGAATTCTTTGATGAGTTTTTGGGACCAAATGGTCCGAATGGCGGCAATGGCGGAAAGATCCCACAGCGCAAATCTTCCTCGCTCGGTTCAGGCTTTGTGATTGATTCATCGGGTATCGTTGTCACCAATAATCATGTGATTGGCGATGCCGATGAAATCACCGTCATTTTCAATGATGGTAAAAAACTCAAAGCCGAAGTTGTTGGCAAAGATCCGAAAGTCGATCTCGCTGTCTTGCGCGTGAAGCCGGAAAAGCCACTTGTGTCGGTCAAATTCGGCAATTCCGATGATGAGAAAATCGGCGATTGGGTGATGGCGATTGGCAATCCTTTTGGCCTAGGCGGTTCGGTATCAGCGGGCATTATCTCCGCGCGCAATCGCGATATTTCCGATCAGTCCTATGGCCAATATTTGCAAACGGATGCGGCTATCAACAAAGGCAATTCGGGTGGACCGCTCTTCAATATGGAAGGCGAAGTCATCGGCATTAACACGGCAATCTTGTCTCCGTCTGGCGGTTCAATCGGTATTGGCTTTGCAATTCCCTCAAGCCTTGCTCAACCGATTGTCGAACAATTATTGGCCTTTGGTGAAACGCGGCGCGGGTGGCTCGGTGTGCGCATTCAAAGCGTTGATGACACGATTGCGGAGAGCTTGGGATTGGGTTCAGCACGCGGCGCGCTTGTTGCGGGTGTTGATGATAAAGGCCCGTCAAAAACCGCAGGCATTGAACCGGGTGATGTGATCGTCACTTTCGACGGCAAGGCGATCAAAGAATCGCGAGATTTGCCGCGCATTGTGGGCCAAACCGCTGTCGGCAAAGCGGTTGATGTTGTGGTGATGCGCAAGGGTAAAGAAAAAACCATTCGTGTGACATTGGGCCGTCTGGAAGAGGGTGAAAAACTCGCGAAGGGCGAAGCACCAAAATCAACAGAACCCGTTGTGAAAAAGACTTTGGGTCTCGAAGTCTCAAGCATCACGGATGAATTGCGCAAGCGCTTTCAAATTAAAGAGGGCGTAAAAGGTGTATTGATTACGAAAGTCGATCCCTCTGCGGCGGCTGCGGAGAAGCGCGTGAGCGCGGGTGATGTGATTATCGAAGTGCAGCAAGATAATGTTGCGACGCCCGATGATCTTATAAAGCGCGTTGATGCCTTAAAGAAGGAAGGCAAGAAATCAGCCTTGTTCTTGATTGCGAATAATCAAGGTGATGTCCGCTTCGTCGCGCTACCTTTGGAGTGAAAGGTCACTCAATCCAACTCGAACGCGAATAGCCTTGCGCGTATAAAAGCGCTGTGAGATCGGCGTGATTGATGCGCGCATGCGCCGCTTCTGCGACAGCGGGCTTTGCGTGAAACGCGACTCCCAAGCCCGCTTCCTTGATCATATCAAGATCATTGGCACCATCGCCAATGGCGAGAGTTTCATGCTCTTGCAACGAGAAGAGATCGCGCAATTCGATGAGCGCCGATTTTTTCGCTTCACGGCCGAGAATTGGATCCATGACCTCGCCCGTCAATTTACCATTCTCAATTTCAAGACGATTGGCGCGGTGCTCGTCAAAACCGATTGCAAGTGAAACGGGTTCGGTAAACAAAGTAAATCCACCAGAGACCAGCGCTGTATAAACGCCATGACCACGTAGCGTTGAAATCAAAGTGCGTGCACCCGATGTATGAGTGATGCGGTTTGAAATGACTTTCGGAATAACGCCGGCATCAAGCCCTTTCAAAAGCGCCACCCGCTCTCTGAGTGCCGGTTCGAAATCGAGTTCGCCCTTCATCGCGCGCTCGGTGATTTTGGTAACCTTCTGCTTCAAACGTAATTCGGCAGCGAGTTCGTCGATACATTCCTGCTCGATCATGGTGGAATCCATATCGGCGATGAAGAGTTTTTTCCGGCGCCCCGCGAGTAGCTGCAGGATCACATCAACCGGTTTGTTGCTTAAGATTTTCTCGACGGGGACGAGGGCGGCTTCTGCCGCTTTGGCGGTCTCGGCCGCGAACACGATGTCGATGGCAATCGCACCATCAAGCCGGATCACTTTCGCATTTTCAGGAAGGGCTTGCGCAAGTTTCGAAAGCAGCGCATCGGACAGGGCGGCCTTGTCGGGATGGGAGACAAGGGTCGCAACGAAATCACTCATCTGAAATCGGTCCTCATGGGTCAATCGAAACCATATCGCGCGCTCCTGATTGCCGGGCCGACGGCCAGCGGCAAGACCGCGCTTGCGCTTACCCTCGCGGACCGGTTTGGCGGCGCAATAATCAACACCGACTCAATGCAGGTCTATCGCGATCTTTCTATCATAACCGCACGGCCAACTGCGGAAGAAATGGCGCGCGCGCCGCATTTCCTCTTCGGAACTGTGGACGCCGCGCTGAATTACTCGGTCGCGTGGTGGCTCGCCGATGCGGGCGAAGCCTTGAAGCAGATTGAAGGCGAAGGGCGTTTGCCGATCTTTGTCGGCGGAACGGGTCTCTATTTCCGCGCCCTTACCGAGGGTCTCTCCGATATTCCTCCTGTACCTGATGAGATCAGGGCGGAACTCCGCGCTTGGGCTGAGGGGCGTGACCCCGCAGCGCTTCATGCGCGGCTTGCCGAGCGCGACCCCGAAACGGCGGCACATCTTCGCCCCACTGATCCGCAACGCATACTGCGTGCGCTCGAAGTCATTGAGGCGACAGGCCGCTCTTTGCGCTCCTTCCATGACGAGCGGCGTGGCGCGGTGCTGAAATCGGAAGAGGTGCTTTCGATTTTTCTCGCGCCGGATCGTGACGTGTTGCGGGCGCGCATTGATGCGCGCTTTGACGGCATGATCGCATCAGGTACGGTTGAGGAGGTCACGAGGCTCGCCGCGCGCGGGCTTGATCCTGCTTTACCAGCCATGCGCGCCCATGGCGTGCCTGGCATCATTCGCGCGCTTCATGGTGATGTTTCGATGGAAGACGCCATTGAGAAGGGTAAAGCCGACACGCGCGCTTATTCCAAACGCCAACACACGTGGTTTCGCCATCAAGCGCCTGATTTTGTTTGGGTCAAACCGGAGGAGGCGGAGGGGTGGGTGAGGGACAAAATGGGTTGTGGCTAAGAGCTTTGCACCCTTGGGTTTCTGGACGTTCGTCGAAGAGCAGGTTTTTCTGAAGCCAATATCTCCATTGACATTTCCAATTATTGTTACTACAAAAAATGGAAATCGAATTCGATCCGGAAAAGCGCCTGCGAACGCTCTTAGAGCGTGGCTTGGATATGGCCGATGTTTGGCGTGTTTACGAAGGTCCCGTGCTTACTTTTGATGATCTTCGGTTCGAATATGGTGAAGAACGCAAAATTACCATCGGGTATCTTCGCGGTAGAATGGTTTCATTTGCTTGGACGCCACGCGGGCGCAAGATTCGTGTAATCAGCTTGAGGAAGATGAATGAGCGCGAACAAAAACTATTCGGAAAGCAACTGGCAAGATCCTGATGATGTACCCGATCTTTCCACGCCCGAGTGGCAAGCGATCATTGCGAAAGTCTCTGTTCGGCGAGGGCGGCCGCCATTGGACGAGCCCAAAATTTCAACGACCATTAGGCTCGATGCAGATATTGTTTCAGCGTTTCGTGCCGAGGGCGCGGGGTGGCAGACACGGATCAATGATGTTTTGCGGTCACACCTTGAGCAACAGGCGAAATCACGATCGGCCTGAAAGCTGATGCTCGTTGTCCCACTTGACGCATAGCGAAAACAGCCTTAGTTTTCGCACCGAAATATGTAGGAGAGGCGCGGTGCGCATGATTATTCTTGTAGTTATGGGGCGTCAGGAGCGGGGCGGATTTTGATCCGTTGATCCCGAAACTGGCGCTTAACCGACCCCCTCCGAACAGGGGGTTTTTTATTGCCTTAAAGCCGAAACCTGATCCTTCGAGGCGGGGCGGCACGGAGAGATGACAATGACTGAGACGATGAGCGGTGCGGAAATGGTGATCAAGGCCCTGCAAGATCAGGGCGTCGAGCATATTTTCGGCTATCCCGGCGGGGCGGTTCTGCCAATCTATGATGCGATGTTTCACCAAGACAAAGTGAAACATGTTCTCGTCCGTCATGAGCAGGGCGCGGTACACGCGGCTGAAGGCTATGCGCGCTCATCCGGCAAAGTGGGCTGTGTGCTTGTGACCTCGGGTCCGGGCGCCACAAATGCGGTCACTGGTTTGACGGACGCGATGCTCGATTCCATTCCGCTTGTCTGCATCACCGGTCAGGTGCCAACCCATCTCATCGGCTCGGATGCGTTTCAAGAATGCGACACGGTCGGCATCACGCGTCACTGCACGAAGCATAATTACCTCGTGCGTTCAGTTGAGGATTTGCCGCGCATTCTGCACGAAGCTTTTTATGTTGCGTCGAACGGACGTCCGGGTCCGGTTGTGGTTGATATTCCAAAAGACGTACAATTTGCGATGGGCAAATATGATCGTCCGAAGGACAATCAGCACAAGACCTATCGTCCGCAAGTGGAAGGCGACATCGAGAAAATTCGTGCGGCCGTGAAATTGATGGCGGGTGCGAAGAAGCCTGTATTCTATACAGGCGGCGGCGTGATCAATGCGGGTACCGAAGCTTCGGCCACATTGCGCGAGCTTGTGCGTTTGACGGGCTATCCGATCACATCAACTTTGATGGGGCTTGGTGCTTATCCCGCGGCTGATCCGCAATGGCTCGGTATGCTCGGCATGCACGGCACATACGAAGCCAATCTCGCGATGCATGATTGCGATGTGATGATTTGCATCGGCGCGCGTTTTGATGATCGCATCACCGGTCGTTTGAATGCGTTCTCCCCGAATTCCAAAAAGATTCATGTCGATATTGACCCCTCGTCAATCAATAAAAATGTGAAGGCGGATATCGGCATTGTCGGCGATTGCGGCCATGTGCTCAAAAGCATGCTTGCAGAATGGAAGGCGCTTGATAAAGCGCCCGATCGCAAACGTCTTGATCCATGGTGGACTGAAATCAAAACATGGCAAGCGCGTAAATGCTTGGCCTATCGTGGTTCTGACAAAGTGATCAAACCGCAATATGCGGTTGAGCGTCTTTATGCGCTCACCAAAGATATGGACCCCTATATCACAACCGAAGTTGGCCAGCATCAAATGTGGGCCGCGCAGTATTTCCGTTTTGAAAGCCCTAATCGTTGGATGACATCGGGTGGTTTGGGAACGATGGGTTATGGCTTGCCGGCTGCGATTGGAACCCAGATGGCCAACCCCGGTAAACTCGTTATCGACATTGCCGGTGAAGCTTCAATCCTCATGAATATTCAGGAAATGTCGACGGCAGTTCAATATCGTTTGCCGGTGAAGATCTTTATTCTGAATAATGAGTATATGGGCATGGTGCGTCAATGGCAGGAATTGCTGCATGGCTCGCGTTATGCGGAGAGTTATTCAGACTCACTGCCGGATTTCGTAAAACTCGCGGAAGCCTATGGCGCGCATGGCATTCGCTGCAATGATCCAGCAAAGCTTGATGATGCGATCCGCGAAATGATCGCTTCGCCCAAGCCGGTGATTTTCGACTGCCATGTCGAGAAGATGGAAAATTGTTTCCCGATGATTCCGTCGGGCAAGGCCCATAATGAAATGTTGCTCAATGACCTTAGCGATGATGCCGGCGTGGATATCGGCAATGTAATCGACGCCAAGGGCAAAGCGCTTGTGTGAGTGTGTTTTTCGCGGATTTTTCTGATCAGAAAGACTAACAAATGAAACTCGCCATTGGCACAAAAGCCTATTCGTCATGGTCGCTTCGGCCATGGATTTTGTTGAAGGCGCATCACATCGCGTTTGAAGAGGATCTCATTCCTCTAGATACGCCTGAATTCCGTCCGCGTGTGAATGCCTATCAGGCAGGCTCAACTGTGCCGATCCTCGTTGATGGCGATGTCACGGTGTGGGAGTCGCTTGCGATCATGGAATATGTGGCAGATCGCTTTCCTGAAAAAGCGATTTGGCCCAAAGACATCAAAGCGCGTGCGTTCGCGCGGGTCATTGCGAATGAAATGCATGCGGGCTTTCGTGGCCTTCGTGCCGCATGCCCGATGAATTTGCGCAAACGCTATGCCGAGATGGATCGTGGTGAACTTGTTGCCAAAGATGTTGCGCGTTCAACGAGCATTTTAAAGCAAGCCATCGAGCGTTTTGGCAAACCCTCAGGTGAGGGGCCGTTTTTGTTTGGTGCGTTCACCGCAGCGGACGCGATGTATACGCCGCTTGTTTCACGCTTCCAGACTTACTCGATTAACGTCGATCCGGTGATCCGTTCCTATATGGAAGCGATCTTCGATCATCCTGCTTTTGTCGAATGGCATAAGGCGGCGATGGAAAACACACAAATTGTTCCGCATGACGAAGTCGATGAGCCTTCGATTGGTGCATTCAGGTAAAAAAATAAACGCGTTGAAAGTTTAATCAGATGAAAAGCCACTATTCCGATGCCCCGATTGATACGTTGCCGCAACGCCGGACGCTCTCGGTTCTCGTTGACAATGAGCCCGGTGTTCTCGCGCGTATCGCGGGCCTTTTTTCCGGGCGCGGTTATAATATCGAAAGCCTCACAGTATCTGAGACCGAGCATGAAAAACATGTCTCGCGCATCACCATTGTTACAACCGGCACCGCGATGGTGATTGAACAGATCAAGCATCAACTTGATCGCCTTGTCCCTGTTCATCGTGTCGTTGATCTCACCGCAGAAGGCGGTGCGGTGGAGCGTGAACTCGCGCTTGTGAAAGTGATTGGTAAAGGCGATAGCCGGAGTGAAGCTCTGCGCATTGCGGCGGCCTTTGGCGCGCGTACGCTTGATGCAACACTCGACTCTTTTGTCTTCGAGCTTACGGGCGATAGCGAGGAAATCGAGCGCTTCATTCGCGTGATGGCCGGACTTGGCCTCTCCGAAGTGTCCCGCACCGGCATTGCAGCCATGAGCCGAGGTGCCGAGGCGCTCTGAACCCTTGCCGACAGAAGATCAATGATCTACATTGTAGATACATTGTTCTCAGTCCAGAAGGGTTAGGCCCATGCGGGTCAAAATCGCCAAATGGGGCAATTCAGCCGCGATCCGCCTGCCCAAGGCGGTGATAGAACAAATGCGCCTCGTCGAGGGAAGCGAAGCGGAACTGAGTGTTGCCAAGGGAGAGCTCCGCTTAAAAGCAGTTCCCCCCGTTGCGCGGCTTACGCGCGAGCTGCTGATCGCGAGTATGGATGAGGTGGGCCTAAGCGGCGCATCGGAAACCATTGATTGGGGTCGCGACCGCGGCGATGAAATCATTGTTGATGAGTATGTGAATGCGTCCACACCCTTGAACAACATGGGTGGGAAGAAACGTGCCTTTTGACGCGGGTGATCTCTACTGGGCCGAGCTCGACGGCTATCAGGGAACCGAGCAAGGCGGCCGACGACCAGTTTTGATTGTTACTGAGCGCTTTTATAATGATCGTTCAAACCGCGTGATTGTGTGTCCGGTTTCCACTCGTGAACGTGGATGGAAAACGGAAGTAAGACTTGCTGAAAACTTGCCAATAAAAGGTGTTGTGTTGACGGATCAAATCCGTGCGTTGGATCACCAGTTGCGATTGTTTGGTTTTATCGCCCGATTATCTGACGAAAACTTGGCCGAGGTGAGAAACGTCCTTGGCTTGATTTTGGTATTTCAAAACACTCATGACCTCTGACACGCTGTTCGCGTTGATCCTCTATTCTTTTGCCACGTCCATCACACCGGGCCCGAACAATCTGATGCTTCTGGCTTCAGGCACAAATTTCGGCATGAAGCGCACGATCCCTCATGCGTTGGGGATCGGCTTCGGTTTTGTTGTCATGACGATCCTTGTGGGTATGGGAATGGGTGCGGTCGAGCAGCTTCTGCCGGGCTTCTCAATGGCTTTGCGGATCCTGTCGCTCATCTATCTCGCATGGTTGGCTTGGCGTTTGGCGACGAGCGGCTCATTGAGCGCGGTCGATGGGGACGCGAAACCCATGGGCTTTATCGCCGCGAGCCTCTTTCAATGGATCAACCCGAAAGCCTGGGCGATGGCATTGACCGCTATGGCCATCTACACAACGCCCGAAAACCACACGATGAGCGTCTTCATCGTCGCGCTGATTTTTGAGGCGGTTGGCTTGCCCTGCATGTTTGTTTGGGCCGGATTTGGCGTGGCGTTACGCGGATTTCTGTCAGTTCCTGCCCGTTTGCGCGCTTTTAACATCGTGATGGCGCTTATTCTCGTCGGCTCCACTGTGCCTTATGCGCTCGGGTGAGGGGCGCCTAGCGCGCGCCCGCTTGACCAAACCGAACCATCCCCTTAAGCGGTGTCCCCGACAGAATTCACCCTTAAACCACTTAAATTTGGCCAGGAGCCCCGCCCATGCGTGTGTATTATGATCGCGACGCCGACATCAATCTGATCAAAGGCAAAAACGTCGCCATTGTCGGCTATGGATCGCAGGGCCATGCCCATGCGCTCAATCTTCGCGACTCGGGCGTGAAGAACATTGTTGTCGCGCTTCGTGCGGGTTCACCAACGGCAAAGAAGGCGGAAGGCGAAGGCCTGAAAGTCATGACCGTTGTTGAAGCGGCAAAATGGGCCGATGTTGTGATGATGCTCACGCCCGACGAATTGCAGGCTGATATTTATCGCGACGAATTGCATGCGAATATGAAAAAGGGCGCAGCTCTTTTGTTCGCTCATGGTTTGAATGTGCATTTCAATCTCATCGAGCCGCGCAAAGATCTCGACGTGTTGATGGTCGCGCCGAAGGGCCCTGGCCATACTGTGCGTTCGGAATATCAAAAAGGTGGCGGCGTGCCGACTTTGATCGCGATCCATCAGGACGCAACCGGCAATGCCCATGATCTCGGTCTTTCCTACGCCTCAGCCAATGGCGGTGGTCGCGCGGGCATCATCGAAACGACATTCAAAGAAGAATGCGAAACCGATTTGTTCGGTGAACAAGTCGTGCTTTGCGGCGGTCTTGTTGAACTGATCCGCGCCGGTTTCGAAACCTTGGTCGAAGCGGGTTACGCACCGGAAATGGCCTATTTTGAATGCTTGCACGAAGTGAAGCTGATCGTGGATCTCATCTATGAAGGCGGCATCGCCAATATGAATTACTCGATCTCGAACACGGCCGAATATGGCGAATATGTCACCGGCCCGCGCATCATCACGTCTGAAACAAAGGCCGAAATGAAACGCGTTCTCGACGACATTCAGACCGGCAAATTCACGCGCGACTGGATGCTCGAGAACAAGGTCAACCAGACCTCGTTCAAAGCTGTGCGCGCGCGCCACAACGCGCATCAGATCGAAGAAGTTGGCGCAAAGCTCCGCGCGATGATGCCGTGGATTGCGAAGAACAAGCTCGTCGACAAAGCGAAGAATTGATCTCTGTCGATCAATAAAAATAAAAAGCCTCGCGAAAGCGGGGCTTTTTTGTTGGAGACTTTACGCAGCCAAAATCTTCTTAGGCCGTCCGCCGAGACGACCATTTGCGCGAGAAGCTTGAGCGCGCGCAATTGCCCGTTTCATCAATGTTGAACCGAGATGATCCGCTAAAAGATTCGGAACCGAGATGTCCGCATCAAGGCTTGGCACATGAAGGCCATAACCACCGCCTTCAATTTCAATTCTACTCAATTCATCAGCCGTAGCATTTTCAAGGCCAGGCAAAAAGGCAAGGGGGAAGCCAACGACAGCCCCGCTATTTAACTCTATTAATACGTGTTTGCTGCGCCGATCATAACGAGCAGAAATAGCGAGTAATTGACGCGCCATGCGCTTTTCAGTGCGCGTCGTTATTGTTTGAAAATCGCGGCTTGTCGGAACTTTGAACTTAGCCATGATACTCACTCCACTGCTTATAAATCATCGTTAAATTCTTTGCGAACAACGAACCAATTTCTCTGATTTCCGAAGGACGGAAGCCGGTCTGCTCCGTTAGAACCACGGGGCCTTCAGGGTAGTTCAATTCGAATTTTGCCCGTGCACCATCACGTCGGATAGCATGAACATGTGGGGGCGGATGATCATTGGGATAGATCACGACACGGATATTCTTGAGGGTTTTAAAACGGTCGGCACAGGCGTTTTCTAGCCTAAACCTAGATTATAGTCTAGGTTTATTGCGCATCGTCCATTTTCAAAAATCCCTAAAATCCAATCTTTCAACTTAAAGCTGTATCCACCGCGTATCAGCTACCTAACCCCTTCGCGTTGATTGCGTGAGGGTTTGTGTTTTGGTGTGGGTTTGATATTCTTCCCTTAGGTCATGTGGATCATGACTCGGGGAACTAGAAAGCCTCAAAGCAAACGGCAGCGCATCTGCCGACACCAAACTGCCCTGACGCTTCCACGTCGGGGTGGCGACGTTATGTCCAGGTCGCGAGACTAAAACCGTCGCGGCCATGTTTGCTTTGGCTTTTCTAGCACCCCGACTCCAGTGCGTGTTGCACTGGAGTCCTTTGCTCACGGGGTGCGCCATGGACTTCAAAGACTTTCCGAACGAGTTCTCGCTTCGCTACCATGTGCATGTGCTTTGTGTTCACACGGAAGCGGTTCTAAAATTTGCGACCGAGATTGCGGAAGAAGCGCCGGATAATTTAACGCGAGAGGACAAAGAAATTTTCAACGCACTTTCCGATTATCTTGATCGGGCATGTCATCACGCCGAGCGATTGAAACGACGTGTGCGATGATCGGAATTCTTGATCATCATAATCAGGCAGTCTAGTCTTTGATCCATGCCCATTCTCTCCATCCAATCCCATGTTGTTTACGGCCATGTCGGCAATGCGGCGGCGGTATTTCCGTTGCAGCGCATGGGGTTTGAGGTTTGGCCTTTGCATACCGTACAATTTGCTGCGCATACCGGCTATGGCCCGCCAAAGGGACGCGTCTTTGATGCGGCGATGATCGACGAGGTGATGGAGGGGCTTGCGGCGCGGCCGGATTTTTCGACATGCGAGGCCGTGCTTTCAGGTTATCTCGGATCGGTCGAAAGCGCCGGAGCGGTGCTTCGCGCCGTCGAACGCGTGAAGCGCGCGAATGCCGAAGCGCTTTATTGCTGTGATCCGGTCATGGGCGATGAAGGTAAAGGCTTTTATGTGAAGCCCGACATGCCTGATTTTATTCGCGAACACATTGCACCGCGCGCGGATATTTTGACACCCAATCTTTTTGAGCTTGAAGCGTTGACGGGTTTACGCGCGCGCTCGCACAGCGAAATCAAAACAGCGATTCAAAAAATTCATACGATGGGTCCGCGGATTGTGCTTGTCACATCCGCAATCACGGATGATACGCCGAGCGATCACTTCGATATGATCGTTTCAGATGGTCTTTTAATTTATCGGCTTCGAACACCGCGTCTTGATCTCGTCCCAAATGGAGCGGGGGACCTCACGGCCTCTTTGTTTTTGGGGCGCTATTTGGTTGATCATGATGTGGCCAAAGCGTTATCGCACGCCGCATCATCTGTTTATGGTGTGTTGAAGAAAACCAAATCTTTGAACGCTCCTGAGCTTGCGCTTATAGCCGCTCAAGATGAGTTTAAGTCTCCCTCGCAGATTTTTTTGCCGGAAGTCCTTTGATGTCACGTAAATTTTTTACGCTCGATGTTTTTACGAAGACGGCACTCGCCGGAAATCCACTCGCTGTCATTCTCGATAGTGACGGTCTGAGCGATCAATCGATGCAGATGATCGCAAAAGAATTTAATCTCTCTGAAACGGTCTTTATCTTTCCCCCTCACGATCCAACAAACCGCGCTTCTTTACGCATCTTTACACCCGCAGCCGAATTGCCTTTTGCTGGACATCCGACAGTTGGCACCGCTGTGCTGATGGCTTTGCTTGATGGACACGCATCGTCATCTTTTGGATTGGAAGAGAAAGTTGGTCTGGTTGTATGTACCGCGTCACGCATTAGTGACCGCGAGGGTGAGGCGATTTTCACATTGCCGCGTTTACCTGAACGCATTGCCGAACCAGCGCCGTCACCCATCATTGCCGAAGCGTTGGGTGTCGAGGTTGATGAGATCGGCTTTGATGATCATCATCCAATCGTTGCATCGGCGGGCGTTGGCTTTAATTTTGTGCCTTTGAAAACCAAAGACGCTGTGACACGCGCATCCATTAAAGGCCTCAATTGGACGGAGTCCTTCAAAGCGGCGGGGCGTCCGAATGCGTTTATCTACACGCGTGAAACAGCCGAGCGCGATCATCACTTTCATGCGCGCATGTTCGCGCCGCATTTGGGGATCGGCGAAGATCCGGCAACAGGCAGCGCGGTTGCCGCCTTTGCGCGAGCCTTTGTTGATTTTGAAAAACCTGAAGACGGCACGCATCGCATTGTCATTGAGCAAGGTTATGCGATGGGCCGCCCGTCGCAAATTACGCTCGAGATCGATATCGCAAAAGGCGCGCTCGTTGCCGCGCGCATCGGCGGGTCAGCGGTAATAGTGAGTGAGGGGACGCTAAGGGTCTGATCGGGACTTAATTATGGCCTGAGAGGCGGATCAGCGAAATCATCGCGCCTAACAGCACAACAGTTTGAACGCCAATCGCCCCGATGATCCACTTCAGCATTTCAATCCTTAAAGCATCGATTTTAGAGTCGATTTTAGCTTCTAGGCGTGCCTCCATTTCGCGCATTTCTTGTCTTAATTCGCGAATATCGGATTTTGTCGCGAGCTGATCAGAAGTCGCTTCGGAAATAGCTATCGCCAGCCCCTCCGACTATTCTTGCGTGAAATTAGCTTTGTCGCGCAAAGTCTGAGCAAAAATTCAGCGTATCAAAGGCGAGGGCTGTCATGGATCGAACCATCCCAAATGTCAGGTGTCCGATACGCAACGCGACATGAGAAAAATATGCGCCTTTGTGAACTCAAATTCAAGACGGAGATCCCGTATTCAAGGAGGGGATTTTCGCAGCCCTTGCGCCGGAGGCGACTTTTCCTATAATAATAGGGAAGTCTTAACCGGCGCGTGAGCATGATTCCGCGTAAGGTTAGACCGGAAAGGACTTTGTTGTGGCTTCGACCCTGCCTCTCATCGCGTTGTTCGCGACCGTCACTTTGGCGGTGGTAGCGTCTGCTCGTCCGCTTTCTGGCCTCCTTCTTCTTAGCCGCCCCTGAGGGCCGGCCGGGCATCAGCCTGGGCGCTCAGGGGAGCACGATAAGACCAGCCACTCCACCGGCCTGCGCGACCCTATGAAAGCCGTGTCCCGGGCAAGACGAAGGACCAAAGACTATGGCCACCACATCAGATAAAGACCGCGTCATCATTTTCGACACCACCTTGCGCGATGGCGAGCAGTCTCCAGGCGCGTCCATGACGCTTGAGGAAAAGCTCGAAGTCGCCGATCTCTTGGATGCGATGGGCGTTGATATCATCGAAGCCGGTTTTCCGATTGCCTCGAATGGCGATTTTGAAGCGGTCGCTGAAATTGCCAAGCGCATCAAACGCGCAACCGTTGCAGGCCTCGCGCGCGCAATCAATGCGGATATTGATCGCGCAGGTGAAGCGGTGAAATTTGCCAAGAAGCCGCGCATTCATACATTTGTTTCAACTTCGCCGATCCATCTCGAATTCCAAATGAAGAAGAGCGAGGCGGAAGTGCTCGATATTATCACGGCGACGGTAACCCGCGCGCGCAATCTCGTTGAAGATGTTGAATGGTCGGCGATGGACGCCACCCGCACCTCGATTGATTATCTCTGCCGTTGTGTCGATGCTGCAATCAAAGCCGGCGCGACGACGATCAATTTGCCTGACACGGTCGGCTATGCGACGCCAGATGAATATCGTGATATGTTCAAACAGGTGCGCGAACGCGTTGCCAATTCTGACAAAGCGATTTTCTCCTCTCACTGCCATGATGATTTGGGCTTGGCGGCCGCCAATTCACTCGCCGCTTTGGAAGGGGGCGCGCGCCAGATCGAATGCACCATCAATGGTCTTGGCGAGCGCGCGGGCAATGCCGCGCTTGAAGAAATCGTGATGGCGATCAAAACACGCGGCGATAAATTGCCTTATGTCACGGGCATCGATGCGACCATGTTAACGCGCGCGTCGAAACTCGTGGCGGCTGTGACTTCGTTCCCGGTTCAATACAACAAAGCGATTGTCGGCCGGAATGCGTTTGCGCATGAAAGCGGCATTCATCAAGACGGCATGCTGAAGAACCAGCAGACTTACGAAATCATGACGCCGGCATCCGTCGGCGTGTCGAAAACATCGCTCGTGATGGGCAAACATTCCGGTCGCGCCGCGTTCCGCGATAAGCTCAAAGAATTGGGTTACGAATTAGGCGAGAATGCGTTTGAGGAAGCCTTCAATCGTATGAAGGATTTGGCCGATCGTAAAAAGCATGTCTATGACGAAGACATAGAAGCGCTTGTCGGCGACGAGATGAATTCGGGTGCGGATCCGATCAAGGTCGAAAGCCTCACCGTGATTGCCGGCACGCAAGGCCCGCAACTTGCGACGCTCACTTTGAACATTGGTGGAACACATAAGACGGTGCAGGCGCGCGGCAATGGCCCGGTTGATGCGTGTTTCAACGCGATTAAAGAACTCGTTCCCAATGAAGCGCAGCTCGAACTCTATCAGGTTCATGCCGTCACTGAAGGTACAGACGCGCAAGCGGAAGTCTCGGTGCGTTTGGGCGAAAATGGCCGTTCGGTGACAGCGAAGGCCGCTGACCCTGATACTCTGGTCGCTTCAACCCGTGCCTATCTCGCAGCTCTTAATCGCTTGATGGTGAAGCGCACGCGCGGGCCGAACGCGCAGGCCATGGCAAGCTGATCTGATTTTGTATTGAGTAATTTTAAGGGCGTGTTCTTGATCGAGAGTGCGCCCTTATCCTTTTCGAAGACCGCTCAGCAATCCGCCGATTGAGGATGGTGATGGGGTAGGTGTGCTTTTTCTTGGCGCGAAATTGTCACCCGATGGTGCCGTGAATGTGCGTGAGGGCGCGTTCAGTGTCTGGCTCTGCGTTTTCAGCGCCGCACTTAAACCCGAAAAGAAATTAGTAAATGAAACCGTCCGCGGCGTTTGTGTCGTCGATCCTGATGGCGGCTTTGGCGCAGTTGTTTTTGGCGGAGGAGGCGCAGGATTTGAAACTTGATTTCGCGGTGATGGGGCTTCACGCGGGACAGGACCTTCGGTCACGCGAAACTCAGCAATATCAACCGCGCTGGGATTGCGATTGATACGGGGCATCAGGGATTTCAAAGCCAAAGGCGGCATTTCGAGATCGGGCACGGGCCAGGACGTTTCATTTGTTAGAACGAGCGGAAAGCTTTCAAAAGCTGTCCATGTCGGCGTGTCGTCCCGCACAAGGAGCGTGATCACAAGCGGCGGATGATTGGGTTCAATCGTCTCGAAGGACAGGAGATGGAATGCCGCCGCATAGATGGCCAGTTTGAAAAAACCATTCAATCTAAAGCGTGGCTGTATCGCGTGTGGGGGAGGGATAGACTCGAGGGCCTTTTGAAAAGCCTCGATTTCCTGATCGGAGAGCGCGGCGTGATGCAGCCGATCCATGATCCCCTTCGCTTTGCTTCACGCGCGCGCTGTCAACAGACTGACGGCGCGCATTCGGTCAGCGGCAGTTCTTGCATAAGCCATACCACGCTGAAAAACTTGTGCGAAGCGCAAGATTCTGCGGGTAAGAGCGGCTAGATTTTTCCATTTATACTTGCATCCCATATCGGTGCTTGCTAAGGAGCGGCGTAAGCGCGGTCATTTACCGCGCCTTTGTTTTGATGGGCGCATAGCTCAGTTGGTAGAGCAGCTGACTCTTAATCAGCGGGTCCTAGGTTCGAGCCCTAGTGCGCCCACCATCAAAACCAAAAATTCTCCGATAAACATTATGGCCTTCATGCTGCGTTGCGCAGATGAAGGGCTATTTGTTTTTTGAACGCCATAAAAATGAGAAGAAAAAAACCCGCCATTTCTGGCGGGTCTTGTGTTTCTGGCAGATCTTGGAAAGATCAGCGTGAATAGAATTCGATAACGAGTGATGGTTCCATTTGCACGGGATAGGGAACATCCGAGAGCGCGGGAACGCGAACAAATTTCGCCGTCATCTTCTTGTGATCGACTTCGATGTAATCGGGTGTGTCGCGCTCAGGAAGCTGTGTCGCTTCGAGAACCACTGCGAGTTCACGTGATGAGTCCTTCACTTCCACCACGTCGCCCACTTTGAGCTGATAGGAGCCGATATTCACGCGGCGACCATTCACTTTCACGTGGCCGTGATTGATGAATTGGCGCGCTGCGAAAACGGTCGCTACGAATTTTGCACGATAGACAACCGCATCAAGACGGCGCTCGAGAAGGCCGATCAGATTTTCGCCCGAGTCACCCTTGAGGCGAAGCGCTTCGTGATAATAGCGGCGGAACTGCTTTTCCGAGATGTTGCCGTAATAGCCCTTGACCTTCTGCTTGGCGCGCAACTGCGTGCCGAAGTCGGACAATTTGCCCTTGCGGCGCTGGCCATGTTGGCCGGGGCCATATTCGCGGCGGTTTACAGGGCTTTTCGGACGGCCCCAAATATTCTCGCCAAGGCGGCGATCAATTTTATGCTTTGCGTCAATACGCTTTGTCATCGCTGTTCCTCATTGTTTAAGCGAAGTTTCGAGGAACGCGCCCATCCTCTGCCCAATTTCTCGGACCGACAGACCAATTTTCAGTGAAAAAAGGTCACGGGAGCGTTTAAACG
This sequence comes from Hyphomicrobiales bacterium, assembly GCA_046091665.1. Taxonomy (GTDB): domain Bacteria; phylum Pseudomonadota; class Alphaproteobacteria; order Rhizobiales; family Beijerinckiaceae; genus CAIUPE01. Next base: position 42,662 of record JBJTCD010000053.1, read on the forward strand.
ACAAGCGGGCCCACACGGACCCGCCAGACGTTGGCGGCTTTCTACCGAGAGGCGCGCGCGATGTCAAATTTAGGGTAAAAATCCTCGAAAATCATGAAACGACAATATCAGCATGGGCCCGCAACTCGGGACGTACATTGTGCCCCATTGGATCAAAAATGACCTTAACCCCCTCGCGGCGGATGAATTTGAAAGCGGGAACAAAGTCAGAATCGCCAGTTACCACGATTACCGCTCGCACTGTTTCCCGCAGAGCCAATCGGGCCATATCGAGCCCGATCCGCATATCAACGCCCTTTTGGGTAATGTTTAATCCAAAATCATCGTCTGTTAATGCACGCGGATTGTCGATCAGTTCATTTGCCGACTGGCTTTTGATTGTCCATTTATTGGCAGATAGATTTGTTTCGCCCATTCGAACAGCAAAATAGGGCTTTAGGACAAGTTGATCATAAAGAGATTGGCTTCGCCTATATCGCTCCGTTGTCGCTAAGTTAATTCGCTTTTTTGAAATAGGTTTGTTCACGGCCTCAGATGACGGAGGCGCGTCATAATAATATATCCTCAATAATTCATATTGAGAAACAAAGGGCAAAGATTGAAGCCGGGTACATTCGCCAACTACGTCATCCGCCGTCGCATGCCGACCATGCTTAGAGTAGAGCTTTTTGGTTAAAAAGCCCCCATCAAGAAGGATGGCATAAAGTGGTGCTGACATGGGGGAAACAAACAATGGGATCAGCTCACTCCCAAGGCCGAGGCCACTGCTTAATACAGCTCGTCGGAATGAACTGATCCACTGGTCTATTACGTGGTCAAAACCTGACCTAACCTTAGGATAGCCAAGCATTATAAAAAAATCAATCTACGCATTAAAGCGTCGGCGGCTCCATTTGCCTAAGGCCATAATTTTCCAAAACAGATTCGAATACTGATGTGATGTGAAGTTCATTGGTAAAACACGCAATGTCAGGAAAGTCAGTATTTTGTCGTTCAAACCGGCGCTCACCCAAAAGCTGAATCACCCGACGGGCAATCGCAGGCGCGGGGTCGATCCAGGTTACTGGCCAAGGCGCCACACGCTCAAGGCGCTCGAGGAGCAAGGGGTAATGGGTGCATGCAAGCACGACCCGATCCGTCCGGCGGTCGTTCTTTTCGACAAAGGCGGGGGCGATTTCAGCGCGGAGATCGGCGTCCGAGACGGGACGACCATGAAGCGCATCTTCCGCATAACCTGCAAGACGTGAAGCACTCACAAGAGTGACTTCGCAATCTCCAGCAAAATCGCGAATAAGCGCGCTTGTGTAATCGCGCTTCACGGTCCCTTTGGTGGCAAGCACCGAAATCAATCGGCTTTGAGAACTTTCCGCTGCGGGTTTGATTGCGGGCACAGTGCCGACAATCGGAATGGTAAAGCGTGCGCGAAGTGCGGGGAGCACAAGCGTAGAGGCCGTGTGGCAGGCAATCACGATGAGATCGGGTGTGAAGCGCGCGACTGCGCTATCAATCACGCTCACAACACGCGCGATCAAGTCTTCCTCTTCGCGATCGCCATAAGGAAAAAATGCGGTATCGCCAACATAGACGAAATGCGCGTCAGGCCGCGCGGCGCGAATGGGATCAAGCACGGTAAGGCCGCCGACACCTGAGTCAAAAATCAAAATCGTCGGCCGCGCTGCACTCATGGCTCTTCGGTCTCTTTCGCGGCCTTGAGCGCCGCTTCAACTTCGCGACGCGCTTTTTTCGAATAGGGTTTGCGCGGACCATCGACGAGCCGCACGATCACGCCGCGCAGGGTTCGCAGATCCTGTTCATCCATGCCGATACGCATGAAGATATTATGCAGATTCATGCTCATGCGCGGCTTTTTGCTTGCCGGACGATAAAATCCGCGCTCATCCAATTTTTCGTCGAGATATTCAAAGAAATTGAGAAGCGCTTCACGCGATGCGGGCGGCCATTTTGTTTTATGCGTGAAGGGCAAAGCTTTGCCTTCCTCTTGCGCGGAGCGCCACGCATAGCTCATCAGCAAAACCGCTTGCGAGAGATTTAAAGATGCAAATTCGGGATCAACAGGAAATGTACAAATTGCATCGGCGAGCGCGATATCCTCGTTTTCAAGGCCTGTTCGCTCGCGGCCAAAAAGTATACCAACTTTATGATCTTGCTTGACGTGATCGGAGAGGCGGCGTGAGGCCTCGTCAGGCCCATGTACGGGTTTGCCTTGTCCGCGTTCACGGGCCGTTGTTGCGTAAAGATAGTGAAGATCGGCAACGGCTTCGCGCACGCTGCTGAAAAGTGACGACTTCTCAATCACAAAACCAGCGCCAGCTGCAGCGGCTATTGTTTTCTGATTGAGCCAATTCTCGCGCGGATTGACGAGGCGCATATTATGCAAACCGAAATTCGCCATGGCGCGCGCGGTCATTCCGATATTCTCGCCAAGCTGCGGTTCGACAAGAATGATGATCGGCGTGTCACTCATGGCGTTGAGGCTTTCACCATGCGCAAAGCTTGCGTAAACGCATAACGCAACGAGGAATGATCGGCGATTCCTTGACCCGCAATATCAAATGCGGTGCCGTGATCAACGCTTGTGCGGATGAAGGGGAGGCCAACCGTGACATTCACACCTTGTTCGATGCCAAGGTATTTTACGGGGATCAGTCCTTGATCATGATATTGCGCAACAACAATATCAAACTCGCCTTTACGCGCGCGCATGAATATCGTGTCACCCGCATAAGGACCAGAGGCATCTAGCCCTTCTGCGTGCGCTTCAGTGATCGCGGGTATGATGTGGTCAATCTCTTCATGACCAAACATGCCATGTTCACCCGCATGCGGATTTAAACCTGAAACCGCAATGCGTGGCTTTGTTATACCATAAGACGCGCAAGCCCTTGCAGCGAGACGGATGGTTTTAAGGACGCGCGCTTTGGTTATAAGCGGCGCCACATCTTTCAACGCAACGTGAATGGTAACGAGTATGACACGAAGCTCGTCATTTGCGAGCATCATCGCAAAATCATTCGTTCCTGTCTTGTCAGCAAGAATTTCCGTATGTCCTGGATAGGCGATCCCGGCTTGCTTCATCGACTCTTTTGCAAGCGGCGCTGTGACAATGCCGGCAATCTCTTTGGCTTTGGCAAGATCAATCGCTTTGACGACATAATCATAGGCCGCTTGCCCGGCACGCGCGTCAATCGCAGCCGCTTGCATTGATGGCGGTAAATCGCTCGCCGCCATGACATCCATTGTCCCGCGCGTGAGCGTGCATTCATGCGCGTGATGGATGCTGCGCACATTCAAAGGCACGCCAAGCGCTTTGATCTCGCGTGTGAGCACATCAATATCGCCAATCACAAAAGCGGGATGACTTACGCCCTCGGCAAAGAGTTTCACGCAGAGTTCGGGGCCGATCCCGTTTGGATCGCCCATCGTGATGGCCAGAGGGAGCGTATGAGCCGTGTTCATAAACCGATCCCTAGCGAATGCTTGGCATTCGGGCAATCCTTAGGCGTCAGGCCAACTGTCTTTGGCGCTCGGCTTTGGCATTGAGCCAGAGCGCGATGATGACGAGGGCCGCGCTTACAATGATGCGCGCATCAATCTCTTCGCCATAAATCATCGCACCCATGATCACCGTGCTGACGGTGGCCAGATTGACAGCTTGAACGGTCGAAACAGGTCCAAAATGCCGGACCAAATTGAAAAAGGCGATGCGTTCCACCACCCACAACACGCTCACCGCTGCGAGGAGATAGAGACCATTCGTCGTGAGATCAGCCGACTCGCGGCCTTGGCTCACGAGCAAAAGCGGTAAAAAGGCGAGGCCGGCGGCGAGGCTTTCGGCAATCCCCACGGCGCTGGTCTCACGATCTTTCGGCCAAAATTTTGCAGCAAAAAGATGATAAAGCGCATAGAAAAAAGGAAGACCAAAAGCGGCGGCGAGCCAAGGATCAATCACAATACCATGATCGATCATTTCAGCATCGATGATCAAAAGGGCGGCTCCCAAAAATCCAGCGATAATAGCGAGAATGCGCAAGCGGTTCGGTTTTTCCATGCCGACCATCAAAGCCAGAAGATAGCCGAAGAGCGGTGTCGTTGAAGTTACAATCGAGAAGGTTGAAACCGGAACATGTCCGACAACCATCAAGCTCAGACCGAAAGGAAGATTGAGCATGATGGCGCAGCCAAGACCAAAGAGCCACAAGCGCGCATCCCATAAATGCACAGGGCCGAGGGCACGCCAGATTGCGAAGAGAACAACGCCAACGGCGAGGCTTGAATAGGTGATCGTTTGCAACGGAGTGACGCCCACTTGCGCGAGAGCCTTTGTCATTACGGGTGACAAACCCCAGAAGAGTCCGAGACCCAAAAGATTTGGGATCAATCCAACGCGTGATGCGGACGGACCATGTGCCGTCGGGGTCTTAGCCATGAAGGCTTAACCACGCTTCTTTTTAGCAGACCGACGAGAAAGCATATTCAAACCTTCGACGCCCGCTGAAAAGGCCATAGCGGTATAGATATAGCCTTTCGGCACATGAGCACCAAAGCCTTCAGCCATCAAGGTCATGCCGATCATCAACAAGAAACCGAGCGCCAACATCACAATCGTTGGATTATGTTTGATGAAATTCGATAAAGGATCGGCTGCGAACATCATTGCCAATACGGCGGCAATCACTGCGATGATCATGATCGGCAAATGTTCTGTCATTCCGACGGCGGTGATGATGTTGTCGATTGAAAAGACGAGATCAAGCAACAGAATTTGAACGATTGCCGCTGCAAAACCACGTTTGGTTGGTGCTGAGAACAGATCTGATTCTTCTTTTGGATTGAGCGAGTGATGAATTTCACGCGTCGCTTTCCAGACCAGAAACAAACCACCGGAAATCAAAATCAAATCACGCCCAGAGAAACTCTTTCCCATGATCGAGAACAGAGGTTCGACAAGATGAATGATGAAGGTCAATGCGCCCAACAGAACAATGCGCAGGCCCAAGGCGGCGAGGAGGCCGATCCGGCGCGCAATCTTTTGCTGCTCGGGTGGAAGCTTATTCGAGAGGATTGAAATGAAGATCAGATTGTCGATGCCGAGCACGACTTCCATGGTCACCAAAGCGGCAAGGGCCACCCATGCATGGGGATCAATAAGAAGTGAATAAAGATAATCCATTGTACTCGGCTTTCGGAACGCGACCGTCTGGTTCAGTCAAGAGAATCGGAAATGTCAGACCTTGTTTATCGACTAAACGTCGAAAACGCGAACGCGGCGTCTTGTGTTACGCTCGACAACGACGGCGGGCTTTGAACCGCCACGGGCAATGGTTGCCACACGTTCTGTCATTTTGCGTTGGGCGACAGCGCGCATCACTTCGCGCTTCACGTCCTCAACAGGCATGCCCATCAACGCCGCAGCAATTTCGGCTTGGGCGGACGGATCATCGCTAATATCGCGCGCGGCCTCAATCGCCTCCTTAATATCGGGAGGCGCTTGTTTGACTTTTCGATAGCCGTGCTTGGTTTTCCAGACGGCACTCATCGCCGCGACCTTTCAGAGAGAGACTTATTCTACCGGAAACAGCCATGATTATCGCCGATTCCGTGAGAAAAGAAACATAACAGATTTATGTTGCGGTGCAACATATACAAAATAGCGACAATTTTACGGCGATTGACCCTGTTTTGGATCAATCGAGGCGTTTACCAGCGCTAAAAACGCTCAAAAGCCGATGATCAGGCCCAAGATGTACGAAATCAGCCGGATATCCCGGGCGCATCGCGCCGATTTGACCCTCAAGACCAATGAGGCGGGCAGGGGTTCTTGTCGCCATCTGCAGCACTTGGGCGAGCGGGAGACCCAGCGAGAGCATATAATGGACCGCATCGAGCATCGTGATGTCGGCCCCTGCAAGCGTATCATCTTCAAGTGTCAGTTTCTTATTTTGCCGCCGCACAACACGGCCTTGAAGTGTGAACTGATCTGGGCCCCCAGCAGCTGAAGGCATTGCATCGGAAATCAGCGCAATCCCGTCCGGGCCTTTAGCGGCGAGCGCGGCGAGAATGGCGGTGGAAGCCACATGATGGCCATCAGCAATCAATCCGCAAATAACACGTGGATCGGCAAGAGTGGCGCCGACGAGACCAGGCGCACGCCCTTCACATTGGCTCATCGCATTGAAGAGATGCGTGATCGCGCGCGCACCGGCATCGATTGCTGCTTTTGCTTCGAGATCGGTCGCGTTTGAATGACCAAGGCTTACATGGATCCCTGCGCGTGTGAGGGCACCGATCTGATCCGGCGTCACTTTATTCGGGGCAACGGTCAGAAGAAGAACGCCTGAGCGCGCTTTCGCTAAATGATCAATGTCCGCCTGTGTCAGTGCGCGAATATAATTTGCGGGATGCGCGCCTTTTTTCGTAACATCGATGAAGGGTCCTTCGACATGGATACCAACAATGTCGCGTTGTGTTTCGCGCGCGATCCGTGTGGCGCGCAATGCATCGTCGATGATCTTTGGATGATCGGTGATCACCGTTGGCAAAAGGGCGGTTGTTCCAAAACGACGATGCGCATCAGCAATTGCAGCGATGCCTTCAGGCGTCGGATCTTCATTGAAGAGTGTACCGCCGCCACCATTGACCTGAATATCGATGAAGCCCGGAGATAAGGTTCCACCCGCTAAATCGATCATTTCGCCGTCATGCGGTCTTTCGCTGAACGGTATAAGCGCATTGATGAAGCCGTCTTCAACCACAAGCGCGTGATCTTTGATGATGCGTTCGCCGTCAAAAAAATCAGCGCCATAAAAAATCTGTTTCATGCAAGGGATCCTCCCGCAAGAAGAATGGCCCCGTCAACCGGATCATATAGCGGATCAGAGAAAGGATCATCGCCTTCAAGCGCAATCCACGGGCGCATCACTGTGGATAGTCCTCCGGTAAGCGCCACGCGTTCCGCTCCTTGTTTTTGCAGCGCGTGAGCCAAATCGAGAAGTGCGCGTGCCGCTTGTTTCACAATGGGCAAACCTACCTCATCGCCTTTCAATGCGAATTCAAAAACAAGCGGGGCAAGCGCGCCGTAATCGCCACCTTTCGCATCAATCGAAAACCGCGTGATGACCGCAGGATCCTGACCAAATTTTTTCAAAAGACATTTTGTGAGCGGTGTTTCGAGCCTCAAATCATCTGCGGCGAGAAGCGTTTGCCGTAGGGCTTCGCTGCCAATGCGTGCGGCGGACCCTTCGTCGCCCAAACGAAAACCGCGCCCGCCAATGTGATAGATTTTTGTCTCGTAGCGGTAGAGACCTGCAGACCCTGTGCCCGCAATCACAATCGCACCATCCTTGCCGGCATGGGCACCGAGGCAAGAGATCATCGCGTCACTATCCACATGAACCGCTTTGAATTCCGAAAATGCATTTGCCACGCGCACGGGATCATCAAGCGTGATGATGCCAGCCAGACCAAGACCAAGCGCAATATCATTTTTTGAAATATTATTTGGATTGAGCTTTGCCAGGGCGTGATCAAGCGTTTTCTTTATTTCAGCGATCGCTGTATCAAAATCGGAATAGATATTTGCCGGCCCGCCATCGGCATCAGAACAGATTTTTCCGTGATGATCGCGGATGCGCACGCGGCATTTTGTGCCGCCGCCATCAACGCCAATGAAATATGCTGTAATTTTATTACTCATTTTGCGGAAAGATCGCGCGGTGTGATCGTGTCTGTCGCTTCCGTTGAGGACGGTTCACGATAATTATCGATATTTTTAAACGCTTCCCGCAAAGCGCCCGACCAGCCTTTCGATAATTTTTCGAAATAGGGGTCATTTTGAGAGATGCGGCGCTGATAGGAAATTTCAAGTGAGTCACGTTCATACATCAGAAGATCGATCGGCATGCCGACCGAAAGATTGGAACGCAAAGTTGAATCGAACGAGATCAATATGACTTTCGCGCCTTCGCCCATGGTCATTTCAGGCCGCGCCACGCGGTCGAGAATGGGCTTGCCATATTTATGCTCACCAATCTGGAAAAAGGGCGTGTCTTTTGTTGCTTCGATAAAATTGCCCTCAGAATAAATTTGAAACATGCGCGGCGGCTCACCGTGAATTTGCCCGCCCAAAATAAAAGAACAGGCGAAGGTGCCATTATTGGCTTCGAGCGCTGGTCCATCGACGCGCCGCACGTCGCGCACCGCTTCGCCAATCAGGCGTGCGGCCTGAAACAGAGTGGTGACATTGACAAGCGAAGCGCCGTCTTTTTCTTCCGCCGCGTCGATCTGCTCATTGAGATTGGAGATTACCGCTTGCGTGACCGCGAGATTGCCGGCCGACAACAGAACCAAAACGCGATCGCCCTTTTTCTCCCAGACATGCATTTTGCGGAAGACGGCGATGTTGTCGAAACCCGCATTGGTGCGTGTGTCTGAGGCGAAGACAATGCCATCATCAAGGCGCAAGCCAACGCAATAGGTCATAACGGTCTCCTTCGGGTCGCGGCAGCGAAACTTAACGGAGAGCTTTTACTGGTCTCCTGCGCGCACGACAACCTCTACGGAAAGATCTTCGCTTCCCGCGCCGCGCATTGTGCCTCGAACCGGTGCCGCGGAGGGCGCGTCAAAGCCAATGGCGAGCCGTGCATAATGATCGGTCGGGCACACGCCATTGGCAGCATCAAAGCCGATCCAGCCAAGATCCTCTGTATAGGCTTCAGCCCATGCGTGATGCGCAACGGCGGATGTTTCCCCGTCAATCAACAAATAGCCGGTGACATAACGCGCGGGGATCGAGAGAACGCGCGCTGCCGCTATGAAAATATGAGCGTGATCCTGACAAACACCGCGTTTGGCGCGAAAGGCTTCCGCTGCCGTTGTGAGCGCATGTGTTGCATCCGTATCATAAGTCACCGTCTCATGGATCGATGAGAGAAGCGCGTGAAGAGTATCAAGACGCGTTGCACGGCGGCATTGCGAAGCGAAAGAGGTGATAGCAGGCGTCTCAATCGTTTTTGCTGTGGGGCGAAGAAAAATTGCAGGCGGCACGGATTCATTGAGTGAACCGATAACACCGGCACTATCGAAGGTTTCAATAACGCCTGAGGCTCCAATCTCGAGCCCATCAGCTTCTCCCGGGGGCGTGACGAGATGAACGACATTTCCGAAAGCGTCTTGATACTCTGCCGCGCGTTCAATGCCGGGGCATGAGATGGTCCATGAGCGAATGGTTTGGCTTTCTCCTGTTGGGGGCGTCAGGCGCAAAGCCTGGATCGCGTGATTGAAAGGCCGATCATAGCGATAGGAGGTACGGTGATGGATCGAGATCAACATGTCGGTATCAGTCTCTCTCGCTCATAGGAAATGGAAGTCATGCGCAATGCGGCTTGAGAGATCATTATTGCGCTTGATAAAATTCGAGAGGAATTCGTGAAGGCCGGATTGAAAAATTTCATCCATTGACGCGTTTTTGAGATCGCTTAAAATCGCTGAGGCGTCATGGCGGCTTTGCGGCGATTGGCCAAGAATTTCCGAAAGCCCTTCGAGTGACCGTTCGATCCACCCATAACAAAAGCGGAAGGAGCGGGGCATTTCCTGACGCAAAATTAGAAACTCGGCGATGTTCCACGGCCGATAACGATCTTTGTAAACATGGCGGTAGGAGCGATGCGCTGAAACCGAGCGCAATATCGTTTCCCATTGAAACGCATCTAGATCACCGCCGACTGATTCATTCGTTGGCAGAAGCACATAATATTTTACATCCAAAATGCGCGCCGTGTTATCTGCGCGTTCAATGAAAGCGCCCAGTTGGCCGAAGTGAAAGCCCTCGTCGCGCAACAAAGTGCCGAGCATTGAACCGCGAAAAAGTGCCGAGCGTTGGCGCACCCAATCAAGAAATTCCGGCAATTTGCCAGAGCTGAGATCGCTCGCTTTCACGGCGGTGAAATCAATATAGGTTGAATTCAACGCTTCCCACATTTCGCGAGTAAGCGCGGTGCGCACGGCGCGGGCGTTGTTACGCGCGGTTTCAAGACAAGAGCGCACGGAAGAGGGGTTATCACGATCAAAGAGCAAAAAATGCTGCACTTTTTCAGGCGTGATCGCAGAATGGCGTTCGAGATAGGTGTTTAACCCCGCCGCCGCAATCAAAGTCGATTGCCAATCTTCGCGATGGCCTGAACCAATATCGGGTGTGAGTGCGATGCGATAGCCGACTTCCGTCAATCGCGCGATGTTTTCGGCGCGCTCAATATAGCGTGACATCCAAAAGAGGCTGGCGGCGGTGCGTCCGAGCATCGTCAGTCCTCCAAAACCCATGTGTCTTTGGTGCCGCCTCCTTGCGAGGAATTTACAACCAAAGAGCCTTTTTTCAGCGCCACGCGCGTGAGCCCACCGGGTGTGATACGCACACGATCACCGACAAGCACAAAGGGGCGCAAATCAACATGGCGCGGTGAAGAGCCTTTGCCGACATTGGAAGGACAGGTTGAAAGACTCAATGTCGGTTGCGCGATGTAATTTGAAGGCTTCGCTGAAATTTTTTTGGCGAAGGTCGCACGTTCCGCTTTGGTCGCATGGGGGCCGATCAACATGCCGTAACCGCCGGAACCATGAACTTCCTTCACAACGAGCGTATCGAGATTTTGAAGAACATGAGCGCATTCATCTTTGATCGAGCAACGCCATGTTGGCACATTTTTTAGAATGGGTTTCTGACCCGTATAGAATTCGATGATGTCGGGAACATAGGCATAGACGGCTTTGTCATCAGCAATGCCGGTGCCGGGTGCATTCACGATTGTCACACGTCCCGCGCGATAAAGATCAAAGAGGCCTGGCACGCCAAGGGTGGAATCGGGTCTAAAAGTCAGCGGATCGAGATAGGCATCATCAACACGGCGATAAAGCACATCCACTTTTTCTTTGCCTGTGATGGTGCGCATATAAAGCGCGCCATCTTCGACAAAGAGATCGGAGCCTTGCACCAATTCGACACCCATTTGATCGGCAAGAAAGGAGTGCTCGAAAAAAGCCGAATTATAAATGCCCGGTGTGAGAACCGCGATGGTCGGATCGCCTTTGCAGCCCGCGGGCGCGACACTTTCTAATGTCTGCCGCAATAATTCCGGATAACGTTCGACAGGCGCCACGCGATGGGCGGCAAAGAGTTCCGGGAAGAGATGCATCATCGCTTCGCGGTCTTCGAGCATATAAGACACGCCCGAAGGCGTGCGCAGATTATCTTCCAACACGAAGAAATCATTCTCACCCGTGCGCACAATATCAGTGCCGATAATATGCGAATAGATTTTGCGCGGCGGATCAAAGCCGATCATCTCAGGCAAAAAGGCTTCATTGCCGGTGATCAATTCAGCAGGAATGCGACCCGCGCGGATGATCTCCTGACGGTGATAAATATCATAGAGAAAAGCATTGAGCGCGCGCACGCGCTGCTCGATGCCACGTTCGAGAAAACGCCATTCTTTCGCAGAAATAATGCGCGGAATCAGATCAAAGGGAATGAGCCGCTCATTCGATGCGCTGTCGCCATAGACCGCAAAGGTGATCCCGAGACGGCGAAAAATAGCCTCGGCCTCTTCCTGCTTTTTGGCCATAAGCCCGCGCGATTGTTGGGAGAGCCAGTCGGCGAGTTTTTGATAGGCGGGACGGATGCTGCCATCAGGGCGGACCATCTCATCGAACCCGGCGGAGGGACGCGTTGTGCCGCCGCTTTGATCATTGACTGCCTGAATTTTCATCATTTCGTCCGGTTAGGCCTGATAAATTCATTCTTTCAATCTTGAGAGCAAAAGCCAAGCCATTCCTTTTGCGAGGGGCAGCGTCGGGCTTTGACGGGCTTTCCAGCGCCCGTTCTGAGCATTAGATTGCTTCCCAAACGATAGATATTGGATGTCTTATGGCCAATTTGAGAAAAAAGCCGCGCCAGGTCCGGATCGGGCGGCGCTCTTTTACAATCGTGGGCGGAACGCGCCGAACCTTTCGTGATCTTTATCATGAAAGTCTCGCGATGAGCTGGCCGAAATTTTTTCTGACCGTCGCCTCGATCTTTATCGCTACGAATCTTTTGTTTGCTTTCATTTATTGGCTCGGCGGCGATGTGATCGCGAACACGCAAGGCGGTTCGCTTGCGATGTTGTTTTTCTTTTCCGTTGAAGCGCTTTCAACGGTTGGGTTTGGCGATATGCATCCGGCTACCACTTATGGTCATCTCGTGGCGTCGATCGAGAATTTCTTTGGTTTGTTGTTTGTCGCGGTAACGACCGGTTTGATGTTCACGCGTTTTGCACGCCCGCAAGCGCGCTTTATGTTTGCGCGTCATCCGGTGGTGACGATGATAGATGGAAAACCGACGCTGATGATCCGTGTTGCTAATGAGCGGCATAATGCGGTCTCTGATGCCTCAGCACGTTTGTGGATTTTGGCTGAAGGCAAATCAAAAGAAGGCCATCGCTTTCGCCGCTTTGTCGAGTTGAAATTAGAGCGCGTTGAAAATCCCGTATTCGTTTTATCATGGTCGATCTTCCATGTGATCGATGAGGCATCGCCCTTGTATGAATTGCGCAAAGGCCAAGACGCTTCGCTCTCGACTTTGATTCTCACAATTGCGGGTTATGACGAAAATATGGCGCAAGAGGTAAGGGCGCGGCATTGGTATGATATCAAGGACATCCGTTGGGATCATCGTTATGCCGACATTATTGAGTCGCATCCGGACGGGTCGACCATGCTGAATTATGATCGATTCCATGATCTGGAGCCCGATGGACACGCCGCCACAAATTGACGGCACGGGGTGAAAAGAAAGGCGTTAGATTATGACCGATTATTTTAAATTCTATATCGATGGCCAATGGGTCGATCCGGTTGCGCTTAACCCCTTCGATGTGATCAATCCCGCGAATGAAGAGATTTGTGGTCGTATCGCGCTTGGGTCTTCAAAAGATGTCGATCGCGCTGTCGCGGCGGCGCGCAAAGCATTCACGACTTTCTCGCAAACAAGCCGCGAAGAAAGGCTCGCGCTTTTGTCGCGTGTGCTTGAGGTCTATCAACGCCGCATTCAAGATGTGGCTGACGCGATGACGCTCGAGATGGGCGCGCCGCGCGGTTTCGCAATGGAATGGCAAGCAGGCTCGGGCACCGCTCATTTTGAGTCGACGATTGAAGTGCTCAAGACCTATGAATTTGAGCGGTTGCAAGGCACAACTTTGATCATGCATGAAGGTATCGGCGTTGTCGGCATGATCACACCGTGGAACTGGCCGATCAACCAGATCGTTTGTAAAGTTGCGCCTGCGCTTGCAGCTGGCTGTACAATGGTGTTGAAGCCTTCAGAGATCGCGCCGCTCTCAGGTATTGTCTTCGCTGAGATTTTGCATGAAGCCGGTGTGCCGCAAGGCGTGTTTAATCTTGTGCAAGGTGACGGCCCCACGGTTGGTGCAGCGATTGCTGCGCATCCCGATATCGATATGGTTTCATTTACGGGTTCGACACGCGGCGGCATCGCGGTAGCGAAAGCCGCTGCTGATACCGTGAAGCGCGTCGCGCAAGAGCTTGGTGGTAATTCCGCAAATATCTTGCTTGATGATGTCGATTTTGAATCGGCTGTCACCAATGGCGTTGCGAGTTGCTATATCAATTCGGGTGAAAGCTGTGACTCGCCGCAACGGATGTTGGTGCCCCATCATCGTATGAATGACGTGATGGCGATTGCGAAACGCGCCGCTGAATCATACGTGCTCGGCGATCCGAATGATCCCAAAACAACATTGGGCCCGCTGATTTCAAAAGCGCATTGGGAGAAGGTACAAGGCCTCATTAAAATGGGCATTGAAGACGGCGCGACTCTTGTCACCGGCGGTCTTGGTCTTCCCGACGGAATTACGCGTGGCTATTTCGCCAAGCCTACAATATTCGGCAATGTCACCCGGAATATGCGTATTGCGAAGAATGAAATCTTCGGCATGACTTTGATGATCATGGGCTATGGCTCGATTGATGAGGCGCTCGAGATTGCGCATGATACCGAATATGGACTTGCGGGCTATGTGCAATCAGCTGACGTAGAGAAGGCGAGGGCGGTGGCACGCCGTTTGCGCGTTGGCGCCGTGCAGATTAATTACCCGGCCTTTGATCCTTTCTCGGCCTTTGGCGGCTATAAGCAATCAGGCAATGGCCGCGAATATGGCGCATTTGGTCTGCATGATTATCTCGAGACGAAATGTCTGATCGGGTATAAATAGGCGCCATAATCGGGCGGAGAGAATGACATGACAGCAACGGTTTTCATTGATGGCGAGGCGGGCACAACGGGTTTAGGAATCCGCGAACGTCTTCAGCATTTCAAAGGCATCGAGATCAAAAGCATTGATCCTGTTAAGCGCAAAGATCCAAAAGCGCGTCAGGCTTTGATGGCCGAAGTTGATGCAGTCATTCTCTGTCTGCCTGATGATGCGGCGATTGAGGCCGTTAAGCTTGCTGATGAATTGGGCGCGAATGCGCCGCGCATTCTTGATGCCTCAACCGCGCATCGCGTCGCGCATGGATGGGTTTATGGCTTTGCCGAATTGCATCCCACTCAACGCGATATGATTGAAGGCGCGCATCGCGTTGCAAATCCGGGATGTTATCCGACAGGCGCGATTGCGCTTATTCGTCCGCTTGTCGATGCAGGTTTTATTCTTCCGTCTTATCCTGTGACTGTGAATGCGGTTTCAGGCTATTCGGGCGGCGGTAAATCCATGATTGAATCTTATGAGGCAGGCATTGCGCCGCATTTTGAACTTTATGGTTTGGGCCTTACACACAAACATCTGCCCGAGTTACAAAAATATTCCAATCTCGATCAACGTCCGATTTTTGTGCCTTCTGTGGGCAATTTCAAACAAGGCATGTTGGTGAGCGTGCCGCTGTATCTTGATCATCTTGAAGGTAAGCCGAAAGCCAAAGAGCTTCATGACGCCTATATCGAACGTTATGTAGGCTGCGAGCATGTGCGTGTGGTGCCGTGGTCGGATGCATCAATCACATCGGGTCGGCTGGAAGCGGAGTCACTCAACAACACCGATCTATTGGAATTGCGCATCTATGCGAATGAGAGTGCACGTCAAGCGGTGCTTGTCGCCAAGCTCGACAATCTCGGCAAAGGGGCGTCAGGGGCTGCGGTGCAGAACCTCAAACTCATGTTAGGGCTCTGATTAATTTATTCCTGTCTTTGCCAGCGCATGTGAAGACCTCATTCCGTCATGGCCAAGTTTAGCCCGGCCATCCAAGACTTTTTTAGAACGCGTTGCGTTAAGGCCTAAGTCGTGGATGGCAGGCACAAGGCCTGCCATGACACCGAAGTAAGTTCATTCGCTCGCAATGATGAATGGCAGGTCTCTCATTTAATCGAGAAGGAACTTCGCCAACTCCCGATGCTCGCCATGAATGCGGCGGACAGTGCCGGTGATTGAACGATAGACAATCGTTTCCGTTTCAATCACATCTTTTTTGAAACGAACGCCATGCATAAGCGCACCATCGGTCACACCAGTGGCTGATACAATCACGTCATCAGCTGCGAGTTCTGCCATATCATATTTGCGTTTGGGGTCTTTCACACCCATACCGCGCGCGCGCTCGATTTTTGCGGGCGTGTCGAGAATGAGACGGCCTTGCATTTGACCACCTACGCAGCGAAGCGCGGCCGCCGCAAGAACACCTTCCGGCGCGCCACCAATACCGAGATAAATATCAATGCCCGTTTCTTGTTGCATCGCTGTGAAGATCACGCCGGCGACATCGCCGTCGGTGATGAGGCGAATGCTCGCACCGGTCTTTCTTACCGCTGCAATCAACTCCGCGTGGCGCGGGCGATCCATGATCAGCGCGTTGATTTCATGTGGTTTCACGCCTTTGGCTTTCGCGAGCGCGTGGATATTCTCTTCAGGCGAGGCATCAAGATCAACAATGCCTTTTTTGTAACCGGGACCGATCGCGATCTTGTCCATGTAAACGTCGGGCGCATAGAGAAGCGATCCGGCTTGCGCCATCGCCATCACCGCAATCGCACCGGGCATGTCTTTCGCGCAGAGCGTGGTGCCTTCTAAAGGGTCAACCGCGATATCGACTTTCGGGCCCGTGCCATTGCCCACTTTTTCGCCAATGAAAAGCATCGGCGCTTCGTCGCGCTCGCCTTCACCAATCACGATTGTGCCATCAATCGGCAACTTGTTGAGTTCACGCCGCATCGCGTCCACCGCCGCTTGGTCGGCCGCCTTCTCATCGCCACGCCCGCGAAGGCGTGCAGCCGATACCGCGGCACGTTCGGTGACGCGCACCAGCTCCATCGACAAAATGCGCTCGATGACCTCTTTCTGCGGAACGTGAATTTCGGTGTTCTGGGTCATCAAGCACTCCTAACGCTTATTTCTTTGGGCGACTCATCCCCGCTCGATGCGGATGAGTTGCGGTGGTTCCGCGATATGACCATCGGCCATCACCGCGTCAAGCGCGCGGCGGATCGCTTCTTCGGTTGTGGCGTAGGTAATCAAAACAACGGGCACAGGTGTGCCGGCTTTCCCTGCAGGATCAGCCGCGCGTGAAGCCGGTGGGCGCTTTTGCACAATGCTTTCAAGCGAGATCTGTTGTTCAGCCATGCGTGTGGCGATGCCTGCCGCAGCGCCCGGTTTGTCGCGCACTGTGAGGCGAATATAATAGCCGCCTTCATGGCGTTGCATCGGCGCTTGATCGGTTTGAGTCAAAGCTTTTGAGCTTACGCCCAAAGGCGGCACATGAAGACCACGCGCGATATCAACAAGATCGGAAAGCACCGAGGATGCGGTGGCATTACCTCCCGCGCCAGGTCCGACAAGCGTGATTTCGCCGACAATATCAGCAACCACATTCACGGCATTGGTGACACCCATCACTTGCGCAATCGCCCAATGCTTTGGCACCATGGTGGGATGCACGCGTTGTTCAATGCCCGTTGATGTACGCTCGGCCACGCCAAGCAGTTTGATGCGATAGCCAAGCTCATCCGCCATTACGAGATCGAGCGGTTTAATCGACGCGATGCCTTCAACATAAACCGCTTCAGAATCAATCTCGGTGCCAAAGGCAAGTGAGGTGAGAATGGAAAGCTTATGCGCGGTGTCAAAACCCCCAACGTCAAAAGTCGGATCGGCTTCGGCATAACCCAAACGCTGCGCGTCTTTAAGGCAATCCTCGAAAGTAAGACCTTCAAGCTCCATGCGCGAAAGAATATAATTGCAAGTGCCGTTCAAAATACCCGACACGCGCGTCACGTGGTTGCCCGCAAGTGATTCACGTAATGTTTTCACAATCGGAATGCCGCCCGCAACAGAGGCTTCAAAATTCAAGGCGACATTGTTATTCTCGGCCATCGTAACGAGGGCACTGCCATGTTTCGCGAGTAACGCTTTATTGGCCGTGACCACCGATTTACCGCTGGCTAGAGCCGCTTCAACGGTCTCTTTCGCTGTGCCATTAGCGCCACCAATTAATTCGACAAGCACATCAATATTGTTTGATCGCGCGAGCACCACCGGATCATCAAACCACTCAAGATCTTTGATATCGAACCCGCGATCACGTGTTTTATCTCTCGCTGAGACGGCGACGACAATCATGGGGCGGCCAGCGCGGCTCGCGACGAAATTCGCGTTTTTTTGCAGCGTGCTGACAAGCGCCGCGCCCACGGTCCCAAGACCGATAACGCCGATACGGAGGGAAGAAGTCATGCGATCATTCCAAATTGAGGAGGTGGTTCAGCCTTTGGCCACCAGCGGGACGACGTTGTGCAATGTTTTGTCCGCAGTTTCAAGAAAACGACGTATATTGCGCGCGGCTTGCCTTATGCGTTGCTCATTTTCAACGATTGCGATGCGCACATAATCATCGCCATGTTCGCCAAAGCCGATCCCCGGCGCCACCGCCACATCGGCTTTCTCAACCATCAGCTTCGAGAATTCGAGACTGCCCATGCTCGTGAACGGTTCGGGAATCTTGACCCACGCAAACATCGAAGCACCCGGCGGATCAATCTCCCATCCGGCATTGCCAAAACTCTCAACCAATGCATCGCGACGATTGCGATAAACCGCGCGCATCTCATGAATGCAGTCTTCGGGACCGTTGAGCGCGGCGGTTGCTGCCACCTGAATGGGCGTAAAGGCACCATAATCAAGATAGGATTTCACGCGTGCCAATGCGGCGATCAGTTTGGCATTGCCAACCGCAAAGCCCATGCGCCATCCCGCCATCGAAAAGGTTTTCGACATCGAAGTGAATTCAACCGCGACATCCATCGCTCCGGGTACTTGCAACACTGAAGGCGGCGGCGCGTGATCGTCGAAATAAACTTCCGCATAAGCCAAATCGGACAGAAGAATAAGCTCATGCTTTTTCGCAAAATCCACAAGCTCGCGATAAAAATCGAGCGACGCGATATAGGCAGTCGGATTGGCTGGATAACAGGTCACAAGCGCAATCGGCTTCGGGATCGAATGCGCGACCGCACGCGTGAGCGCGCGGAAAAATTCTTCATTCGGTTCCGCAGGTATCGAGCGGATCACACCACCCGCCATCAGAAAGCCGAACGCATGGATTGGGTAGGACGGGTTCGGCACAAGAACGACATCACCCGGCGCGGTGATCGCCTGCGCCATATTGGCAAAGCCCTCTTTCGAGCCGAGCGTGGCGATGACTTGCGTGTCGGGATTGAGCGTCACGCCAAAGCGGCGCTCGTAATAAGCGGCTTGCGCCCGACGCAGGCCCGGAATACCGCGCGAGGAGGAATAACGGTCGGTCCGCGGCTTCCCCACGGTTTCGACGAGCTTTTCCATGACATGTTTGGGGGCGGGCAGATCGGGATTGCCCATGCCGAGATCGATGATATCCGCGCCTCGCGCACGCGCCGCCGCCTTGATGCGGTTCACTTGTTCGAAAACATAGGGCGGAAGGCGTTGGATGCGATAAAAATCATTCATCGGAGGGCTCGGTGTCGCGAGGAGATGGCGTGCTCTAGCATGAGAAGGTGCCGAATTCATGCGAAAATTAGATGCAAAATCTAAAATTTTTCTGAAAATGAGATGGCTTAAGGCGTTTGTCCGCCTACGGCTTCATTTTTAAGGCGCGCGGCTTCGAGTTGATCCTCGAGAGCTTTTAACTCTTCGGGCGTTAGTTTACGTGCGTTTTTCTTAGGTCCGGCCGGGGTTACCCCCACCGGCAGATAAGTTAAGTCGGTTGTGCGGGTTTCTTTGACAAAATCCGCCGGTTCTTCGGCATTCGTGGCAAATCCGGCCCAGATCGCGAGATCTTTGAACGTGTTTCCGCTGCTTTTGCGTTCGCTTGCCGTCGTGGCGCATCCCGCCAGAAGGAAAGAGATGCTCAAAAGAAGGGAAGCGGCCTGGAAGCTGCGGGTCTGCCAAGATTTTGTCATGACGTCCTTATACGACCAATTTACTGGCTCGACGAGCCTTGTTTCCGCGCTACAGTGGAGTCGTAAATCCGGCAAGGAAAACGTGCGTGACGGCGCGGGGGGATCAGGGAATGACATCGGATAAGGCCAAACCGGCTCCGGGCATCGTCCCCACAACTTTCACTGTGCCGAATTACGAAGCGCTCGCCAATAATACAGCGCGGTTAATGGAAGAGCTTGGCCACGCGACCGCCGCGTCCCTCAAGCCCGTTGAAGAAGGGCGCGCCAAAGCCGGCATATCTGAAGAAATGAGCGATGTTGTCAAAACGCTCGGGCAAGTGGTTGAGAAAGTCGCGTCCGATCCGCAACGTCTTGTGATGGCGCAAACCGCGCTCACAAAGGGCTTTCTCGATCTGTGGGCCAATAATTTAAAGAAAATACAAGGCGAAGCGGTGACGCCTGTTGTTGAGCCGGAACCCACGGATAAGCGTTTTCGTGATCCTGAATGGAATGACAATCCGGTTTTTGATTTTGTGAAACAAGCCTATCTCCTCACAACAAAATGGGCGGATGATCTTGTTCAACAGGCCGACGACATTGATCCGCATACGAAACACAAAGCGCAATTTTATGTGAAGCAATTATCAAGCGCTTTGGCGCCAACGAATTTTGTTGCCACCAATCCGGAACTCTTACGCACGACGCTTGAGCAGAATGGCGAAAATCTCGTGCGCGGCATGAAGATGATGGTGGAGGATATCAAGGCCGGTAAGGGCACTTTGAAGCTCCGCCAAACCGTGCCCGGCGATTTTCAAGTTGGAGCCAATCTCGCAACCACGCCGGGCAAGGTAGTGTTTCGCAATGATCTCATCGAACTCATTCAATATACGCCAACCACCGAGACCGTGTTCAAACGGCCCTTGCTGATTGTGCCGCCGTGGATCAATAAATTTTACATTCTCGATCTCAATCCCGAGAAGAGCTTCATACGCTGGGCCGTATCACAAGGGCTGACCGTCTTTGTCATTTCATGGGTCAATCCCGATGAGCGGCAGGCTGAAAAAAGTTTCGAAGATTATATGCGCGAGGGAATTTTTGGCGCGCTTGAAACGATTGAAAAAGTCACGGGCGAAAAACAAGTGACCGCGATGGGCTATTGCGTTGGTGGGACTTTGCTCTCCGTTGCGCTCGCTTATATGGCGGCAACAAATGATAAACGCATCGCGAGTGCCACACTGCTCACGACACAAGTTGATTTTGAAAATGCGGGTGATCTCAAAGTCTTTGTCGATGAAGAGCAGGTTAAATCCATCGAAGAGAAAATGGATGTGCGCGGCTATCTTGAAGGAACGAGCATGGCGGCGGCCTTCAACATGCTGCGTCCGAATGATTTGATTTGGCCTTATGTGGTGAATGTGTATCTCAAGGGTGAAAATCCGTTTCCCTTCGATCTCTTGTTCTGGAATTCTGATTCCACGCGTATGCCGCGCGCCAATCATTCTTTCTATCTGCGCAATTGCTATCTTGATAATAAACTATCGAAAGGCAAAATCACTCTTGGCAATGTCAAGCTTGATTTGAAACGCGTCTCGATCCCCGTTTATAATTTGGCCGCAAAAGAAGATCATATCGCGCCCGCAAAATCCGTTTTCGTCGGCTCAAAATATTTCGGCGGCAATGTCACTTATGTGCTTGCGGGCTCAGGGCATATTGCGGGGGTCATCAATCCGGCTGCGAAACCAAAATATCAATATTGGACCGGTGGAGCGCCAAAAGGTGAGTATGATGACTGGGTGGCATCCGCCCAAGAAACGCCCGGCACATGGTGGCTTCATTGGATCAAATGGATTGAAGAGCAGGCACCTGAAAAGGTCGATGCGCGTGTTCCCGGTGGCGATCACAGTACGTTAGGTGATGCGCCAGGTGAATTTGTGAAAGTCCGCGCGTAAAGTCTTGTTGCGTTGTCTCGTTGCGTAATGTGTATTTTCCTGAACAAAATGATCTTATTCAATAATCTTGGAGTCTGCGATGACGTCTTTGCCGTCGAATGCCGTTCTATTGCCGATTGATATGCAATGCGGCTTTGATTTGGCACCTTGGCCAAAACGGTGGAACGCTGCATGCGATCAAAATGGTTTAGCCTTGCTCGATGCATGGCGTGCCAAAAATCGCCCTCTGATTCATGTGCGCCATGACAGTGTTGAAGAAGGCTCGACATTGCGTCCCGAGCATCCAGGCAATGCGCATCGTCCGGGTTTCGTGCCCTTGCCGGGCGAAGCGCTTGTGACAAAAAGCGTGAATGCCGCATTTATTGGAACCGATCTTGATTTGCGCCTTCGTCGCTTGGGTGCTGATACACTCGTCGTATTCGGCATCTCTACCGATATGTGCGTGTCAACCACCATTCGCGTGGGCGCGAATATGGGTTTCAAAATGATCCTGGTTGAAGACGCGTGTGATTGTTTTGAATTGCCGGATGGCAAAGGCGGCACAATCCCCGCGCGTGCGATCCATGATGCACATATTGCGACGTTGCGGGTTGAATTCGCACGCGTGATGACGACGGCGGATGTGTTGGCAGTCTTCTGAATAGGGGGGCGGGGCTTCGCTATTTTTCCTCAGCACAACGCAAATCAGACCTAACTCAACCGGGGCTTGCCTCTGGCCTCCGGCTTCGTCATGGTGCGCGGCAAGTTCCACTTGCTCTAAAATGAAACTAAGGAAATTCCGATGAAACTTGTCCGTTTTGGTGCCAAAGGCCATGAGAAGCCCGGTCTGGTCGATGCCTCAGGCACGATCCGCGATCTGTCCTCGCATATTGCCGATGTGAATGGCGCGGCTCTGTCTCCCGACTCACTGGCAAAATTGAAGGCGCTTGACCCGGCGACTTTGCCCGCTGTTCCCGCCGGCACGCGGCTCGGCTCATGCGTGGCGCGTCCGGGCAATTTCATCGCCGTGGGTTTGAACTATGCCGACCACGCGGCGGAGTCGAATATGCCGGTGCCTGAGCAACCGATCCTGTTCAACAAGGCGCCGAATTGCGTGCAAGGTCCTGATGATGTGATCGTGATCCCCAAAGGCTCTGAGAAGACCGACTGGGAAGTGGAACTCGCCATCGTGATCGGCAAGACCGCACTTTATATCGATGAGAAGAATGCCCTTGATTATGTCGCGGGCTATTGCATCTGCAACGACATTTCAGAGCGCGCCTTTCAAACCGAGCGCGGCGGCCAATGGATGAAGGGCAAAGGTTCGCCGACCTTCGGTCCTTTGGGTCCGTGGCTCGTCACGAAAGACGAAGTCAAGGATGTTCAAGATCTCGGCATGACGCTCGATCTCAATGGCAAGCGTGTGCAGAACGGTTCAACAAAGACGATGGTTTTTGGCGTAGCACATCTCGTCGCTTACATCTCGCAATTCATGCAGCTTGATCCGGGTGATGTGATCACCACCGGCACGCCTCCGGGTGTCGGCATGGGCATGAAGCCGCCGGTCTATCTCAAGGCGGGCGACACGATGAAAGTGGGTATCGCCGGCCTTGGCGAACAACATCAGAAAGTTGAAGCCTATAAGGGCTAATCCAGTTGAAGAGGCGTCTGTGAAAACAGGCGCCTCTTTGTATTGCCTGAACAAGGATCGTATCGCGGCATGATCACGCGTCCTGTTTTCACGCATGAAAAATCGGTATCGGACCGTGTATGGCGATACCGTCTCGATGATCAAGGCGAAGCGCAAGCGCTCGCGATCCAACAAGAGCATGGTGTGACGGATGCGCTTTCACGCATTCTTGCGGGGCGTGGTGTTCGCTCATCCGATTTGCCAGCCTATCTTGAACCGCGTTTGCGCGATTTGATGCCGGATCCGCTTCTTTTAAAAGACATGGACCTTGCTGCCGCGCGCCTAGCTGATGCGGTGATAAGACGCGAGTCTGTTGCCATTTTTGGTGATTATGATGTCGATGGTGCTTGTTCATCAGCGCTTCTCGCTGAATGGTTGGATCACTTTTCTCTAGAGCGCGCCATACACATCCCCGATCGTCTCGTTGAAGGTTATGGCCCCAACAAGGAAGCAATCACATCGCTCGCTCAATCGGGAGCGCGGCTTCTTGTAACGGTAGATTGCGGCACCACAAGCCATGACTCTCTACAAGAAGCCAAACGTTTGGGCATGGATGTTGTTGTGCTTGATCACCATCAGGCGCCCGTTGAGTTGCCACTTGTGGATGCGCTGGTGAATCCCAACAGGCAAGATGATCTTTCAAGTCTTGGACATCTTTGCGCAGCGGGTGTTGTCTTTATGACCCTCGTCGCTGCGACACGCGAGTTGCGCGAGCGAAAATTTTTCAATGCACAACACAAAGAGCCTGATCTTCTCGCTTCGCTAGATCTTGTGGCTCTTGCGACCATTGCTGATGTTGTGCCGCTTTACGGATTAAACCGCGCCTTTGTGCGCCAAGGACTTGCGATTGCACGCTCGCGTGCCCGCTTTGGGTTACGTGCTTTGGCTGATGTTGCGCGCCTTGACGGACCGATTACGCCTTTTCATTTGGGGTTTCTGATTGGTCCGCGCATCAATGCAGGGGGTCGCATTGGGGATGCGGCTCTCGGCGCGCGGCTTCTTCTCACACAAGATGAAGCCGAAGCCACAGCGATTGCTTCGCGTCTTGATCACTTAAACGGTGAACGTCGCGAGATCGAGAAGCGTATGGTTGAAGAGGCGGAAGCCGAAGCGCTCGCGATGATTGGTCTTGATGATGATGAAAGTAAAAGCGTGATTGTGACGGCATCGCTATCTTGGCATCCGGGTGTTGTGGGGCTTGTTGCATCACGTTTGAAAGAACGATTTCGGCGTCCTTCATTTGCCATTGCGCTAGATGCATCGGGACAGGGCACGGGATCAGGTCGATCATTGACGGGCGTTGATTTAGGCCGCACGGTTCGCGCTGCCGTTGATGAGGGGATCATCGTCAAAGGGGGCGGGCACGCCATGGCAGCCGGTGTGACAATTCAGTCAGAGCGGATTGATGTGTTTCGTGAATTTCTTGAAGCGCGTCTTCACAATGATGTGAAAGAGGCGCGTGCTGAAACGGCTTTGTTGATTGATGCGACGCTCACTGCAGGGGGCGCTACAGCGGAACTTGTGGAACGGATCGAGAAGGCAGGGCCTTTTGGATCTTCACATCCCGAACCGATGATGGCATTTTCGAATCATCGGTTGGTTGATTCCGGTGTTGTCGGCCAAGGCCATGTTCGCGCGCGCTTAAAATCTGGTGATGGCTCTATGATCGGCGCCATCGCGTTTCGAAGTGAAGACACGCCGATGGGCAAAGCGTTGCTCTCCGGTCGCGGTGAATCGTTTCATCTTGCGGGAACGCTTAATGTTGATCGCTATGGCGGCGGTGAGCGTGTTCAACTTCGTCTTGTTGATATCGCGCGCGTCACTTAAGCGTCTTTTTCTTTTCGCCCGACTTTTTGCTCGCGCCAGAAAATGAAGAGACCCGCAGCGATAATCAAAGCAGAGCCCATGATCATCATTTGATCTGGCCAATCGCCAAAGATGATAATACCGAAAATCACCGCCCAGATAATTTGTGTATATTGATAGGGCATGATGATGGCGGCGGGCGCAAGTTTGAGCGCTTTATTGACCGCGATATGGGCAAGCGTTGCCACAACACCGAGCATGAGCAACAAGATAAAATCACGTGGTGTGGGCGTAACCCAGCCGACGGGCGAAATCACGGCGCCCAGAAGAAGCGCGGCCATCGATTGCCATGTCACAAGCACGATGCCTTTGGTACCACGCAAGTGACGTGTGATGATCATCATCAGTGAGAAAAAGAGGCAGCCTGAGAGCGCCACAAGCGCCGGCAGCGAAAAGCTCGCACTTGAAGGGCGCATCGCAATGATGACGCCCATGAATCCGATGATGATAGCAATGACGCGCGGCGTATCAATTTTTTCACCGAGCAAAGGATAGGCAAGCGCCGTTACAAAAATTGGGGCGGCCATATAAAGCGTCACAATATCGGCGAGCGTAATAAATGACACCGCCCAATAAAAACACGCGACTTCACATGTGGTGAGAAAAATGCGCAGGAGATTGAGTTTTGGGGAGGGCGGAAACAGAACGGTGTTTAAGCCCGCCTTCCAAAGCGAGGGGCCGAGCATCACAAGACCCGCCGCGCTGCGGATCAGCAAGACCTGACCCACCGTATAGGTCGCCACAAGCCATTTCCCCATCACATCATTGGCGACAAAGAGAAATATGCCCAGGATCATCAAGCCGATGCCCGCCGGGATATTTTGATGAAGTGGTGCCTCAGTCGCCTCGTCCTGCGCACCGTCGCCGAGATCCTCTCCCGTGCTGCTTGAGGGCTCTAGAAGCGGCGTATGTGGGCGGGGCGCATCCGAGGAGGAGGGGGGTGTACCAGACATTTCTAGGGTTTTCGGCCTTTTTGAGAATGGCTTTGATTAAATTGATGCGGGAGCCGATCAATTTATGCCCTTCTGCCGTGTCAATGGCGGCTTGTCTAGCGCGTTCTGATCGCCTATAAGCGCCCGTCTTCGCAAAGATGCGCCCTTCGTCTAGCGGTCTAGGACGTCGCCCTTTCACGGCGAAAACACGGGTTCGAGTCCCGTAGGGCGCGCCAATGATTTCAAGGACTTAGTCCTTGTTTGGCGAGGCAAATTTAAGTCATTCAAATATGTTTCGAATAAGTGCATTTGTGGCGCGCGGTTTCGGATTCGGGGGCTTTTCGACGCGCGACTTGTCATTAACGCCGCCCGTTTAACGACTTCAAAAAAATTTCACCCGGAATAACAAAAACGCCGCCCCGAGGGACGGCGTTTTGTTCATCCTTCGACCGATCACATTATTTTGCGTGGGCGGCAATCAGCGCATTGGCTTCTTTTGATTTTTCCATCTGTGACATGTGACCGGTATCGGCAAAGAGTTCAACCTTGGCAAAGCCCTTCACCGCATCCGTATGCGAAGCCGGGATGATGTGATCATCTTTGCCATGGATGGCGAGAAGCGGAATGCCTGTGGCCTTGAAAGCTTCAGCAAGGGTCTCTGCTTGCGTTCCCCCCTTGAAGACCGTGTCAGCCAGTGTGCGTAACGCTTCAGGCACGCCATCAAGTCGTTTATATTTCAAAATATCATCAATCATCTGACGGCCGACGAGAGATGAATCAAAGAAGAGTTGTTCCAGGAACGGCTTGATCTCGCGGCGTGACTCCGCGCTGATAAAGCCATTGATGTAATCCATATTGATATCGGCACCGAGCCCGGCTGAGCCAAATACCGTGACGCTTGAAACGCGCTTCGGCGCGGCAATCGCCGTCTTCATCGAGATCGCACCGCCAAGCGAATGGCCGATGAGATTGGCGCGGTCGATTTTTAGTTCATCCATGAAAGATAAAACAACATCGGCCATGCCTTTCAATGACGGATCTTTGAATGCCTTCACTGAGCGACCATGACCGGGCAGATCAATTGCATAGATTGTGAATTGATCGGCGAGTCCTGACGTGTTGAAGAGCCAATTATCGAGATCACCGCCAAAGCCGTGAATGAAAATCAACGTCTTTGCGCCATCGCCATATTTTGCATAGCGAATTTCGCCCACAGGCAGAGTGACATTCTGATAGGCGGAGACTTCCTCTTCACCTTCTTCCGCAACTGGCGGCACATAGGTCGAAAGAAACGCATCAATCTCGCTGTCCGGCACATCTTCGTCGGCAAGAATGGCAAGTAGCGTTTTTACCGGATAGACGGTATCCACCTCGCCGAGGATGCGACGAACAATACCCGCGTCACCCGTTTCAACAGCGCTCGCGATCTTTTCAGTTTCAACTTCGAGCAGTTCGTCGCCGACGCTCACTTTATCGCCAAGTTTGACGATCCATTTGGTGACCTTGCCTTCTCTCATCGAGAGGCCCCATTTGGGCATTACGACCTGCTTGATCCTGTCTGACATGATGCGTGTTCCTTAAATCTTCTTGGTCTTTATTGAGGGGAGAGAGGCCGGGGCATAAGCCCCGGCTTTACGACGTTCATAAGAGTGATCCTACGCTCACAATTTTCTTGATCACTTCACCTGCTTGCGGACCGCTTCCGCAATGCGTGCAGCGCTTGGGATATAGAGATCTTCAAGCGCGGCCGAGAAAGGCACCGGTGTATGGGGTGCCGTGATCGCAATCGGTGCGGCTTTCAAAGCCTTGAACGCATGTTCTGTCGTGCTGGCAATCACGTCAGCAGCGATCGAGCACCGCGGATTGGCTTCGTCAACAGCCACAAGGCGACCGGTCTTTTCAACCGACTCGATGACCGTATCCATATCGATCGGCGAAAGGCTGCGAAGATCGACAACTTCAACATCGATCTTTTCTTTAGCAAGCGTTTCAGCCGCCTCAAGTGCGCGATGGACCATCAAGCCATAGGCGACGATGGTTGCGCTCTTGCCTTCACGCGGGATCGCCGCTTCGCCAAACGGAATCGTATAGGCTTCGGCCGGCACGTCAGCCATTGATGCGTAAAGATTTTTATGTTCGCAGAAGATCACGGGATCATTGTCACGGATCGACTGGATCAAGAGACCCTTCGCATCATAGGCGTTTGACGGGCAGATCACTTTCAAACCCGGAATATGCGTGAAGAGTGGCGTCAACATTTGCGAATGCTGAGCGGCTGCACGAAACCCAGCGCCCACCATGCCGCGGATCACAACCGGCGTTTCGGCCTTACCGCCGAACATATATTTGAACTTCGCCGCTTGGTTGAAGATCTGGTCGAAACAGACGCCCATGAAGTCAAGGAACATCAATTCGGCAATCGGCCGCATACCGCAGGCGGCAGCGCCGATCGCTGCACCGATAAAGGCTGATTCTGAGAGCGGCGTATCCATCACGCGTTCTTTGTGCTTTGACCACAGACCTTTGGTGACGCCGAGCGGTCCGCCCCACGCATCCATTTCGCCTTGGCCGCCAGAACCACCGGCAATGTCTTCGCCCATAAGGATAACGCTTGGATCGCGCGTCATTTCGAGGTCGATCGCCTCGTTGATCGCGTCTTTCATGCTGAGATTACGTGCCATGATTTTTGTCCTTAAAAATCTATTTCAAGTGATGTCGATGTGAAGGATGACGCGCGCGCTCAATAGCGAACATAAACGTCAGTGAGGAGATCCTTCGCTGTCGGAAGCGGATCGCCCTTCGCCTTTTGAACCGAGGCTTCGATGCGTGCGAGCACTTGATCATCGATCTTGTTCAATTCAGCGTCGGAGATGACACCCGCTTTCGTCACTTTCGAACGGAAGATTTTCAGACAATCTTTATTGGCGCGGTTTTCTTCATTCTCACCCTTTGCGCGATAGGTTTGTGCGTCCCCTTCGAAGTGGCCGAAGAAACGGACCATCTTGCATTCGAGGAAAGCAGGGCCACCGCCTTCACGCGCGCGCTTAATGATTTCACCGGCGGCTTCGTAAACGGCAAAGAAATCGGTACCATCAACGGTCACTCCGGGAATGCCGAAGCCGGCTGCACGATCAATATAGCTATCGACCGCAAGCGCGTAATCGATTGACGTTGATTCCGCATAGCCATTGTTCTCAACAACGAAGATCACGGGCAGATTCCAGATCGCCGCCAAATTCATGCTTTCAAGCACGGTGCCTTGGTTTGATGCACCATCACCAAAAAAGGTGATACCCACGCCACCATCGCCACGGAATTTTGCCGCCAAACCCGCGCCGCAAATCAGTGGAGCGCCAGCACCCAAAATGCCATTCGCGCCCATCATGCCTTTTGAAAGATCGGCAATGTGCATCGAGCCGCCTTTGCCGCGGCAGGAGCCTGTGGCCTTGCCGTAAATTTCTGCCATCATGCCTTCGACTTCGACGCCTTTGGCAATGCAGTGACCATGCCCGCGATGGGTCGAGGCAATGCGGTCTTTATCTTCTAGATGCATCATGATGCCGGTACCGGAGGCTTCTTCACCCGCATAAAGATGCACGAAGCCCGGAATATCACCCTTGGCAAATTCAATATGCAAACGCTCTTCGAATTCGCGGATCGTTTTCATTTTCGTGTAGGCTTCCAAAAGTTTTTCTTGGGGAAGCGGGAAGGGATTATTGGACATTTCTTTTCCTCCTTTAGGCATCAAGATGCGGTCATCGATTATTGGCTCTCTGGACCGCGGTTAATTCACTTTCATCAAACCCTGTTTCGATGCGTAATTCATGATCCCCGATACATTGACCGTTCTAAACGCGTCTTTCACCAATGTGATCGTCACATCATCACTCTGATCGAATGCAAGTTCACGTTCCCCGTCAAGAGCGATTGTTCCTGCCGGAAATTCGAGGCGCACCGGGACGCCCGGTTGCATGTGTTTGACCTCGCCAATGCCGATGGCCCCGATGATACCCGGCGCGAAGGGGACATTGAGCCGCATTCTGGCTTCATGGGGCGGCGTAAGGCCGACCATCAATCCATGCGGCTCACGCCGTGATACAGGTTCGAGAAGGCCAGCAATCGCCGACATGCCAATCACTTCGGGATCGGAGAAGGTTACAAAAAGTTCGCGGAAATTTTCCGGTTTCCAAATCGCTTTCGCACCGACAAAGCGTTCGGTCACAACGGCGACATCGACAATCGCAATATCTTCGGCGCGATCACCGATTTTAATGTCGAGTCTTTTATTGCCTTCGAAAGCAATCGTGTCAGGAATACGTCCCATCGCAGCAAGGCCCACGGCCAATCCGGTGATGGTGGGTTCGCGATGTTCCGGGAAGGCGTTGTTGGTACCTGTCGAAATTCCAGCAATCGGAATCGAACCGCATTGTGATACCACCGCGCGATGTGTGCCGTCACCACCCAAAACGATGATGATTTTACATCCCGCTTCACGCATCGCTGCGGTCGCCTTTAATGTGTCTTGAACGGTTGTGGTGATGTCTTGTCGCACATGGTGGATTTGAGGAAAAATATCTTCTTTCAAATTTGCGGCACGCTCATAAGTACGCGTGATGTGACGACGAATGCCGCTTTTTTCTGGCATCATAAGAACATCTTGAACGCCGCACGCGCGTAAAGCGGAGAGAACCCGCAAGATGATATTGGCACGATCCGTTACTTGCAGTGTTGATGCATTGGCGACCACGCGACGAATGTCGCTCGCCGAAACAGGATTGGCCACAATACCCACCAAGGGTCCCATATTTTACTCCCAGTACTCTTGCTCACGCTTTTTAAATCGGGGCGCGAACTTATTTTTCACGAGGCGAACGGTTTCCGCCGCGCTTGTCAAGATGTTACCGGTCAAAGACCATCATAAGCAGCGAGTGCGCGTGCTGCGTAAACGGCACCAGGGCCGCCTCCCATTTCGATGGCGACGCCAAGGGTTTCCGCTAATTCCTCACGCGAAGCGCCGTGTTTTTTGGCGTTCGACACGTGAAAGACAATACAGTCACCGCAGCCTTTTGAGACCGCGATCGCAACCGCAAGTAATTCTTTGAATCTCGAAGTGAGCGCGCCATCCTTGCTCGCTTCGCCCATCAATTTTTGAAACGCGCCCATACTGCCGGGGATCGCTTTGCCAAGCGCCATAAAGCGCGCATTCATGGCGTTGAGTTCGTCTTTCGGGGTGCCTGACACAATGGAAGTCCTTTGTTGAGGGATGAGATTTATGAAATGCCGAGTTTGGATTTCAAATCATAGCGAACCGCAATTGCGGCCGTCGCGATAACTGAGGCGCCCGATCGTTCCGGATAGGGAATATCCAAACCGCCTTTGACGAGTTTCACACTGGCTTTGCCAACGGGGAGACTTTTACGGACGGCTTCGGCATCAACCGCTTCGGGCTTTTGCACGCCAATCGTCACTTCGATTTCGAGATCATCAACCGGAATATCGAGGCTGCGTGTGAAGGGGAGGGAGGAGTGATGGATGGCATCTTGTACCGCGCGTAAAGCGGCCTTTGTGTAATCACCGCCATGCATATCATTGCCATGACCCATTTCGAGAATGATGCGTTGCTTGGCCATGATTAAACTCCCGGCAGATCAAGGGATACGATAGCGGCGGCATTGGCGATGACGGTGAGGTTCGTGCCCTCATCATTCATAATCTCAAGCCCGCCTTCGACGACTTCAACCGAGGCTTTGCCATAAGGGAGCACGCCAATGATTTCATTCTTGTCGACAGCTTCGGGTTTCGGCACGCCAATCAAAACATGGACAAACAGGTTTTCCGGACCCTGGCCCGCCGCATTCGCGATGGTGAGCGAATTGTGCCAAAGCGCATCCTTCAATGCGCGTACGGCCGCTTTGGTATAGTCGGAGCCTCTGAGATCCGTCCCCATACCGATTTCAACGATCTTTCGTTTAATCGCTATGCGGGTTTCCTCCTGTTTATTGGTGTTCGGGCCCAAGAGCCGGTCAGCCTGTGCGGCTTGCGGGGAAACGCGCCTGCCAGCCTATCCTAGTAAGAGACTAGCAAGCGACTCGAGAC
>JBJTCD010000054.1:0-4608 GCA_046091665.1 Hyphomicrobiales bacterium
CAGTTGATGTTTATTATTTTTATGCAACGGATCGACTGTACCTCTTTCGTTGACTCCACCTGGATTGCTTCGCGTTCGCTCGCAATGACGGGCTCTTTACAATGTCAATTATCACAAACAATCGCGTTTTATTTTATCATCCCATTCGCGTACCAAGCGCGATTTTCCATTTTCGAAAATTTCAGTCCTCGCTTTGACGTGAAATGCGTCAATCGTTGATGTGAGTTCCATACGCGTCTCTGAGCGCGTCATCCATCCGGGTCGACCCATCTCATAGGCTTGCGTGATAAGATAACGCGCGCAAAGCGGCTCATCGGCCGAAATCGTCAATTCGCGCGTGAGATCATGACTCAGCGATGTGCCCGTTTCATCAAATTGGCGCACACCTTCACCAAACACACCGCCCTCACCTACGGTGCGATAAGTGGCAGAGCGGTTGAGAAGATCAATCTCGACTTTACGTTCAACATGACCTTTGCGGATGATCGACACAGGTGCGTCGGGCGCGCTTTCAGGGGGCAAAAACTTAACCGCTTGATCATCACTTGATGCGGGACGAAGGGGCAACATCAATGACGAATTTCCGGTTGAAAGCGTCAGCGTCGCCGCTTCGGGTGCCGGCCAAATTAGCGGCCAATAGGCGGTTGAAAGCGCAAGTCTGATGCGTGTGCCTTTGCGAAAATGATGACCACAGGCATTGAGCGTCACTTTCGCTATATAGGTTTTACCCGGCTCAAGCTTTGTTGGATGCTCATGCGAGTCACGATGCGTGAGATTCAAGACTCCATAAGAAACGCGATGTGACGCGCCATCTTCACGAATATTGCAAAGCCGCGCGGCGATTTGTGCGACAGGCTTATCACTTGAAAATTCAAATGAAAATTCCGGCGCGCCAAGAATAACGACATCCTCTTCGAGGGGCGCTGTGTCAAAGCAAAGACTCATCCCGTCATCGATGCGTTGATCGGCAGGTTGTTCACCGGCCACGCCGGTGCCCATCCATTCACCACATCCCATACCCACCCATTGCGGTGAACGGAATGAAATCGAAAGTGCTGTTTGTGAGCTTGTTGAAAGCACACCGTCACCAAGATGAAACGCCGTCGGCGTGATGCGCGGTGAAGGCCAATGTGGTTCACTTATCCAATAGCCTTTGCGATGCTCTGACCATTGGCCTGCACCTGTTTCATCTTCAACATAAGCGCGCAGCATCGGCTCATTCATGATGCCCGTGTCTTTGCCTTTCAACCAGTGGTCCCACCAGCGTTGCGCTTCTTGCAAAAAGCCAATCGCCGGACCGGGCATTCCGTCTTGCGCGTAAACATGCGCCCAAGGACCTAAGATTCCTAAACGCGGCACTTTTAATCCAGCAAGCAAACGCGGCAATGTGTTGGTATATGCATCGGCCCATCCACCCGTAATCATCACAGGCACATTGATGGCATCCCAATCTTCACAGACAGAGCCATGTTTCCAATAATCATCGCGGCGTTGATGTTCCATCCAGAGCACGGGCCAATTCGGCATGGCTTTGACGCGCTCAATCCAGTCTTTTCGCCAGCGTGCGCCCACAATCGCGGGATCAAGCGGACGCGCCTGATAGGCATGCATGATCGCACCCCACCAGAAATTATCATTCAATAAACAGCCGCCCATATAATGAATATCATCATTATAGCGATCATCCGTTGAACAAACGGACAGTACCGCTTTCAATGCGGGCGGACGACGCATCGCGACTTGTAAGCAGTTAAAGCCGCCCCAACTTTTCCCCATCATACCGACATTGCCGGAGCACCATTTTTGTGCGGCAATCCAGGCGATCACTTCAATCGCGTCATCTTGCTCTTGCTTGATATATTCATCTTCCATCAAGCCGTCTGATTCACCTGAACCGCGCTGATCAACGCGAATGGCCGCCGTGCCATGGCGCGCAAAATAACCATGCATCGGTTCGTCGCGTCCACGCGTGCCATCGGTTTTGCGATAGGGGATATATTCAAGCACGCACGGCACCGGATTATTTTCAGCATCCGCCGGCAACCATAAACGCGCGGAAAGTCGTGTGCCATCAGACAGCGAAATAAAAATATTCTCGATGACACGCACACCGTCTTTCACCACTTCGGCTTTGAATTTCACATCACGTGCAGCGTTCAATGGAAAAGCACTGCGCTTTTGTTTCTTACTCATTTACGATCTCCGAAGCGGTTCGACTTCTTTTATCAGCCAATCACGAAAGCGCCCGATCGCCAATTCATCGGCGCGATCTTGTCGCGCAACAAGATACCAGCGCGCGGGTTGCGGCACCGAATGGCGAATGGGGGAAACAAGGCGACCCGCAGCCAAATCGGGTTCCGCAAGAAAATCAGGGGCGAGCGCAATGCCCTGCCCGTCGCAGGCCGCCTCAAGCGCCAGAAGATAGGAATCAAACCGGATACTCGCGGCCTCGCTTAGCCCGGAGCGACCGCCCGGACCGAGCCACGCATCCCAATCCCCAGCCGCTGTATAGAGTTCGAGCAGGGTAAACCGCGCGACATCGCGTGGGCTCGCGAGCGACGGCTGATTTTTCAACAGATTTGGTGCGCATACCGCGACCAGCCGCGACTCAAAGAGAGGCGTGTAGGTAAAGCCCGGGCGGTTGGAATCGACCGTGCAGACCATGCCGATATCGGCATTGCGGGGGTCGAATTCCCAATCCATCTGGCTTGTATTGAAGCGGACATGGAGGTCGGGGCAGGATTTTTGAAGCTTGTGCACGCGCGGCATAAGCCAGCGGGCGGCCACCGTCACATAGACCTGAACCGTCAATTCCTGCTGTGCGGGGCGCGAAACGAGCCGCGTTCCGGTCTCGATGCGCTCAAAAGCCTCGCGCAAATAGGGAAAATAGAGCCTTCCGGCCTCGGTTAGCTCTACCCGACGACCTGTCCGGCGGAAGAGGTCTTTCCCCAGATGGGCTTCAAGATGCGCGATCTGATGGCTCACCGCCGATTGGGTGATGCTCAGCTCCTCGGCC
Source organism: Hyphomicrobiales bacterium (assembly GCA_046091665.1). Taxonomy (GTDB): domain Bacteria; phylum Pseudomonadota; class Alphaproteobacteria; order Rhizobiales; family Beijerinckiaceae; genus CAIUPE01. Next base: position 3,017 of record JBJTCD010000054.1, read on the forward strand.
GCAAGCCTGAAACTCTCATGCCGCGCCGCCGCCTCGAAGGCCCGCAAGGCCGTGAGCGACGGCAAAGGCCCTTCGCGAACGGAACCGGATTGAGAGGCTGCTAAATCAGTCATATGTTGAATGAAATTCATCTTATGATGAAAATCAATCTCTTGACGGTTTAGGGCCTCCAAGGCTCTGTTCTTTCAACAGGAAAACTTGAATTTAAGGGGAGGCACGAATGTGTGTGGACGCGATGGAAACAGCTTCACGTGACAGTGGTCGCCGTGGAGGGCGCGATGCGCGTCGCCAAGCCCGCGCTTCAAAACTCTCCGATGCGGATCGGCCGATTTGGCCCGGCCTTCCGGGCGGCAAATATCAAGTTCTTTCTCAAGACGATATGCAAAAGATCCATCACAAGATTCTTGATGTGTTGGAGCAGATCGGTTTTGCCGATGCCATTCCCTCAACCATCGACTATATGACGAAAGCGGGCGCCTATATCGACAAGAATGATGGGCGCATGAAGTTTCCGCGCGCGCTTGTTGAAGACACAATCGCGAAAGCCGCGCGTCGTTTTCCGCTTTACGCACAAGACCCGCGTTATGACATGGATCCGTGGGGCAAGAATGTTTATTACGGCACAGCGGGTGCCGCAGTGAATGTCGTTGAACCACTCACGGGCGACTATCGTGAATCAACCGTGGTCGATCTTTATGATTGCGCACGCATTGTTGACCATTGCGACAACATCCATTTCTTCCAACGCACCAATGTGTGCCGTGAATTGCCAAGCCCACGTGAACTCGACATCAACACCGCCTATGCCAGCGTTGTCGGCACAACGAAACATGTCGGCACCGGCATGACACATCCCGATCATGTGACCGAAGTGCTCGAGATGCTTCATATGATTGCGGGCGGCGAAGACAAATGGCGCGAACGTCCTTTCGTGTCGCAATCCAATTGCTTTGTCGTACCACCTTTGAAATTTGCCGAAGACGCGTGCAAATGTTTGGAAGTCGCCGTGCTTGGCGGTATGCCTGTATTGTTGCTTTCAGCTGGACAAGCGGGTGCAACAGCACCCGCATCATTGGCAGGAACCGTTGTGCAAGCTGTAGCTGAGTGCTTGGTCGGCCTTATCTATGTGAACGCGATCAAGCCCGGTGCGCCTTATATTTTTGGCACATGGCCTTTCGTTTCTGATTTGCGCACGGGCGCTATGTCAGGTGGTTCACCTGAACAAGCGCTTCTGTCATCAGCCTGCGGACAAATGGCGAATTTCTATGATTTGAATGGCGGCACCGGCGCCGGCATGTGCGATTCTAAAGTGATCGATTTCCAAGCCGGATATGAGAAGGCGTACAACCTCACACTCGTAGGCAATGCCGGCACGAATTTGATCTATGAAGCCGCAGGCATGCACGCCTCTCTGCTCGGTATCTGCAAAGAAACACTTGTTGCGGACAATGACATTATCGCGGCCGCACAACGCACGATGCGCGGCATTGATACATCCGATGATGCTCTGAATATCGAGACCATCCGTAATCATGTGCAGCATCTCGAGCACTTCGGTGACGTGATCGGGATGGGTCATGCCGGTGCCGACA